>JAXLTU010000004.1:0-155318 GCA_046329885.1 Bacteroidales bacterium
GTATCCTCTTGGCTGGTTTTCAATAAGTGGTTCCTGCAAGAGAACCTTCACTGTCTGTCCCGATATACTCCAGACCGAAGTAAGCGTTGGAAATGAGTTATACGGGACTATGTAAGAAAAGGGTTTGCTCACTGATGTCACCAGGAGGTAATTCCCATCGGGTGAAGGTGTTACGTCAGTTATCATTCCTGCCTTGCCTATTGCTGAAACAGTTGAGCCATTCCAGAGCATCACCCTTGATGAAGCAAAATACTCGAAAAGAGCTTCGTCAACGGGATCTTTGAGAAGATCCTGGTAGGTCGCGGCCTGACCACGTGTACCAAGATTTTGCTGGACAACCGGACCCGTTGGCACGGTGCTCCTTACCGGCATCACTCCTCTCGAGGGATCAACCGAGAGGAAGACCAGGCTTTTATTATCCGGCAGCCACGAAACAGAGCCGCCGAAAACCAGATTAACACCGTTAGCTATCAGTCGGGCCTTGAGGGTCTGAATGTCACAAACCCACAGTTCAAAAGAGTTATCAGTCCTGTTTGTAAAAGCAAACTTTTTACCATCAATCGACCATACCGGGAAACCCATTCTTGGTACAGAAGGTAAGCCTTCTATTTTTCTTGGATTGCTCCCATCAATGCTTATGAGGCTGAACCCGGTGTTATAGGTCTGCCTGCTCGGACCACTCACTGCAGGATCGATCCTCAGACCAGCTATCCTTAACTCTTCCTGCGATAATTCCTTTATTGTAATAAGTCCTGGCCGTTCTATGAGCAGGATATTCAACCTGTCGGGGCTGACAGAAACAGAAGGAGTCTGGGGTGCGTCAACAATCCTGACTATTGCTTCCGGTGGCAGCATATATTTCTGCGCTTCCTGGGAATGTGACTGGATGGCGAATAAAAACGCCGCGATGGCAAGTAACAATCTGCTTTTTTTCATCTCTCTCTCTTTTTGAATCGACTCAAAGTTATAATATTATGAACATCGTGACCTGTTTTATGACACCTGTATATATTTTACTTGCCTCCTTATAACATTTGGTTAATTTTACTCCAAATTCTTGAAGATGGAACACGCTGGTAAGGAGCTTATCGAAAAGGCCTGGGAGAACAGGACCATGCTATCGGACAGTAAGGTACAGGAGGAGATAATGAAGACAGTTGACCTTCTTGACAAGGGAAAGCTCAGGGTCGCCGAACCCGGGGAAAACGGGTGGAAGGTTAACCAGTGGGTAAAGAAAGCCGTGATAATGTATTTCCCGATCAGGAAAATGGAGACGATTGAGGCAGGTCCGCTGGAGTTTCATGACAAGATCCCATTGAAAAAGAATTACAGGGAACTTGGCATACGGGTTGTGCCTCATGCAGTTGCAAGATACGGGTCTTATATATCGCCGGGTGTTATCCTGATGCCATCATATGTAAATATAGGTGCCTATGTTGACGAGGGAACCATGGTCGATACCTGGGCAACGGTGGGGTCGTGCGCGCAGATAGGAAAGAATGTCCACCTCAGTGGCGGTGTTGGCATTGGCGGTGTGCTTGAACCCGTGCAAGCCGCACCTGTAATTATTGAAGACAACTGTTTCGTGGGATCAAGATGCATTGTTGTTGAGGGTGCTCATGTGGGAAGGGAAGCAGTTCTCGGCGCGAATGTTGTCATTACCAACAGCACCAAGATAATAGATGTTACCGTACCCGGGGGGAAAGAATACAGGGGTTATGTTCCACCCCGATCTGTCGTCATCCCAGGCTCATACCAGAAAGAATACCCAGCGGGACTGTTCAATATTCCATGCGCTATGATCATAGGTACACGCAAGGAATCGACAGATAAAAAGACCTCGCTTAACGAGGCTCTTCGAGAATTCGATATTTCAGTGTAATATATTCCTGATGCCTAAAATCTCCGCAGTAATAATAACCTTTAACGAGGAAGATTATATTGGCCGGTGCCTTGAATCTCTTGCCGATGTAGCCGACGAGATAATAGTGGTGGATTCTTTTTCGACCGACCGCACGAGGGAGATCTGTGAAAAACATAATGTCAGGTTCTTCCTTCATGCTTTCGAAGGTTACGTTGAACAAAAGAACCATGCCTTGGGTCTGGCTTCACACTCGTTCATACTCTCGCTCGATGCAGACGAGGCTCTTGGCAATGACCTGAAAAAATCAATCCTCGAGGTCAAAGATAATCCCGGGCACGATGGCTATACCTTTAACAGGCTAAATAATTATTGCGGGAAATGGATCCATCACTCGAGATGGTACCCCGACAGGCAGTTAAGACTCTTTTTCAGGGAAAAAGGCAGTTGGAAAGGATATAACCCGCACGACAAGTTCAGGATGAATGAAGGAACAAGGGTTAAGCATCTGGAGGGAGACTTGCTGCACTGGAACTATGCCTCGTGCGAGGAACACAGGCAGAAGATGGAAAGGTTTTCATCAATAAGCGCCGAATCGTACTTCAGGGCAGGAAGGAAAGCATGGCCATTCTCGGGAACTATACACATGATCTGGAGCTTTTTCAGGTCTTATGTTCTTTACCTTGGCTTCCTCGACGGGTATACCTGCCTGGTTGCCTGTTCAATCACTGCCAGGGGGAGCTATCTGAAATATAACAAACTCAGAAAACTACACAAGAAAACAAGGGTGGCAAATGGACAAGGGATTTGAAGAAGACATTAAAAACTGTATCAAGGTGCTACGCTCAGGTGGCGTGATACTTTATCCCACCGATACAGTCTGGGGTCTCGGTTGCGATCCCTCAAACGCTGAAGCGGTTGAGAAGATATTCAGGATAAAGGAAAGGAACGAGAGCAAGAGCCTCATCATGCTGGCTAACGGGCTTGATATGGTAGAACGTTACACTCGTGATATACCTTCCGCCGCCCTGGAAATACTGTCGGCTTCGGATAAACCTGTTACTATCATTTTCCCTTCTGCAAAGAATATTGCCCCGGCTATGATGGCTGAAGACGGTTCAGTTGGTATCAGGATAACGGATGATCCATTTTGCCTGCAACTGATAGAAAGATTCAGGAAGCCTCTTGTTTCAACCTCCGCCAATATAAGCGGTGAGCCCGCTCCTTCACATTTTGGTGAGATATCGGGAACAATATTGTCAAGAGTCGATTTTGTCGTCGAA
Organism: Bacteroidales bacterium; assembly: GCA_046329885.1. Classification (GTDB taxonomy): domain Bacteria; phylum Bacteroidota; class Bacteroidia; order Bacteroidales; family VadinHA17; genus LD21. The sequence continues at coordinate 3,145 of JAXLTU010000004.1, forward strand.
TACAGAAAAGAAGACCGGCGAAAGCACAAGCCCTCGCCGGTAATAAAAGTTGAACAAAATGGCGTGATAAAAATAATAAGAATGTGATTTATCTTGATCTTACATGGCCTGATCCCGAGGATTTTACATCAAGTCTGGGGTTACCGCTATAGTAAATGTTCCCACTGCCTGAAATCCTTGCAACAAGTTCATCCTCTACCTTGCAGTTGCAGCTGCCACTACCGGATATACTGGCCTGGAAGCTCCTGATTGAAGCGTTCTCGCCAGAGTAACCACCTGAACCGCTAATTGAAAGTTTAGCTGTCCCAACCTGACCTCCTCCCAGGTAGATATCTCCTGAACCGGATATTGAACATCCCATTTCAGACACTGACAATTCAGGAATATTGATCTTGCCACTACCGCTTACACTAAGATCAATCCTGTCGGTTTTCAGGGTTCCCTCGACTTCAGCCTTCCCTGAGCCCGAAAGATTTAGGCTCGTCAGACGCGGCAGAGTGACATACACGTTAGCCTTCTCGTTCCCGAAAAAATTAAAATTCTCCCTCCTGATATGTAGTTTCCCGTTCCTTACTTCCGTCAGTATCTCATCGGCAAAATCTTTGCTTGCTTCAACAACAACCTTGAAGTCTGAACCGAAACTAATGTAAAGGTTACCGGAAATACCGAAACCAATACCATCAAAACCAGACAGGTTCCTGTTTTCCTTCACCATTTGCTGGCCATTCATAAATGCAGGGAAAAGCACCATGCAGGTTGCTAACAATATGACAGATCTGATCTTTTTCATCTCGTGGTAATTTTAAAGTTTAACATCATAAAGACAGGAAAGAAATTAAATCGCTGCATGAAGAAAAAAAAAGAGTCCCGCTCCCGGGACTCCTGATTTCATTCTATCTATTCTTTTAATACTCGTCAGGCATATCTTTTAACTGTTCGTAAGTGAAGACCGGACCGTCCTTGCAAACGAATATCTTCCCCACGTTGCACCTTCCGCATTTACCGAATCCACATTTCATCCTGTTCTCGAGTGTCGTATAAATATCCTTGTCGGCAAAGCCAAGTTTCTTCAATACCGGCATCGTGAACTTTATCATTACAGGTGGTCCGCATAACACGGCAACAGTGTTTTTGGAAGAAGGAGCAATCTTGTCGAGGACAGCCGGGACGAAACCGGTTTCCCCTTTCCAGTCAGGAGTCTGTCCACCCGGATCCACCGTGGTTATCAGTTTCACATCGGGTCTCTCCTCCCATTCCTTCAACTCGTGCTTGTAAACCAGGTCAGCAACAGTACGGGCACCATAAACTATAGTTATATCACCGTATCGTTCTCTCAGGTCGAGAGTGTTCCAGATCACGCTTCTCATTGGAGGCAGGGCGATTCCCCCGGCAATATACAAGAGATTTTTCCCTTCCCATTCTTCAATCGGGAAGATATTGCCGTACGGTCCCCTGAATCCCATGGTGTCACCCACCTCGAGGTTTGCCAGGGCATTGGTTACCCTTCCCGCCTTGCGGAAAGTACATTCGATATAGTCCTTCCTGGTAGGAGAAGAAGCCACGCAAAACGTTGATTCACCCTCGCCAAAAACGGAGTATTCGCCGAATTGTCCCGTCCTGAACGAAAAACCTGCCGCTTCAGCCGGATCCCTGAATTTAAGACGGAAGGTCCTCACGTCAGGAGTCTCCTCGACTATATTAATGATCTCCATCAGGTATGGCTTGTATATATTATCGTTCATACAAAATGATTTTAAAGATTCTGGATAGCTTCAAGTTGTTCAGCGATATTCATATCGACGGGGCAACCGCTGGAGCATCTTCCGCATCCCACGCACCCGAGAGTGAGGTTACGGTCGGGCATGTAAGAGAATTTGTGCATTATTCTCTGCCTCCATCGCTGGCTCTGCACGTGCCTCGGGTTGTGACCAGAGGTGTGCAGGGTGAATAGCCCGAACCCGCATGAATCCCAGCTCCTGTATCTTATACCTTCCTTGCCCCTGGTTTCATCCTGGATGTCGAAGCAGGCACAGGTCGGGCAGACATAAGCACATGCACCGCACCCGATACACCTGAGGGAGTTTTCGACCCAGAAAGGATTCTCAAAGTTATTTGCAAGCTTACCAGTTACCTGATCATGACTGAACCTGACAGGAACATCTGCAAGGAGCAAATCGTTATTGGCAGGTTCACTGAAAAGCTCCCCGAACTGTTCAAGTAATTCATTTCCTTTTGGAGTAATGAATTCTGCCTTGAACGAGCCGTCCTTCAAGGGGGTCAGGAACAAGTCGCTGCCCCTGACAGATCCTGGTCCTGAACCTACCGAGGTACAGAAACAATACTCGTCGCTTTTGTGACAGCCAAGCCCGATCACTGTCAGTTTTTCCAGCCTGGCAGAAAAAAACTTGTCAGTTATATCCCAGCAGAATATTGATTTAAGTATCTCGAAGGCCGCATTATCACAAGGGTGTGAACCCCACAGAACAACCTCGGGAATCAGAGATATATCAATGTCGGTTATGTTACTTTCGGTCTTGCTGTTGGTGAAGGTAAAAAGTGTTTCGGTCTTTGGGAAGACAATATTCTTCACCGACAGGGTTGATCTCACATGGTCGAAAGTGACATCCCTGTAAACAGGATTATACCTGAACTCAACCTGTTTATCAGCAGAGACAACCGGCGCGTATATTTTCCTTGCCGCGGCAAGCCCTGTATAAAGCTTTTCTAGCGAATCCTCGCGGATAATCTTTATTTTGGTTTCCATTATATTATAAAGCTTTCTTTATCGTTGGGTTCGTAAGTAGACAACACTGAACTCATCTTCACGGAGGTACCGGCGTAGACCTTGAAAGAATCATGAACGGTGTCAACGAGATGCATCGTGAGCAGGTTGCAGGGAATACCTACCGGGCAGGCTCTTCCGCACTCTCCACAGCTTACACAGCGCCCTGCAAGATGCATTGCCCTGAGTATGTGCCATTCCATGTTACCGTGGATATTTGCCTTAACAGGTATCCATTGTGGCTGGTTTACTTCGACAGAACACCTGGTGCAATAACACATCGGGCAAGCCTGCCTGCAAGCGTAGCACTTGATGCATTTCGAGAGCTCCTTCTGCCAGTATTCGAACCTTTCCGCCGCGGTCATCGAAGCCAGCTTTTCAAGAAGGTCGCGGAACTGTGGCGGATTCGAGAGGTCACACTTCTCGACATATTTTTCCATTACCTCCAGATCGGCGAATTCGAGCAATTTACCTTCTTCTGAAATACCTAATACAATTATATTACCGGGGATAACCTGTTGCTCGGAAATTAACAGCAGAATGCTCCTCATTACTGGTAGCGTTGCCACTATTGCCATTTTTCCAAGGCTCTTTACTTCAGGCTTTGAAAGGTAAACGGCGAGATTCTGGATACACCTCTTGTCGAACATAAGTTTACCTGCTTTGGACTGATCAGTTATGAAGGCCGGGCGGACTACCCCGGTCTTGCCGGTCTCGTAGCCTATTACAACCCCGACACTCTTGCTTTCCAGTAGCTGCTGTGCTTTTGAAATGAGACTATCCATTTTTCACCTCCTCCTCAACGTTTTTGTTTAACATGTCGCGGTATGGAATATATGGTCCCATCTGTCTTATTCTTGTAACAGTGCTGTTTACAACGTCAGCCCATTTTGCACCCTCGGCCGCTGAAACCCACGAGAATGTTATCCTGTCCATCTCGATACCCATGAAATCCATCAGTTCCCTGAAAATTATCCAACGCCTTTTGGCATGGAAGTTACCGGAAGTATAATGGCAATCGTTGGGATGACAACCCGAGACTATGATGCCATCAGCACCATTGGCAAAAGCTTTCAGGAGAAGCATGAAGTCGATCCTTCCTGTACACGGGAAACGGATAATCTTCACGTTTGAAGCGTACTTTATCCTGCTGGTCCCGGTAAGATCGGCCCCGGCATAGGTGCACCAGTTACAGACGAAAGCAACGATCTTTGGTTCAAATTCTGACATAACTCTTATTTGTTGATCCTTGGAATTAGTATTCGTTAAGAAGTGAAACCACCTCGGCATAGACCTGGGTATTGGAATAACCATGCAGGTCGATCGATTTCGAGCGGCACAGGGCCACGCAGGTACCACAACCCTGGCACAATCCCTCGTTAATCCTAGCCACGGTCTTCACCACGTTTCCATCCCGGTTACGGAACTCCTCTTTCTCGATGGCCTGGTAAGGACAAACGGACTGGCACAGGAAACATCCCACGCAGGTGGAGTACGATGGCGGTGACATCCTGTTTACATGTGCCACAAGTGGTTCGCGGGTCAGTTCACTCTGCGAGAAGAGGCAGGCTACCTTAACAGCAGCTCCTGAAGCCTGTGATACCGAATCAGGTATATCCTTCGGGTTCTGGCAGGCTCCCGCGAGGAAAATCCCCGCGGTGTTTGTCTCAACAGGCCTTAGTTTAGGATGAGCCTCGGCAAAAAACTTGTGAGAATCGTACGAAACGTGCAGCTTCTGGGCCAGATCCTCGGCACCCGGGTTGGCAACACCGGCTGTCGCCAGAACAACCATGTCAGCAACAACCTCCATGGGCTGAGCTCCCAGCAAGGTGTCAACACCTTTCACAATAAGCTTACCATCGCGCTCGTATATCGTGGAGACTCGTCCCCTGATGTAATTAACGTGATCCTCTTCAATGGCCCTGCGGACAAATTCATCATAGTTCTTACCGCCAGACCTTATATCCATGTAGAACACGTGAGCACTTCCGTCATGAACCTTGTGCTTGTACAACATGGCGTGCTTGGCCGTGTACATGCAACATATCTTCGAGCAATAGGCAATGCCCTTCGCCGGGTCGCGTGAACCGGCACATGCAATGAACACGATATTCTTCGGTTCCTGACCGTCGGAAGGCCTTCGGATAGCTCCGGCAGTCGGCCCTGATGCGGAGGCAAGTCTCTCGAACTGAAGACCGTCTATAACATCCTTGTACTTCCCATAACCGTACTCCGGGAAAAAGTCGGCATGCTTGATATCAAATCCTGTTGCAATCACTATGGCACCGATCTCGATGTCAAGTATCTCGTCCTGCTGATCGAACCGTATCGCCTTCGTGGGGCACACGATCTCGCAAACCTTGCACTTACCTTTTATATAATACGTGCAATGCTCCCTGTCAATAACCGGCTTGTTCGGAACAGCCTGCGGGAAAGGAACATAGATTGCCGGTCTCATTCCCATGCCCTGCTCGAACTCGTTCGGGATTTTTTTCTGGGGACACTTGGTCGTGCACAATCCACAGCCAGTACAGGCTTTTTCATCAAGGCTCTTGGCCTTCTTGCGTATCTTCACCTTGAAGTTCCCGATGAATCCCTCGACGCTTTCCACCTCGGCATACGTGTAAAGCTTGATGTTCGGGTGCTGTGCCACTTCCACCATCCTTGGCGTCAATATACACTGGCTGCAGTCGAGCGTGGGAAATGTTTCCGAGAGCTGCGACATGTGACCCCCGATAGATGGAGAACGTTCAACCATCACAACCTTGTGGCCGGTATTGGCTATATCGAGAGCAGTCTGTATGCCCGCAATGCCGCCTCCTATGACAAGGGCCGTTTTGGTAACCGGCACCCTTATCGGTTGCAGTGAAGAATTAAGCTTTACCTTTTCTACCTGTGTTCTTACTATATCAATAGCCTTTTGTGTTGTGAGTTCATTCTTCTCGTGAACCCAGGAACAATGTTCCCTGAGGTTAGCCATCTCGCAAAGAAACGGGTTCAACCCACCCTCTGCGCATGCCTTCCTGAATGTTGGTTCGTGCATCCTTGGTGAACAGGCTGATACAACAACCCCCGTGAGATTATGTTCCCTGATAGCCTCTTTAACCAGATTCTGCCCTGGATCCGAACACATGTACTTGTATTCAGTGCTATGAACAACATGCTTCAGCTTGCCAATCTCCTCGGCTACCTTGCCACAATCGACAGTGGCGCTGATATTTTCACCGCAATGACAAACGAAAACTCCGATACGTGCCATTATGCAATTATTACTTGTTAACCTAAATTTACTTCAACGAAATGCCTTTTCATACCCAGCCTGGCAGGCGAGACACCAACCGCCAGACCCAGGGCCTGCGTGACGAACAGTACCGGGATTTTATATTCCGACTTCCAGTGCTTGTTGATGTCTTTCCTTCGCATATCGAGATTGGAATGACACATCGGGCATGCAACAATGATTGCCTCAGCGCCCCTGTGCTCAGCCTCGTCAATTATCTTCCCCGAAAGCTTCGAGACGATATCTGTTCTCGAAACTGAAAGACCGGCACCACAGCATTCAGTTTTGAATGGGAAATCGATACATGTCGCACCAATCTTCTGCATCACGACATCCATCGTTGTCGGATCCTCGGGTCGGTCATAACGCAATACCCTCTCGGGCCTGACAAGCAGACAGCCATAGTAACAGGCTACCTTCTGCCCGAATGGTTTGACTAATTTGCTGTCAATTAACGGGATGATGTATTTGTCAAGCCACTCGATCACGTTAATAATTGATGTCGTTCCCTTGTATTCCATTTCAAGTATCTCGGTAACCCTGTTTTTAAGCACGGGGTCTTTCCTGAGTTCCTTCTGAGTAACTACCAGCCGGCTGTAACAGGCAGCGCAAGGGACCACTATTTCTTCGAGTCCTGCCTTCTCGGCAAGAGCAAGTATCCTGGCGGGAAGGGCCAGGGATAATTCCCTGTTCATGTTATGAGCAGCAGTGGCACCACAACAATTCCAGTCGGGTACCTGCTCGAAGGTTATCCCGAACGTCTCGGCCAATGCTGATACAGATTCATTATAGTCGCGTGATGACCCGGTCAGTGAACAGCCGGGATAAAATCCTGTCTTCATTTACCAGCGTTTTTTTTCGTTTTCCTGAATATTTCTGAAAGATGCCCCCGGCCTTTGATGAGCTCGGGAATAAAATTGAGTTTGCCCCTTGCTATCATCCTTGGTGCCAGTGCAACATCCTGGGTCATGTTTAGTGACTGCCTCTTGTAATCGACAATCAGCCCAAGCTCGTAAAGGCGACCCGTGTACCTTATGGAATTTAAAAATGACTTGTGAAACGCGATGATATTCTTCGCTTTCGGATTGACCATCTTTTTTGCCATCGATTTCTGCCTGAGATAATCCATCATCGATGGTATATCTATCTCCATCGGACACCTGCTAAGGCACATTTCACAGGTCAGGCATAACCAGATCGAATATGATCTTAATATCCTTTCGTCGTTGGCTGGAGTTTCAGTCTGCAGCAGCCTCATTATCATGCTTGGTGGTATATCCATCTCGTTTGCAACAGGGCAACCAGCAGTGCACTTGCCACACTGGTAACACTTCTGGGCATGAACTTCCGTCCCCGTTTCCACTGAACAGGCAAGCGTGTCTCTTTCAGGATGATGTGAACTATGCGACATCGTCTAACAATTTATTATTATTCAATACCTGTATATAACCTTATGAACTGAACTCTTTCATAAGCCGCTGGATTATTGATATTCCTGCTGCTCAACAGCCCCTTGAAATCATTAATGCTCTTGTACCCGTGAACTCCCATCCATTTTTCAATGCCATGCAACAATTCAGGAATAACACCGAAGCCATGCCTGTAGAATAAAGACACGGCCTGTACCACGTCGGCTCCCGCTAAAAGCTGTTTCACAACTGTTTGCCAGTCGTGTATACCGGAACTTGCTGCAATATCACATTTCAGGTGCCCGGAAAGCAGGGCAACCCACCTGAGAGTATTCTGGTATTCATGCTCCGTGCTAAGCATGTTCGATGAGCTTAAATGCATAGTATCAATATCAATGTCGGGGTTATAGGGTCTGTTAAACATGGTGAGACCCGAAATACCCGACTCTGATAATAATCCTAAGGTGTAGGAAAGACTTGAAAAATAATACCCGGTCTTCACAGAAACCGGAATGGTAACATACTTCAATACTTCCTTTATAATATCAAAGTAAACTTTTTCATTATCGCCTGGTTTTACAGCCGGATCGGAAGGGAGAACATAAATATTAAGCTCGAGGGCATCAGCTCCAGCCTCCTGTATCTTCTTCGCGAAATACTGCCAATCCTCGTTACTCCGGCAATTGATGCTCGCGATTACAGGAATGTCAATCGCCTTTTTTGCATCCGAAATAAGCTTGAGGTAGCTGCTCAACGTATGATCGCGTGCATAGCTCGTCAGATAGTTAAATGCCTCCTCGAAATAGAACTCCTTGCTGCTGACTATTCCTTCGAAAGCGCTTTTCCATGGTTTAATCACCGGGTGATCCGATTCGATTAGCTTTTCACTCTCGTATCTGATCTGCTCTTCGAAAATCGATTTTAGCACAACTGCCCCGGCACCCGCCGCGGCTATATTCTTTAGATTTTCGATCGATGATGTGAGTCCTGAACTTCCTGCTACAAGGGGATTCCTGAGCTTCAAACCCAGGTAGGTACATGATAGGTCTGTCATGCTGTTAATTATTTAACACGCGAAAATAAGAACCTTTACAATACCAGTTATTGAGAAATGCTATTTATCCCTAATTAAGAATGATTTTAAAGAAGGGGCTCAAAGGTCAAGTAATCCCCTGGGGATATCAATGGTAATTTTGTGATTATCAGAATCAAAATGTTTTATGAGCTCTTCATGTAAAGGGATTAGATATTCCTTGCCACTAGTATTCCTGACATTCAGGAGGATCTGACCGGGGTTGAAAATTAGTTCTGTCACATCGCCCACCAACTTGCCTTTTGATGAAAGCACCTTGAAACCCTTCAGGTCCGGAAGTTCATTGAGTGAGGAATTGGGGGCTGTCTGACCTGATACAAGCACGTTGCAGCCAAGGAATTCCTTAACAGATGCATTGCTTTCATATCCATCAAACCTTGCCACAAGTGTCCCGGGATGTGTTTGGGTTATGGTATCTATAAAAAAAGGAACCGGTTTCCCTTCAACAACAAGGAAAACCGATTCAATCTCGTTCAGGATGCCTGAAAAATCCCTTTCTGTCTTTATAACAACGGATCCATCGAACCCGTGTGTTTTGACTATAGTTCCCAGTAATATCTGGTTCTCACTGGTCATTTTATGTTTGACCCTCGTGACTAAATGCAGGGATCGTGTTATTCGGTAGCCTGTTCAGCCTGGGGAGCTTCAGCTTCGCCAGCTGGTTCAGTTGTGTTTTCCGCGTTTGCTTCAGCAACAGCCTCGGCTGCTTTCTCGGCATTTTTCTTTGCAATCTCCGAAGCCCTGGCTTCATTGACCTTTTTCTCGGCTTCAACACGCTTTTTCTTGCTGTCGTCGGCCGATCTCTCGAGACCTGATTTCTTCGATTCGATCTTTGATTCCTGGTTCTTCATCCATTCCTGGAAACGCTTCTCTGCTTCAGCTTCATCGAAAGCACCCTTCTTCACTCCATCGAGCAGGTGTTTCTTGAGCAGAATACCCTTGTACGATAAGATAGCTCTACAAGTATCTGTAGGTTGTGCGCCCTTCTGCAGCCAATCCAACGCCTTATTGAAATCTAATTCAATAGTAGCCGGATCAGTAATCGGGTTATATTTCCCGATCTTTTCAATATATCTGCCATCCCGTGGCGACCTGCTATCTGCTACCACGATGTGGTAGAAAGCCAGCTTTTTGCGGCCTTTCCTAGCTAATCTGATTTTAACTGCCATTAATTTTTACGCTTAATTAGTTAACCTACTTTTTAAAAAATTGTGGCTGCAAAGATAACACAATAATTTACAATACAGTGGAGACAGCATAAAAAAATCCCGCCGGGGCGGGATTCTTTCAAGTTATAGATACTACTAATAACCAGTGTTCTGCTGTGTTTTAAGAGTGGGGTTGGCTTCCAGTTCCCTCGCGGGTATCGGGAAGACAAGCTTTGGATCATTCCACTGCAGAGTCCCAATAGTTTTCTGGAGCCTGCGAGCATCATGTATCATGAATCCTTCAAATGAAAGTTCAAGTCTTCTCTCGAGAAGGATGTCATTTAATGTTACAGCAACAGCTGCAGGTAAACCAGCTCTGGTGTGAACAGCGTTAAAGTCAGCAAGCGGTGTGGCACCGACAGTGGTGGTGAGACGCTGGTTGCATTCTGCCCTGATAAGATACATCTCGGCAAGACGGATAATGTTAACAACACCATAAAGGTTGTTCCACTTACCCGATCTCATTGCACCATTACCACTGAAGAAAAGGGCAAGTCTGTCATCTGATGGATCGTAGAGATTAAGATGACCCGGGAGTATCTCGATATCACCATCCCTGCCACCGTATTCAGGAATAGAGAAATATTCAGTCATCGCGCTGAACCTGTCCTGAGAAGTGATCTGTGTTGCGAAGATATCTTCTGGCGTGTTATCGTCATTATTGAAAACGTCTGCATAGCTTGCTTCAAGTTCATAAAGTCCTGAGCCGATAACTGCATTGGCCGCGTCTCTTGCCTTGGCATAGTCGCCCTGCTGCAGGTAAACACGGGCAAGAAGAGCATTGGCAGCTCCACTGGTTGCGTATACCTCATTTTCATCAGGCAGCTTGGATGCAGCAGAAATAAGGTCGGCAATGACTCTCGCGTATACCTCGGCAACCGTATTCCTCGAAACTTTGCTTGCCTCTGTTATCTCTCTCGTTGGTGTGAGCACGAGGGGAACACCCAGCTGGGTTGCAGCGGTAGCCGTCGTGTATTGCTGGGCAAAAAACCTGACCAGGTCAAAATACATGAGGCTTCTCAGGAACAAAGCTTCCCCTTCAATCCTGTCACGATCTTCCTCTGCAACAACTGTCAGAGCACTCAGGATGTTATTGCAGATATTAATTACCTCGTATGAATCTACCCATTGTGCGGCAGCATCCTCGTTAGCAGCATTCATCTGTTTGTTGAAGATCTGCCTTGGACCTGAATAGGTTCCTACCCAAAGGCATTCGTCAGAAGCCGCGAGCAGTTCCGAGTTTCTCAGAACACATCCTCCATAAATTGAAGGATCATCGAACTGTGCATATGCTCCCCTTAGGACACTCTTGACGTTGGCATCAGAGCTTAGCGAGAGGTCCTCGCTGATACTCTGGTATGGCTTCAGGTCAAGAAATTTATCGCATCCCGTTACAAAAGCCAGGAGAGCGACCAGAATAAGAATTGATTGTATCTTTTTCATAATTAGTATCATTATCATGTTATAAATTGACGCTTATACCAACGAGTACCGTTCTTGGCTGTGGAGCCGAGTAGAAATCAATACCGGACCTGATGTTGTTAACAGCAAAGTCAGCAGAAACTTCCGGGTCCCAACCCCTGTACTTCGTGAAAGTAAGGAGGTTCTGTCCCTGCAGGTAAATCCTGACTCCGGTGAGGTTGATCTTTCTTACCCAATCGCTTGGCAGGTTCCATGCCAGCTGGGCAGTACGAAGCTTGAGGTAGCTACCTGGTGAGAGGTACCTGCTGCTTCTTCCCTGGTCGCCATTATCATATCCAAGACGAGCCTGAGGAATCATTGTCACGTCACCTGGTTTTTTCCAGCTGGCGAGCTGGTCCGTGGTCTGGTTGTCAAACCATACACCGTTGGCGGCCATGTACGGGTCACCGGTAAGGTGCAACTGGTTGCCTGCAACACCCTGGAAGGTGAATGTGAGCTCAACACCCTTGTAAGAGAAGTTGTTGGTGATAGCGCCCATGAAAGGAGCGTTGGGATTACCGAGAACAATGAAATTAGCCTCTGCGAAGTCGTTTGTTGTAGCGGTCGGATCAACTATGTTTCCATTAGCGTCTTTCTCGTTAACATACCACAGCGCATCACCGTTATCAGGGTCAACACCGGCATATTCTGCACCATAGAAAACACCAAGCTGCTCGCCTACCATGACAACGTTCATGAACCTCGAGCTACCTTCATCAATAACCTGCTGACCACCAAGGTCTATTACCTCGTTCTTGTTATAAGAGAGGTTCAGGTTGGTGCTCCATTCAAACTGACCGGTAACATTGGTAGTGTTAAGTACGAACTCGATACCCTTGTTCGAAACTGAACCGACGTTTTTCATCTGTGAGGAATAACCGCTTGTTGCAGGAACCGGTACACTCAGAAGAAGATCGGTAGTCTTCTTGTTATAAACATCAATCTCGCCCGAGATCCTGTTTTTCATGAATCCGAAGTCAATACCAAGGTCAACCTGGGCCGTTGTTTCCCATCCGAGTTTCGGGTTTGGAATCTGCGTGGGAATAAGACCTGACTCACCGTTGTAGTTATCAACACCGTACAGCCCGAGGTGAGCGAAGTTGCCGATACCGGCGTTACCCGTGAGACCGTAGCTGGTTCTCAGTTTGAGGAAGCTTATCGTATTATTATTCGCCAGGAAGTCTTCCTTGCTCAGAACCCATCCGAGAGATGCTGCAGGGAAGAAACCGTACCTGTTGTCTTCACCAAATCTCGATGACCCGTCAACGCGGCCTGATATACCCAACAGGTATTTTGATTTATAATCGAAGTTCAACCTCGTGAAGTAAGAGATAAAACTATACTGTGTCTTTGTTGAAGATGCACCTGATATAAGACCCGCGCTTGCCAGTGTCTTGAGGTCGTCGAGCGGGAACTGCTGACCCTCGGCCCATGCATTATCAATTGATGTGTACTGCGATTCAGTACCTATCACACCTGAAAAACCAAAATCACCGAAATTACCAAGATAATCGAGATATGATTTTGTTGTTACGTTCTGGTTTTCACCATAGTTTGCGAACGCGTAACCACCAACTCCCTGGCCTGAATCGGTTCTTTCTCCGTAACGTGCATTTTCCTTGATGCTGTACATGTCGAACCCAAGTTCATTTCTCCAGGTCATCCCTTTGAAAAGCTTGAAATTAAGGTAGCTGTTTGCCAGCGTCCTGAAGTTCGAAATGCCCCTGTTGGCATATTCAACATCTATAAGAGGGTTGTAGTATGTGGTAACCGGTCTGTCGTAGAGAATACCATCTAGGTCCCTGATTGGAGTAATAGGGGCCATCGCTACAAGCTGCATTGGCGTTGAGAAGGCGTTGTCAGCTGATACCTGGTCGATCAAGGTGTTGGTAATGCTGAGCGAAAGACCTATATCGATGAATTTGTTAACCTTGTTGTCGAGGTTAAGTCTTCCCGATACTTTCCTTATACCGTTTGATACCAGAATACCTTCCTGACTATCGAAGGAGCCACTTGCATAGTATTTCAGTTTGTCAGTACCGCCTGAAACGTTCAGGTCGGCAGTGAAAAGGTTACCTGTCTGGAAAGCAGCATCCTGCCAGTCAGTGTCAACTGCCTTGTTGGGATCTGTATAGGTAGCCCAACCTGAATAACGGTTAAAACGACCCCTGACGAACTGAAGCCATGAACCGCTATACTGAGCCGGGTTATTAATAGGATCAATACCTTCATAAAGGTCACTGTTATATGCAGCTTCCTCGAAATACTGGACAAACTGTTCAGCATTCAGGAATTCCCTCCTGTGAGAAGCCTGGCTTATACCTCTCTGGATGGTGAAGTTAAGTTTCGACTCACCGCTTTTACCTTTCCTGGTTGTAATGATAACAACACCGTTAGCTCCTCTTGAACCAAATATTGCTGAAGATGCGGCGTCTTTTAATATCTCCACCGATTCGACATCGTTGAAGTTTATTGATGTGAGCGGGTTTATTGACGCACCCGACTGGTTAAGAGTTTCTGTTGAAAGGGGAATACCATCTACCACGAAAAGGGGCTGGTTGCTTGCCGATATTGAAGAAGCACCCCTGATCCTCATCCTGGTTGTACCAGTGGCTTTCCCGTTAACAGCCTCGATGAAAACACCGGCTGTCTTTCCCTGCAGAGCAAGCTCCACCGTGGGAACAGGTATATTCTTCAGCGCTTCGCCATCTACCTTGGCAATGCTCGATGTGACTTTCGACTTGATCTGCGTACCGTAGCCAACAACAACTACCTCGTTGATACCTACCAGTTCGCTTTCCAGTACAACATCAATGACGCTTGATGTCCCGACAACAACTTCCTTGGTTGTCATCCCCACGTAACGGTACTCGAGCACTGAACCAGCCTGTGCACTGATCTGGTACTTTCCATTCAGGTCGGTGGCAACACCGGTCGTTGTTCCCTTGATCTGTACCGTGGCACCGATAATTGGCTGCTGATCCTCAGCCGATGTTACGGTCCCAGTAATAGTTTTTTGCTGAGCAACAGCTGTTAGCAAAAAACCGCTGAAAACAAAAAATAACAATAGCAGTTTTTTCATAACACTTGAATTAGGTTTGGTTATTAAAATAAAGGAAACTCGCCTTCCTCTTTACTGTCCTTAATGCCATGGTGGCATTTCGCGACAAATTTATTAATTAAACAAAAATAGCAAAATAATTTATGTTGAAATCTCATTATACTATTTAATAATCGTTACAGCTTTTTTTGCATATTTTTGAAGCCTGTTACCAATTTTACAATTCCCCTTTTCTATGGCCGGTTTCGCTCACTTGCATGTTCATACTCAATACTCTATACTCGACGGGGCTTCGAATATCCCGCTCCTGATCGACAAGGTTAAAGCGTCGGGGATGGATGCGCTTGCAATAACTGACCATGGTAACATGTTCGGTGTCAAGGAGTTTCATAATTACACCTCTAAGAAAGGAGTAAAACCAGTTATCGGCTGCGAGATCTACGTGGCGAAAACGAACCTGGAAGAAAAAAGCGGCAAGGAAGACAGGTCAGGCGACCATCTTATACTGCTTGCAAAGAACCTGAAAGGCTACAGGAACCTCGTTAAACTGGTCTCACTTGCCTGGATAAAAGGTTTTTATTATAAACCCAGGATAGATAAAACAGTACTGAGAAAGTACAGCGAGGGATTGATCGCATCATCAGCCTGCCTTGCCGGTGAGATTTCGGGTGAAGTGCTTAACGGCACCATCGAAACGGCGGAAGCCGCGCTTAAAAGTTATCTCGACATTTTCGGTGATGACTTTTACCTTGAAATACAGCGCCACGAGACGAACGATCCCGATGCGGACCGGTCTGCATTCCCACAGCAACAAAAGGTTATAGAGGCTTTCAGAAAGCTATCGGCTAAATTTAATGTCAAGATAATAGCCACGAACGACGCTCATTTCATTAATGCTGAAGATGCTGAAGCGCACGACAGGCTGATATGTCTTAACACTGCCAAGGATCTTGATGACCCTACCAGGCTGAGGTATTCAAAACAGGAATACATCAAGACAGAGGAGGAGATGAGGGCCATTTTCAGCGATATACCCGAGTCCATTGATAATGTTGCCGAGATAATCTCGAAAGTTGAGAAATACAAGCTCGACAATGACCCTATAATGCCTGAATTCGTTATACCTCCCGAGTTTGACACGGCAGATAATTACCTGCGGCACCTGACCTACAAGGGAGCCGGTGAACGATGGGGCGAGGTCTCTGACGAGCTAAGAAAAAGGATTGATTTCGAGCTTGGAACTATTTCTCACATGGGCTTCCCCTCCTACTTCCTTATAGTGCAGGACTTCCTGAGGGCCGCCCGGGAGATGGGCGTTTCCGTTGGCCCGGGCAGAGGCTCGGCAGCCGGCTCGGTTGTCGCATACTGCCTCCGCATCACCGACATAGACCCCGTGAAATACGGGCTGCTTTTTGAAAGATTCCTAAACCCCGACCGTATCTCGATGCCTGATATTGACATCGATTTCGACGAGGACGGCAGGGAAGACGTATTAAATTATGTTGTTAATAAATATGGCCACGACAAGGTGGCCCATATAATTACATTCGGGACAATGGGTGCCAAGATGGCAATCAGGGATGTCGCCCGTGTTCAGAAGCTGCCCCTTCCCGATGCAGACAGGCTTGCAAAGATGATTCCCGAGCGACCGGGTGTTACACTGAAGGATGCTTACGAGGAAGTACCCGAGCTCGCTAAAGAAAAAGATTCGCACAACAAGCTTATCGCCAGTACTCTTAAATATGCCGAAGTGCTTGAAGGCTCGGTGCGCCAGACAGGCGTGCATGCCTGCGGCATCATCATAGGCAAAGACTCGCTCGATAACTACATACCTCTTTCCACCGCCAAGGATACTAACCTTTACGTCACCCAGTACGAGGGTAACCATGTCGAGTCGGTCGGGCTTCTCAAGATGGATTTTCTTGGCCTGAAAACCCTGTCAATAATTAGAGATGCCGTTGAAAATATAAAGAAAGCAAAGGGTATTGATATCGACATAGATAACCTCCCTCTCGATGACACTAAGACACTGGAGCTATTCAGCAACGGCGAAACAACCGGCATATTCCAGTTTGAATCGACAGGGATGAAGAGATACCTGAAAGACCTTAAACCAAACAGGTTTGAAGATCTTATTGCCATGAACGCCCTTTACAGGCCCGGGCCCATGGAGTACATACCGCAATTCGTCAGGAGAAAACATGGTCAGGAGAAGATAGAATATCCTCTCCCGGTGATGGAGAAATACTTGTCAGACACTTACGGGATCACTGTATACCAGGAGCAGGTGATGTTATTGTCACAGGAGCTTGCAGGCTTCACCGGTGGTCAGGCTGACTCGCTCAGGAAGGCCATGGGGAAAAAGAAAAAATCCCTGATGGACGAGATGAAGGCATTATTCCTCGAGGGATGCACGTCGCGGGGGTATGACGAGGGGGTTATAAACAAGATCTGGGGCGACTGGGAACACTTCGCGCAATACGCTTTCAACAAATCGCACTCAACCTGTTATGCCCTGGTTGCCTTCCAGACAGGCTACCTGAAGGCACACTACCCGGCCGAGTACATGGCCGCCGTACTAAGCAGGAACATCAGTGACCTGAAGAAAATAACCACTTTCATGGACGAGACCCGCAGGATGGGCATCGCAGTCCTGGGACCTGATGTAAACGAGAGTAATCTCAAATTTACCGTGAACCGCGACGGCAATATCCGTTTCGGACTTGGTGCCATAAAGGGAGTAGGCGAAGCCGCGGTGAACCAGCTGATAGAGGAACGTGAAACAAACGGGATCTTCGGTGATATATTCAACCTGGTTGAAAGGGTTAACCTCAACACGCTTAACAAGAAGAATCTCGAGGCTATGGCACTGGCTGGGGCTTTCGACTGCTTCACCGATTACACCCGCGAACAATTCTTCTCCATCGATCCAAGGGGAATGAGTTTCCTCGAAAACCTCATCAGGTATGGCAATAATGTAAAGACAGCGAGGAACTCGAGCCAGAACACGCTTTTTGGAGAAGCAGGGGGATTCACGATGACAAAGCCAGTGGCCCCGGTTTGCCCCGAATGGCCCAAGCTTGAAAAACTCAACAAGGAGAAGGATGTAATAGGGATTTACCTGTCATCCCACCCGCTGGACGATTTCAGGCTGGAGATAAGTACTTTCACGAATGCAACGCTCGCTGACCTCCAGAATCTCAACGACTGGCTTGACCGGGAAATAACCGTTGCAGGTATGATAATCGACACTCGTAATGCCATCGGGAAGAACGGGAAGCCGTGGGGTTCATTCACGCTGCAGGATTACTCCGATTCATTCAGGTTCATGATGTTTGACAAGGATTACATCGAATTCAGCAAGTATTGCATTACAGGTTATTACCTGCTTGTCAGGGGAAAGGTGCAGAAAAAAAGGTATGACGAGGATAGCCTCGAAGTGAAGATAAAAACAATAAACCTCCTTTCAAGTGTAAAGGATGAGCTTATAAAGACAGTCACGATCAAAGTGAAGATTGAAGACCTCAATACTGAACTCATAAACGAGCTGACGAAGTTCATAAAGGAGAATCCGGGCGAGACAGAGCTCAAGTTCCTGTTCCTCGATGGCGATGAAAAGATAAGCCTCCCGATGTTTTCCAGGAGTATCAGGATAAGGCTGAACAATGATCTCATTTCTTTCCTGGAAGATCATCCCAGCTTAGATTTTAAAGTTAATTGACTATCTTTGTCGCACCTTGATTTCAATAACAATAAAATAAAATACACGATATGGCTTTACATGTTAATGACTCAAATTTTGACGAGATCGTTCTGAAATCTGACAAACCGGTTATGGTTGATTTCTGGGCGGAATGGTGTGGCCCCTGCAGGATGATAGCCCCTTTCGTCGAGGAAATGGCACAGGAATACGAGGGCAGGGCACTTGTTGTGAAATGTGATGTCGACAGCAGCTCGGGGGTTGCAACAAAATTCGGGATAAGGAACATCCCGACAGTTTTGTTTTTCAAGGGCGGGAATGTTGTTGACAAGCAGGTGGGTGCAGTTCCCAAGAATAATTTCACTGCCAAGCTGAACGCTCTTCTTTAAAAAGAAATAATGTTGTGATAATGGCCGTTGGTTCTCTCCGACGGCTTTTTTAATAATCATATGAAAACCATTTGCATTTTCGCTGCTTCAAGCAGCCGTATTGATGGCGCCTACTCCGAGGCGGCATCACTGCTTGGCAGACTTATCGCGGGGGAGGGATTCGGAGTTGTTTACGGGGGTGGTGGCATCGGGCTGATGGGCAAGCTTGCAGATGCCGTCCTTGAATCAAATGGTAACATAACAGGTGTAATCCCTGCCTTCATGGTGTCTGAGGGATGGGGTCATCCTGGCCTGGCAAGCATGGTTGTAACAACCGACATGGGTGAAAGGAAGAAGACGATGCTTGAAAGGTCTGATGCCGTCATTGCCCTCCCGGGGGGAATCGGAACACTCGAGGAACTGACCGAGGCCATAACACTCAAACAACTTGGCTTATTCAAGGGCCCCATAATCATACTGAACACTCTTGGTTATTATGATCCTTTCATTGAACTTCTCGATCACATGGTGAAAGGTCATTTCATGCGGCTGGAGCACAAGGGCATCTGGGAGGTTGTTGAAACACCTGGAGAAGCTATCGCCGCGATAAAAAAATATGAAGGCTGGATTGATGATCCCAGGCAGATCGCCCGGATCCACTAACCAGTCACTCTTGTTCCCATGAACAGGATATCGTCGACCTGGGCGAGATCCCCTTTCCATTCGAGTATTTCTTTCTCGAGCCTTATCTTCTGTTCGTTAACCGGCAGCATGTATATATCGGCGAGAAGTTTCTTTATATTACCCGTCTTGTATTTCTTCACCTCTGCCGAGCCAAACTGGTCAGCGTAACCGTCTGAACACATGTAGAGCATATCACCCGGTTCAATATCGATTGAAACATTCGTGAACACCTTCTTTTGTCCCAGGGTTGCCATACCTATCGGGAAGCGGTCGCCCTTGTAAACAGTAACCTCACCATTCCTGACGTGGTAGAGCGGGTTATACGCGCCGGCGTACTCGAGCGTGCGGGCCTTCCTGTTATAAGCAATGAGAGCGAGGTCCATCCCGTCGTTGATCCCTTTCTCCTGGCTCTGAATAATAGATTTTATCACTTCAGTGTCGAGCTGACCCAGTATCTCTGCCGGCTGGGTTATCCCGTATTCCCTCACCACTTTGTAAAGTGAGTTGTGTCCGATAATTGACATGAAGGCCCCCGGTACCCCGTGACCCGTGCAGTCGACCGCCGCGATGAACATGGTATCACCCGACTGGTACATCCAGTAAAAGTCGCCACTGACAATATCCTTCGGCATGAACAGAACGAATGTTTCCTCGAACATGTCGTGCCGCGGCAGCATTGCCCTCTGTATTCTCTCGGCATACCTGATACTCGCTGTTATATCCCTGTTCTTCTCCTCGATTATCTGGCTCTTCTGAACAACCTCGGCTGTTCTTTCCTCGACCCTGGCCTCGAGAATCTTCTTCTCTTTTATCAGGTTCCTTTCCCTTATCTTGATATAGGAAATAATCGCTGCGATGAGAATCAATACCATGGTGGAGATAAACCATGGTGTCAGGTAGAAAGGTGGTTTGATAACGAATGGAAACTCCACAGGTTTCTCGTTCCATTTCCCGTAACTGTTGCTCGCCTTTACCATGAAGGTGTAATGACCCGGGGCAAGACCAGAATAAATTGCCGTGGTCTGATCAGTAACAGGCTGCCAGTCCTTGTCTGCTCCTTCCAGTTTCACCTGGTACCGCACCGCATCAGGGTTGTTGAGACAGATGCTGTAATAATCGAAAAGTATTGATCTTTCCTGGTAACTGAGCTTCATCCCCGGTTTCATATCCCTGCGCGAATAGTTGACCTGCATCCCCATTATGTGGGTGAGAGGCTCAAGCCCTGTTTCTCCGAGTTTGGTCTGGCGGGTAAGTATTGCACCACTCGCCGTCCCGAACCAGATCTCGTCAGAATTGACCCTGAACACCGAGTTCTCCTTTGTTTCTATACCCGTGAACCCGTTTCTTTCAGTGTAGGAATATATCTTACCGCTTGCCTTGAAATACCTGTTTAAACCGTTATTGGTCCCGATAAAGATGCTACCATCACCTCCATCCACCAGCAGGTTGATATTTTCGGAGATTAGACCCTGGTCGCGTGTGAGGACTGCCTGTATCGAATCGCCTGAATAACATATTAGTCCCTGCTCAGTCCCAACGTAAAGAGTCCCTTCCTTGTCCATGACCATCGTTTTGGGAACTATTCCTGTAAGTGCGTCGATGCCAGAGAATTGTTCCGTGGTACTATTGAACTTTATCACGCAAGGCTTGCCTGGCCTGGGGTTAATTCCAATCCACAGGTCGCCCCTGGGATCACAATACAACGATGTTGTTGAAGTGAAGGTAATGCTGTCGAAAGTAATATATCTTTCAAAATTTTCTTCGCCGATGGTCCCTACCGCTACACCATCGTTCGTCCCTATCCACAGCCGGTTCTTCTTATCTATTTCCAGGGCCTTGACCTGGAGGTCGGAGGATAATTTTGAATTTATGAAAGGCTGGGACTCAAACCTGTCTTTTTTCAGATCAAATTTAATTACCCCCTCCTTATCTGTACCTATCCAGATATTACCATCCTTGTCTTCCCTGAAGAAATTAATCTCGTCTGAAATAGAACTCTTTTTTTGGTTATAGATTTTAGGAGCTTCCCCTGACCATGCCTTGTATCGCGAGATCCCTGCATTTGTACCGAACCACAGGTAGCCCAGCCTGTCGCGGTAAACGGCATTTACATTGAGATCAGGAAGCACCGCGGGATCATTCATGGTTATAAACGCGTCGCCCTTGAAAAGAGTGATCCCGTTTGTCTCGTCAGCGATGATAATGTTGCCTTCTATATCCTCTATTATATCATAAATTTTAGATGCCTTCAGTCCTTTCGTTTCATTGCAGATATTCAGTTTGCCGTTTTCAAAGAGGGCTATACCTCCTCCCCAGGTCCCGACCCAGATCCTGCCACGACTATCTTCTTCAAAGCAGGAAATCCAGTTGGTGGCCATACCCATTTTTATGAGGTCTATTTCCTCCATCCGGCTTTCAGACATTACATATTTAAATATACCGCCATTATAAGTCCCGAACCAGATATTCCCCTTGCTATCCTCGAACAGACAGGTGGTATTGAAATATGTCGTCATGTGCGGCATGCGGTAGTTTTCGAATTTCTTTTCTTCCGGGTTGAATTTGCGCATTCCCACGTCGGCAACGAAAACGTAACTTCCTGATTTCAGAAGGGTCGAACCAATTACCTGATCGCTCAGTCCCTCCCTGCCCCTGTACTGGACCGCCCTGATATGTTTGATATCCTTAACAGGAAAATCGGCAAGGATGGCCCCATCGTTAATAGATGTGAACCACAGGCTTGAGTCGCTGGTCTGGACTATGCTGGTGATATCGCCCGAAAGGTTTATTGAATCAAAAACTGCAAGCTCGAAGGTGTTGTTATGATACCGGGTTATGCCACCATTAAGATGACCCAGCCAGAGATCTCCTGATTTATCCTCGATGATGGATTTCACCCCGCCAGGGGCCAGGCCGTTTTTTGTCGAATAATTGATAAAACGCTTGCCATCGAAGCGAGAGAGACCACTGGCCGTGCCAAGCCAGATATAGTCTTTTGAATCCTGAAGCACCGTGTATACTTTCTGAACGCTGAGTCCCTGTTTCACTCCGTAACTGTCGAAGAAATACTTCTGCGCGGAGGCCTGGAATGTTGTGATGGCCAAAAACAGAATAAGCCAGGCAGATTTTACTGCCCGGCTGTCAGAGGGTCGGTATAAGATCATAAAACTTTATTTTGCAATGAAAAAGAATGTCCCGTCTTCATCTTCGAGCCCTGCAATCTTTCCAAACTTCGGCGTCTGCTGGTTACTGTTCTTAACCGCGGCCTTCACGGAGTTCACCAGTGTCTCGATCGGAATACACGCGTTCTTGTTATTGATAAGCGTGTTGGCGAAAGTCTGGGTGAACTGTGATTTGTCGACAGCAAGCTCCGTTCCAGCTGACGAGAATACCTGCGCCGATTTCTTCGCCACCTTCATGTAGTTGTCGCATGTTGGTTCTTCTGTTACAGCCCTCATGGCCTGGTAAAAACTGGGGCCAGATTCGCATGCATCGGTAACAACAAGGGTATGAGACAATCCGGTGTAACTCTGCATCCCTGCCTTAAGTGTATTTATGCTGAAATATGTAAACTCTTCATCCCTTTTCGCATCAACCGGTATCCAGTAACCGATGTCGTTAATGAACTTCCCATGACCTGCATACCAGACGAGGAGAGATTTAACCTGGTTGGCCTTGAGCTGGTCGCGAAGCTCTATGTTGAAGTATCTTTCCATCTCGAGCTTGGTCATGTCCTTCTTGTGAATGAAGTTTGCAACCTGGTACCCCGACAGTGCGCGCTGGATCGTTGTAACATCCTTTATCGGACCATCAAGACTGGCGAATGTCTCGTAGCTGGAGTTCTCTATGAAAACAACCCAGGTCTTGCCCATCGGGTTGCTCGCGAGTAACTGGGCATTGTCCCTGTTAATGGTGTATTCAGTCTCCTGCTTGTTCCCATAGATATCTTCAACAAGTACCGTGAACTTGTTCAGGTTAGCTATATCAAAATCGACGGTGAAATTAGGATTGAGCTGACGCGGATCCCACGAACCATACTTCCCGCCTACCTGTATAGTCTTTATCTCGCTCTCATCCTCGATCTTGCCTTCTATAACAAGCCGCGGAGTCATGGCATCGAGTATCACCATTCCATCATCGCTCGTGTAAGGCGCTACTATCTTGATCTTTGGCGGATTGATCTCCGTACGTACTATATCGAGGTTTATGTTCCTGGTGTTATTGTACTCGTCTTTTGCTGCAATGGCAACCTTGTCAGTGTTCCGGAGATCAACATTTGTAATAAAATCACTTACCCCGTTCTTCTTCTCAGAGAAGAAAACTTTCTGCCCGTTGACAAGCAATTCGCTTATCAGGCTTTTCTCTTTAATCTGCCCCGATATGGTAATATTGGTAGCATCTCCCCTGATCTGTAGCACATTCCCTTTTGAAACCTGAGGTGAGGATATTAATAATTCAGGGGCATCCTGTTCACGGTTCAATTCGTAAAGCCTGTCCTGGGCACCTTTTAATAGTTTCCGTGCAAGGGGATCAAACTCCGACAGAACGGTAATTTTGTTGTAGTCTTCAATTGACTTCTCGATATTCCCTGCCTCCTCGTATGATTTTGCCCTGGCGTAGAAGCCGTTTGGGTCATCAGGTCTGAGACTGATATATTTTGTAAAGTCAGGTATGGCGTTCCCATGCTGATTGAAATCCTGGTAGTATTTACCCCTTATGAGGTAATAGTCGGGATTCGAGGGATCAATGAGTATAGTCTTCGAAAGGTCGTTAATAGCGTTAGTTATGTCAAGGTTCTTCTTGTAAATCTGGCTCCTGATCAGATAGGCTTGCGCGTTCTTGTCATCAGCTTCCAGGATGGTGTTAATCTGGTCCATGGCTTCTGCCGGGTTATTATTCCTGATAAGGAGATCAGCGAGGGCGAGCCTGGGTTCCACGAGTTTCTTGTTCTTCGAGATGGCTCTCTCGAATTCCTTCTTGCCAAGTATATCGTTGTTCAGCCTGACGTAGGTAAGGCCTCTCCAGTAATAGTTCATCGATTCATCTTTTATGAGAATCGCCGTGTCAGACACCTTGAGAGCCTGGTCATATTTTCCAAGTCCGTTAAGTGTCTTTACCTTTTCGGGATAGATCTGGTAGCTTCTCTTGTCGATACCAGATGCCCTGTTAAGAAGGACGAGGGCCTGATCATAAAGTTTCAGGTTGTTGCATACCCTTGCAAGACTAATATGAGCCCCGATATCCTTGGGACTGAACACGATTGTTTTCTCGAAGTCTGCATAGGCTTCCTTGTTCTTGCCCATTTTCTCGTAGGCTTCACCCCTTGCCAGGTAATAATCGGGATTGGCAGGTTCAGCTGTTATCGCATTGGTGAACTGGACAACCGCTTCCTCGTATTTCATGTTATCCATGAACTCGCTTCCGGCTTTGAAGTATTTCTTCCCGGTCTGACCCTGGGCGGCAATTAATACCACCATCAGAAATGCCGTGATAAAGGACATGCGCTTCTTCATATCTCTGCAACTTAAGAGTTAAATGCTATCAGGTTCAAAATTAGGTATAATTACATAAATAATCAACCAAAATCAGGCAGGTGATTCATTGACGATCACATCGAGGGTGCTCAGCGTGAACCTTGTTACCGACCTGGTAACCCCCTCTATGACCGGGGCCCTGACGCCTTCACCAAAAGACATCTTCCCGGTAAAGATCCTCGCCTCGTCCCACAACCCCTCGTTAATGAAATGCTGTAACACCATCGCTCCGCCTTCCACTAAAAGGGACTGAATCCCCCTGGAATGCAGATTATCCGATATCTGCCTTGCCGCGGGTACACTCTCCGCGAGCAGAATCTTCTCGGCGTTTCCGGTCTTCACCTCTTCAAACGATGTAAACGCAACAGCCTTTGATTTTGTTACGTTTTCAGAGAAGTATTTACCGAGTTCACCAGAGCGCGAGAGTATAACTTTTAATGGGTTATCGCCTGTCCAGTACCTGACATCGAGACCAGGATTGTCGACTCTTATGGTGTTGGCCCCCGCGAGGATAGCCTGTTCCATCGCACGCCACCTGTGCACGAGCACTCTCTCGGGCTTCCCCGATATCCAGTTCGGCCCCTCCCTGGCGCTCTCGCTCCTGTTTATGTCAATAAATCCATCTGCACTCGATGCCCACTTGAGAATAATATAGGGCCTCGATCGCTCGTGCCAGGAAAAAAATCTCCTGTTCAGCCACCTGCACTCCTCCCCGAGTACCCCTGTCCTGACCTTTATCCCCGCGTCTCTTAACCTTTTGATTCCTGCACCAGACACTTTCGCGCTGGTGTCCGTTGCACCAACAACAACCTCGGGGATACCCATCGAAATAATTAGATCGGCACAGGGAGGCGTCTTACCGAAATGAGAACAGGGCTCAAGGGAAACATATAATACCGAAGAGGCAAGCTTCGATCTGTCAGTAACAGAATTAATGGCGTTGACCTCGGCATGAGGCTGGCCGGCTTTCAGATGATACCCTTCGCCTATTATGTTGTCTTGATGCACTATCACGGCACCAACCATGGGATTAGGAAACGTGTTACCTGCAGCTCTTGACGCCAGGTCGATACACCTTCTCATGTATTTCTCATCATTCCCCTCCATTTGCCCGAAAATGCTAATTTTGAGTTATGGCAGTCAAGTTACTAACTATTAAAGAACTTAAGAAATTTATAAAGGAGGAGTTGGCCTCCCTTTACCCTTCTGACGAAGCTGAGTCAATTGCAACCATTGCTATTGAACACGCTACCGGACTAGACAGGCTCAGGCAATTAACAATGTCAGAAAGTGTCGTTGAACCCGCTAAAAAGACAACCCTGGAATCAATACTAACCGAGCTGAAAACGGGCAAACCAGTCCAGTACGTCACCGGCGAGACCTGGTTTCACGGTTGCTGGATAAAAGTTAACAGCTCCACTCTCGTGCCGCGGCCCGAAACGGAAGAGCTTGCAAGAATGGTCATTGAAGAAAACGCCGGGCGGAGTATTGCCCTGGCTGACCTTGGCACCGGCTCGGGATGTATTGCCGTATCACTGGCAAAGTATATGCCCCTTGCCAAAATCTATGGAACGGATATTTCGGAGAATGCTCTCGAAACGGCAAAAGAAAATGCAAGACTTAACGATGTACAGGTGACCTTCATCAAGGCCGACATACTAGGTAAAGAGGTAAATTCAATTCCACCGCTCGATGTGATCGTGAGCAACCCTCCTTATGTACGCGATTCTGAAAAGGCCTTGATGAGTAAAAATGTCCTCGAGTTTGAACCCCACCTCGCGCTCTTCGTCCCCGATGAAGACCCCCTGGTCTTTTACAGGGCTATTGCCGAATCAGCCAGGACATTGCTCCGGAAGGGAGGCAAACTGTATATGGAGGTTAATGAATCGCTCGGAAATGAGACAGCAGCCCTGGTTTCAATGAATGGATTTGTACGGACACAGATACTGAGGGATATTAACGGGAAAGACAGGTTCATTAAAGCGTGCCTCGATGAGTAATAAACAAGAAATGGATTCAGCCTTCAAGAAGGCGATGGCACTTTGCGCGGGCAGGGAGATGTGCGTGAGTGATGTATCGTCCAAACTGGCTTCATGGGGACTGGAACCAGGCGAATCCGGAAAGATAATCGCCATGCTGGTCAGGGATAAGTTCATTGACGAGGAGAGATATGCCAGGGCGTTCGTGAATGATAAGTTCCGGCATAACAAGTGGGGTAAGATAAAGCTTGCCGCTGAATTGAGAAGGAAAAAGCTTAATTCACAAACAATCAGGGACGCCCTTGCTGCAATAGATGAAACTGTTTACCTCGAGACAATCCGGAGCCTCATATCAAACCAGCGGCGCAGGATCAAGGCAAAAAGTAATTATGAACTGAGGGGGAAACTGGTGAGGTTCATGCTTTCGAAGGGATTCGAGAGCGAGCTGGTTTATGATCTTACCGGCGATCTGGAAGAGGACAGGGACTGAAACAGCTCTACTGATTATGTTAATGGATCGGTCTACAGACTCATTCTGAATTCAAGAATAATCTGTCTGAAATACGGGTAGAAGGCAACGGCAAACATGAGTGCCGAGACTATTATATCAAAGAGAATGATCTTTGGCCGGTATTCGGGACATTTTATATACCTGACGGAGTTTAGTATCCTTATAAACAGCTGACCCGAAAAAAACAGGAATACGAGAAAACCATACCTGTTCCATGTATAAGCCTCATCGAATCGTCCCCGGAGCAAAAGAGAGAGACTGTGAGATAAACCACAGGATGCGCAGGGTTCCCCTGTAATTTTTTCATGCAGACAGACAACCGGGTAATTGTTCTTTTCCGGGGAAAAGAAACCGGAGTAAGCCATTATGATGACGATTACCCCGGCTAAGACAAGATTTATTTTTAGATAACTATCTTTCTCGAGTTGATCCTTCCACTCTGAAACCAGGTT
The DNA here is from genome assembly GCA_046329885.1 of Bacteroidales bacterium. Classification (GTDB taxonomy): domain Bacteria; phylum Bacteroidota; class Bacteroidia; order Bacteroidales; family VadinHA17; genus LD21. The sequence goes on from JAXLTU010000004.1 coordinate 30,667, forward strand.
ATTTTTTGGAATTGAGTGTATCATTTCCCAAATCCTTACCTGTTTCAAGCTCCTCGAGTTTTTTCACTTTGTCGGAGTTGCGGTCTGTCACAGCCCTTATCTCGACAGTGTCGCCATTGCTCTCGATTTTGATTGAGACGTTTGAATTCTCGAGGTCGCGTTTTACATCATTGGTAACTTCATCAAAGACTGATCTAACCTCGTGCGGCCATTTTTCCTTGTTAAAGATTCTACCTGCCACGAAGATCTGCGAGAATGATATCATTATTGCTACAACGGCAATTATCAACCCGGCTAAAATAACCCCCTTTGGAGAATCGGTCCTGTTAGCCTGCGATAGCCCCACCGACGCAAGAACAATTGCTACCACGCCTGTTACAATTCCCAGTATCCCGACGCATGGAATGACAGCAATAACGAAAGTGATTATAGCTGTAATAAGTGCCGCCACCCCTAGATTCTGCCCCGAACTTGATCTATACTCTTCCATAGTAATTAAGTTTTGTTTTTCATTCCTTAGTGAGGATATTTACCATATCCTGTTCTAAAGACGTCGAAGGATTTTCAATGATGCGTCCGACTTCAACATTATTTTTATAAAAGATGAAGGTTGGGACACGTATTATATTTAATGACTGGTAGTTCTCTATAGGGGAAAACTTGGAATTATCGACACCGACAAGCTCAATCTTGTCTGAAGGAAAGTTTACAGCGTCAAGGACACGGAAGAACCTGGGGACCTCCCTGCGGCTATCCGGGCACCATGTACCCAGTACAATCTTGATAGTCAGTCCTGAAAAACCAAGCTCCTTTAGCTTGTTAACAGCACCTTCATCATATTTGTACGAATCCATCCCGGTTACAAACCATTCGGAATATGGTTCGGCGGACAGCCTGTTCCTGTTGAAATACCCCAGAAGCCAGGTTGACTGGTCGGAGAAGTTAACGTGCGTAGCGGGCTGACTGATTACTGCTTCCTGCTGTACAACAGGTTGCACATCAGCAACTTTCCTCGTTGAAGAACACCCGGCAATAAATACCGGTACAATAATGAAGAATATTAGTCTTTTCATCGCGATGTTCAGTTACTGCAAAATAAACAATATTTGTGAAAATAGTCATCGCGGGTTAAAAATTGAAGTCAGACCGCCAGTATATGCAACCTGTTCTAGAGCTGCAGAAGAATCTCGAGGATCTGTTTAGCTGCCCCGGCCACTGATGTCCCCGGTCCGAAAATAGCCGCCACACCAGAATCATAAAGAAACCTGTAATCCTGGGCTGGTATAACACCACCGGCGATGACAAGAATATCCTCTCTTCCAAGCTTTTTAAGCTCTGCAATTACCTGCGGGACAAGTGTTTTATGACCGGCCGCGAGGCTCGATACTCCAAGCACATGCACATCGTTCTCCACGGCCTGGCGGGCTGCTTCGGCCGGTGTCTGGAACAGTGGCCCGATATCGACATCAAAGCCTATGTCGGCATAACCGGTCGACACGACTTTTGCTCCCCTGTCATGACCATCCTGACCCATTTTTGCTATCATGATCCTGGGCTGTCTGCCCTCCTTGCGGGCAAATTCCGCGACAAGGGCTTTTGCCTCATCAAGGTCCTTGTCAGATTTATATTCTGAGGAGTACACTCCTGAAATTGATCTTATCACTGCTTTATACCTCCCGGCTATTTTTTCGCATGCAAATGAAATTTCTCCTAGTGTTGCTCTTTTCGATGCTGCTTCAACAGCATGCTCGAGCAGGTTGCCATTACCAGTGCGGGCGCACTCTGTCAATGCCTCAAGTGCGGCCTGGCAGGCTGCTTCATCACGCTCCTGCCTGAGCCTGGCTAGCCTTTTTATCTGGGCCTCCCTGACGGCAGTGTTATCAACCTCGAGTATCTCGAGCGGGTCTTCCTTGGCAAGCCTGTACCTGTTTGTGCCTATAATCGCCTGGGCACCCGAATCAATCCTGGCCTGTGCCCTTGCCGCCGCTTCCTCGATCCTCATCTTTGGCAAGCCCGATTCGATGGCTTTCGCCATACCACCATGACTCTCGATCTCCTGTATGTGTTCCCATGCCTTGTGGGCAATCTCGTTAGTAAGTGTCTCAACGTAATATGATCCTGCCCATGGATCTATCGCCCTGCAAATATGTGTTTCTTCCTGAAGGTAGATCTGGGTGTTCCTCGCGATCCTCGCGGAAAAATCTGTAGGCAGTGCGATGGCCTCGTCAAGAGCATTCGTGTGAAGACTTTGGGTGTGACCAAGGGCCGCTGCCATAGCCTCGATACAGGTCCTGCCCACGTTGTTGAACGGGTCCTGCTCCGTAAGCGACCAGCCAGATGTCTGGGAATGCGTTCTTAGTGCTAATGATTTGGGGTTCTTCGGGTCGAAGCCACTAACTATTTTTGCCCACAACATCCTGGCCGCCCTCATCTTGGCTATTTCCATGAAATGATTCATTCCAATCGCCCAGAAGAAAGACAGTCGCGGTGCAAAGGCATCAATATCGAGCCCGGCTGATATGCCTGCCCTGAGGTACTCCAGTCCATCAGCAAGTGTATACCCCAGCTCGAGATCGCAGGTGGCTCCTGCCTCCTGCATGTGATAACCTGATATGCTGATAGAGTTGAACTTGGGCATCCTGGCAGCCGTGTACCTGAATATATCCGCGATAATCCTCATCGAGAACCCCGGGGGATAGATATAGGTGTTTCTGACCATGAACTCCTTGAGAATATCATTCTGGATAGTGCCTGATAACTCTTCGAGCTTTGCACCCTGTTCAAGCGCGGCCACTATATAGAAAGCCATTACTGGCAGGACAGCCCCGTTCATAGTCATCGAGACAGACATCTTGTCAAGTGGTATCCTGTCGAACAATATCTTCATATCGAGAACCGAATCGACAGCAACACCTGCTTTCCCAACATCACCTACAACCCTCTCGTGGTCAGAATCATAACCCCTGTGTGTGGCTAGATCAAAAGCAACCGAAAGACCTTTTTGTCCTGCCGCCAGGTTACGCCTGTAAAACGCGTTGGAGTCCTCGGCTGTCGAGAAACCTGCATATTGCCTTATGGTCCATGGCATCATGGCATACATGCCCGAGTAAGGACCTCGCAGGTAAGGTGGAAGTCCCGCGGCATATCCTAGATGTTCAATCCCTTTAAGATCTGCTGAAGTGTAACTGCATTTTACAGGGATCCTTTCCGGCGTGACCCACTCGTTGCATTTGCTTCCTTCACGCACATCTGGTTTCCTGCCCCTGAGGAAGGAATCGAGATCGTCATATTTAAACAGTGGTCTGCTCATCTTCAAGAAATAATACCTGTTAACCTGTGAAACTTTATTATCGACTCAACAAGATCTGACCTGATGCTGATAAAATGCTCAATACCTGCCTCTTTTAGCTTGTCGGCGCACGGGGGATTACCAGCTACCACCACAATTGCTTTCCCCCCGGCTTGTTCAAGAACTTCAGGGGCAAGCGTCTCGTATTCCTCGTCTGAACTGCAAACAACAATTATCTTCGCACCAGCCTCCAGGGCAGCTTTAACTCCCTCGCCGGCAGACGCAAATCCCGGATTATCGACAACCCTGTACCCACCGCAGGCAAAGAAATTGCACGAGAACTGCGACCTGGCTGTACGCATCGCCGGGTTACCTGCTGTAAGCATGAAGGCCAGGGGACGTGATTGCTCATCACCTGCAGCCATCCTGAGACTTTCAATTATCTCGGCACCCCTGAACATCCTCACCGGTTCAACAACAAGGTCACTATCCCCGGTGGGGCCTTTTAATGATTCCTTTGCTGGACTTGTCTTTACTTCAGAGAAATTTGGGAACTGGTTTGTACCGAGAAGTATTTCTCTTCGCGAAGCGACGTTTGCAACCCTGGCATTCGATACTTCCTTTATTTTCTTCTGAATGAATCCTTTCCTCAGTCCTTCCAGGAAACCACCCGTCTCCTCGACTTCGAGGAACAATTTCCAGGAGTGCTCAGCTATCAGCGAGGTCAGCTTTTCAATATAATATGAACCTCCAGCTGGATCCGCCACCTTGTCGAAGAAAGCTTCCTCCCTCAGCAATAGTTGCTGGTTGCGGGCAATACGTTCCGAAAATTCCCCCGGAACAGCGTAGGTCTTGTCAAACGGTTCGACGGTGAGTGAATCGGTACCTCCCAGCGTGGCAGACATTGCCTCTGTCTGCGTTCTAAGCATGTTCACATGTGGATCATAAAACGTCTTGTTCCACTCGCTCGTGACGCAGTGTATTTCCATTCTCGATGCCTTCCTGTCGGCGATACCGTGTTTTTCGGTTATCATTGACCACAGTAATCTCGCTGCCCTTAGCTTGGCAATTTCAAAGAAATAATTTGATCCGATACCAAAACTGAACTTTATTGACGATGCTGCCCTGGATGCATCCATGGCTCTGTCCCTGAGAATGTTAATGTATTCATTACCCTCAGAAAGACCAAAGGCCAGTTCAGTAACCAGGTCGGCCCCGGCATTACAAAAATGGGAGGCGTTTACCTGTATTGTTCTCATGTTAGGTAACCTTGGCATTGACCCGGCGAGACCCGCAAGGTAATCAAGTCCTGAAGGGATATCAATACAAAGGGTTCCGTTCAGCATAAGTCTTCCCAGCGGATCTGCCTCTATGGTGCCCCTTATCTCTGTTGGATCAGCTTTTTGTTCATTCACGATCGCTTCAAAATAACCTGCAATCTCGCGGGCCTTGCCCCCGGAAAGAAAATTTATTTCTATGGCATCGGTCTGAATCCCCTCGAGCAGTATTCTGAAGTTTTCCTGGGTCACCGATTGAGGATCAGCTAATATGAACCCAATTGAGTCCACTCCCTTCATCAGGATATCAAGCGCTTTAAGGTTTGCCTGCCTGTAATCATCAACAGTGATATTCTGCCTGATAAGCCACCTGTTACCATTTGCAGAACCGCCTCTCAGGTAAGGGTATTCTCCCGGGATCATAGTGAATGATGACATGCCCTCCAGGTCCTCATGCCTGTAGAAAGGCTGTACTTCGAAACCGCACCCGGGTCTCCAGACCAGCTTCTTGTTAAAATCAACCCCTTTCAGATCGGCAGTGATCTTGTCCATCCACTGCTTTGTGGATACCGGGGGAAACTGATCGAATAGTTTTTCGCGTTCAGTCATAATAATTTAATAAACCGGCCGAAAATAATTCTTTACAATTGTTCCAGGTATGAAATTTGTCATCATAGACGATGCTTCATTGTCTGGCAGCGAACTCCATCAGGTAAGCCTTGATGAAGCCATTCAGGTCACCGTCTAGAACGGCCTGAACATTAGAAGTTTCGAAACCAGTTCTCAGATCCTTTACCATCTTGTAGGGATGAAGCACGTATGACCTTATCTGCGATCCCCACTCGATTTTCTTTTTCTCACCTTCAATCTTGGCTTGTTCTTCCTGGCGCTTGCGTAATTCGAGCTCGTAAAGTTGTGACTTGAGTATCCTCAGGGCATTCTCCTTGTTATTAAGCTGCGAGCGTGTCTCCTGGTTCTCTATTATTATACCCGTGGGATGGTGTCTGAGCCTGACTGCCGTTTCAACCTTGTTCACGTTCTGCCCGCCCGCACCACTCGATCGGTAAGTTTCCCAGGTGATATCGGAAGGGTTGATCTCTATCTCGATGTTGTCGTCGACAAGTGGTGTTATAAAAACCGAAGCGAAAGTTGTCTGCCTCTTCCCCTGGGCATTAAATGGCGATATGCGTACCAGCCTGTGAACCCCGTTCTCGCTCTTGAGGTAACCATAGGCGCTGTCGCCATCTATCTCTATTGTCACTGATTTTATGCCGGCTTCATCACCAGGCTGGAGATCATGTTCCTTCACCTTGTAATTGTTCCTCTCGGCATAGCGCAGGTACATCCTTAGCAGCATGGCCGCCCAGTCGTTACTCTCCGTTCCCCCGGCACCGGCATTGATCTTGAGGATGGCACCAAGCTGGTCTTCCTCTTTCCTGAGCATGTTTCTTACCTCTAGTGCCTCGACAAGGCCAAGACAGGTCTCGTACTGGCCGTCAAGATCAGACTCGCTGGCTTCCCCTTCCTTGAAGAACTCGAATATAACAGTAAGGTCATCTACCGATGTAGCTATCCTGTCATATTCACCAGTCCAGCTCTTGAGAGCCGATATTTTCCTCATCAACTCTTCTGCCGATTTCGGGTCATTCCAAAAATCGGGACGATGTGTGATTGCTTCCTTCTCCTTTATTTCCGCGAGCTTACCATCAATGTCAAAGATACCTCCTTAACGCGTCCCGGCGATCAGCTAACTCCTTTACCTGTTCAATCGTTATCATATCTGTTATTAATTTTTCCCGTCTTATTTCCAGGGATATATTAATTCCCCAGCTTTCAAAGATAGGGTTTTTGTTAAATTTAAAATCCCGCGGGTGTCATCTTAAGGAAAGAGTCGCTCCGGGACCTGCTGATTAGAGTGGTCTTTTTCTTATCTTTAAGACTTGTCAAATGAATTTCCTGATGAACACTTCCATTTCTACCTGTAGCTCTCGCCCGATAAGGGGGCTGGCCATGCTCATATTCCTTATAATAGGATCTTTGTGGCAGTTATCCGGACAAAGGAACGACACGTTGGACAGCCTTAATGTCCTTCTTTCGGGAGAAAAGACCGATACCGGCAGGATAATCCTGATGTACAAGATATCTCACGAGCTTCAGAATTCTGATATAGACAGATCGCTGGCTGTTGCCGAAACAGCGTTGGCGGAGGCCAGGAAGATAAAATTCAGGAAGGGTGAAGGGTCCTCCCTTATCCAGATCGGAAATATCGAGCAGATAAAGGGCAACATGGACAAAGCAGAACAGTATAATCTCGAGGCCCTTGAAATACTTGGTAAAGCCGATGATAAAAATGGTGTCGCGGTATGCTACAACAACCTGGGTATTATCGCCCAGAACAGGGGCGAACCGGGAAAAGCATACGAATGGTACAGGAAGTCACTCGGAATGAATCGTATGCTTGGAAGAAAAGCCGGCGAAGCTACGTCTCTCTTCTGCATAGGTTCGCTCAAGGAAGCAGGCAGTGAATACGACAGCGCCCTTATATTTTACGAAAAAGCAATAGCTATCAGCGAGACCATCGGTGATAAAAAGCTAATCCCGTACGGGAAGATAAGCCTTGGAAATATTCATTACAAGATGGGCAATTTCAGCGGGTTCGTTAAATACACCTCCGAAGCCCTGGCTATTTACGAGAACACCAGGAATTACCTGGGAGTTCTCAAGACCTGTATGTCGCTTGGCGAAGCCGCCTGGTATGCTGATAGCATCGATATGGCCCTGATGTTCTACCACCAGGCACTTTTCGAGGCAAAGCAACTGAAAAGTCGTAACGACATTGCCAACATTTCAAAAAACCTGGGTGATGTATTCGATTACCAGGGTGTAACCGATTCCGCCTTGTTCTATTACAGGAAAGCGGCCGCCATATACAGGGAAACTGGATCGAAGGAAAATCTCGCGATCACCCTGACAGTAATAGCTGGTATTTACAGGGGGAATAATGACCTTAACGTGGCACTTGAATACCTTGATGAGGCACGAGGATATGCTACTGAAAGCCAGTCACCGACTGCCCTTTCGGAGGTGTTCAGACAATTATCTCTTACTTATTCGCTCAAGGGTGACTTCGTGAACGCGTACAGGTGTGTCAATCGTTACACATCGCTGCGAGATTCAATAATGTCTGTTGAAAAGCAGAAGCAGATACTTGAACTGCAGACTAAATACGAGACCGAAAGGAAGGAGAAAGAGAACCAGCTATTGCTCAAGGACAGCAAACTACTTAAAAACTCCCGCAACTCACTTGTTATTGGTGGATTACTCCTCGTGATAATAGTGCTCGTTATCTTCAGGAGCCTGACAGTGAAGAAAAGAGATAACGCCATACTCAAGGCTCAGAAAGAGGAAATATCGCGTCAGAAAGAGATTGTCGAGATACAGAAGACCTCGATAACAGACAGTATCCAGTATGCCCGCAGGATACAGACTGCCATGCTTCCTCCGATGGACTACATTGAATCGGGACTGCTTGACGCCTTTATACTTTACATGCCACGCGACATAGTAAGCGGTGACTTCTACTGGATGAGAATGCTTGACGAAAACCACCTGCTTGTCTGTGCAGCCGACTGCACTGGACATGGAGTACCCGGGGCATTCATGAGCATGCTCGGTATGTCGCTGCTTAACGATATAGCCTCCGTGAACTCAAATGATATAATCAAAGGGGATTTCACCACGGGTAATATACTTGACGAGATGCGGAAAAGAGTCAAGGCCTCGATGCGACAGACCGGTAAGGAGGGGGAAGCCCGCGATGGAATGGACATGGCATTGTGCCTCCTCGATAAACGCGGCGGGAAGATAAAATACTCCGGGGCCATTAACTCGCTCTACCATGTAACTGACGGGGTATTGACCGAGATGAAGGCAACCCGAAACCCGATTGGCATCTATGTTAACGAGATGCCATTCGAGACTCATGAGGCGACCATCCCGAAAGGTTCAGTTATTTACATGTTCTCGGATGGATACTCTGACCAGATAGGCAAAAACGGCAAGAAATTCCTTTCAAAGAATTTCAAACAAATGCTCTCCGGTATCAGCCACCTGCCGTCCGGGGAAATAAGGGAAAAACTACGGGAAGCTCACCTCGAGTGGAAAGGCGAGGAAGAACAGGTTGATGATATTCTTGTAATTGGTATCAGGATATAAAAGATATTACTACTTATGAAAAAAATAAAGGCTGGAATATTTATCGCGACACTTGTCTTTTTACTTATCACGATCTCCTGCAGAGAGGTGAAGAAAACAGATGACTGGCTCATTGATGGTACAGAGTTCATCTCGACAGTGATTGTTGATTCTTCTTCAGTCACCCTCTCCAATGGACTGGTGTCCAGAACTGTAAGCACGAAACCTGACGGAGCGACAATTTCACTTTCAAACAAAATGACGGGTAAAGAATTGCTAAGGGCTTTAAAACCCGAGGCAGTTATTATGCTTGACAACGATACCCTCGAACTGGGAGGTTTAAAAGGACAACCGGTGAATAATTACCTTGCCGAAGAATGGATACAAGGGCTGAGCAGTAACTCCGCCAACCTTTTCAGGTTAGCGAGGTACACCGAAAAAGAGATAGAGCCACGATTCCCATGGAAAAAGAGGCTGGAATGGATGCCGCGTGATCTGCCCTGGCCTCCGAAAGGCAGGAGAGTGGATTTTATCTATACCTCCACCGGGGCAGGCAGCAAATATGATGGCGTAGAAATTACCGTCCACCACGAGATTTATGATGGTCTGCCCTTGTTATGCAAGTGGATAAGCTTTAAAAATAATTCCGGATCTCCAATCGTTGTAAAAAGCTTTACCTCCGAACAGCTCGCCCTTACCGAGGAAGAAAGCGCCGTGGGTGATAAGGCTAACTGGGTGCTCCCGAACATATATGCTGAGACGGATTATGCTTTTGGCGGAAGCATGTCGTCAGAATCTTGTCTCGGTAAATCAGTCTGGTGGGTTGCAGACCCGGAATATCGGACAATTGTAAATTATAACAGGGTACAACCATCGATGCTCGAATGCAGGCCGGCTATTGGCCCGGGTGTGACAGTAGAACAGGGTGGTGAATTCGTGAGTTTCAGAACCTGGCTGCTCGTCTTTGACAGCTGGGATCGCGAAAGAAAAGGGCTGGCCCAGAGGAAGATGTACAGGACAATCGCACCATGGATCACCGAGAACCCGGTATTCTTCCATCTCAGGTATGCCGATGACGAAACTGTGAAATCGGCGGTTGACCAGTGCGCAGCCACGGGATTCGAGAAAATCATACTCTCCTTCGGAAGCGGGTTTAACATAGAAGACACCACAAGGGCTAATCTCGATCGGTTCAAATCACTGGTTGGTTACGCGCATGCCAAGGGCATCAGCCTGGGGGGATACAGTCTGCTTGCCAGCCGGCGTATTGGCGATGGACAGGATGTTGTGATGCCAGCCGGGAAACAGCCCGTGTTCGGGAATTCCCCTTGTATTGGAAGTAAATGGGGCCAGGATTATTTCCGGAAACTCTATCAATTTATTGAATACACCGGCTTTGATAATTTCGAGCACGACGGGTCTTACCCTGGTGATGTTTGTGCATCGACCGTTCATCCTGGTCACGATGGACTCGAAGACTCTCAATGGCAACAGTTCAAAGTGATCTCCGATTTCTACCGCTGGTGCAGGGGTAAAGGAGTTTACCTGACCGTGCCAGACTGGTATTTTCTTAACGGGAGCAGTAAAACCGGAATGGGTTACCGCGAGACTAACTGGTCTCTTCCACGCTTCCAGCAGGAAATAATAGAACGGCAGAATATTTTCGACGGGACGTGGGAGAAAATGCCATCGATGGGTTGGATGCATGTCCCGCTCGTTGAATACCAGGGTGGTGGAAAAGAGGCAACAATAGAGCCCCTGAAGGAGCACCTGCCTCACTATGGGCAAAGGCTTGCTGACCTTCTCGGGGCAGGTGTCCAGGCTGCATGGAGAGGCACGCGACTTTATGATGCCCCCGAGACGGAAGCTCTCGTCAGGAAATGGGTAAGCTTCTACAAGGAACACAGGGCCATCCTTGACGCGGATATTATACATGTCAGAAGAGCGGACGGCAGAGACATCGATGCAATTCTGCACGCTGACCCCGCTAACGTTGAAAAAGGCATGCTGGTGGTTTACAACCCGCTTGACAGAAAAGTTAAAAAGGACCTCGTCGTGAATATTTATTACACCGGGCTGGACGGAAGAATAAACGTTACAGAGAACGGGACGCGGTCTTTCACCTGTATTGCCGACAGGAATCATAATATCACCATCCCGGTGAACGTGGAGGCTCATGGTCAGTCATTCTATCTGTTAAAATAGCAACACTATATTCAAAATGAACAAAAGGAAATCATTAATCCCGGCCCTGGTTCTAGCACTCGTTTCCGTTGTCTCATACCTGCCTGCCTTTTCACAGGAAAAAGAAACGGCGAACTACCTGGGAAAGGCATCATTTAGCAAGGAAAAGAGAACAGCTTTTGAATACCTGTCAGAACGCGACGTGTACGAAAAGTTCGGCAATATATCTGATTCTATCTGGGGATTTGCAGAGCTTGGCATGCAGGAATTCAAGTCATCTTCCCTGCTCATCAGGACGCTCGAGACGGAAGGCTTCACTGTTGAGAAAGGGGTAGCAGGGATGCCAACCTGTTTCGTTGCAACGTGGGGAAGCGGGAAACCTGTAATTGGCATCCTGGGGGAATACGATGCACTTCCCATGATTTCTCAAAAAGCCCTTACTTCTGTCAAGGCACCGGTAATTGACGGTGCACCCGGTCATGGATGTGGTCATAATCTGATGGGAACTGCCGGTTCTGCAGCAGCAATAGCGGTTAAGAAAGCCATGGAAAAGCACGGGATCAAGGGGACCATCAAGTTCTTTGGTTCTCCTGCAGAGGAAACGGTCATCAGCAGACCTTACATGGTAAGAGCCGGGATATTCAATGATGTAGATGCTGTAATAGACAACCATGCCTCTACCGGGCTCAGCACGAATTATGGAGTGGAAGGCAATGCCGTTATATCAGTGCTTTTCACTTTCAGGGGACAGACGGCTCATTCGGCCGGTGCACCATGGTCCGGAAGAAGCGCGCTCGATGCCGTGGAGATAATGAACGTGGCAACAAACTACCTGCGTGAACACCTTTTCTATACATACAGGATGCATTATGTTATTACCGAGGGAGGAGAAGCACCCAACGTGGTACCCGACAAGGCAACAGTATGGTATTATATCAGGAATACCGACGAGAGAATGGATGACATGTACAAGAGGGTCATAGATTGCGCCAGGGGTGCTGCCCTCGCGACTGGAACTACCCTCGACACGGTCAGGGTAATCACCGGGGTGCACCAGAAGCATATCAACAGGGCACTGGCAGAGACACTGCAAAGGAACATGGAACTTACCGGGATGCCCGAATGGACAGAGGAAGAGGATGCCTTTGCCAGGGCGTTGCAGAAGACACTCGGGGCAAAAGAAGATGGCTATTCCAAAAAGGTGAATAAGCTCTCCGCACCTTCAGGTATTCAGGTTGGCGGAGGTTCGACAGACGTGGGTGAGGTATCGCTCATCGCTCCCACCGCTACTGTTTACTTCCCGGGCGGAGTACCTGGCATGATCGGTCACCACTGGTCGGCAGTGGCATCATATTACGGGTCTGCCGCATGGAAAGGTCTGAATACCGGAGCGAAGGTCATGGCAGGTACAGCCATCGACCTGCTCACTGACGAGAAGTTATTACGGAACATAAAAGAAGAATTCACCAGGTACTCGAAAGACCACCCGTATAAATCCTTCCTGCCAGCAAATGCCTCTCCTCCGCTCGATCTGAACAAGGATCTGATGGACAGGTTCAGGGCAGCGGCCCTGAAAGAAAGTGGCGCTTCTCCGGATCATTGAAAAACAAAAAGCCGCTCCAGTATTACCCCGGCGCGGCTCCCCGACTATTTGGATCTGTGCTAAATTCCTAATTGTTGCGATACCCTACGAACGACCCGGTACCGGAATATGTCGACATACCGGTATTAATCGTCAGACTAACATTGTCACCCTGGTTGAGTTTCATAATTACCCATTTTGAAAGCTCTGATCCCGCAAGAATGTCCGAGCCTAACACTTCGTAGACAGCACTATTCCTCAATATGCTAAGGACTCTACTACTTCCACTTCCATCTGCTTTATATGTAACAAAGAATGTATAGATCCCTGTGATAGGTGCTGTGAAACTTCCGTTACCTGCATCATAATAAAGCCCGTCATTAAATTCCACCTCGGAATTAATAAGCGGGTAAGTGTTTCCTATAGTAAGTCCCGTGGTGTTTATTGTTTTCTTGGCTTTGAATCCCACGCTGTTGTTTAGTGAGACGCTGTTTCCTGAAGAGATGGAGAGATTGCCGGTGTTTTTATCATAGGCAAGAGACTGGATCTCGTTTGCAGGATCAGCGTCGGCATCATTCTTCAATCCAGAAAGATCGACCTCCCCAGCCACGTTTGAAATGGATAACCTGGCGGTTGCCGAGTTATAGGACAGCTGTTGCAGGTAACGGGTGAAATCGATTGAATTACCGTTAGTTATTGAAAGATTATTGTTTGATGTATTCAGGGTAAGGGTCTGGTTATCCGTATTATCAAGATATTTGGAAAGGCTGATCAAAGCAGCCGACGGGTTCTTGGTAATCTTGAGATTATTATTTACATCGAGTGTAAGGTCCTGCATGTAGTTAGGTAGTCCTACCTTGTTTCCTCCAAGAATAGAAAGAGTATCTCCCAGTATAGAGAGGTTATGCGGGGCGTTAAGGGTCGAGAGGTTCACAACGCTGGGAGCGTTTCCCCCGCCCTGGGTCAGTGACAGGTTTTTGCCGTCGAAGGAAAGCGTCTGGTTATCAGTAGCTGGATCGCCCGGGTCACCTTTTGGTCCCTGGGGTCCGGGTTCGAGCGACTTCTTGGCGAAAAGGGCATATGGTACTGCAAGAAACTCGAGCGTACCCATGTCGAGGTAATCGTTGTCGAATTTAACTTCTACCTTTAAGAAGTGAGGTCCCGTTTCCCATCCTATCTGTGCGAAAGTACCCGACTTGGTTGCAGGTTCCCCCTTTCCTATCGTGAGGTTGAATACCCCGTACTTGGAAGTCATCACGTTCCTGTGAACTTCCTCGTATTCAACTGCTCCAACAGGACTGTCCTTGATAATCGAAAACTTGACATCAATCTTCTGGTTGACAAGTTCCTTACCATAGGCATCACGAGCCACGGCCTGGTAGTTAACCCCTAGAGAGAGGCCACCCTGGGCGCTCGCTGTCGCGGACACTATGACCAGGGCAATTAATGCTGCCAATACGTTGTTTTTCTTCATGGTGGACTTATAGCTTCTCAAACTTGAATGATCTGTTCTGAACCCCGTCCTTGCTGTATACTCTCAGCAGGTAAATACCAACCGGGAATTTTGATACCGGTACCTCGAGGATTTCAGTGTAGGGCTGTATGTATTCCCTTTTAATATCGTACAGGGTAACCCCTTGTAAATTCCATATCGTTATCCTGAATTCACGAGGTTCCTGACCCCATAATTTGATGTTCAGATAGTCAGTGACCGGGTTGGGATAAGGTTGTATTCCAGTACCTGGATCGACTGTTCCTTCAACCTTGACTAATGGTTGCTGAAAACCCTGGGTAAGAACCTTTCCATACATGCCAAAAATCTCGACGGCTGGCTCACCAACACTTTGCTGATAATATACCGAACCCTTGGAAAGCACTTTCCCCGCGGGTACCAAAACCTGGTTGGATACCTCCTGGGAAACCGCAAAAATACTGAATAACAGCATTATAGCTGCTATCACGATTTTTCTAACTGCCATAAATTTGCCTATCGAACATCCAAAAATAAAATATTTTTCCACAAGTTATTAACAATAGTGATAATTTTTTGGAAAATACTTGAAAATCGGTATTAATGCCTATGTTTGATTTTTCAAGGAATCTTGCCTCGTTGAGCCTAAAAATGAAGATCGCCATTGATGTCAGACTGTTAAAACTGGTTCCTGATGACGGGATATCAAGGTTTACCCGCGAAGTTGTTAAAAGACTCGTTAACGATAATCCCGGCCACGACTTCGTCCTCATAGCCAATAACAAGCCCGTGTGGACTGATTTCTCATCTAAAAACTGGAAGATATTAGATTCATGGCCGAGGGCGAGACATCCCTTGCAGTGGTATTACAGGTCAGAATTCCAGATTCCGGCGATACTCAAAAAGGAAGGCGTTGATGTATTCCTGTCACCGGATGGTATAAGTTCCCTGCGGTCAACAGCTAAAAACGTTCCGGTGATTCACGATATTAACTTCGCTCACAGACCTTCCGATATCCCGTTCACCGAAAGAAATTTTTACACTCATTTTTTTAGAAAATATGCCTCCGGGGCAACAAGGATAATAACGGTTTCGGAATTCTGCAGGCACGATATTGCCACTTATTATAATATTGATCCGACACGTATTGATGTCGCGTGGAACGGGGTCTCTGAATATTTCAGTCCCGGAACTGAAGAGTCTGTTTCTTCATTCAGGGAAACACTTACAGGCGGCATCCCATATTTTCTTTTCGTCAGCAATTTTTCGCCCCGGAAAAACATACCGGGGCTGATCAGGGCCTACAACCTGTTCAGGGAAAACACGGGAAACAGGCATAAGCTTGTTTTGCTTGGAGGAAGGCTCTTCCTGAACAGCGAGACCGACCGGCTTCTTGAAGCCTCTCCCTGGAAGAAAGACATTATTATGCCAGGTCCTGTTCTGCACCGCGATCTCCAAAGTTATTATTCAGCTGCCGAGGCACTCGTATTCCCGGCATGGTTCGAAGGTTTCGGTATACCAGCTGCAGAATCGATGCGCTGTGGAACCCCTGTAATATTGTCAGATACATCATCACTGCCAGAAGTCGGGGGAGAGGCTGCCCTTTATTCTGATCCTGCCGACCCCCGGGCCATATGCGAAAATATGACAAGACTCGCGGGAGACAGGGAACTCCGGGCAACCCTTTCAGTTAAAGGGATACAGCAATCCATGAAATTCACCTGGGAAAACACCGCCCTGAGGGTCATGGAATCGCTCGAGAAAACACTGGAGAACTAATTAAGAGATATGGCACTTAAATCCGGATTGTACAGGAACCTTGTCGAGGCAGGCTGCGATGAAGCAGGCAGGGGATGCCTGGCCGGACCCGTGACAGCTGCAGCCGTTATTCTGCCAAGAAATTTCAAACACCCGGTACTCAACGACTCCAAACAATTATCAAGGAAACAGCGACTGACTCTCCGCGACGAGATCATAAACACGGCGATTGCATGGAATGTAGCTTTCGTCAATAACAATGAAATTGATGAGATTAATATACTCAGGGCCTCGATAAAAGCCATGCATCTTGCACTCGATGGTCTCACCAGGAGACCCGAGTTCATTCTTGTCGACGGTAACCGTTTCTACCCGTATAATTCAATCCCTTACAAGACCATTGTCAAGGGCGACAGCCTGTACTTCCCGATAGCAGCTGCCTCTGTCCTTGCCAAGACATTCAGGGACGATTACATGGAGAAACTCGATGCCGAATACCCCGGATATGGCTGGGCTAAAAATAAAGGCTATCCGACTGGTGCACATCGCGATGCACTCAGAAGGCTTGGCCTGACCCCTTACCACCGGAGATCATTTTCTCTTTTCAATAATCAATTGGAGATAGAATTCTGATTTTTTCTTAACGGAAAAATATATCTTTGGAATTATTTATAATCAATCCAAATAAGCATTTAACATGAAAAGAGTATTATCACTTTTGATCGTGCTGGTTATCGCTGCCGGGATGAGAACAAGAGCGGACGAGGGGATGTGGCTTCTGCCACTGATCGAGAAGCTCAACATGGGCAGGATGACAGAGCTTGGCCTCAAATTATCGGCCGAGGACATTTACAGTCTTAACAAGCCGAGCATCAAGGATGCAATTGTTATTTTCGGTGGCGGATGTACCGGTGAGATCGTTTCTTCACAAGGTCTCCTCCTCACCAATCATCACTGCGGGTATGGACAGATTCAGGCTCACAGTACTGTTGAACACGATTATCTACAGGACGGATTCTGGGCAAAGACCAAGGAAGAGGAGCTTCCCAACCCGGGTCTTGCTGTTACTTTCCTGGTCAGGATAGAGGATGTAACATCGCAGGTACTGGCTAACGTTAAGGATGGAATGACCGAAGCGGAAAGGGCAACCGCCATTGGCGAAGCAAGAACCTCCATCCAGCGCAAGGCAACCGAAGGAACTAACTATAGCGCTACAGTCGCCACTTATTACGGCGGTAATTATTTCTATCTTCTCGTTTACGAAAGATATACCGATGTCAGGTTTGTAGGCGCTCCTCCTTCATCAATTGGTAAATTCGGTTTCGATACCGACAACTGGGAATGGCCACGTCACACCGGCGACTTCAGTGTTTTCAGGGTTTACTCCGGTCCTGATGGCAAACCAGCTCCTTATTCAAAAAATAATATTCCCTTGAAACCGAAGCATTATCTGCCTGTTTCGATAAAGGATCTTGACAAAGGTGATTTCGCCATGATCCTTGGCTACCCTGGCAGGACCCTCAGGTATTACACCTCATGGGAAGTGGATGAATTATTAAAGATCACCCACCCTAACAGGATAAAGATTCGCGGCATGAGGCAGGAGATCCTCATGAAAGACATGCAGGCAGACCAGAAGATCAATATCCAGTACGCTGCCAAGTATTCTGGCTCATCAAACTACTGGAAATACTCGATCGGTCAGAAAGCCGGACTTGAAAGACTAAATGTTAAAGCAAAGAAAGAACAGATTGAAGACCAGTTCAACAAGTGGCTCGCGGCCGACCCCACCCGTAAAACAAAATACGGTGATGCCCTTACCCTGATTAAAAATGCTGTTCAGGGCAGGGCCGAGTTTGCAAACGCTCAACAATATATTTCAGAATGCTTCCTCCAGGGTTGTGAACTTCTCCAGCTCGGTCAGGTTGGCGGCACTCTTGTCAATACACTTAAAGCAGGAGATCAGGCAAAGACCACTGAGCTGATGAAGAACCTCAAGAACAATGTTACAGGCTTCTACAAGGACTACAACGCCCCGACAGATAAGAAGGCAATGAAGGCAATGCTCAAGCTTTACAGGGCCGATGTGCCGGCAAAATTCCTGCCCGATTTCTATGTAAATATCGTCGACAAGAAATACAAGGGCGACATCGACAAATTCGTTGATGACATGTTCGCTAAATCTGTTTTCACTGACCAGGCAAAACTCAATGCCTTCCTCGATAAGCCTGTCCTGAAAACAATTGAAGGCGATCTCGCTTATCTTACCTCGACCTCAATCAGCA
This sequence comes from Bacteroidales bacterium, assembly GCA_046329885.1. Lineage (GTDB taxonomy): Bacteria > Bacteroidota > Bacteroidia > Bacteroidales > VadinHA17 > LD21. Next base: position 48,707 of record JAXLTU010000004.1, read on the forward strand.
AGACGAGCATGGATGTATCCAAGAGTCTTTCACAGTATGATGGTGACCTTACCAAAGGACGCAGGCTGTGGATAGCAGCTCTCATGGAAATGGCACCGGAGAAGACACTTTACCCCGATGCGAACTCGACAATGAGGCTCAGCTATGGCTCGGTTCTCGATTACGACCCGAAGGATGCTGTTACTTACAAGTACTATACCACCCTGAAAGGTGTTGTTGAAAAATATAAACCGGGCGATTACGAATTCGATGTACCACAAAGGCTGATAGACCTTTACAACAAGAAAGAATTCGGAAGATACGGATCACCGAAAGGTTACATGCCTGTCTGTTTCACCACCAATAATGATATAACCGGTGGAAACTCGGGTAGCCCCGTGTTGAACTCGAAAGGTGCGCTTATCGGCCTTGCATTCGATGGCAACTGGGAAGCGATGAGTGGAGACGTTGCATTCGAACCAGATCTGCAGAGAACGATTGTAGTCGATATAAGGTATGTCCTGTGGATAATGGATATCTATGCAGGAGCGAGACACCTCGTTGACGAGATGACCCTGGTTGAATAATATTCACCATTATATTATAGTACCCCCTCCGTCGGAACGTGCAGGGGGTATTTTTTTCCCATATTCTGACTACCTTCGCGGGAAAACCGGAATCATGCATATAGACATAGTCGAGATCCTTGCTGCTTTCATGGTATTGTTCGCGATCATTGACATTCCCGGGTCAATACCGATAATACTTGATATTAAATCGCGAACCGGAGATATTGAAGCAGGGAAAGTATCACTGGTTGCCTCTGTCATCTTCATGGCTTTTCTCTTCATCGGTTCTCCCCTGCTTCACATATTCGGGGTAGATGTTTCCTCCTTCGCTATAGCAGGTTCCTTCGTTATTTTTCTTATCGCGATGGAAATGGTTCTTGGCATAGAGATATTCAAACACGATTCGAAAGCAGGCGGAGCCATTGTCCCGATTGCGTTTCCCCTTATTGCCGGTGCCGGCTCAATAACGACGATCCTTTCTATCAAAGCTGAATACCAGACTATTAATATCTTCATTGCCCTGGTTCTTAATATGGTTATCGTTTACCTGGTACTGCGACTCACATCGAGGTTCGAGAAAATCCTGGGTCCGGCCGGGTTGCATATACTCAAGAAGATGTTCGGGATTATTCTTCTCTCCATTGCTGTCAAGCTCTTCCTTACCAATACCGGCATAGTCCTTCCAAATGCCAGGTGAAATAACTATCTATACTGACGGTGCTGCCAGTGGCAACCCGGGCCCTGGTGGTTATGGAGTAGTTCTGTCCGCCGGTCCGCACAGGCTTGAAAAATCAGGCGGTTTCAGGCTAACCACCAACAACCGGATGGAACTGCTTGCAGTTATCGTGGGTCTCGAGGCACTCAAAATACCGGGAAGCAGGGTCAGGGTATATACCGATTCGAAATACGTGGCAGACGCCGTCGAGAAAGGCTGGGTCTTCCAATGGGAAGCAAAAAGATTCAAAAAGAAGAAAAACGCTGACCTCTGGACGAGGTTTCTCGAGATATACAGGAAACACAAAGTTTCTTTCACATGGGTAAAAGGCCACGCTGATAATCCTGAAAACAACTACTGCGATAAACTGGCAACAGAGGCTTCAAAAATGAACTACCCTGATGCTGACGAGGGCTACCTGGCGGAACTGCAAAACGAAAACCTGTTGATTGATTAAGCCTGGTTGTTAATATCAGGGGTTGTTATTGTTCGTTTTTAGATACACTTTTGCAGAAAAATTGAGAATGCAGAAGCTGATAATATTGCCTACATCGGTTACCCCCGAAATATATTTCTCGCCCGAAGAGGGTATCTTAAGGATCAAAGGGAATTCTTCACCTGAAGACGTCAGATCGCTTTACTACCCAGTAATAGACTGGATGAAGATTTTTGTCGAGGATCTCCTGTCAGGCCAGATCAAGAATTTCAATAATAATAACCCGTTGAGGTTCTCTGCTGATCTCGAGTATTTCAATTCGTCATCGGCAAAATTCCTTTATGACATCTTCGTCGAATTAAGACGCTTGAAAGAGACTAATATCCCGGTAATAATCGAATGGTTTTACGATGACGAGGATGTTGATCACATGGAGGCCGGTTACGACATCGCGTCACTGGCCGGAATGGAAGATGCTTTCAGTGGAAGCAAAAAATAAAATCATGACCGGTCAGAAAGAACTATACGAACTTCTTGATAAACTGTCTATCCCCTTTGAATATCATGAACATCCGCCGGTAAATACTATCGAGGATGCCAGGATTCACTGGAGAGACTTCAATTGCGGCAGGTGTAAAAACATTTTTTTCAGAAATCACAAGGGCGACAGGCATTACCTGGTTATACTTGAACACCTCCGCTCGCTTAATATCAGGATGGTAAGCTGACCGGTGAACTGAAGAATGAATACAATAACGACCAGCTTGCACGACAGACAGAATTTGACGCTAATGGAAAGACTATTACAGTAAGCACCTTCAGTAGAAATTCCCATGACGATGTATCCGAGTATAAAATCAATGTTGAAGCCAACGGAACGGAGTATGTCTTCAATTTTGAATATGAATACGACGAAAAAGGCAACTGGATAAAACAGACTCAGACATATAACGGGATGATAGTCACGGTCGTGTACCGCGACATTACCTATTACGAGGGATAAAAAAAGGGTGAGAGACCTCACCCTGATCCCGGGAATCCCGGAACCCGCTTTATTTCTTCGTTTTATAAACTGGTTGCTTCCAAACCTCCATTGGCTCGTATTTGCTCATCGAGGCCCATCTTATGCCTCTCTTCTGTATCTCGAGGGCTTGGGCTACACTGTAATCGGCGGCAACATGCCCAAGCGATGAATAAAACACCCTGCCCTTGCCGTATACTTTTTTCCATACTACCGGTATTACATTTCCTCCTATCCAGTTAGCATTCTTGTCTGTAAAAGTAGTTGTAGCAAGTACTTTCACGTTCGGGTCAACCTGAACATAATACTGCTCCGATTTCATGTCAAAATCAGTGAGCCCTTTGGTTACCGGGTCCTTATGATCGGTAATATTCACCCTGTAATCAATCACACCACCGGGATGTGCGACCCACTGCCCGCCCACCATGAACTGGTACTCGGTATTATTCCTGAACGAATCACCAAGACCTCCATGCCACCCCGCGATGCCAACGCCATTCTTTACCGCTTCAAGTAAAGCCTTCTCCTGTGGACCGCTTATCTGACCCATGGTCCATACCTGGACTATAAGATCCAGATCTTTTAGATTCATGTTCGTGTACGATTCGAGAGTATCAGATACTGTAACTTCAGCGCCCTCGGACTTCATCCAGGGTACGAAGATATCGCGGCACTTATCGGGCTCATGTCCCATCCATCCACCCCATACAAACAGGACCTTTTTCCCGGCAAGAACTGATTTATCTTCAGGCTGATTTCCTAACGTTACTATCGATGGGGTTGCAATGGCCGCGGCTGCAAGCATCGCACCCCTTGTTATAAAAGATCTTCTTGTTATCATTTTTTTCATATTGGATTAGCTAATATAAAAATAAAAAAATCAAGCCTGACAAATCAGGGTATAAATAATGATGACGGTCATAATCAGTGTAGTAATAACCCATAGCTCGTGATTGTTATTTAGAATCATTCTAAATTAATTTATTTTCGCATCAAATTTGCCTTTCATCCGTCATTAGTACGGAAAAATTAAAAAAACCTGCCATGAAAAGAATCATCATAATCTGTCTTGCCCTGCTGGTGGCAACAAGTATGGCCACCCTCAGGGGCCAGGACAAGAAGAGATACACTGCAATTGAAGTAAAACAAGCCCCCGTAATAGATGGCCTGCTTGACGATGAAGCGTGGAAACCAGGGGTCTGGCTTGATGATTTCACCCAGAATGAGCCATATAATGGCCGGCCTGCTACCCAGAGAACAGAATTTAAAATAATGTTTGACGACAATAACCTGTACGTGGCAATAAAAGCCTTTGATACAAGCCCTGACAGTATCGTTAACAGGCTCACGCGCAGGGATCAGGCTGATGGTGATCTCGTGGGAATCATCCTGGATAGTTATCACGATCTCCGGACCGGTTTCCTGTTCGGAGTAAGTTCAGCAGGTGTGAAGTACGACCAACTATTCTCGAATGACGGCCAGAACGAGGACTCGTCGTGGGACCCTAACTGGTGGGTAAAAACGAGTATAAACAGTGAAGGCTGGGTGGCGGAAATGAAGATCCCCTTCAGCCAGGTGCGTTTCGAGAAGAACTCTGCAGAGGTATGGGGATTGGAAATTGCCAGGATAATATACAGGAACAATGAAACCACCTTCTGGCAGCATATACCCAAGGATGCCCCGGGATTTATTCATCTGATGGGTGAGCTGACGGGGCTTGAGAAGATCAAACCCAGGAAGATACTTGATATAACACCATATGGAGTGGCAAAGGCCGAAACCTTTCAATCGGAACCGGAGAATCCTTTCAGGAGCAGTGGCAAACACTTTGGACTGAATGGCGGTATTGATGCCAAGATCGGTGTTACCAACAACATGACGATGGACCTCACTATTAACCCCGATTTCGGTCAGGTTGAAGCAGACCCTTCAGAGGTTAACCTCTCGGCATATGAGACTTTTTTCAGGGAGAAAAGGCCCTTTTTCATTGAGGGAAATAACATTACCAATTTCGGGCTCGGGATCGGTGACGGCGGTATAGGCAACGACAACCTGTTTTATTCACGTCGAATCGGTAGAAGGCCGCAGGGCTATCCAAATCTGAATGATGGCTGGAATGCTGATGTGCCAACCTATACCACAATACTTGGTGCTGCCAAACTCACGGGGAAAACACAGGATGGCCTTTCGATCGGGATCGTTGAAGCCGTTACTGCCGAGGAAAGAGCCGAGATAGACACTGTCGGAGGATCAAGACTTCACGATACTGTTGAACCTCTCACGAACTATTTCGTGGGCAGGGTCCAGAAAGACTTTAATGAAGGTAAGACAATACTGGGAGGAATCTTCACCAGCACCAACCGCGACCTTAACGACAACCTTGCAACCTTCATGCACAGCGGTGCCTACACGGGCGGGGTCGACTTCACCCAGTATTTCAAGGACAAGAACTGGATGTTCAATCTTAACACGGCGTTCAGCCTTGTTACCGGCACGAAAGAAGCCATAGCCGAGACGCAGACATCCTCTGCAAGATATTACCAGCGCCCCGATAATAATTACGTGAAGTTCAATCCCGACAGGACTTCACTGTTTGGCTCAGGAGGCAGGATGCAACTGATGAAAATGAACGGTCACTGGAATTTTATCGGAGCGGCAATCTGGAAAACACCGGGATTCGAGACAAATGATCTCGGTTATATCAGGGAAGCCGACCAGGTTCTCTCGGTATTCTGGGCAGGTTATAACCAGTGGGAACCCAAGGGCTTTTACAGGCGTTACAATATTAACTTCGATGTCTTCAATGCATGGAACTTCGGAGGTGACTGGACAGCAAAAGGTCTCGAGTGGAATGCCAGCATAACTTTCAAGAACTTCTGGAATGCATGGACCGGAGGCAATCTTAGCGCGACAGGCCTTTCAACAGGACTACTCAGGGGAGGTCCGATGATGAAAGACCCCGGCGAGTTTAATTACCGGCTCGGTTTCGCCACCGACAGCAGGAAGAAACTCTCCTTCGAAGTCGGTGGTAACATGGGGCTTGGATTCGAACAATCGTCTGAATACTATAATGTGAACCTAGATATAAACTATAAACCAACTAATTACCTGGTATTATCATTTAATCCTGGCTTTAACAGCTCACACTCTGAACTGCAGTACATGACTAAGCTTACTTACAACAACCAGGACAGGTACATATTCGGTGCAATCGACAGGAAAACTATTAGCGCATCATTCAGGGTAAACGTTAATCTCTCGCCAGACCTCACTCTTCAGTACTGGGGTCAGCCTTTCGTGGCAACTGGGAAATACAGTGATTACAAGTTCATTACTGACCCGATGGCATCAGAATACCGTGACCGTTTCTGGACCTATACCGATAACCAGGTTACGATAAACGAGGATAACGGTTACCAGATAGACGAGAATACAAATGGGGTCGATGATTATACAATTAATAACCGCGATTTCAATTACAAGGAATTTCTTTCCAATCTTGTAATAAGATGGGAATATAATCCTGGTTCATCTGTTTACCTGGTATGGAGCCAGAACAGGGACCATTATGATTCATCAGGCAGATTGGACCTCTTCAATGACCTCGGGAACCTTTTTGACGGGAAAATCAAGAAGCCGACTAATGTCTTCCTGATCAAGTTCTCGTACAGATTCGGGCTCAGGTAAGTCCCTGTTTTGCATTCTTCCTCTTTTTTCTTTCCTTTGAGGGCAATCATCATGTACTCAAAGGAAAGAAATGAAATTAAAATTCTTAGCAGTTGCATTGTTAATCAGTGCGTTAGTAGGTGCGCAGGACAAACCTGCATACAGGGTTTTCACTTCTGAAGGTAAAAAAGCTGATTACGAGGACATCATAAAAGCCAGTCTCAAGGCTGATGTTGTTTTCATAGGGGAGCTTCACGATGATCCCATTGCACATTGGCTCGAACTGGAGATTACCAAAAGTATTTTCGCAGGCAAAGGTAATAACCTGATACTCGGTGCCGAGATGTTTGAAAGTGATAACCAGCTCCTTTTAAACGAGTACCTGGGAGGTATCTATGACGCTGCAAAGTTCGAAGCCGAAGTCAAACTCTGGAAGAACTACAAGACAGATTATAAACCACTTGTCGAGTTCGCCAAGTCAAACAAGCTTCAGTTTATTGCAACGAATGTCCCTCGCCGCTATGCCGCGCTGGTAAACAAATCGGGTTTCGAGGGCCTGGCAACATTAAGTGATGAGGCAAAGAAACTTTTTGCCCCGCTCCCTTTCCCTTACGACCCTGATGTAAAATGTTACAAGGATATGCTGAACATGGGCGGCATGGGTGGAGGCCAGATGTCGCATGGCAGCGAAAACCTGCCTAAAGCACAGGCTCTCAAGGATGTCACGATGGCCTACTTCATAAACAAAAACCTCGCTGACGGAAAATCCTTTATTCACTACAACGGCTCCTACCATTCAAGGAACCTCGAGGGTATTATCTGGTACCTGAAGAAATTCAATCCCGATCTTAAAATCGTCACCATCGAAACAGTTCAGCAGAAAGACATAAACAGCGTGGAAAAGGACAACCTGAACGCTGCTGGTTTCATAATCACCATTCCCGATTCAATGACCCGAACTTATTAGGTTGGAGGTATTTTACAGGCAGGTGATATTTACGATGTTTTTACAACACGCTGGATTAGTGTTTATTACAAGCCTCTCGTGACTAAACAGGTTTTGGACCGGTTTTTGTATCATATCAAATTAGTATATTTGTTATTGTGATATAATTAACAGAGAAAAGAAGAACGAACTTAACTAAACCATTAATACCGGACATTATGATTCTGAGAAGATTATTTGTTTTGTTCACCCTGGTCATGTTCATCGGGGGAACGTTATCAGCCCAATCATTTAAATATATAGGTGCTGACAAGTGCAAATTATGCCACAACAAACCTGCTACAGGTGACCAGTATGGCAAGTGGATGGGTACCAGTCATGCCAAGGCACTGAAGAGTCTTTCAAGCCAGGCATCGCTCGACTACGCCAAGAAAAATGGCATAGCTGATCCGACAAAAGAAGCAAAGTGCCTCAAGTGCCACTCAACTTTTGATGCAGTTCCGGCAGCTTCAAGGGGCGGGATACTTGCAACTGATGGCGTATCTTGCGAATCATGCCATGGCCCAGGCAGCATGTACAAATCGCCTGCCATAATGAAGAGCAGAGACGCTTCAATGAAGAATGGTCTTATCATGCCGACAAAAGAGGTTTGCCTAAAATGCCATAACAAAGAGAACCCTTTCTACAAGGAGTTTAACTTTGAAACAGCAATTGCAAAGGTTAACCACCCGAACCCGGCAAAAAAATAAGCTGAGCTGATTAATAGGAAGAGGGTACTCCACGCGGGTACCCTCTTTTTTATGCTTCCTGCAGATCAATTTCTTTATCCCTGAAAGATTGCATGCTTCCGCATTGAATAAATATCACGACAGTCCTTCAAGTTGCCTGACATGATCCCTTATTGTCTCGTCAATCGGACGAAATTTCAGTCCCAGATCTTTCATCGCGGCACTGTTGTCAAAAGCCAGCTCTATGCCGATATTCTTCTTGACGAACTTAACCGTGTATCCCATGAGTGGACCAGCCACGTAAAATATCAGGGACGGAAGTTTGCGGGGTGAAACATGATATTTCCCGTTCGTGACAGATTTAAATACCGTTGAAATGGCAGTCAGGCTGTAAGAATTACCAACAGCGATATATCTCCCCGCGGCAGAAGGGTTAAAGGCGGCCTGAACGTGAGCCATGGCAACATCCCTGACATCTACCACTCCGAACCAAAGGTCGGGGGTACCAAACCTGAATCGCCCTTTCATGTACGAAATCATGAAGTCGATACTGGTGGAATCTTTCCTGCCGGTGAGTGAAGGTCCCATTACAAAACCCGGGTGTATGGTAATAAGATCCCACTTGTCCTGAGAACCGGCTATCCTCCAGGCTTCCCGTTCGGCAATTGTCTTCGAATACGAGTATGGCTGATGAATCTCGCTGCTCGTGCTGTTCCAGTCTGTATTCCGGAATATCCTGCCGGGCCTGAGTAAAATATCGGCAGCATCGCCGTATATTGAAGCCACGCTCGCCGTAAGGATAACCCGTTTAACTGTCCCTGCCTTGTTAACTGAGGCGAGGAGGTTCCTGGTTCCATCAAGCGCAGGCTTTATTACCTCGCTCTTGAAATCGCTCACCTCTGCTATTTTGAATGGAGACGCCGTGTGAAAAACAAGCTCGCAGTCCTTTACAAGTTCATCAAAAGAACCAGGCTTCAGCAAATCACCCTCGTGAAACTCTATCTTACCTTTTTTCCCGACAGCCAGTTTCGACAGATGTTCATATCTGGCAGTATCACCAAGCTTCCTTACCGATACTTTCACTTTTAATCCCCTGTCGAGCAAATAGCTGACTAACCACGAAGCTATATATCCCGTCCCTCCTGTAACCGCTACCGGCTTACTACTGTCAATCTCCCTCATTAAATTAGATTATTAAAAATTATGCTCCCTCGTTATGCAAAATAACAAGCTTATTCCTGTTTTGTTTTAATTCGAACGTTCCCGGAAATAAAAACTACAAGGGTTTTGTAGTGAATGTCAGGTATTCGTCCGAATAAACCTGGGCAGTGTTTATGGTAACATAGGCCTTGAAATAATACACCGTACCGGGTTCAAGACCTGTTGCTGTTACCTCGAATGAGCCTGCTGCCGCTGTTCCGGTAGCAGCGAAGAGGATGGAATTGGTAAATAACATGCTTTTGGATACCTCAATGCCATGTGATGAAATATTCTGATTCCCCAGCACTTTAATTTCACCCTTGAGGATGGCGGTTGTTGCTGTAATATCAGCCTGAGTGGCAGCCAGTGTAACAAGCTGTGGCATCAATACTTCCTTGTCGCTACACGCCGACAGAACTATCATCATCGATAGTACGATGGCACTTAACAATCCCCTGGTTTTCATGTCGTTTGTTTTATGCAGTTCGATATAAAACGTGATGCAAGTTACGAAAATTCATTTAAGAGTTGTAAGGTTGTAGAGTTGTAGGGTTGTAGGGTTGTAGAGTTGTAGGGTTGTAGAGTTGTAGAGTGCTTTTTACTTTTTCCTTTTTCCTTTTTCCTTTTTACTTTTTACTTTTCCCTTTTCTTCTTTCTGGCACCATATTTGTTTAACATATTTTAACAAGAGGCGCCTCTTTTTTGAAATGGTATACAAGATTGACCTGTAGAGTATTAACCATTTAAAACTATTTCAAATGAAGAGGAATAATGAAAAGGTTCCGAAATTCGACGAGATCGTGTTCGAGAACCGCAACAAGGAATACGGGGCATATGTCATCCGTAAAAAGTACGCTAAATCGGCAATTTTGGCCATACTTGGCGGCACTTCACTGTTCGTTGGATTTTTCGTGTTGCTTTCCTTCACCGGGACTCCTGTAGCCATGGGGGATGGTGATGGAATAATAGAGATTTTCGTCGTACCAGACTCGACAATCATTGATCCGAACACCCTGAAAACGGAGCCACCAAAGGAAATGGAAAACAAACCTGAAGTATACAGGTATCTCCCGCCCCAGATAGTTGATACGGTCGACAGTAACTCGATCCAGATGATGGCAAATGACCTGCTTACGGATACCAGTAAATACAAGGATAATAAAGTTGAAATCATCCCCGTCGAGGATCCCGTGATCCCGACCGATAATGATGACTCCAAGGTTCCCGTCATAATACAGGAAATGCCGGTATTCCCAGGTGGATCTGAAGCTCTCATGAAATTCATTTACGAGAACATAAAGTACCCTGAACAGGCAGTGATCAATAATATCGAGGGCAGGGTTACCCTGAAGTTTGTTGTATCAGCCGACGGGTCAGTCAGATCTGCCACTATTATAAAAGGTGTCGACCCGCTGCTTGACCTCGAGGCAATAAGGGTTGTTTCTATGCTGCCGAGATGGAAACCAGGTAAGAATAACGGCGACCCCGCTGCTGTCTGGTTCACTGTACCTGTTAAATTCGAGATCAAACGCAACTAGTATTTAACCTGTACTAGGGATTGAAAAATCGGATTTTTATCCGATTTTTTTATTTTTGACGCATATATGAATGAAATGAAAGAGAGGGTCGAGACTCTGGCCGGAAAGATTATATCTGAATCGTTCCCGCTATTGCACGATAAAAAGATTAGATTCATCGTGATGAGATTCAAGTTCTACGCGATGTCATTCTGGATCCCTCCCTCCCTTAGAATAATTATAGTCAGTAGGCGTACCTCAGGCTTCACCGATAGCGTGATGACCGGAATACTGGCTCACGAACTATGCCATCAGGAACGGTATCTGAAAATGGGAACAGGGCATTACCTGTTATTTGCAGTCAGGTTCCTGGTTTCCCGAAAAGTCCAGGAAGCCGAGGAGAAAGCAACCGACAGGCTCACTATAGAAAAGGGGTTTGGAAGGCAATTATATGAACTAACCGAGTTAAGTCACAAAGACAGGAACCACGAAGACATACTCTCAAACTACCTGAGCCCGGAAGAGATTAAATCGTATTCACAGTCACTGGGGAAATGGTAATCTTCCAATATTTTTTTACATTTACCCGGGGAACTTGCCATCAGAAAAACCTACGACAAGAGGGATGATCAGAATCTCTATATATAAAGTCCTTTCAATCATCGTGTTTGCGCTCTTGTACCTGTTCACGGCACTAATGATAATCGCCGGATTCCCGTTCATGTTATTAAGGGCAAAAGGGATCGTGAGGTCGATGATGCGTTTCTGGGCAACTTCAGTTTTTCTCCTCATGGGAATGAAAATCGAGGTAACTGGCCTTGAAAACCTGCTGAAAAGTAAAAGATTCATACTCGTTGCAAACCATTCGAGCCTATTCGATATAATAGCGATAGTTTCTATTTTCCCCGATCTCGCCTGGTTCGGCCACGAGAGGTTGATGAAAATTCCGGTTTTCAGGCAGGTGCTTGTTCTTACCGATTACATACCGATGAGAAAAGCAACAATAAGAAATACACGCGAGATGGTGAACCAGCTGATTGAAAGATCACGAAAACGAAATATCGCCATCTTCCCGGAAGGTACCAGAACCCTTGACGGCAGGATGAGTGATTTTTACAGGGGATTCATAATTCTGGTCAGGTCTACCTCGACCGATGTTTTGCCAGTTACTCTGAACGGGTTTTATTCTCTGAAACCGAAGAACAGAAGCTATATTGACTTTTCATCGAAACTTTCAGTAATTATACACGAACCATTTAGTGGTGAGTTCCTGAAAAGCAAAAGTGATGGTGAAATCGCCGGTATCATCCGCTCCAGAATAGAATCTGCACATATTGATCTCGCTTCCCCGGGAGAAGAACTCTCGGGGGTAAGTCTAAAATCTTCCGATTGATGGGAAAAGAAGAAAAATGGGTATTCATTATCAATCCAGCTGCTGGTGGCGGGTTCGCTGCCACGACTGGTGAAAAAATTATAGCCATGGCTACCATATACGGTATCAGGGCTGAAACAGTTTTTACCACCGCGAAGGGACACGCCTCGCGTCTGTCAGCAGAATATGCCGCGAAGGGATTCAGCCATATCATCGGTGTGGGAGGCGATGGCACTTTTAACGAGGTTGCCGGTCCGCTCGCTGGAAACACGAGTATTACAACGGGGCTTGTTCCTGCTGGCACGGGGAATGACTTCATCCAGATACTCGGGTTCCCTGGCCGGTTTGAAGATAAAGACTGGGACATCTTCTTCAAGGGGTCAACTATCGACATGGATTGCGGTTACTGCAACGGGAACATCTTCCTGAACGGGATGGGGCTCGGTTTTGATGCCCAGGTTGCTGCCGAGAATTATACCGCTCCCGGTGAAGTGAAAAAAGGCGGGAAGTACAAATATATATGGCATATCCTTAAAACGCTTCTCTTTTACAGGGAGAAGAAAATGGTCATTTCAACCGGATCAGGGAAGGAAGAAACTGATTGTTTCATTAATACGGTGGCAATCGGGCGAAGATTTGCCGGGGGATTTTTCCTCACTCCAACCGCTGTCGCTAACGACGGGCTCCTTGATGTTTGCATGGTCAGAAAACTAACTCTCCCTGAAAGACTTCACATACTTTTGATGGTCCCTAAAGGTACTCACGTGAATGATAAAAGGGTGAATTATTACAAGACACCTGGTTTGTCGATAAGCTTCACGGGTGACGTTCCTTATCACCTCGACGGCGAGCTTTATTTCTCGAGAGAATTCAAAATAGATATAAAACCAGCTTCTCTCAGGGTAGTTTATAACCCCGGGGGTAATCACTTCTTTAACTCAGGCATCAAGTAAACAGTTATGGCATCTGACAGGAATTATGTAGTCTTCTTTGATCTTGACAGGACACTGACATCAATGAACAGTGGCCATGCAATCATCAAGGCTGCAAGTGACATGGGGCTTATCAACAAAAAGGATATAACGACGGCCATCATCCATACAGTACTATATAAAACCGGGCTCAGGAGCACCTACCAGATGATAGAGGGAATGGGCAATTGGCTTAAGGGCACCAGGGTCGATCTGGTCTCCGCAATAGCGAGGGAGGCTGTTGAATTATACCTCGTGCCATCTTTATTCAAGCAGGTAAGAGACGAGATCCGCTTCCACAAGGGGATGAACGCTCACATAGTCATTTTATCTTCAGCCATCGAGGAAATTTGCATTCCCATGGCTGAACAGCTCGGAATCGACAGCGTGCTTTGTACCAAAATGGAGACCACTGGACACACATTCACAGGTAAACCTGAAGGAGCGTATTGTTTCGGAAATGAGAAAGCAGCGCGGATAACCAAACATTGCAAGGAACTTGGACTCACTCTCTCCTCTGCCTACTGTTACGCAGATTCAGTCTCCGACATCCCGGCACTATCTCTTGTCGGAAACCCCGTTTGCATTAACCCCGACAGGAAACTGAAAAAACATGCCACTAGAAAAGGCTGGAGAATTTCTGACTGGAGCCCAGGAATTATCTGATCATTCTTAAATCAAAATAATAACTTTACATACTTAACGATAATATTATTCGACATGAAAAAGAATCTTACTTTGAAAGGACTTGTTTTAATACTTCTTGTCGCTTCGACAACTGCCCTGGTGGCACAACCGGTTAATAAGCTTACCGGCGCTGAGAAAAAGAAAGGATGGACTCTCCTCTTTAACGGGAAAAACTTTGACGGCTGGAGACAGTGCAACGGGACGGCCATGCCGGCAAACTGGGTTATTGACGATAAGGCAATGAAGGTTTTCACCGCTGAAGGTAAACAACCTGGCCAGGGTTCTAACGGGGACATACTTTATAGTGTCAGGAAATTCAAGAACTTCGAGCTGTCAATTGACTGGAAAACCGAGAAGGCAGGCAATTCGGGTATTTTCTTTAATGTCAGGGAGGTCCCTGGTAAACCTATTTACTACGCTGCTCCCGAAATTCAGGTTCTGGATAATGTCGATGCCACCGACAACAAAGTAGCAAGTCACCTTGCCGGCTCACTTTATGATATGCTGCCTGCTGATCCGAAAACATGCAAACCGGCCGGGCAATGGAACACAATTGTTATTAAAGTTCAGGACGGGAAAGTCACTCACACTCAAAACGGGGTCAAGGTGGTTGAATACACTCTATGGACACCAGAATGGGATGCCATGGTTCAGAACAGCAAGTTTAAAACCTTCCCGGGCTTCACCGAAGGCATAGCTAAAGAGGGTTATATCGGGCTTCAGGATCACGGTTACGGCATCTGGTTCAGGAACATAAAGATCCGTGAACTATGATCTGCCTGTAAACTGGAGATAAGTAATACTCCCGGTATTTAAAGGGATACCCAAAAACACCATCCAGCGGGGTGGTGTTTTTTATTTGCGTGGCATTTTCATTACACGGATGCCAATCTGATGGATCCGGCCCGGACAATTGAATAACGTGGTCTCGTTTATAAAAGCAACAAGGCGGATGTAGCAATTGTAGTGAAGATTATAAAATACCTGTAAACCTTTTCAGGGAACAGTCTCACCAGGTAAATACCCAGGTAGACACCAGCTGCAATAAACGGGATTGCTATAAGATCAAGAAATAAAGAATGAGCCGAGATATTTTTCCAGACTATGGCCTGAAGAGGCAGTTTCCCCGTGTTCATAATAAGGTAAAGCCAGGCCCCGGTTCCAATAAACTCGTTCTTCCTGAGCTTCATCGAAAGAAAATACAGCGTGAATACCGGGCCGGCGGCGTTTCCAATCATCGTGGCGAATCCTCCTGAGAATCCCATTGCCGCTGGAAATGCAACATTATGAGGAACATCTTCATTCCTCTTGGCCCTTATGTCGTTAATTACCATCAAAGCCAGCATAATCCATACAACTCCGAGTAGCAGAATCCTGAATTGCCCGGGATTGATGAACCTGCCCGTTATCAACCCGGTTAAAATACCCCCTGCTACCCACGGTAAAACACGGATTATGTATTTCCATTCAGCATTCTGCCTGTAATGAATGACGGCTAGGATGTCGGCGGTTATCAGCATCGGCAGAATAACCCCGGTCGACTCCCTCGGGCCAAACAATATAGCCATCACCGGAACCACTGCAAGACCAAGTCCTCCGAAACCTGCCTTTGCCATGCCTATGCAAAGGGCAACGAGAAGAAACAATAAAAACCCGGGCAAACTTAACCCTGCCTGAAGTGTGGTCAGCAAACTTTCCAAAATAGTTAATTCAAGAGTCAGCAAATATAAAGAAATGATTATTCAAAATAAGTTCAATAATCATTGAAACAATCAAAATTATATCATGCTGATATTCTTTGTTTTACACTTAATCTTCCGATAATGTCCATACTGTAATGTTGAAATATTAATCACTGTATATTTTTTCATCATATTGTCTTTAGGCATTGTCTTTCAATTTCTTACCTCTTGATTTTAAAATATCTGTTGTATTTTTCAACACTCTGGCATGATAATTTTATTTACACTCTTCCCTTATTTCTCTGTCTTTCTGTGACTTATAGGGTCTGGCATTATTGTTGAATGTCGGGTACATGAAAATCTCAACCGAATGAAAGAAATAAAAACAACTAATAATACACCAGCGATGAAAACACTTTTTTTAATTCTGACGGGCATCTCCTTAATGTTATTTAATATCACTGCAGGCGTTCCCCTGTCAGGTGATAATCCTTCAAAAGCAATAAATGGCACTGATACAATTAGAATATCAGCCACCCCCGAGTTGCTTAACCTGGCAAAAGGATGGACGGCTGAATACACCAGGCTCAATCCAACAGTTCCATTTAAAGTAGTTGAAGCCAGCACTTTAACTTCTTCGGATAACTCATTGTTCCTCGCCCCGGTCGACAACGGTATATCCGGCAACAACTGGAGGATGGTAGTTGGTCATAACGCCGTGGTTCCTGTAATGAATTCTTCATCTCCCCTGGTCGCGATAGTTGCAGGTAAAGGCATTACATCCGCTTCAATGATCAGGCTTCTGACTAATAAAAATATTACCCTTGATGAACTTGTTCCCGGAACTCCGAACACTCCCGTGAAGATTCTCTTTCACTCCGACCCGGCTGTAGTAACAACTCTTGCAGGCTTCGCCAATGTAACTGGCGAAAACCTTGTTGGTTCAGGAAAGGAATCAACGGAGGAACTTCTGGCTGCAATAGCAACCGACAAAAATACTGTTGCTTTCTGCAGGTTCTCCGACCTTGTCAACAGCAAGGGTGAATTCAGGGATGGTGTGTCAATTTTGCCTGTCGACAGGAACGGGAACGGGAGGATGGACAGCTTCGAGGAGATATATTCAAATCCTGCCGACTTCTCACATGGCTTGTGGGCCGGGAAATACCCGAAAACACTTTGTGGAGCAATAACTTTTTCATCTCAGGTTAAGCCGGAGAACGCTTACGCTATCGACTTCCTTAGCTGGATAATGTCATCAGGATCCGGATTACTGGCGCAGAATGGTTTCAGCAGCCTATACAGCAGCGAAAAAGATGCTAACCTCGCGGCTCTTTCACAAACCGCGAACCAGGTATCAGAGACAAAAGCACCCGGGTTGTCGACAGCAACAATAATCCTGCTTGCAATTCTAGCTGTCGCCGGAATTGCTTTCATAATCATATTCAGACCTTTTACAGGCAAAGCAACTGTTGAAAACCCCGGCAGCAAACATGTAACTCCTTCTTTCAGCAAGAATATAATCCTTTCTCCTGCCGGCTTGTACTTCGACAAATCTCACATGTGGGCTTTCATGGAAAGGGATGGTATAGTAAGGCTTGGAGTGGATGATTTTCTCCAGCATGTCACCGGTAACATTACCAGGGTCATAATGAAAGAACCTGGTGAATACGTGAGACGTGGCGAAAAAATTGTTACAATCGTTCAGGATGGCAAACAATTGAATCTTTACTCACCGGTAACCGGGACTATTAAATCGCAGAACACTGATCTCTATATCGATTCAACTCTTGTAAACTCCTCACCTTACACCGACGGATGGTTATACCTTGTAGAACCAGGTAACTGGGCCCGCGAGATACAATTCATGCTGATGGCTGACAGATTCAGGGAATGGATTACAGACGAGTTCTCGCGTCTCAGGGATTTTTTTGCCAGGACATTGAGATCATATGAACCCGCCTATGCCCAGGTGATACTCCAGGATGGTGGTGAACTTACCGATAACGTCCTTTCAGGCTTCGGCCCGGAAATATGGGAGGAGTTCCAGACAAACTTCATCAACAAATCAAAATAAATCTAACTATAAAAAAACCAGGTAATATGAGCCTTGACAGGAGGAATTTTTTCAAAACCATCGGTGTTGCCGGCCTGACTCTCGCGGTCGGTGATGCCTTTGCCGCCGGGGCGGAAAAAGAAGGAGAAGTGGAATTCAAGGGGATACTTTATGATTCAACAAGGTGCATAGGTTGCAGGCTATGCGAGATAACCTGCGCTGAAGTCCACGAGCTTCCCGAACCAAAAGATGAACCCGTGCCGGGTGCTGTCAGGAAAACAAGCGAGATACAGAGGACAGTCATAAACAAATACATGACTTCAAAGGGGGAACAGAACGTCAAGAACCAGTGCATGCATTGTAATGAACCTGCATGTGCCGCTGCCTGCCTTACCAAAGCCATGTACAAGACCAAGGAAGGTCCGGTTATCTGGAGAGGCGATAAATGCATGGGGTGCAGGTATTGCATGATATCATGTCCCTTCGATGTCCCGAAATTCGAGTACCACAGCGCCAATCCCAAAATACAGAAATGTGATATGTGTTACGACAAGATTGTAGAAGGCAATATACCCGCCTGCGCCGAAGCATGCGGAGATGCTCTCAAGTTCGGAACCAGGCGCGAATTGCTTGCAGAGGCACGTAAAAGGATAATGGAGAACCCTGAAGCTTATGTCGACCAGATCTATGGTGAACACGTGGCTGGAGGTACCGGGATCCTTTATATCGGACCCGCTCCATTTAACGAGCTCGGGATGAATACCTCGCTTCAAAACTCATCCTACCCCGCTCTCTCGAAGGGATTCCTTTATAGCGTTCCCGCCGTTTTCGTACTCCTCCCTTCACTGCTACTTGGAATACATGAAGCAACCAAAACTAACAAGCAAAAAGAAGAAACTAATGAATAACATCATATCTGTACCGAAGGATAACGAAGGCCAATCACCTATCAGGTTCCTTCTAGGCGAGCTCAGACCCAGGGGCAAATGGCTCACCCCTTTCAATATAATTTCAATACCCGTGATGATTGCTGGCATAGTGATCATTGTCATCCGTTTCTGGAAAGGAATCGGCTCGGTAACAAACCTGACCCAGGAAGTCCCGTGGGGCTTATGGATAGGTTTTGACGTTGTAACCGGGGTTGCTTTCGCTGGGGGAGCTTACGTTCTGACATTCATGTTTTATATACTTAAACTACAGAAATACCACTCAATTATAAGGGTCACCGTCCTCAACGGCTTTCTCGCGTACGTGTTCTATGCCGGGGCTTTGTTGCTCGATCTGGGGAGACCATGGAACGTTGTAAACCCGATAATCGGAAACAGTTTCGGGACAAGTTCTGTTCTTTTCCTTGTAGCATGGCATTTCCTCTTATACATGCTGGCTGAACTTATTGAATTCTCGCCCGCCATTGCAGAATGGCTCGGTGCGAAACGCGCGCACAAGATCCTTTCAGGTATGACAATTGCTGCCGTTATATTCGGTATCACTCTTTCAACGCTGCATCAGTCGGGACTGGGTGCCCTTTACCTCATGGCAAAGGACAAGATACACCCGCTCTGGTACTCTGAATTCATCCCTCTACTCTTCCTGGTGTCAAGTATTTTTGCCGGTCTGTCGATGGTAATTTTCGAGGGTTCAATAAGCAACAAGGTGTTTTCTGACCAGATATCACAAAAAGATCATCACAAGCATGATAATATAATTCACAGCCTTTCAAAGATATGCACCGGGGCCATGTTCGCTTACCTCTTCCTGCAGTTGCTGGTTTTCATCCACGGGAAGCGCTGGACCTATCTCAGTACTCCCATGGGTTACTGGTATCTGACAGAGATAGTCGGTTTCGTCATGCTTCCAATGGTGCTCTTCTTCCTCAGTTACAGGAAGAACAATATAAACCTGGCAAAAATAGCCGCAATCGTTACCATGCTTGGCATCATAATAAACAGGCTTAACGTGACTGTTATAGGATTTCGCTGGAACGCGCCTGATCATTATGTGCCATCCTGGATGGAAATAGTGGTGACACTAACTGTAATATTTGCCGAGATCTGGATATTCAGGTGGATAGTAACAAGGATGCCTGTCCTGAGAGAATCTCCAGCCTGGGCCGCTGAAAATGAAAATCATTAAAAAACTCAGATATGGAAGGATTTACTTATCACAACATTTTCGAAACGAAAGGTATCGAATACCTTGTAATCCTGGGCTTCTTCGCGATCCTTATTCCATTCTGGCTTGTGCTTAACCGGAGGGTCGAGATAACCAGACAAATAAGGAAGGGTATTGGTGTCCTGAAAGCAGGACTTTTCAAAGTACCACAGGGAGTGTTTCATTTTGGCAACCACACATGGGCGCATCTTGAGAAATCAGGTGTGGCGCGGGTTGGCCTCGACGACCTGCTGGTACGTATTACAGGCGACATCTCCGTCTCGTGGCTGAAGCATGAAGGAGATAATGTTATGAAGGATGATCCGGTGGCAGAAATAAAGCACGAAGGTAAAACCCTCGCGATTACATCTCCACTTTCGGGGACGTTTACTGGAAGAAATATGGAGATCAGCAAGGATCCGGCAGTGGTGACAGTAGATCCGTACAACGAGGGTTGGCTTCTTCGTATCAAACCAACTGCATGGATAGCTGAAACCCACGACTGTCATGTTGCTGCAGAAGCTAACAGCTGGCTCGACAGCGAACTTGAAAGATTCAGGACCTTCCTTGCCACCTCCCTTGCAAAGGTTTCTCCCGAATCGTCAAAAATCGTTCTCCAGGATGGAGGCGAACTGGTTGAAAATACTTTGTCAGAATTACCTGGCGAAGTATGGAAAGATTTTGAATCGGAATTCCTTAACGGGAAGAAAGCAGCATTACTTTAACAATACATTCTTCCTCAATAAACCAATAGCAGCCCGGGTTTTACTGAACGACCCGGGTTTGGTCTTTTGAGAATCCCGGGCAATATTATCCTGATCATCCCGCCTTCCCGTGCTGATAAAAGACAATACCAGCACTCGATTTAAAAATTTGGAAGTAAATTAGAAGTATAAACAAAATCAAAAATAAATGGCAGGATTTACTGGGAACCTGACCGGCAGAGGCACCATAAGTTCTTTAAAGAAAGCCTTTTACAGGTTCTACTCTTCAATATACGGGAGAGTGGTCTTCATGTCGACTATCTCGCTGATTCTGCTTTTTGTGACCTTCTGGGCAATCTTCAGGTCAGTAAACGAAGGTTACCTGAAATCGATAATTCACCAGAACGGGAACAATATCGCTTCACTTGTTGAAGGAGCACTTTACAGGTCTATGCTTGAGAATGACAGGGCCTCGCTTCAGAACACGCTGGATATAATCAACACGATGTCGGGTGTTGATGATGTAAACATGTACGACATAGATAATAACCTTGCATATTCATCTATTTCAAATATAGAGAATCATAGTGATCCGGACTGTAAAAGATGTCACTTTGATCTCAACAAGATGTTCTCGGACAGGGAAAAATCTTACCGGATAATAGATGTTAACAGCGAGTGCAGCATGAATCACAATAATAATAATGCCAGGCATCTCCTTATCAAATCTCCGATACTTAACTCCCCGTCGTGTTATACTGCTGCATGTCATGCCCACGATGAAAAGGAAGAGGTCCTTGGCTCCCTGATGATCAAGTTCCCCCTGAAAGACCTTGACGCGGCACTCGACAAATCAGCAAAGGACTATTTCCTCATCGCGGCGCTCATTACACTCTTCCTTGTTGTATCTCTTATTTTTCTCACGACGAAGAAAATAAGAAAACCGCTAAACGCTCTTATTCTCGCCAGTGAAGCAGTAGCCAGGGGCGACAAGAACATGAGGATGGAGATTAAACCCAACCAGCTTTCGGATATGAGGATGGTTTCGTCAGCATTCAACGATATGCTTGACAATCTTCAGAAGGCAACAAACGAACTTCAGAACTGGTCGCATCAGCTCGAATACAAGGTCAGGAAAAAATCCGAGGAGCTTGGACAGGCCCAGAATGAGCTAATCAACATAGAAAGAATCGCATCTCTTGGAAGACTATCCCTTTCAGTGGCTCACGAGATTAATAACCCGTTATCGGGCATCCTTGTTTACTCGAAACTGATACAAAAACAGCTTGCCAGCCAGGAGGTTGACCAGCAACGAAAGGACGCGATGCTCAAACACCTCAAGTTTATAGAGAACGAAGCGAAAAGATGCGGTGATATAGTGAAGGGATTGCTTGATTTCTCGAGAAAGGATCAGAATGATTTTGAACCACGGCACCTTCACGAGATACTTATAGAGACTTACGAATTAATGACGCACTCGATGAAGGTTGCGAATGTCAGTTTCCTGTCGGATTTCTCGGCCAAACAAGACCTTATATTCTGCAGCCCGAACCAGATCAAACAAATCTGTGTCGCGCTCCTTGTCAATGCCATGGAAGCTACTACTGAAAACGGCGAAATAATATTCCGGACCGCCAACCCTGATGACACCCACGTCAGAATTGATATCTCCGACAATGGAGTGGGTATTTCAGAGGAGGATCTGCCTCATATCTTCGAGCCTTTCTTCTCGACCAAGGAAAAAACGAGCGGCATTGGCCTGGGACTGGCAATCGTCCATGGAATAATCCAGAATCATAAAGGCCGTATCGAGGTCAAGTCCGTAAGAGGAAACGGGACAACAATGTCAATTTACCTGGCTTTATCACAATCCTAACCATAATTCAATGTCAAAAAAGGTATCAATCTTAATTGTTGATGACGAGGAATCAGTGAGGGATTCACTGTATAACTGGTTCATAGAGGATGGCTACAAGGTGGAATGTGCAGCTGACGCCAGGAAAGCACTGTCCATGCTCGAGTCGGAGGATTTTGACATTATCCTTGCCGACATTAAAATGCCAGGTATGGATGGTCTTGAAATGCTCAAACGCATTAAATCTCTCAGGAAGGATTCAATAGTGATCATGATGACGGCTTTCGCTACTGTCGATACTGCCGTTCAGGCTTTGAAGGACGGAGCTTTCGATTACGTGACTAAACCCTTCGACCCCGACGAGCTGACACACCTCATAAGAAACGCGTCAAAGCAGATAACCCTTGCAGAAGAAAACCAGCTTCTAAGGGAAAAGGTTTCCTCGCTCGAGAATATTGAGAATCTTGTTGGCCGGAGCCAGGCCATGCAGAAGGTATTAAGGGAGATAGAGAACGTGGCTCCGGCTAACGCCTCGGTTATTATTACCGGCGAGAGCGGTACGGGTAAAGAGCTTGTAGCCAGGGCCATCCACACTAATTCCCCCAGGCGATTCTTCCCCCTGGTCACTGTTCATTGCGGCGCGTTGACGGAAAGCCTGCTCGAAAGTGAACTATTTGGTCACGAGAAAGGGGCCTTCACTGGCGCGGTCTACAACCGTAAAGGAAGATTCGAGATGGCCGACAGTGGAACAATATTTCTTGACGAGATTGCCACGATACCGCCGAAGATGCAGATTGAACTACTGCGGGTCCTGGAGACAAAAAGCTTTGTCAGGGTCGGTGGTACGAAGGAAATCACCTCCGATTTCAGGGTCATTTGTGCCACGAACCGCGACCTCAAAGGAATGGTAGAAAAAGGCCTCTTCCGCGAGGATCTTTTTTACAGGCTGAACGTTGTAAATATAGTGATGCCTCCCCTGCGCGAACGTGTCGAGGATATTCCACTACTTGTAGACTATTTCATAAGGAAATACTGCACCTCCATGAACAAGCAACTCATTATAATAGAGCCTGCAGCGCTTAAGAAGCTTGAAGAATTCCCCTTCCCCGGGAACATTAGAGAACTCGAGAACATGATTGAGAGGGCAATCGTTGTTGGAAACGGGAAGAAAATAACAGTGAAAGATCTCCCGATAGGAAAGGAGACCGTTTCGCCTTCAGTAGAAAGTCTCGACGACCTCGAGAAAAATCATATCGCCCAGATTCTGGTAAAATATAACTGGAACATATCGGCTTCAGCCAAAGCCCTTGGGGTTGACCGTGTTACTCTATATAACAAAATCAGGAAATATAATCTGAGCGAAAATAACTGATCGTGGAGCGCTGATCCATGTTACTTTGTCTGACGCACCAAAGAAATAAACCTTCCAGATTAACATCGATTTGTAAAGGATGAAAGCCGGCAACATAGTACTTATATCATTCGGGTACTTTGAACAGGAGCTTCTCGAGAAGCTGGCCGGCGATGTGAAGGAGATTTTCTCCCTTCCTGTTAACCTGAAAGACGGGATGCTTGACCTGAGCGAGTTTTACGATCCCGCTCGTCGCCAATATAACGGGACAACTTTACTTAAAAGGATAGAGGAAGGTTTCTCTCTTGATGATTCAAGAACGCTCGGGCTATTCAGTGTTGATCTGTTTATACCAATATTGACCTATATTTTCGGTCAGGCATATCTTAATGGCAGATCAGGCATCGTTTCAACTTATCGTCTTAATAATGAACGATACGGGATGGCAAAAGATGATAATCTACTCATGGAAAGAATGAGGAAAGAAATAATACACGAGCTGGGTCATATGTTCGGGCTGATCCATTGCAGGGAAAGCTCATGCGTGATGCGTTCCAGTACCTACGTGGAGGAAATTGACATGAAAGACTACAAACTATGTCGAAACTGCGCGGGCCAGCTCTCCGCTTCCCGCACTTTTTCTTGACCCGGGGTTTGTTTTTCCCTGACTTCCCGATTGCCAATTATGCTTTAAATTTGTTATATAAAAAACATGCTGCATCTATGAAATCAATTATTATGTCGGTGTTAATGACAATAGCATTCATAAACCTGTCTGGTCAGACTTTCGAGAAAGACAAATTCAACACCTCGAAGGGTGACCTTGAAATAACCTTTATCGGTCACGGTTCACTAATGATGACTTATAACAAGATGGTCATCTATATCGACCCGACAAACATGTTCGCTGATTACTCTGAAATGCCTAAAGCAGATCTCGTCCTCGTCACCCACGAACATGGCGACCATCTCGATAGCAAGGCAATAGAGCAGGTGTGGAAGGAAAACACGGCCCTGGTCCTTACCTCAACCTGTGCTAAAAAGCTGGGCAAGGGAGAAATAATGTCGAATGGCGATACCAGGACAATTGCAGGCATCACAATAACCGCGGTACCTGCTTATAATCTGACAAAAGCCTTTCATCCCAGAGGAACCGGGAACGGTTATGTCATCCAGTTTGGCGACAAAAAAGTATACGTGGCCGGCGACACTGAAAACATCCCGGAGATGGCTGACCTCAAAAATATAGACATAGCCTTCCTGCCGATGAACCTACCTTACACGATGACCCCTGCAATGGTTGCAGAAGCGGCAAAAGTATTCAGGCCAAAAATTCTTTATCCTTATCATTTTGGCGATACGAAAACCGAAGAACTGGTTAACCTTCTGAAGGATGAAAAGGGGATAGAGGTTCGGATACGGAAGCTTAACTAACAACTCCAGCTGAAAACCTAGTTCCCCTGGGTTATTTTCCTGTGATACAGGGGGGGGAGACTAATCAACAAAATCCCTTATCCGCTGTCGCGGAGTGGGCTTTAATCTCTCCGCGGATTACCTCCCGTGATCCAGGGGGGGGACTAATCAACAAAATCCCTTCTCCGCTGTCGCGGAGCGGGCTTTAATCTCTCCGCGGATTACCTCCCGTGATCCAGGGCGGGGAGACTATTCAACAAAATCCCTTATCCGCTGTCGCGGGTGGGCTTTAATCTCTCCGCGGATTACCTCCCGTGATCCAGGGCGGGAGACTATTCAACAAAATCCCTTATCCGCTGTCGCGGAGTGGGCTTTAATCTCTCCGCGGATTACCTCCCGTGATCCAGGGCGGGAGACTATTCAACAAAATCCCTTATCCGCTGTCGCGGAGTGGGCTTTAATCTCTCCGCGGATTACCTCCCGTGATCCAAGGGGGGAGACTAATCAACAAAATCCCTTCTCCGCTGTCGCGGAGTGGGCTTTTTTGTTTTGATCCCTCGCTCCCGCCGGGCGGGGCTCGGTATAAAAACAAAAAATCCCAACGCTTCGCGAAGGGATTTTGTTGAGGTCAGTGGCGGATTCGAACCGCCGTAGCCGGTTTTGCAGACCGATTCCTAGCCACTCGGACAACTGACCATTATTTCTTTTACCCGGTTTTATCCTAATATTTCAATCAACTTCTTCGCAACATGTTGTAACGGTTATCACGAGGCTAAATAACCATCCATTTTTATTCATCCCTTTCGAACCTCCTCCGCCGCCTGCCTGCCGGTAGGCAGGGTTTTGCAGACCGATTCCTAGCCACTCGGACAACTGACCATTATTTCTTTTTACCCGGTTTTATCCTAATATTTCAATCAACTTCTTTGGAATATATTTCCCGGGAATTAACAGTGTTCATTCTAGTCCTATCCTAAGTCACAAAAGGTCAGAATATATTAAAGAACACTTTGATATTATCGGATTGCAAAATTAGTTAAAAAATCAATATTTCATACCTTTCTTTCCAAAATCACACTCACCGATCCCACCTTGGGCCCGACAGGCGGATTCATCTTCCTGATTTTCACCGTTGCTCTTTTAATGCCTGGCAGGGCGATAAAAAGTGAATCAAGTATCCTCCTGGCAATATTCTCGAGAAGCTTTGATTTCTTTTCCATCTCCTGCCTTACAACCCTGCATGCCACGACGTAATCCGTTGCATCTTCAAGCCTGTCTGAGAGACCGGCAGGTTCCAGATCAGTCTCCATTTCCAGATCAATAATAAACTTGTTGCCAACTATCTGCTCTTCCTTGAAATGTCCGTGAAAAGCATAAAACTCCATCTCTTCTATCCTGATCAAACCCATAGTCCTTGAATTTAATACATTAAAAAACAGGCATTTATCAAATTTCAAAAAAATATTGCGGGAATTATTTGGTTTATATTATAAACTACTTTATATTTGCAATATGTTTATATATATTGTTGCTATTATTTAAATTTACAGAAAATTATGGAAACGAATGGAAAAACAATGACAGGTGAAGACAGTCTCAGGATAATAACCGAGATGATTAACACCACCAAGGTTAATTTCAGCCAGAGCAGCTTTCACTTCAGGTTCTGGGGCTGGCTTATCCTGGTTTGCAGTTTAGCAGACTACCTTCTCTCAAATTTCACCGGTATTAATAACTCTTGGTACGTGTGGCTATTGACAATCCCGGGAGCCATCATTTCGATGGTATATGGCTATGTAAAAGGAAGCCGGTCGAAGATTTACACCTATGGCGACATGCTAAACATGTGGACATGGATGGGATTCTTCTTCGCGGCTATTATCCTCTTTATCCTGATGCGCGACAACATGGGATCTGCAGGGCCCTTCATCCTTTTACTGGCTGCATTCCCAACCTTCCTGACAGGAAAAATAATCAGGTTTAAACCGCTTGTTGCAGGCGGAGTATCAATGTGGATACTGGCGTTAGTGGCCGGCCTAACTGGCCCATCGGTTTCACCGCTTGCAGTACCTGTAGCCATGATAACAGGTTATCTTATCCCGGGTTATCTTATTAAAAGAAAGGAAACACATGACGCTGTATAAAGACCTGGATCCTCTTCTTCATTCGCAGTTAAGGCTTGCTATCGTATCAATACTAATGACCGTTGAAGTGGCTGAGTTCAGCTACCTTAAGGAGAAAACCGGAGCAACTCCCGGGAACCTTAGCATCCAGATTACAAAGCTTAAAGAAGCAGGATATATAGATGTTTCAAAGAAGTTCAGGGAGAATTACCCGCTTACACTTTGCCGGATAACTGAACTTGGCAGAACGAGGTTCGCTGACTATGTGAAATCGCTGGGCGATTACCTCAACCCGGTTTCATCATAAAATAATAACCCGCGTTGAGTCCTCCTTCCTAAATTCATCCTATTTTTGTATTCTTAAATTTTTCAAGAATGAGTGCAGAAGAAAGGGATGAGTTAAAGAGCCCGTTAAGCTTTATTGAGCAGTTTATTATCGAGGATCTCGCGGAAGGCAAGAATGATGGAAAAGTCATCACGCGTTTCCCGCCTGAACCGAACGGGTATCTTCACATAGGCCACGCCAAGGCAATATGCCTCGATTTCGGTATGGCCCGGAAATATGGAGGAAAATGCAATTTACGTTTCGACGACACCAATCCCGTCAAAGAGGATGTTGAATATGTCGATTCAATAAAGGAAGATATTCACTGGCTTGGCTTCGACTGGGAGAACAGGGAATTTTACGCCTCAGATTATTTTGGGAAGCTGTATGAATTCGCCAGGGATTTAATCAGGAGGGGTCTGGCCTACGTGGACGATCAGCCTGCAGAAGTAATCTCTGAACAGAAAGGCTCTCCCACCCGTCCGGGTATAGAAAGCGAATACAGGAAGAGAACACCGGAAGAGAACCTCGATCTTTTCGGGAGGATGAACAAAGGTGAATTCGAGGAAGGTTCGAGAGTGTTAAGGGCCAAGGTCGACATGGCCTCTCCCAACATGCACATGCGCGATCCTATTATCTACAGGATACTCAAGACCCCGCATCACAGGACAGGCAACACCTGGATGGTATACCCGATGTACGACTTCGCTCACGGTCAGAGCGACTATTTCGAGGGGGTAACTCATTCATTATGCACTCTCGAGTTCGAAGTGCACCGACCGCTGTACGACTGGTTTATCGACCAGCTTAAAACCAGCGACTACAGGCCTCGCCAGATTGAATTCAACAGGCTCAATCTTACTTACACCGTGATGAGCAAGAGGAAGCTTTTAGAACTCGTCAGGGAAGGAAAAGTCAATGGGTGGGATGATCCCCGTATGCCTACACTTTGCGGCCTGAGGAGAAGAGGATACACCCCGGAGTCGATAAGAAAATTTGTTGACCTCATCGGGTACACCAAGGTTGAAGCTATAAACGATGTTTCGCTTCTCGAGCACGCGGTAAGGGAAGACCTGAACCTGAGGACTCCAAGGGTATTTGGCGTCCTGAACCCGCTCAAAGTAATCCTCACGAACTACCCTGCCGACAAGACAGAACAGGTGGAGGTAATAAACAATCCCGAGGACGAATCGATGGGAAAACGCGAGATTCCTTTCTGCGGGGAGTTATTTATTGAGAAAGAAGACTTCATGGCAGTCCCTCCCCCGAAATTTTTCAGACTCACACCCGGAATGGAGGTCAGACTCAAGGGTGCTTATATAATCAAGTGCGATGGATACAAGAAGAATGAAGTGACAGGGGAACCGGAAGAGGTTTATTGCACTTATTTCCCTGAAACGCGAAGTGGTGGCGAACAGGCCGACAGAAAGGTTAAAGGTACCCTTCACTGGGTATCTGCAAAACACGCGATAGATGCTGAAGTCAGGCTGTACGACAGACTTTTCAACCACGAGGATCCGTCAGGGCAGAAAGATACTGATTACCATCAGTTTCTTAATCCCGATTCCTTGAAGATTCTTACAGGGTGCAAGCTT
The DNA here is from genome assembly GCA_046329885.1 of Bacteroidales bacterium. Lineage (GTDB taxonomy): Bacteria > Bacteroidota > Bacteroidia > Bacteroidales > VadinHA17 > LD21. The sequence goes on from JAXLTU010000004.1 coordinate 77,766, forward strand.
GAACCATCACTCGGTAAAGCTGCTGCCCTCGACAAGTTCCAGTTCCAGAGAATGGGATATTTCTGCGTCGATCCCGATTCAAGACCCGGTACTCTTATCTTTAACCGTACAGTATCACTGAAAGATACCTGGGCGAAAATAAAGCAGTAGCCTTCTGGAATAGTAACAAGGTGGTCAATAGTCGTGTTCCGGCTGGTCCGGAATCCAGACCATCTCATCACTTAAAGACACCGGGGCAAAAATGGCTAAAGGTGTTTTCGTTAAACGGCATACTTTTTGCGATAGTTATTTCACCCGATTTAATAACTTTAGGTCTAACTAATTATCTGCATCATGAAAATCACGGTAAGGTTCTTACAAGTGCTGACAATTGTGGCAGTTGCTGCTGTATTGTCGTCATGTGAAAAACGGGCTGATTACGGTGGCAATGGAACGGCGGAGTTTTCGCTGTCGATGCCCACGGATGGCATACAGCTCAAATCTTTCCAGGTAACTGACAGTATAAATAACTCCTTCCAGGTCCTTGTCTCGGTCGAGGACATGCAGGGTCATGCTATTCTGACCGATAAGCTCATACCTGTTTATATTTTCGGATCCGGTTTCGTTAGTGAGAAAGTAGAGATAAGTGCAGGGGAATTCAAGCTTACCAAGTTCATGGTAATTAACGCCGCGGGCGAGGTAATTTACGCGTCACCTGTTGCCGGGTCTCCTCTTGCCTATCTCGTGAACAAACCCTTGCCAATACCCTTCGTGATTTCTGCTGACAGGACTACAACAGTCACGCCGGAGGTGCTCACCGTCGGGGACCAGACACCCGACAAGTTCGGTTACGTTAACTTTGGCGTCCAGATCATCAAGCCGCTGGCTTTCTGGACTGGAGCTGTAATAGACAACCCGATGATAATGGCGCCATTCCCGCTTTATACCACGGCTAAACTGACTGTAACGGCACCGGATGGATGGCATTATACATTTGCCTTGCCGGCAGCGCTATCGCAGGTGGTAATAAGGGGCGGTATGGAAACCTACCAGTTTGTTGTTGAAAAAGAGGGTTTCCTCCCCGTGAAGTTCAAATTCACATCTGACCAGCTCAAGGCAGCTACCAGGGATAATCCGCTTTACCTGAGAATCCCGTACGATTCGGTAGCCATGCAGGTGCTTACTATCCAGCCTGGCCCCGAAGCCGGCAAGGATGCAATGATTTCCAACCTTGAACCCGACAAAAACTTCGGCGGTCATAAATATTTCGAGGCTACTTTCCTCTCCGAGCCGGTGCTGACCGTTATGCGGACAAACAAGAGCTTCATATTTTTCAACCTGAACCAGCTTCCCAAATCGGCAGTAATCAGGAAAGTGATGATGACCCTTACATATGAGCTCCCGATACCATTCGATAGTGCATCAATAAAACCTGCAGGTACAAGCACCAAATTTATCGGATGTGCCCTCCAGCAGATCATAGAGCCGTGGGAGGAGAACACGATTACATGGAATAAACAGCCTGCAGCAACAGAGATAAACCAGGTGCTCATAGCCCCGTTCATAAGGAATATTAATATGATACAGGTTGATGTCACCAGGTTGTTCGTTAATTCTGCCGCTAATGCCTTGCCTAATCATGGCATCAAATTCACCGAGTATCCCGACAATAGCTGGCCTGGTATGAGGTTCGTGTCGAGCGATCATCCCACGGCAGCTTACAGGCCAAAGCTGACGATTTACTACACGATAAACTGACACGAGAGGATACTGGTTTATCATGATAATAATTGCAGGGTTCATCAACCGTCACATCGGATAGTGGACCCTGTACTTTTTGGGTCCTCGGTCCTGGGTCTTCGATTCTCGGTCCCCGGTCCCCGGTTCTCGATCCCCGGTCTGTCCGGAGCCTGTCCCCATACACTTCACTACCGAGCACCTAGTACCGAGCACCGAGCACCTTTAAAGAAAGCTGTAGAGGCTATAAGTGCTTTAGAGGCTGTATGATGTAGTTGTAAAGTTGTATGTTGTAAAGTTATATTAGACCTAGAACCTTTAGATAAAGCAGTAGAGGCTATAGATACTATCAAGGGCTCTATAAAGAGCACCTTCTTCCCCTGTGCCCTGAGCCCCCTGCCCCGTGCTTCTTCCTTCTTCCCCCGTGCCCCGTGCTCTGTGCTCTGTGCCCCCTGCCTACGCTGAAGCTCCGGCAGGCAAGTGTGCCCCGTGCTTCTTCCTTCTTCCCCCGTGCCCCGTGCTCCGTGCTCTGTGCCCCGTGCTTCTTCATAAACACACCGCATCACAATCTCCGCGACTAAAGCTTATTGGGCGAAATGGTGGCGCCAACCACTTTTCATGTTTTATAATGACTTTTTGATTTTTTTGTTTTTCCTGATTTTGTTTATATTTGCAGCCCAAACTGCTCCGTGGTGTAATTGGCAACACGACTGACTCTGGATCAGTAAAGTTCAGGTTCGAGCCCTGACGGAGCAACAAAAAAACCGCGAGTGCGGTTTTTTTGTTGCGTAGTCAGGAGCCCTGACAAGCGTAACGAAGTGAAGCTTCGTCAGTGGCCCGGTTTCCCCTCATATACATTTTGTATGACAAGATAGAGTGACCAGATAAACGAGTGCGGTTTTTTTGTTGCGTAGTCAGGAGCCCTGACAAGCGTAACGAAGTGAAGCTTCGTCAGTGGCCCAGTTTCCCCTGATATAAATTTAGTATGACCAGATAGTGTGACCAGATAAACGAGTGCGGTTTTTGTTTGCGTAGTCAGGAGCTCTGACAAGCGTAATGAAAGTGAAGCTTCGTCAGTGGCCCGGTTTCCCTGATATACATTTAGTATGACCAGATAAACGAGTGCGGTTTTTTTGTTGCGTAGTCAGGAACCCCTGACAACCGTAACGAAGTGAAGCTTCGTCAGTGGCCCGGTTTCCCCTGATATAAATTTAGTATGACAAGATAGTGTGACCAGATAAACAGGTGCGGTTTTGTTGCGTAGTCAGGGCCTGACAAGCGTAACCGTGGCTTCGTCAGTGAGCCCGGTTTCCCCTGATATGCATTTAGTATGACCAGATAAACGAGTGCGGTTTTGTTGCGTAGTCAGGAGCCTGACAAGCGTAACGAGTGAAGCTTCGTCAGTGGCCCGGTTCCCCTGATATAAATTTAGTATGACCAGATAGTGTGACCAGATAAACGAGTGCGGTTTTTGTTGCGTAACAGTCAGAGCTCCTGACAAGCGTAACGAAGTGAAGCTTCGTCAGTGGCGGTTTCCCCTGATATACATTTAGTATGACCAGATAAACGAGTGCGGTTTTTTTGTTGCGTAGTCAGGAGCCCTGACAACCGTAACGAAGTGAAGCTTCGTCAGTGGCCCGGTTTCCCCTGATATAAATTTAGTATGACAAGATAGTGTGACCAGATAACCAGTGCAGTTTTGTTGCGTAGTCAGGAGCCCTGACAAGCGTAACAGTGAAGCTTCGTCAGTGGCCAGATTTCCCCTCATATGCATTTTGTATGACAAGATAGAGTGACCAGATAAACGAGTGCGGTTTTTTGTTGCGTAGTCAGGAGCCTGACAAGCGTAACGAAGTGAAGCTTCGTCAGTGGCCAGTTTCCCTCATATACATTGTATGACAAGAATAGAGTGACCAGATAAACAGGTGCGGTTTTTTTGTTGCGTAGTCAGGAGCCCTGACAAGCGTAACGAAGTGAAGCTTCGTCAGTGGCCCGGTTTTAATTGTAAGTCCCGTGATGCAAGGAAAATTTTATAGAATAATAACCTTCGCGTTCGATTTTACCCTCCCGGAGGAAACCTGAATATGATATAGCCCCGGCTTTAACTGACCCAGGTCCAGCTCACGCGGTCCATCTTTTTCCCAGGGGAAACTCGAAGTATAAACAATCTTCCCTGAAACACTTTTTACAGTTACAACTGCTTTATTGCCCAGGCCCGATGGAACCTCCACCATGAAGATCCCTTTACCCGGATTAGGATAGACCTTTAGGTTATCGTTGTATCCCCTGTCAGAAATTGCCGTTGGATCAGCAATATTTATCCAGTTTATGTTGTACTCGCCAGCTTGGGAGTAGAGCCTTAACTTAATATTTCCTGCCGGCAGGTTTAACCTCATTCCCTGGGTTGACCACGTCTGCCAGCCACCTGTATTTTCGACAGCCAACACGCCCAATTCCTGGAAAGAATTACCATCGGTCGATATCCTTATGCTGATACGACCGTTATTGTATATCGATGCCAGCCTGAATGTAAAAAGGTATTCTCCTCCTTTTGGAACATTTACAAGGTAATCGAGATAATCGCCGTTGTTAGCATAAGCTGTATTCTTGCCCCCGCCCGCGTCTGTACAGTCCTCGAGCTTGAAGCCATTGTTAAAATAATAATCTTCAGCTTGAATCTTCGCGGGGACAGTAATCTGGCCGGGAAGATTATTTTTCACAATATTCCCCGTGAAATTAACAAGACCTGCGGTACCGCACTGTACTGAAGTGCCATTGTAACTTATTTTTATGACCTGACCGAAGCCTACAGGTGATGACAGGGATATTACCAGTTTCCTGTTATTACCCTGCATGCGTGCGACGCCAGCCACATTAACGTTGTTATTGTTAGACGTAATCTGGAAATCGGCAGGGTTAATATTTACAGAAGTGGCATCCTTATTCAGGGTAACAAATATTTCATTTCCCGAAACGGATGTTTCCGAGAAGATATATATAAAAGGAACGTCAGCGAGAGCGACGGGGTTTGTAAAACTGAGAACGTTTATATTTGATCCTCCCCTTTCGAAGAGAAGTCTTATCTTGTTGTTCCCGGCAGGTAGAATAATATTATTGGCTGTAGTGGAATTGAAGGTGGTCCAGTCGCCTGTATTAGGAAGCACTAATTGATTGGTTATGTCATTGCCATTCAGTAAAAATCTGATTGCACCAGGATCAGTATTTGCAGATGCAGTCCGTATCGTGAGCTTGTATCCAGCCGCTGAATCTGCATGTATGGAATATTGCAACCATTCACCGGTTTCTGTCCATCCAACACTGAAACCATTGCTCCCGGGGTAGTTGTCAAGACATTTTTCTATATCAACTCCGTCATTCCTGTACTCCCAGCCTTTATTCCAGGTAACATAATTGTTCGTGTTCAGGTGATAATCTGCCGTGTCGGTATCTTTATATGCATATGAGCTTTTCCCAAGATCATAATTAACAGCACTGATTACATCCCCGGGCTTATGCTTTCCGAACGGTTTAGTCTCGTTTGTACGCGGTTGTCTGATCATGGCATCAATAACATCGTGCTTAACCATGCAATTCTCGATTCGGTGGTTAGCAGACCACTCCATGACAGCCTCGAAAGCCTGGTCGGCAGTTATTGCCGGGGTACCGTTTTTCCAATAGCTCATCAGGTTATTGTATTTCTGGCTTTCGGGCACCTGCAATACATTATTGATGCCTGCCTTTTTTACAGGCCACATCGACCATCCCACGTTGTTATTTTCGCAAAGTGTTAGAAGGCTTGTAAACCATGGATTTGAGTTTTCACCTGTTTCGCCGAGCCATACAGGGACATTATATAAATCGCGGATACTGATCATATAATTAAGGTCCCCCGGATTATTATAAGTCCAGTATTTATGCCCGCTGTAAACCATGTTATTATCCCATGGCGGGGTAAGACCTGTATAATCGTTTGCAAACCAGTTCCCTTCCACAAAAATGATGTGGTTCTGATCAACCAGCCTAATCGCCTGGGTGATATCGACATATAGCTGCTTAAGCATTGTGCCACCCGGCAGGGTCCAGTTTGGTTCATTAATGAGATCATATCCTCCAATCCACGGCTCATTTGCATACCTTTGTGCCAGTCGTGCCCATAGCGCCACGGTTTTCCTGCGGTTTTCCGCACTCTCCCAGAGTGATAGTTTCGAAGGATCATAATCGGAGATATTTGCATCCTTGCCCTGGCCTCCGGGTGCCCCATGAAGATCGAGAATGAGGTACATTTTATTATCGCTGCACCAGTCGAGCAGGCTGTCTATTCGTATAAATCCCTCTTCCAGCCAGGTGTCCTGGCCAAACACCGGTTCGTTCTCTATGGGCCGGGTAAGCCATTTATAGTGCAGAGCAACCCTGACGCTGTTGAATCCCCATTTCTTCAAACTGTCTACATCGCCGCGGGTAAAATGATTATCGAGCCACGATTTATAAAAAGTGTTTGTCCGTTCCTTTCCAATGGTCTCTTCAAGTTTTTTCATGAAGGCCCATTGTGTTCCTGCCACATCCGAAGATTTCATCATGTACCCTTCCTGGAGAAACCAGTTTCCCGTTCCAATCCCCCTTAGGATAACCTCCTCGCCGTTGCCATTAACAATCTTTTTACCTGATGTATGAAGATATCCCTGCCCGAGTGTGGAAAAATGAACAAGGACAAGGATTGATATTACTGACAAGAGTCTTAACATGTATATCTCTTTTTATTATTCGTCAATACTATCAAATCTTTATTGCTTCCCCAAATTATGCAATACAATTTCTTACGGGCTCACAGAATTCAAATTGATGTTTTCCTGCAATTTTTTTTATTTATTCCCCCGTCGGAGTTACAATGTTCTTCCCTTCAAAAACATAGTCGTATCATACCAATTCTGCATCGGTAAATCGGTAGTGTATCTGGAATTGTATAACGCTAAAATGATAGGTATTCATGAATTTTCTAATAGTGAAAACTTAATGGGTCTATTATTTCTTCAATTTGCACCTGACTTTCATATATAGTCTCGAAGAGTATATTATTCTGATACCACCGCGGGGAACGCCCTTTACCCAGATAACTCCTGCCCGTATAAGATTAATCATTCCTTCCCGGGCATACCCGATGCTCACCATGTATCCAATAACATCATTTTATTAACCTGGTATCAATATTAATTATCGCTACAAATCTTAAATTTATCCTCAAGTCAATAATTCATTCTAGGTTTGAAATGAAAATACGGAAATACTTTTCAATTGTTTTGTTCCTGTCAGCCGGATTCCTCAGGTCATCGGGGCAGGATCTGAAACTCAATAACCTCGAGTATTTCGAGAGCAGGGGTGTGAATATCCTCGTGTACAGTAACCTCTTTACCGGGGGGTTCAACGACGAGAAAACAGCCGGCATCGAGTTGATACACCATGGCGTGAGAACGGCGCAGGGTGGTGCCGTGAGATTATCCAGCACCCCGGAACAGTGGGATCTTGTCCCGGCAATACCTTCAAGAAAGGTCGACCGGGCTTCAAACACGATAGAGTCGACTCTAAAATTCGGAGATTACGATTTTGAATCAAGAGTAATTGTCTCCGCCAAGGGCAAAGGTGTAGAGATATCGGTTTACCTCGATAAACCTGTTCCCCTGGCCCTGGAGGGTAAGGCCGGTTTTAATCTCGAGTTCCTCCCGTCGCAATACTGGGGAAAGGCATATCTGATGGATGGCCGGCCCAACCGGTTCCCCCGCTATGCTTCGCGAGCAACACGGTTACCAGACCCAACCTAGCGAGAAAATAAAGCAGTTTAAAGGTTATGTAACCTCCGACGACAGGGGTACCGGCCGCTTTATTGACCCTCTCCCGCTTGAGACTGGCCACACTTTTCTGATGGCACCCGACGACCCGGAACGTCTTGTGAAAATAACATCACCAGATGCCGATATCATGCTTTTCGACAGCAGGAGTTCTTGCACAAAATGGCTGGTATGTCGTGAGGAGTCTGCTTCCTGCTGGCAAAACCGGGGAAAGTAATGACCTGGTATCGAACCAAGCGCGATTAAAGGTGGACCAGGGAACCCAACATCGGCTTCTCACAGGTTGGTTACCTGCCTTCTCAGCCTAAAGTCGCCGTCGTGAGCTCGACAAGAATGACAAACCCCTGGCAAAAGCTACCTTATATAAAGTCGGGGACGATGGTAATGCGAGCAAGATATTCACCGGCAATATTATTCCATGGGGTATATACAAGTATAATTATGTGAAAGTTTGATTTCTCGTCGGTAAGCGCCCCAGGTATATATTATATTCAATATGGCAGCTTCAGGACCAACAACTTCCTGATTGAAAAAGCCGTGTTTACGACAAGATCACTGATGCTACCAGCGTGTCTGGATACCGATACCTGAATCACATGTTTGTCAACAGGAAGCACAGGGTCTGGCGTAGGCCATTCAGGAAGGTTACCTGCAGGCACCTCCTAGCGGCCATTTCGACATGCATGGTCGAAGTCCGACAACCGATACAAAGTACAAGGATCCGGACGATGCCGGGACTAAATGTAGGCGAGTTTTTGATGCCGGTGACTTTGATATAGAGACAGGGGCAAACATCGGGGTGGTCCAGAACTTTGTCGAGACCTGGGAATCATTTAAACCACTTAGAGACGAGACCTTTGTTGACGAGAAACAACATGTTGATCTTCACCGGCCTGATGGTATACCAGACATATTACAGTTTATTGAACACGGTACGCTGAACCTTGTTGCCCAGGCCGAGATACTAGGGCACATGGCATCAACACTATCAAACTCGGTTCTCGATAATTACCATCATCTTGGAGGCGCGGCATCGATAACTGACGGGTTAACCTATAATCCGGAGCTTGGACGTTACGAGAAACAGCTGATGGCAAGTCGAGCGAGGTAAAAAGGATGATATGTGGGCATTCACGAGTCGCAATGCCGGTCTTGATCTCAGGGCAGCAACAATGTTTGCAGCTTGCCAGCCGGGCATTAAAAGGCTATGATGATGACCTTTCGGCAAGGCTCTTGAACAGTCAAAGAGATTGCTGAAAGAGGCAACTGAAGTTGATTGCCAAACAACCGCAGGGTCGCCAGGGTATGGGGTTCGGATCAGCTGATCTTGGTACCCAATCTTCAACTATTCATCTCGACCGGCGAGAAGCAATATTCAGATAAATTTCTTGAACTTCTATGGCCGAAGCTCGAACGTAACGTCAGTGCCAACCTGATGACCGCATTACAGGCAATTCCGGGTATGGAACCAGCTTTCAAGGAAAAGCTGCGGCCTTACGTGTTAAAGTACAAAAAGGAATACATCGATAAGCTTGAAAAGGACAATCCTTATGGCGTTTAATCAGTCTTGGTAACTGGGCAGGGAAGCGGGAACGTGGTTAGCTTTTGGGACAACCAATTGTTATGCCAGCAAGTATTTCCCTGAAATAATCGATGCCAGTCACGCCTACAAAACGACCAACTGGCTTTTTGGCTGCCACCCGTATCACAACTACTCTCTCGTGGCAACGGTTGGGGCAGCGAGGCCAAAGGCGATCTTTTATGCAAAACAACAGGGCTGATTTCTCATTTATACCAGGCAATGTTGCTCCAGGAATCCTATTCAGGAAACCGGACCATTTCGAGAATTACTGATGACTGGCCATTTATCTGAGGACAAAACGAGGGCACCATTGAGTGATAACACGGCCTACCTGATCTTTGGCTCGGCTTTTCAAGAATCTCATTAAACTAATAATGGCTAACTTGATGTGAGAAGCTAATAATTGAAACCTTTTCAAAAAAGCTACTTTCCCGGTCTTTGCCAGCTATTCTTGTTCCGAGAATCAAAGGGTGAAAGTAATCGGTCGCTTTTCACGTAAAGCATTTACTGCCTCTTGGTAGTATTTTATTTACAAGAAAGATAGATTTTAGAGCGTAACAAAAGTCTTGCCTCCATAACCGCTTTCATAATCGTAAGCGAGTAAATCAATTGATTACTAATCATCTTCAGTATGTGCCCTATTGGTAAAGTACTTTTTTCCCAAACCTGACACACTAAATGAGTAGGCTTCTAATAAAACAAAATAAGGTCTTCTATTAATTTAGAAATAGGGATTTCAAAAATTGACAAAGCCACGCAATCAGAGTTTATAAGAGCTAAGAATTGCCTGAAAAAGATTAGAGGTAATCATTAGAATTCAAAATTCATCTTATAAAAATTTGACTCGTATGCTAAATTTCATGTATCTTTAATATATTATTAAAATTTCTGTATATATCACAAATCAACAATCTAAATCAATTCTATTATGAAATTTTTAGCTCACTTTTAAAAATTATTACTACGTTAATTAATTACTCCAAATTGTTTTAACTTATTATTATCAATTGCATTAATTGCATTGTTATCCACTGCATGTCAACATGATGTAATAGACGATGATACATCAATTACAATCTATAATAAGCAAAAATCAGTTAGTGAGGTACCTCTTTCCGAATTCTATTATGGCCCAGAATTGTTTGGTACTGTTCGAAATGCCATTTATGAGGAAAGAGTACAACTAAGTAATCCTAATTATAAATATTATAACGGTAATTTCATTTTAAAGGTTCAGAACGGTAATACCTCCAAAAACAAAGTATCATTCTTAGAGGTGTACATCAATGATCTATTGGCAATTAAAACCAGTGATTTTTCAAAAACATCATTCTTAGCGTCTAAACAATTGTACGATTTCCCTGCCAATTCAACCTTAAAGATCAGAATATCAGGCCCCATTGGAAGCTATATTGGAGTCTCAATATATGGTGAACCCAAGGATGGTCTTGTTTGGGATATTGAAGGTAATTTCTATAATACAGTGAAGATTGGATCACAAACTTGGATGGTTGAGAATCTTAGAAGTAAAAAACTTAACGATGGGCAGCCAATACCCATGAATCAAGCATTAACAAGCTTTAATAACAATATTAGAATTCGCTTCCTACTATGATTACGTTCTTGATGAATCTCCGGAATATCAAAACTTATGGCGTTGTTTATAGTTGGTACAGTGTGAATGCTAGTGAAAGCTTTGTCCAACAGGTTGGCATGTTCCGACAATGTATGAATTGCCATCTTTAAAGACTATTAAAAATGAATTCGGAAAAGTAGGATTGCCACTTAGTAGTTTTATATCTGAAGGAATTACCAGTATGGTGGACATCAACCGTTACAAAGGAACCTTATGTATCCGAGGCATTTAGCTTTGCATGGTCTGAATGGGGATTAATTAATAATAGGTCGAATATGAGCCATGGCTGGGCTGTTAGATGTATAAAGGAGATGCACCCGTATTCCAATTAGCAACAATTCTAACTGAACCAGCTTACGAAATAAAATCAAGAACCCTTATAATGTCTGGATTAAATCTTATCAAATGGCGGAATATTTATTGTAGATCAAGGATTATGCTGGAGCACAATGCCTAATCCAACAATTGATGATAATCATGAAGCATCGTGGTGTTTATCCCGATAGCTGGAGGTCTCAATTAACAATCTAAATCCTAATACAACTTATTACGCTAAAGCAGCGTTTGCCATAAATGGAGTCTGGCCATTTATCTGGGGACAAAACGAGGGCACCATTGGTGGTAACACGGCCTACCTGATTTTTGGCTCGGCTTTCAAGAATCTCGTGAAATAAAAATTCATGAATGAACAGGTTTGAGTCTGCAACAGATCAGACCTGTTTATATTTTAATATGCGCTTACTTTCTGTTTTCTTATCAAGTGGCTTTTTAAATCGGTTAACTCGTTTCGATGCCCTCATCCTGCCCTGGACATTGGATACCCTTTATTATTATATTTACACGAACAAGCAGCACCATTGTCTGCATCTTGTGGTTAATGACAAGAATAAATGAGCCCGGTTGTAAAACAATAAAAAATAAAACATGAAAAGAATTATCCTGATTGTAATCACCTTACTGCTAGCAGGTAATATTTCTAATAACATACTCAACGCGCAAAAAGTCAGTTCCGGCGATCTGAAGAAGTGGGTTTCCTTTCTGGCCTCCGACGAAATGAAAGGCCGGGCTAACGGCTCCCCGGAAATGGCTAAAGCAGCCGATTGGATACATGATATGTTTGCCGAAGCGGGTTTGAAACCAGTATTTCCGGAGAATTCATACTTCCAGAATTATTCATTCACCGGACAGAGGCAGCAGGTGACAAATGAAAAGAACGTTATTGGCATGATACCCGGCACTGACCCGGAACTTAAAAACCAGTACATCCTTCTTACCGCTCACTTCGATCATATAGGAATTAGAAAGCCTGTTGCCGGTGATTCTATTTACAATGGCGCCGACGACAACGCGACCGGTGTGGCGACACTGATCGCGATTGCAAAGGCAATAAAGGAATCCGGGAAAAATCCTGGCAGGAGCCTTGTTTTCGCAGCTTTCAGCGGGGAAGAAAGAGGCATGAGGGGTTCCAGATTTTTCGTTGCAAACCCGCCGGTCGCTTTAGCAGATATTTATGTCGATCTGAATTTTGAGATGACAGGACATTCTGAATCTTACGGGAAGAATAACTATTACATGACCGGTTGCGGCCTATCGGACCTCGACGATCTGATTAAAACATATCCCGGGCGCGGAAATGTAAACCTCATCGATACTATAAAGATCGCGGGGTCCCTCTTTTTCGCTTCAGACAACATAGCATTCTCCAGGATCTCTGTCTCGCCCGAGGGAAAGACAACTGGCATACCCAGTGGTACCTTTGCAACCACTACAATGGCTCCATATATCCATTCTGTTGAAGACGAGGCAGAAAAATGCGACTTTGATAACATGGCAGAACTCACTACCTACTTCTCCAGGGTTGTGCTTTGGCTGTCCGGGAACAAGACTCAGGTCAGCTGGACCAACACTTCCTATTCCAGACCAAAATAGGATAATTCGACAAAAGCCAGGACAATATCCAAATCAACAATAAAATATTGTTTCATTCATTGCCTTATACTCTCAGAGTCCCCCTGAATCCCCTGGCAGCGTAATAAGACTGGACACCATTGTGATAGACGAATACTGAGTCGTAGCGTCTGTCCCCGAATATCGCGCCGCCCAGTTTCCTGATTTCAGGGGGAGTCTTTAACCAGCTTGATGTTTTTGAGTCAAAAGAACCAAGCGTCTGAAGTAGCCTGTATTGATCGACAGTCATAAGTTCAATTCCCATTTCGCCAGCCATCCCAACTGCACTGGCCGATGGTTTGAACTCCTTTCTTTCTTCGAGTGCTTCCTCGTCATAACAGAGACTTCTGCGATCCTTCGGGCTCTCGGCTGAACAATCGAAGAATATGTATTCACCAGTCTTGGTGTCAAGGCCTATCACATCAGGTTCTCCACCGGTTTTTTCCATTTCATAGAGCGACCATAACCGGCCCTCATTAGCTTCAAGTCTTTTAAGAACATCACCCCAGCCAATACCTTTATGACGCCCGGGATGCTTACCGAACCTGGCAGATAGTATTTCCAAAAGATCCTTTTTGACAGATTCAGGTAATAGCCTATTTGCTTCTGTCTTCGACATATTGACAATACATTAAGTTAATTCCATCACCACGGGGAGCGTGTAATTTCTAAACATGCCTCACCCTGTATACCAGAACAAATCTGGCGGGAATATGTTCTGTCAGGAACCTGTGAATGAAGATTATTTCGTGCCTGACGGCACTTGAACATTGTCACCTAACCCATGCTAACGGGATTGGGTCCCCACGGGACAGGGGAACGTTGAATTCAGTTAATAAAGAAAGAAAAACCGGGCATTTTGTGCCCGGCTATCCGATCAGTTTGCCGTTTGTTTCGAGGGAGGAAATAAAAGGCTAGAATGAAACTTTACAGGTTATTCCACTGATCGTGTATCGAAGGTCACCTGAAGCCTGCCCGGTAACCGGTATTTTAAGATAAGGTTCGACATGAAGAAACAACCTGGTAGAAACACGCTGTTCGTAACCAAACAGCACATTTATCCTGCCAGCTAGATCAACAGTACTCAGCGCCGGAACACTGCTCTTCTCGGTATTCTTAACATCTTCCATGGCGTAGGATACGTTGGTCTCACCACCTGAAGTACTCACAACAGGAACCATCTTTTGCGAATAGCTTATGTTCTCGTACTTCTCACCCAGCCAGGCAACTGACGAAAAGCCTCCTGACAGGTAATACGAAGTGCCTCTTTTTTCCCTGAACTTCCATGTAAGGTTGACAGGCAGGTCGAGGGCTGTAAGCATTGCTCTTGATTCACCCCTGGGAAGCCAGGCGGGATTATCAACAGACTTGTTGACCACATTATGCTGCTCGAGCTGTAACCCTGTCGAGATTGCAAAATCTCCATGTATAAGAATATCGGCGTTTATCCCACCACCATAATTCATCGCTAAAGCGGTCGGTGTCGAAGTGATCCCCGGTGAGATGTTAATTCCAAACCTCAGCCTTTTTTGCCCTTCTCTACCTTCATTCCGGGGTTTTATATCTCTTGTGTCATTGGCATTATCGACCGAAGCAAATGCTGCTGGATTTATTTCGCTCTGGTTAATTTCCGGAACTAATTGTAATTGATCGCCCGCTGCAAGAAAGTGAAAAGGCAGGTAGTCAACACTTAAGTTATTATATGCCCTTGTAAAATCATCACTTGAATTCCTTTCATCAGTTCGTGAGTCAGTAACTGCTTCCGGATCCGGTATCGACATTTTTCCGGCTGTTAATGCTAAAGCAGAACCTGTTATTTGATTCGGTGTCCGGGTTAATTCAGTTCTTTCCCCGAGTATATTCTCATCTGATGTATATATTATCAAATCCGCGGCATTCGAGGCGACAATCCCCATAGAAGCGGGGACAAGGAGGCGTAAGCCGAGCCAGCCGGCTAAAAAGGAGGCGGCAATACCTGTTCCGGTAATCCAGAAAAGAAACCTTTTCTTTCTTGCCCTGTGCCTGACAAAACTCTCCCACGAACCCAGGATATAATGCTCTTCATGCTTATCGAGGGTGGAGACAATTAATTCTGTCAATTCTCTGTCAGTTCCCAAATTTTTCATAGCTCGCGTTAAAGAACAAATCAAACAGTTCCCTGAGTCTCTTCTTAGCCCTGGTCAGGTAAACCCTCGAGGTATTCTCCGGTATGTTCAGTAAACCGGCTATCTCCTCGTGGCTGTACCCGTCTATCTCGTACAGGCTGAATACCAGCTTCTGGATCTCCGGGAGATGATCAAGAAGTGTCATTATATCCCTGGCTGTCAGCTCGTTGACTACTCCATGTGCAGTATCCGGGATTAGCAAAGTCTCACCTTCATCGACTGTAAAATCCTTGTTGTACTTCCTGAACCTGTCTATTGAAGTATTGATTACAATCCTGCCAAGCCAGGTTCCGAAGGGCAAGGCCCTGTCATACCTGGTTATCTGGCTGAATACTTTCATGAAGCTGTCGTTTACTATTTCTAATGCGTTATCACGGTCGCGGTTGTGGATCAGGGCAATCTTGAAAGCATAACCGAAGTATCTCTTGTAAAGAAGCTCCTGTGACCTGGATTTCTTCTTAAGGCATCCCTCGATTATTTCGTCAAAATCTTTATCCCGTGTATTATCCACGCGGCAATTTGTTTTAGTAGGAAACCAGGCCTCCCTGGGGAGCCTGGAATCCGTGATTAAAAACTAACTGGTATACAAATAACCTTACCCTTGAATCGTTGACCCATTCATGTATTTTCATTTCGAGCCGTCATTTTACAGAGGTATAAATATTTGTGGCCTCAAAAATGATACCAGCATTCTATTATTCCCGTTGCCTGATCTGCATTGTTGCCCCAGTTTGTACTTCAACAAGTCGGAACATCTCCCCGAAATCAACAACAGATGTTTTGCCATTTTCAGTAAGTTTAGCGAGGTTGTCACAGGTTCCGTCGCCATAATCCAGTACATAGGTGCTTGTTGTACCATCGGCAGTTGTAGTGATTGACTCCACTCCCTTAACGGGCACCCAGGTATCAGTGCATTTATAGCTGGTTACAAGAGGCGAGGTAATTTCATAATGGTACTCGTACCCCTCTGAATCGCTCGAGTAGTAATAATCGCCCTGGAGAACCTTGTAAGATATGCTGTCCCATACATTCGAGAACTCCGATTTGTAAACAGTCACATTGCCGTCATCATACTTCATCGAAATATCCTCGCGACCCGTTGATGAACCCGACCAGTTAAAGAAGACAGGCATTATCGAGACTACTGAATCGGAAACTGTTCCACCGGAACCATAAGTATAGTAGGAATTACCGTCGGAGGTGAAGCTGTATTTTGAAACACCGTTCATTTCCATGCCATAGGAATAATACTTGTCGTAAATCACCACGGAATAATAGCTGTTCGCATCATTTTTCCAGATATAGGTGATCTTACCTCTTATGAGGCTCCCGTATTCTTCACAACCATCGCCATAATCATAAACGGTAGTGTGTGTTCCGTCCTCATTATCGGTCTCGGTTACTTTAGCGCAGGTAACCGGGGCCCAGTATTTTGTAGTATCAGCCAGTAAACTGTCGGGATATTCAACACCGGGTTCTGAACCGCTGGCGCCTATGTCGAGAGTCCCGTTCCTGAACTGGCTATAGCCGATTACCGACATGAAACTGGTCATCTTGCCTGTTCCGGCGTTAAGGGCATTCATCCTTGCCTCAATCTCCAGCATCTTTTTTACAACTTCCGCCTGATCCGTTTTGTTCTTTTCCTGTTTCTCGCACGATATCATCGAAAAGACAAGGAAACTTATCATAACTATCTGTAATAATCTAATATTCTTCATTTCAAACAGGTTTTAGTGTTCAGGCATTAATACGCAAAGCTTGCATGAAACGCTACAGCCGGATTATTCATTTTTCGAACGGGTTGTATTCAACCACTGAAACCACCTTGATTCACGAACACTAATTATTTCGAGACGAAACTGACAGACAGGGTGTTTTTAGTTGCCATCAGCCGCTTATGACCTGTTAAAAAGTCATTGATAGCGTGCCTCAAACTGGTTGATCTGAACAACAGACTCAACGAGTTAAAGTTATTCTTAAATCTATACTACACTGGCTTAACCTTGTCGATCAAAGGTTTTATAAATCTTAAAGCAGCCAAAGATTTATGACCAGTTTTAGACGAAGCTTTCCTATTCTAAATTTTATTTATGCTAAAAGAAACTGTAGACAAGTCTTAGAATCACCTGGTTGTCCCCAACTCTCAGACACTCATCTATGTCGGCCACCTGGGAATCGAAATCCATTGAAGATCTGTTTACAAATGAAGATAATTGCGAATCGAGTTGAATTCTTAATCGCGGTGAGATGTAATAATAGAAATCGAAATAAGGAGAGACATTAATGATATTTGAAACCAGATGATAAGGAGCCGGTTCTAATCCTGCCCTTACCCTGTCGCTGTTAATATTCTGGGAATACCCCGACAAACCGAGGTTGAACGAGGTTCTCGAATTGGGCAGGTACTGGAGGGACATACGAAATTCTGTATTAAACCTTCCTGAATTATAATCAGTTATATCACTATCCTCGCTCCCCGGGTATCTTGTAACAAGAATCCCGTAAGCAGATCTCAGTTGTGCTGACACCTGCCAGTAAAGGTTTAAAGGCTTGGCATACCTGAGTTTGAAAAAAACTCCGGCAAAAACCTCGCTATATTTAGAATCTGACCTGTACGGATCATTCATATCGCCATACCTGGCATATCCTTTCCCCAGGGAAACACTATTGTCGAGTCCCCCGTTCCACGAAAAGCCCGATTCCCTTGCCGGTCCTGAGGCATAATCCCACTGGTCGTTAAGTATCGTGAAATACCTGATGTCGCCTCCCTTTACAACGTTGTTCGCGACAAGAAACGAGTCAATAACCTGTAACTCCTCTATCTTCCTTAACCGCGAGTCCAGGAATCTTTTCCTCTTTATCTTGGATATTTCCCTGGCCATACCGAGAATTATTTCTTCCGATGGCATTTCTAATAACCCGC
Organism: Bacteroidales bacterium; assembly: GCA_046329885.1. GTDB lineage: Bacteria > Bacteroidota > Bacteroidia > Bacteroidales > VadinHA17 > LD21. Next base: position 95,575 of record JAXLTU010000004.1, read on the forward strand.
CCGCTTTGTTAAGTTCTTCCACGATGTAAATGGCCAGCCTGAGATCCTCAACAGGCTCAATCCTTCCATGACCAACCGAGAGTGGGATTGAAAGAGACAGGCTTGTGGAAGAAGAATAATCAATACCAGAATTAGAATTATAGTCTGTCCTGCTCCTGTCATTACCAGCATTTATCCTGAATGAAGGTTCTGCCCCGATGAAATACTGACTGCTGTTGAAGAAATAATGATCAGCATCGATTGCAAAATATGCATCAATTGATTTTAATGTAGATTCGAGGTTTCCTGATTCTTCAAACCTGTTAGCGGTGTTGAAATCGGAATGGATACTGGTAGTCCCCTGGTGCCTCTCGTTGTTTATGAATCTGTAGAAGGAAAGTCCCCCGGACAAACTGAACAAATTTTGTTTAATTCTTAAAGTATCATTGGGATAACCCTGTATCCTGTAATTGCCCGAGTTATTCAGGTTAATGTTGAAGTCAAGCCTGTTAGTTTTTATCTCTGGTAACTTGTACCCGGACAGGTCAAATTTAGAAAATTGTGCCTGGACGAGATTAAAACTAATGGTCAGCACGAACAGCGAGAGCAAGTATTTCTTATTCATGAGGTAATTATTACGAGGATTCATACAAACATTTTTGATTACAGATCCGGATTAATTTAGATTATTAGTTTAAAAAATCACATTCCCGAGAGTATTTCATGAATCCTTCCCGACATCTTCTTGATCTCGTAGCCAAGAATTCTATTCCCGAAATCGCGTGAAGCCTTGGTCCGGGGATCATCACCGATGACTCCGAGCGGCCAGGTTGCCGTATCTGCCGGGAGGTTGCCGGTTTTTACCAGATCCTGTCTTAATGCCATCATGATAGAGGTTTCGTTGGCACCCGCGTGGTCACACATAAGGCAATAATCCGACGTGTCGTTGCCCCAGCAATTCATCACCCTCAGATTGTATTTCCGGAGATACTCGCCGGCATGAGCTCCGACAAAGTTCGTGGAAGGACCATGGCCGTGAGCAACAACAATTTTGAAACCGGCCCTGCCAAGCTGTTTCATGATCGATTCCATGATGACTGAGAATACAGAATCACTAACCCAGTAGGCGCTCCCGGCAAGCTGCTGAAACTCGTATTTACATTTATCGCCGAAGAGTTTACCACAATCCATACCATAATATTCCTTTCCATTGAAAAGGGTATCAAAATCGGGCCCGAGGAACAATTTCGGCATCACTATCCCCCCGGCCTCGGCAGCCAGAATTTTAAAAAACTCTTCCGATTGTATCCCGTCAGATCCCAGGGGGAGATGATCCCCGTGCCATTCCAGGGTGCCTAATGGAAGATATGCCACGGGGCATTCCTGTAACCTTGTCCTGAATTCGGCAGGACTAAGCTCCTCGTAAAGGACCTTTTGCTCATCCTTGCAGGAGCAAGCAATAAGAAGAGTGATAAGAAACAGCAAGTTTTTCATACTATAATATTGTAGATACAGACAGATGTCCCCATCTGGAAGGGAGTGTTATAACAATATTACAAAAAAGAAGCACAGTTTCGTAAATCGGGCACCCGAATATTTATTCTAGTTCGCAGCAATATACTAGGAAAACTAAACCCCGGGAAATGTTTCCCGGGGTTTACTATTAACCCTGCGTCTGGGTCAGAGTAGCACTTTTACCTTTTATCAGATACCATAGCTCTTTCAGTCTAAACAAGGATCCTGAAAACTTCGGTGTGGCTAATACAATCCTTTAGAATAACTAAACTAAATCAAACCTTAATCCATCCTGAAGAATTTCATATTTCTAACGCGGCCGCCTGTAACTTTCATTTCTTTTACCTTCCCAGCCTGATCACGCGTGAATTCCACGCTACCGAAATACCACTGGTCTCCTGAAAACTGGTCAGGCTGTGAGGGAGAGAGGAGAACATCGCCCGTTCTGAAATGCCGGGCAATTAGTTTGCCTTTTTCATTTACCAGGGTATAGAAGGTATTAAGCTCCGGACTCCAATAGGTGCCTGAAAATTCAGCAAGGTTCACCTTCGCGGGGTCAAAGTCAGGTAACCTTTGTGCGACAACTTCATCTCCCCCGAGGATCACTTTTATCCTGTCAACCTTCCCTGATTCTCCTTTTAAAAATGTAACCCTTGCCTGAACTACTTTTACTTCAAATTCGTTGTCTGAAATCGCCTTCATGGGTGTTTTACTAAGTCCCGGGGCTGTAACCTGAAGGCTTCCTCCCTCGAGTGTCACTGTTGCAATATTACCCGGCATAAGCTGGTACTGTCCGCAATAAGTAACGAGAAGATCAATTGCCGGTCCATTTGTATTTACCGCCGGTTCTTCTTTTTTTGCAGGAGCATCTTTCTTGGGCGGGTCCTTTTTCATCTTATCGCCCAGGTAGATTTCTGCCACCTGCAATGCCAACCCGCCCGGGTCGAAAGAGCCGAGGTTACTGAGCACGTTAACAGAAAGTTTCTGATCGGGGAACCTTACAAGGAAAGTCCTGTAACCAGCGTCGGCCCCACCATGCGCGATCATGCGCAGTCCCTTGTACATGGAAATATCCTGTCCCATCGCGTAAGTAATTGTATCGCCCTTGTTCAGTATTCCCCTGGTATTCATCCTGTTCACGATATTCATATCGCCAACTACAGGTTTTTCAAAATTAGCGGCCCAGAGGCATAGGTCTTCCGTTGTTGTGAACAGGCTTGTTGCCCCGGCATTTGAATAATTAAGATTGCTCTTTTTGAACCCTGTTGAATCCGCGTAATATGAATATGCCCTGTTCTTTACAATTTTCTCGCAATCGTCGTAGAATAGAGTATTTTTCATTCCGAGCGGATCGAAGATCCTTTGCCTGGTAAAATCGGCAAATGACATTCCCGAGACCCTGGCAACAACTTCAGCGAGAAGTGTGAATCCTGTATTGCAATAAAGAAATTCATCGCCTGGATTGAAATTAAGTTCCTTCTGGTTACTCACCATTCTCAGAATATGGTCTTTCGTAATCACATCATCAAGGCGCCATCCGGCCATTGCCAGTAGTTCCCACTGGTCCCTCAGGCCACTGGTGTGATGCATGAGGTGATTCAGAGTGATGGTCTTTCCAAAATCCGGTACCTCGGGTATGTACTTCCTAACATCATCATTAATCGAAAGTTTTCCATCCTTTTCCAGAAGAAGGATTGAAAAGCAGGTGAACTGTTTTGAAACGGAAGCAATATGGAAGACTGTACGAGGTGTTACAAGCATGTTATACTCCAGCTCGGCGTTACCGTATCCTTTCGAGAAAATTACCTTTCCATCTTTTTCCACGGCAATGGCAGCCCCGGGTGAACCGACCCTGTTCCATTGTGAAAACAGCTGGTCAATCTGCTTGGCCGGGGTATTTCCCCTGGGTTCGACACTTTCCCAGGTAATAGTATAATTACCCTGACGCCCCTTTTCCTCGAGGGCAGTAACCTCCAAAACATAAGTGCCTTTTGCTGATGATGTTAGAACAACTGGCTCTGGACCTTTCCTGCCATTCGGGCTGTCGAAGCTTCTCAACTTGTTCCCGTCAGGCCCGAGTGTGGTTATCATCGCGTCGACTCCTTTCTGCTCCAGAACGAAGGTGGCGTACACGTTTTCATTAAGATTCACGGTGTACCTGTGTGTATCACCGGCTTTGAGCAGGGCTGAAAGGGTCTCCCCCTTTTTTAGAACAGCGGTCTGATCCTGTCCGGAAACAATAATAGTGCTTGTCGCTAATAATAAAAGAGTTAGCAATAAACGGCAGAGTTTTATAGATTTCATTTTACAAAGGTTTTATTCCCCGTAACGGGAGCTTTTCATGATACGTTAAAATTAACTGGTTTTTCATGCAAAAGACGTGCCTATATATGGTTTGATGCGTCAATTTCAGCATTACCATTCAATTTTTTTTAATATTCCCGCTCAGCCGTTGCTTATCGCGATTCACCACCAAAAATCAACAATTCACCGATTAAGTTTTTTTTGAACCATAATACAGACATAGCTTTGTACACGAATGGAAAATACAAAATATACTATGAAAAAATCTATCCTAATCCTGACCACTTTGATCATTTGCGCAACAGTATCGGCGCAGAATGGGCTTGATCTCAAGTTCAAACCCGAGAAAAACAAGGCTTATCATTTCCGGACTACGAGTTCGCAGGTGATTACCCAGACCATAAATGGTAACTCGCAGGTAGTTGAATCCGAGTCTCTTTACGCTATTTCTCTGAAAGTAGTTGACGTGACACAGTCATTTAATGTTGCTGAAGTGAGATTTGACACTATAAGTTCAAAGACAAACATGATGGGTAAGACGACAACTTTAAGTTCGGCATCAGAAGGAAACATGGCCTCGAAGGAAACTTCGGATATTATCTCCGCGGTAATGAACAGGTTATCAAAAAGCCCTGTTTATGCCAAAATAGATTTTACCGGGAAAGTAATAGAGCTTGTGAACCTCAAGATGGTTGCCTCGATGGTTTTGAAAGATACCGCCACCATCGTGCTGACGGGTCCTACCAAGGCTGCTGTCAAAGGGCAGGCGGCAAATCTTGTTGGCGAAAGTTCCGTGAAGAACATTATCGAATCGATAACCTATAACATGCCAGGGAAGACTGTCAACACGGGCGAATCGTGGTCAGTAACGATCCCGACAAATTCTGGAGGCATGTCGCTTGAAATTACCAACAGTTATCATCTTGATGGTATAACGGGTAATAGTGTTGCTCTAACAGGTGAATCGAAGATAAAAGCTGCTCCAAACGCGTTACCTATGGAACAAGGTGGTGCAAAAATAACCTACGACGATCTGAACGGGCTCGGTAAATCAACTATCAGTGTTGACGGTAGCACCGGGATTATAGTTCTATCGACCAGTAAAATGAGAATTATGGGCAACATGGGTGTCAGCATGCCCGGAATGAGCATGCAGATCCCGATGGACATAAACAGTAACACCAGGACAGTATTGAAATAACATGATTAACAAGGACAGTATTAAGATAATTACATCAACAAAAACCATGAAAAGAATTTTATTTATCGGATTAGCATTTATGATCCTGCCTTTCACGATTAAGGCACAGGATGTTAAGGGAATTGTATGCCTGGCCGGCGACAAGTCGCCGGCCCAGTTCGCGGGTGTCGGACTGCTTCAATTACCTGATTCTTCAGCTGTTACAGGCGTGATAACACTCACTGACGGTGGATATCTCTTCGAAAAAGTCAAACCTGGCGATTATGTTGTGAAGGTAAGCTTCGTCGGGTACAGTGCCGATGTAAAAAAAGTAAAAGTTGGTACTGAACAGAACCAGATTGTTGTTGATACGATTTTCCTGGCCGAGAACGCCACCAACCTTAGCGAGGTGACGGTAGTCGGAGAAAGACTAAAAGGCAAGGAACTTGTAGACCGTACTATTTATTCAGTACCATCAGCTGCCGCCAAAGCATCTACAACGGGCTATGACCTCCTGAGAAAAATACCACAGGTGAATGTCGATTTCCAGAATAACATAACACTTAACGGGAGCAGCAACTTCATAATCCAGGTCGATGGCAAGCAGCGCGACAGGGAATACCTGGCCAAACTCATGCCTTCGGATATAGAAAGTATTGAAGTAATCAGTAACCCTTCCGGTAAATACGAGGGTAATATAGACGGGGTTCTGAATATTATACTCAAGAAAGAGGCTCGTTACGGGATGAGTGGTAATGCTTCGCTTACCGCTAAACCCTTTAACAAGCTTACTTCATCAGCTTCGGGAAGTCTCGACTACTCGGCCGGTAACATAACATTCTACGTGACAGGGTTTTCTTTCCTTCAGAACCTGTCGATCAATAACAGGATGGATTCAAGGTTCCTTGGCACTGACTCGATAACCAGCCTGAACGGCAATGGTGACATAAGTGTCACAAACTCGTCAATTAACGGTGGTTTCGATTATTATATGAACAAGAAGAACAACCTGAGTTTCAATATTAATTACAAGCCAATAACCCAGAATATAGATATGCTGAGCAATACCATTCTCAAGAAGGGTAACACGCCGCTCAATACTATCGGGGCAACGACTAACCAGGATCTTGGCAGTAATGAATCATCTGTTTCATTGTTCTACAAGAGAACCTTCGAGAAACCCGTCCAGGAGTTTACAGTCGAAAGCAATTATTACTGGTTCCGATCCAATGAACTTACCGATTTCAGCAATAACAGGTACGCCTATGGCAGTGATGTCATACAGAGCAGCTATTCCAGGATTGAGGATACCCAGAACAAGAGGGACTACTTCTCTACCAAAGTCGATTATGTACAGCCACTGGGAATGAACGCCCGTCTTGAACTTGGATACCAGTTTTATTACCAGGACCTGGGTTACGATTATAATATTGACAACAGTGAAAACGACAATCTTTTTGTCTACAAGGAGTTAAGAAACTCTGTTTATACAGGCTTGACCTACAACGTGAAAAAACTTGGTCTCCAGGCCCTGGTGAGAGTTGAGAACAGCCAGATAAATGCAGATTCTGTCACAGATCCCAATTATTTCTGCGTGCTCCCTTCTGTCAACCTCCAGTATAAATTCTCGGCTTCCCATAACCTGAAGTTCACCTATAACAGGAGAATAAACCGCCCGGGTATTTACGATATGAATCCATATGACAAGATCGACCAGAACTACAATATAAGTACAGGTAATCCTGATCTGAAACCGGACTATCGTGACAGGCTTCAGCTGACTTACACCTGGAACTTCGGCAGCAACTACTTCTCACCATATGTTTACCGCGAGTATTTCACGGGCAGGGTGGGCAGGCTGTTCCAGCTGATAAACAACCCGGTTACCGGTACTCTTACCACTCTTACTAAACCAGAGAACGTTATTGATGGTTACGAATCAGGTGGTGGTGTAAACGCGATGCTATGGTACGTCAATATAAGCTCGAGGTTCTACAAGGGCCATTTCAACGAGTACAGGCAGGGAGCGGTTGTTATACCCGAGGTTGATTATTCAACCTATAACATCACTGCAACGGCATTCTACCAGCTGGGCAAGAAGAAATCAACTACATTGTTCTCCTTCCTGCAATACAATGGTGTGAATGTGAACTCGCAGAGCAAGACCTACTCCATTCCTCTCTACGGTTTCGGAGGACAGCATCAGATAAAGAACCATACATTAGGTGTATTCTGGCTGTTACCATTCTCGACCGACGTGAGACTTAACCGCACGGAGACAAGCACCCAGTATTACTCATCAACGAATATAATCGGGTTCGACGTGGCTAATTTCATCCAGTTCTCCTATACCTACAAATTCAACAAGGGTAAGGATGTGAAGAAACTGAACAGGAAGATCGAACTTGAAAGCGACAGTAAAAGCCAGGCCATTGGAAAGTAAATAAAAACGAGGCCGTCTCGATAGCGAGGCGGCCTTTTTTCTTACTAATCTACCGAATCAAAACTCGTTAACCAATTAAAGTAGATTCACTAGCCAGGGATAATACAGGATCTGGTCCTGGTCAAACTGACATTAAAGCCACTTCCCCTGTCAGGAAAATGAATACAACAGATAGCTGCCCTTTATTCTAATTCTTCCTATGTTGAACAAAAGAAGTTGCATAAGATGATGCAGTAAACAATCAAGCGTTAGTCTTCCCGTTTTTGCCTGCCAGTTTTCTTATCTCAATTACAATGTGGGAGTATTTTTTAAGGAGCTTGAGTACACCTTCAACATTGAAGTTATTGGCAGCCTCTGCCAGTTCATTACCAAAATCTTCTACAATTATCGAGTTATGCCTTCTGCCAAGATCGTTCAATTCGTCGCCAAATATCTTAATCTCGCCAATTGGCTGCCGAACGGAGAACTTCTTCCATTTCCCGGTAAAATCTCCTTCAAGTGAATCAAGGAGTTCATCTATCCCGGTAATGTCCTCACCTGTCCTGTCGCGCTCAGGCACCTGTACATTTTTAGTTTCCAATCGTTTATATGGCAGGACATTCATGAGTTCAATGTATAACTCACTGACTCTCACTGGCTTGATAAGGAGCCCCGCGAAGTCACTGTGCATTATTCTCTCTTTTTGAGCCCTCAGCACTGAAGCAGAATAAGCCAGTACAGGGATATGTTTTGTTTTCTTCTCTTCCTTGAGTTTCTGCAGCAGGGTGAACCCGTCCATGTCGGGCATTCGGATATCAGTAATTATCAGGTCCGGAATAAGCTCCCTTGCTATCTCGAGACCTATGGCCCCGTTTTCAGCCTCGTAAGTCTGGAGTGAAGTATGCCTGAGTGCATCGCGGAGATAATTCCTGTTGTGTTGAACATCATCAACAATAAGGACTTTTGCCGGTTCAAAAACGATCTCTGACGGGTTGACGTTGGCATCTGAATGGATAGAGGTGAATTCAACAAGGTAGGCGGTATCGGGTATTGTCAGGGTGAAGGTTGATCCCTTCCCGATACTCGATATGCAGCTTAGCTCCCCGGCCATGAGTCCGGCCAACCTCCTGCTGATTGCCAAACCAAGCCCTGTACCGCCGAAGTTTTTAAAACCCCTTTCCTGGACGAACGGCTCGAATATTTTCTCGAGCATATCGGAGGTGATCCCTATACCCGTGTCCTCAACCTCAATTACAAGATCTATGAGTTCCTCGGTACGCCCGTTATTATATTCCACCCTGCGTGGTTTTTCGCCGTGGACCCTGAGTTTAATATGCCCTTTTGATGTGAACTTGATCGCATTGCCTATGAGGTTGAAAACGATCTGGCGAAGCCTGGCTTCATCAACATATATTCCCTCTGGAGTGCCTGATTCTATTTCTAGGACAAATTTGATCCCTTTCTCGTGTATTTTGAATGAAAAGATCCTTTCAAACTCTCCGAAGAAGCTGGTGGTATTAATAAAGTCATATTCCAGTTCGAGTTTGCCGGCTTCAATTTTCGAAAGGTCAAGTATATCATTTATGAGGGTCAGAAGCCCTTTCGAACTCGATTTAATAGAGCTAATGTATTCTCTCTGGACGGTGTCTATCTTGGTTGAACCGAGCAGTTCCGAGTACCCGATAACCGCGTTCATTGGTGTCCTGATCTCGTGACTCATGTTAGCCAGGAACTCGCTTTTCGCCCTGTTTGCCTCCTCTGCGATTTTCTTGGCCTGGCTCAGGGCCTGCTCAGTCTCGTTCCTTACTTCTATCTCGCGGAGAAGCATCTCGTTTGTTGCAGCCAGTTCTGAAGTCCTTTCAGCGACCTTCCTCTCGAGGTTTTTATTCAGGAATACAATTTCTTCCTCGGCTTTTCTTCGTTCTGTAATATCCTCCCAGGTAGTGAACAGGACCTGCCTGCCATCGTAATCGATCAATGTCAGGTTTATAAAGGCAAGAAAATTAGTGCCATCTGCCCTGGTGTGAATCCATTCAAACGCGTGATGTCCTTTATTATATGCTTCCGCTACCACTTCCCTTGCATAATCGGACGATCTCATACCGTTCGGCTGGAATTCAGGCGAGATGTCAGCAGCTCTCTTGCCGATTATGTATGAAGTCTCTGAATGCATCAGCCTGGCGGAAGCTATGTTACAATCGATGAAATGGCCGTCAGCAACAAGAAGATATCCTACCGGGGCGTATGTGAAGAGGGCACGGTAGTTCTTTTCGCTTTGTATGACTTTCATCTCGACTTGTTTGCGCTGGGTAATATCTCTCGTTATAAAGATCAGGTTCAACGGATTACCGGAAGAATCCCTGACAATTTCGCCATTGACCTCTATGTCGAACCTTGTACCATCAGCTTTTAACCCTATATATTCGCCGGGTTCAGGGTGTTCATTCGTGAACATCCTGCTCATGTTTTCTACAGCCCGCTCACGATCGTCGGGGTCAATGAAATCAAGGTTACTGAATCCCTTGAAATCGAAAGTGGAATCATAACCGAACATCCTGAAGGCGCTTGGTGATGAGAAAAGGATCTTCCCGTCAAGGGTAGTGATGGTAATGGTATCCGGTACCGAGCCCAGGACGGAGCGGTAAAGAATCTCGCTTCGTTCAAGTTCCTGTTCAATCTTTTTCTTCTCTGTAACGTCTGAAAGTATACCTGCTCCACCACTAAACTTGCCATCCCTGACTACTGCCTTGGCCGACATCAAGACCCAGCGCTTTTCGCCGTTAGCTGTCTTCAAAACGAATTCTGATTCTATTTCCTCCTGATCGTGCAGGGCGGTTAGAAAATCCGTTATCCCCTGATCTTTATTCCCTGAAAAATCATTCAGGTTCCTTCCAATAATCTGCTCAACTTTGTACCCTGATGTGACCTCAACCCTTGGGCTTATATATGTAATTCTTCCCTTCTCATCGAATTCAAACAGGATCTCGTTTATATTCATAACAAGCTCCCTGAATCTCTTCTCGCTTTCCTCGGCTTTAGTCTTCGCGTTATTATAATGCTTGAGCAGGAAATTAATAATCAGGAAAGTAAAAAAGAGAGTGTACAAGGTAGTTGTAAGAGAATCATTCCATCTTGCCCGATCTGATGAATAAGGAACAATCAGATCCGGACTGTAGTATTGGAGTATGTACAGAGCCAGGGTAACAGCCAGGAAAATTACAAGGATCAATACCTTTTGTTTCCTCGGGGAAATAACCAGCGAGAGAACCAAAAAAAGATGTAAGACTATTATAACCGGATTATCTATACCACCGGCAAATATCCAGCTCCCGATAATCGCCAGTAAACCGATGAGAATAAGAGGATGAACAAAAATTCTATATTTCCGCCTGAATCGAATGAAATAATAAAAGACTGCCAGTATAAGACCAAATGAAAGAGTCAGCACAACAAGAGACCATGGCAGCCCCACTATGATATCAATTACAGCGGCGACAAAAGCAAGAAGTAACCCTAGAAACACGGAAGAAAGCATGAGCCTTTCCTCGAGGGTCTGTTCGCCTTCACTGGTCGTTAAAGCTTTCAGGAACTTCCTTAACTTACTTTCCATCAGGTGTTTTTTCAGTACTGCAAAATTAACCTGGTTTCCTTAAGAAGCCTTTCTCCCTACATTACAAAACCTTACTAAACGGAATTTTTTATCCTGATTATTACAATTTTACAGGATGAACATCTCTTTTGCCCCAACTTGATCTGATTCTACTTTATAAATTTAACTAAAAAACTAATATTAATCCAATAAATTCAGGTGAATCTGCAAGCAATAATCTGGAGATGAGTTAAATTTATACCCAAACAGTTTTTCTCCCTTGAATCAGGGACAGTTCTGCAACTGCATTTTTTTTGCGAATATGTAACTAGTTAATATTCCCGAAAACTCAAAATCATGAAACCCTGTTTAACAAAACTCATTTCATTTACGGTTGTTTTAACAGTTTGGAGCCTTGTCAGTTGCCTGTCGGCCAAGGTCATTTCATATGACAAAACTGACGGTAAAGTTGTGTTCAGACTTGATAAAGGATTACTAGAGATCAGTATATTAAGTGAAAACTCCGTTCGAGTCCGTTCGACAATCCTGCCTGAATTCCCTTCCAAAAAATCACTTGTGGTACTTCAATCCCCCCCACCTGTCAGGTTCAATATAAAAGAAAAGGGTAAAGAAATAATTATCAGTACCTCTGCTATTTCCGTGAGGGTTGAAAGGGCTACAGGGGTTGTAAGGTTTACTGACCTGAAAGGGACAACGATCCTTTCCGAGGATGTTCAGGATGGTCGGGTGATGAAAGCTGCAGTTGTCGCCGGATTAAACGTGTACAATTGCACCACCCGGTTCCTTTCTCCTTCTGATGAAGCACTTTATGGCCTTGGCTGCCATCCCGAGGACACTCTTTCAATAAATTACAAGGGAAGGGATCAGGACCTTGTTATTAAATACATGACCGGGGCAATTCCCGTTCTGATCTCGAACAAGGGATACGGACTGATGTGGGACAATTACTCACCTTCATATTTCAGGGGATCAGTGGAGAACAATACGAAATACAGTTACATGTCTGAAAGCGGTGAGATGATAGATTATTATTTCTTTCATGGACCAGAACCCGATAAGATCATCTCCGAATACCGGAAACTTACAGGTCCGGCTCCCATGTTCCCTAAATGGGCTTTTGGACTCTTCCAGTCACAAGACAGGTACAAGAGCCAGGCCGAGGTCCTTTCAGTAAAAGATAATTACAGGAATAACAGGATCCCGGTTGATTGCATAGTCCAGGACTGGTTTTACTGGGAACCTGATGTAATCGGATCACACAGGTTCTGGCCTGAACGATATCCTGACCCCGCGTTGATGGTTAAGGAATTACACGATGCAAACTTTCACACCATGATCTCGATATGGCCAGTGATGGCAAAGGGTACCGCCAATTACAAGGCCATGGAAAAGGCAGGTAACCTGACATCAATTTTATGGGACAACGTCATGACCCATACTTTCGATAATTATTATGATGCACACAGTCAAAAGGCAAGGTTGATGTACTGGCAGCAGGCCAGGGACAGCCTTATAGCGAAACAAGGCTGGGATGCCTGGTGGGTCGATCAGTGTGAACCGGACAACGGGACCCTGCTTGATGAAAGGAGAAAAGCAGATTTTGAAACTGGCAAGGGTATTGACTATTTCAATACTTATTCGCTGATGCACTCGCAAGGGCTATATGAGAACTGGAGAAAGGACATACAGGGGAAAAGAGCTTTCTTCCTTATAAGACAGGCTTTTGCCGGGCAACAAAGAAACGCCGCAACCCTCTGGTCATCAGACATAACATGCACCTGGAGAGCATTTAAAAGCCAGGTGCCCCAGGGAATTAATTCCTGCGCTTCCGGTATACCGTACTGGACCTCGGATATCGGGGGATATCATTTCCACTGGATGCCTCCTGACTGGTCAACTCCCGATAACCGTGAACTCTTTACAAGATGGTTCCAGTTCGGGACCTTCAGCCCAATCTTCAGGATCCACGGTAAAGGCGAAAGAGCACTCTTCTCAAGCAACTGGGATCAGAAAACGAAGGATATACTTCTTGAATATGACAATCTTCGTTACAGGCTCATGCCATACCTCTACTCACTAGGATGGAAAGTGACAACCGATGGATATACAATTTTACGCTCCCTTGTTTTTGACTTCAGGACTGACCCGGAAATAAATAATATACCCGACGAATACATGTTCGGTCCGGCTTTCCTTGTTTGCCCGGTTACCGAGAGAATGTACAGTAATTCAAAAACTCCCGATGTTATAAAGTCACGGAAAGTGTACCTACCGGCCAGGGCAGGCTGGTATGATTTCTGGAGCGGTGAAAAAACAAGTGGTGGAAAATGGTTGGATGTTCCGGTACCTGTCGGAAAAATACCAGTTTATGTAAGGGCAGGTTCTATCGTTCCAATGGGCCCTTATCTTCAATACGCAACTGAGAAAGCAGCTGACCCGGTTGAATTGAGAATTTACCCCGGCGCCGATTGCAGTTTTACCTTGTACGAGGACGAGAACGATAATTACAATTACGAGAAAGGGCTATTTGCAACTATAACCTTCAGGTGGGACGACAAGGCCAGGAAGCTTACAATAGGTGAAAGAAAAGGCACATTCCCCGGAATGCTGACTTCAAGAACTTTCAATATAGTGCTTGCTTTCGGGAAAAGGGCTACAGGGATTGAAACCGAACCTGATCCGGACCAGAAAGTTTCATACAACGGTTTAGAGACTATAGTGAAATTCTGATCAGTTCCGATTTTCAACATTAATATAAATAGTTAGTAACTGGCTCCCCGATTCCCGGGGGCCAGTTTCCCTCTTTACATCCTGAAATCATATTTCTTTTTCCGGATATTTACCTTTAATCATTTCAAATAAATTTCCCCGCATCGTCTTGGGGTTTTCAACCTGTTTTCCCCGCGAAATCAATAAAAAATGACGTCGCGGGTCTTTCCTTGTAACGCTTACCGGTGCGATAAAGGTCAGAAAACACTGATTTTCGTCAGAAATATTAAACTATTCGTCAAAAACAGACCAGGTAGGACTGTAACAAAAAACAGCGCTCTAAAAAGTCGTAACGCCCTCTTTTTGTGATCATTACAAGCAACAATAAAAGTAGTATCAACGAGGATTGTACTTTGCCTGTCAACAACCACCCGTTTTTGACAAACGCGTTATAATACCTGACGAACTGCAAGAAGGGCAAGCCGACTGTAAAAAAACGTGTGACAAACGATTTTACAAAAAGGCTACATTCCTCACTATATGGGCATTAGCGATGTTTTGTGAATTCATGTTTGACCTATTTTTACAAAGTCAACAAAAGCAAAAAAGCAAACATGGAAGCAAGATCGGTTTTGGATAGTCCACTTATTAAAGATGATAAATTTGCCTATGAATCATCAAGCAGCGGCGCTGTATTGCCTTTTAACTATAACCCGGCAAACTTCAGCCTAACTGCAACTGGTGGCAAAAACTTCTTCAGGTATCTCAAGAACATGAACCTGACAAATGATCCTGATTCACTCATTCTTCCTCCTGACAAGCATTATTATTATGATGCTAACGAACTTCATAATGTCAGGACGCTTATAAACCTCAAGAAGTTGAATCTGATTACAGATCTCGAATCATTCATGAAAGATCTTTGTACAGTTCTTCCTTCAAATGCCAAACTGGTAGGTTGTTTTGCCGACAGGAAAAGTAATAACAAGAACGGGCTCTTCTCGGGTCTTTCAAACACGATAATCAATCTTGTGGAATCAAAAACCTATCATAATCTATCAAAAAAAGACGTTATCAGGATCCTTGAAAAAAGTGGTTTCACCGTGATTGATATGACCGAGATGAATGGTCTCACTTATTTTTATTCGAGAAGTATAAACAACCAGGCAGAGAAAAGAGCCTGATTTTAAAAACATAACAGGAATGGCCGCCACAGTTCACAACATGGCGGCTATTTTTTTTCTGAAAAATTGGGGCCGCTCAATCACTACATCCGACCGCGCTCCTGTCCCATCCCACCAAACCTTTAATCCTGCCTTTTCAGGAGCTGTGTCAAAAAGTGATTTAACGGCCCCGGCCTCTCCCAACAAAATAAACCTAGAAAATATAACCAATATTGATCCCGATTACCTTGTTCCTGATATCGTTGTTTTGCTTATCTATTTTACCCAGTCCCATTTCGTAGCGGATATCAGTGACTAATGCATGACCATCACGGAGGTTCCAGTTCACCCCGCCACCAAAAATTATTCCCCAGTCCCCTTTTTCGACCTGGTCATTAATACTGGTACTGGTTGTTACCTCGCTTACAGTTAGTTTTGACCGTGCCGAGGTAAGGTAAGAAGCATAGGTCCCGGCAAAACCCGTCAGGTTCCATTTTCTATCCTCCCCGTCGGTGGCAGGCAGCGTCCCCTTTATCATGACCGGGACAGAAAGGTACCCGAAATACTTGCTGTCCTTCACGTCCGTTCCATTTATTTTCGAATCGAAACGGCTGCCCTTTTGCTGGTAATTGAGTTCTCCCTGGAGTGACACGTGGCGTGCTAACCTGTACTCCGCTATTGCACCTGCCGAGAAACCGGGGAAGACAACCGCGTTACTCCACAGCTCGCCAAGTTCTGACTGGGTGGAAAAATTAATCCCTGCATGAACACCGTACCTGAACTGTGCCTGCAAATCAGCAAGTGGCAGAAGCAGGAATGCAATCATTGAAAAAGAAATAAGTTTTGTTTTCATTTTAATATTGTTTTAAAGTGTGTTATTCAAAGAAGTAAGTATCCAGTGTCCAGGAACAAACAGTAAGCAGTTCATCATCGTTGGCGACTCCATTTTTATTAAAGGAGCTCAATCTGTCTATCAGCTCCCTGGCACTGGTATCATCAGTTACCTGGATATTTATGATTATGTTATGGCCTGGCCAGACCGGGGTATCAAGTCGTGGCTTTCCCCTGGTGCTTTTTGCCAGTACTTTTTCTGTAACCTGGAAGCTTGAAAAGCCTGCTGAATCCAGGAGTCCTGTCACTGCATCCACGATGCTAACATTACATGTCACATATATGAATTTCATTGTAATTGTTAATTAATTGTCTTTGTTGAATATTGAATAAAATACAGGAACAATAACGAGGGTGATCAGCATTGAAAATAGCAGTCCGCCAATCATGGTAACAGCCATTGGCGTGAACATCTCGTGTCCCATGCTCCGGCTGAGTGCCATCGGGACCATTGCCAGGATCATTGTAAGAGAAGTCATCACCACGGGTCTGAGCCTGGATCTCCCGGCTTCGCGGATTGCCTCTTCCAACCCGTAACCTCTTTTCCTGAGCAAGTTGGTATAATCCACGAGGATAATCCCGTTTTTCACGACGATCCCGACAAGCATGATGAGACCTATGAAAGTTGTTACACTTAGTGTTGTTCCCGTTAGCAGGAACGCGGCGACTATACCAGTCAAAGTGAACGGGACAGCCAGCATGATTATAAAGGGATGCAATAACGATTCAAACTGGGCGGCCATTACCATGTACACGAGAATAACTCCAATGACCAGCACCAGTGTCAGATCCGAGAAGGCATCATCCTGCGAACTGGTCTGGCCCTCTATTTTCACAGTTATTCCCTCTGGTATCTCAGTTGACGAAACAACATCAGAAACCATTTTCCTGGCTTCTCCTAGCGAGATACCGTTAATTTCCGCTCCAACAGTCACATACCTTTGCTGCGATTCCCTTCTTATCTCCATTGGCCCATAACCCTGGTTTATCTCTGCAATATCTGAAAGCCTCACGTGTGTCCCGTATAACGAGGTTAGCGTTATATTCCTGATCGAATTGATATCACTTCTGCTCTCGCTGTCGTAGCGTATAATGATTGGATAATCCGATCCACCTTCCGAGATTGAACCGGCATCTGCACCATAAATGCTTTGCCTGATCTGCATCGATACCAGTCCTGAATTTAGCCCGGCAGCCGATGATTTGTCACGATCTATTTTAACCTCGTAGTCTACCTTTCCCGCGTCAGCAGATGACTCAATATCGATCAAACCCGGAATTTTTTCGACCCGGTTTTTTATTTCCGTGGCCACCTTTCCGGCAAGATCAAGGTCTTTACCAATTATCTTTACCTCAACAGGCTTCACGTTACCCAGAATAGCTGATTCGAGGATGTTACCGGATGTTACGTGAAAGCGGTCTATCTCGGGTATTTCCGCAATTTTGGAACGGAGCATGTCTCCAATTTCCGCCGCGCTTCTAGAACGAGTGTCAGGTAAGCTCAGATGGCAAAGAACGGTACCCACGTTTTTCCCCTCTGTAAAGCCAACTGTCGAGAGAAGTCCATCGCGGGTCTGTCCCGATATAGCAGAGAGGGTGCCTGGTACCATTTCAGGAATATTTGCCTTCATGAGTTCCATTACCTTCGTGGCAATCCGGTCCGTTTCCCTGGCCCCAGTACCTATCTCTGTCTGGAAAACCACGACAACATCGCCGGCATCAAACACGGGCAGGTAGTCTGATCCGATAAAACGAAGTCCGAACAAGGAAGCAACCAGGAGGAAAATAGCGGTTGAAACCACGATAGCCTTGTTGCTGATAGCCTTCCCCAGTAATCGTTTGTAGCCATTCTCTGCCACCACGAACAGGTTTTCGCTCCAGTATCTGAACTTTGTAATGAGAGACTTGTCACCGGCTTTTCTTTTCCTGCCAAGAAGCCGCGAAGCAATCATTGGAGCAAGGGTGAATGCAATTAAAAGAGAAGCCAGCAAAGTTACAGCAGTAAGGGCCGCGAGTTGTCTGAAGAAAATGCCAACTACCCCGCCTACAAAGAGCAGAGGAACAAATACAACCAGGACTGTCGAGGTTGAGGCAATTACAGCCAGACCCATTTCACCGGTAGCGAAAATAGCTGATACCCTGGTGCGACTTCCCCTGGCTATATGTTGCATTATATTTTCTACAACAACTATGGAATCATCGACAACCATCCCGATCGCTATGATCAGGGAAAGCAACGAGAAGATGTTTATTGTCCAGCCGGCAAAATACATGAAAATGAAGGCTGTAATCAGCGAGAAAGGAATTGTCAGTATTATTATCAGGCTGCTTCTCCAGTCGCGCAGGAAGGCTATAACCACCAGTGTGACGAAAAGCAGGGCCCACCAGAGAGTATCACTCAGGCTTCTTATACTCTGGGTTATTATTTCCGATTGGCCAAGTACTTCCTGTACCGAAATATCAGGGTCTGTATCGCTGGTTATTTCTTTCATCCTCGCCCTCACGGCATCGACAACTTCGAGCGAGTTTTCGCCCGATTGCTTCTGTACCATGAGTACCGCGCCCATACCTCTCTCCGTCCTGGCAAACTCGTCGGTCTCCACGTAACTATCTTCAATACTCGCCACATCTCCAACTCTTATTACCCTCCCCAGGAACGTCGTTACAGGAACCCGTCCAAGTTCTTCAGTGCTTATAATGTCGGATGGTACTCTTATTGAATAATCGTTTATACCGACCCTGATGCTTCCACCAGGAATGCTCATACCTTCTGCTTTCAAAACAGCTGAGAGCTGGGCAACTGTAAGATTATAGCCCTCCATTTGATCGGGGTTTACATTTATCCTGATCTCCCTTTCTGGCTGACCAAGGAAAATGACACTGCCCACGCCTTCAACCATGCGCAGGGGACTCGCTATCCTGTCCTCTATTATCTGGTCGAGCGCGTAGTAGTTTTCTGAGGCCGAAATGCTGTAAATAAGCACTGGCATCATGGAACTGTTGACCTTGTATATTACCGGTTCCCTGGCGCCGGATGGCATCCTGCTCTTCACGAGCTCCATCATGTCCCTGGTATTGTTGGCAGCGGCAGTAATATCCGAGCCCCAGTTAAAGCTCAGTGAAACGATCGACACGTTTTCACGCGACGATGACTTGATACTTTTCAGATCCTGGACGCCCGAGAGCTGCGATTCGAGTACCTTGCTGACCTGATCTTCAACCTCGTTGGCGGAAGCCCCCGGGTAAACCGTTAGGACAGTCAGCGAAGGCAGTTCCATGGCAGGCATCACATCGAGGGGAAGTAGCCTGAGAGACACGAGTCCAAACAAGAGTATTGCAAGAAATACCATCGAAGTGGCAACGGGCCTGTTTACAGAAAGTTTCGGCAGTTTCATTGTTAACCTCCACTGTTTATTTCACACTGATTGCTGAACCGTCTGCGAGCTTTTCTTTGCCGCTCGTCACTACTGATTCTCCCGGATCAATCCCGCTTATGCCAACAAACCCTTCTTCTTCCCAGAGCCGATTTACACTGACTCTCCTGACAGTGGATCCATTTACAACATATAAAAAGTCGAGAGCTGTACCTGGTTGCCTGTAAATTGCATTAACAGGGACACACGAGCTTTTAAAACTGCCTGTCTCTATAGCAACATGAGCGAACATACCAGGCTTTATAGTATGGTCACTGTTCGAGATTTCGATGCTTGCCTCGGCACTGCGAGTGATAGTCGACAATACCTGGCCGATGTTGCTTACCTTGCCCGTGAAAAATCTACCAGGTATCGCATCAAAGCTGATAACCGCTTTTTCGCCGGGATGAACCTTGCCTAGGTCTTTCTCGTTTATACCAGCCTTGACCCTTATCGGATCAAGCTTCATGAGCCTCAGAATTCCGGAGGTCGTTGAATAACCAGGCTCAAGATTTATATTGAAAAAATAGTTCTCTCCCTCGTTTACCAGGTACTCAACAATTGTTCCCTGGAACGGTGCAACGATCTCGGCGTTCTTCTTCATCATCTCAACCTTCGACTGGGAAGCATCGAACATTGCTTTTACATGATCGTACTCCTGGCGGGATATACTTCCCTTGTCGTTCAGACGGCTGACTCTTTCGAGATCCTTCCCGATAGTATTGAACTCGACAAGGGCCTGGGTGTACAATTCCCCGGACAGGCTAACAAGCAGATCTCCCTTGTTCACGTCGGCTCCCTCCGGAAAGTAGATTTTCTCCACCCTCCCTGGCAGCGCGGCACCCAGATTGGCCTCCCTGTCAGCGAAGGCTGTACCGGATACCTCGAGCTTGGAAACATGTTCCCTCGATTCTACTGTATCAATTTTCACCGCGATTATCCTGCCATTACTGACACCATGATCAGTTTCGCTAACCGTGTTGCAGGAGGTTACCGCGATTAGCATGGTTCCAAAAAATATTATCCTTTTCATCACCAGGTTTTTTATATTAATATTTTGATGTTACTTTCTTAAGGTAGCTGGCTGCCAGTTGTTGCTCGGTACGGGCGTCAATGAGTTCGGAATATGCTTTCTGCCATATTACCTGGGCTTCGAGCAGGTCGGTGGTCTTCATCGTGCCCTCGTCGAAATTATTTTTCGTGGCGGCAAGGTTCTCAGCTGCCTGACCGAGCGCGAGGTCCGCGTATCTCTTTTTTCCTTCAGATTCCGTATATCTGTATACTGCCTGCTGAAGCTGCAGCAACATGAGCTCGCGGGCCTCGTCAAGCTTGATCTCCGCGACTCTTTGCCCGGCCCTCGCTGCATTCACAGTGTGCCTTTTTTCACCGAAATGGAACAATGGCACATTACAAATTATTCCAAATGATAAATCTCCTCCGAATTCCTTTTCCAGACCATTGTACGGGTTGGGATTGATAACTGAATAACCGGCGGTTAGACCAATATTTGGAAGGTAACGCGAGACAGCCAGTTTCACACCCGATTTTGCAAGATCGGCACTGTTCTGAAGAACCGCCAGTTCTGGTCTGCCGTTGATTGACGCCTCGCTGACCTGCAGATCGGATGGAGAAGCCAATCGTGTGTCAAGCGAATCGGCAAGGAGGATATCGCGTGAGTAGACAATACCTGTAATCTGGCACAGAGACATCATTGAGAGCTCCAGCCCGTTAATGGCTTTAAGCTTCATTAGCTCTGCCTCACTTTGCTTGACGCTGGCCCTCAGCAAGTCATTTTTCGTAATTATTCCCTCGTCGTGAATATTTGAAAGATCCTTTACGAGCCTCTCGAGCATGGAAGAATATTTTTCAGCGAGCCTTACTTTTTCGCGGAGAGAGATAATCCTCCAGTAGGCCTCGTCGACTGAATAGAGAAGTTCATTCTCGTTAAGCCTGAGATTATTTTCCGCGCCCATCTTTGTTGTGGCTGCCATCCTGTTCAGTTCCCTGATCTTACCTCCCATGTAGATAGGTTGAGTTAAACCCCCGTTTATCATGTAAAGGTTACCAAGTCTGAACTTTGATTCGGACGCGGGCAGGCAGGTATATTTCTGGAACACCGGGTTCCCGTTGGCATCCTTCACGATCGAGCCAGTCGATGGGTTAATTACGAAGGTATTAGCGGCAACCGCGGGATTAGACAGTGCCTGGCTGCTAAGTTGCCCTGTAGCCGGATCTATCGCTGAATACGGAACCACTGGCAGAAAAAGGTCTTTACTCAATAACTGGAAATCTTTCCCGAAGTACGAGTAGGTAGCGTTAAGGCTGAATTCAGGCAGGTAGTTGGCGAAAGCGGCTTTCACCAGCTCACCAGCGGCAGCAACCTGCTCCCTTGCCGCTATTATTTTCTTGTTATGTTCGAGTGCCAGCTTCCTGCAATCATCCAGGCCTAGGGTGGTTTGAGCTGAAACACCCGTCCCTGTCACTAACATCATTATCAAAATCCCGGTCCTTTTCATCTTTTCATTATTTGACTATTTGAATATTTGACTCTTTTACTGTTTGACTTTTTTCGTATTTTGGTCGATTCAAGGGCAAAAAAAATCATCGTTTCACGATCCCGTAAAAAAGGAAGTTTATGAGATTATTTAGACGGGATTCGAAATTACTGTGTTCCTTGTTTATGAGCAGCGGTACCTCGAGTCCTTTAAGAGCCGTGACAATAGCCACTGCACTCAGGTGAGGGTCGTCGACACTGAAGACCCCACTATCGATCCCGTCACTAATAATCCGAGAAACAACTTTCACCTCTTCCTGGTCGTACGACTTCCTTATCTGGTCGATGAAATCGAGATGGCTGAGGTAGTCGCTCTTGAGTGCCGAATAGAAGTTTGTCAGCTTATTGAGCTTCCTCATGCGTACAGTTATGTAAACCTTGAGCCTCTCGATCGGATCGTCGATGCCCGAGATCTTTCTCGAAAGCTCTGCCTTTAGCTCTTCAGCCTCTTTTTCAACAACCGCCTTGAAAATATCTTCCTTGCTGTTAAAATAATAATATATCGACGATTTCCCTTTCCTCGTGGCTAAAGCTATCTCCTCCATCGTGGTCTTTTTGAAACCGAAATGCGTGAAGATGTTCCTTGCTATCTCTACTATCCTCGTCCTTGCCTCTTCGTGCTGAGCTAACATGACCGTTGAAATTTGAGATGCAAAAATAATTCATCATAATGTCATACGCAAATAAATTTTAGACTATTTGACTTATTTTGTCGAATATACCTATATATGTTGCTGTATATCTGTATTTTAAAAATTATCGAAAAAAGTATTACAACCACGGGTGGTAATGGGGATCTTTCTAATTCATTTGTTTCGATTGCTGGCAGAGGTAAAAAAATGGCAGGCGGAATATTAAAGTTATGTTAATTATCTCACTAATGCCTCAATAATTCATCTGTGGCATATAATTTGAACATCTCACCCTTGTAAAACAAGAGGAATCATGAATACAAGAAACACATATACATGGAGGATCCTGGCGGTTTTCTTTATTCTATTCGCCTATACTCAATCAGGAACCGCTTATGCATAGACCCTTACCAGGAGGAAAAGAAGGAGGTCAGAAGACTTAAGTGCTGGCTGCTAACTATAATACCCTCGGATTCTCTGCTGACAAAACAGCGTTTCGTCCTGGTAGCCGAATGGTTGCGTAACAACCGGGGTGACAGGGCGCCCGTAACGGGCTTCATAAACTTCATAAAGGTTGATGGTAACAATTGTATACTGCAGACAGGGTCAAACTCGATAGACGGGACAAATGGTGTTGGAGGAACAACGGCCGAGGGCAATTTTAAGCGGTTGGGAGCTTTCCAATGTCAGGAGCAAGACCTTCACCCTGAGTGTTCAATGTTACCACCCAGATTGGCCATTACGATATCCTGATGCTTGTCAGCGCGGGTAACAAGGCTACTGCAACGATAACGGGACTTACCCCAGGCAGCCTGACGTGGGAAGGGCACCTCGAAACAGTCTCGAGATCTAATGTTTTTAAAGGGAGGAACACTATATAATTCATGGCTGGAATTAGTTTTACAGGTTATTTTAAAAAGGGTAACCCGGGGCAAAAGTCCCGGGTTTTTATTTTGATGAAAGTAATGTCAGGATAATAAAAGGGAAGGTCGTTTATCAGGTCAGGCTCTTTATTTTCCTGAGGAAGGCCTGTTTCTTCGATGCTCCAAGAGGGCATTTGATTGCCTCGGCAAGCAGGATCTCCCCCTGGCTGTCATAACCCTCCACGTGACCCAGGTTTACCAGAAATGAATTATGAACCCTCATGAACTGCCCCCGGGGCAACAATTCCTCGTAATGCTTAAGATTATAGGAACTGGATATTTTCTTCTTCCCTGGAAGGTGAAAAATTGTGCAATACCCATCCGCTTCGCATGCTATTATATCATCCGGTCTGATTGCCGTGAATCCCTTGAGATTGGGGATTATCAGTTTCCTTATTGAATGAACAGGTGAATCGAGATTCTCCAGCAGGGCCGTGATATTCTGATATGATTTGTTCCCCACATCCCGTTTCACCTTCTCGACGGCCTCGATAAGCTCTGTTACCTTCACCGGCTTAAGCAGGAAGTCCGTGGCTGATATCCTGAATGCTTTTGCAGCGTAATCGGAGAATGCAGTTATGAAGACTACGTTGAACTCGATAGACTGAAACATTCTAAGCAGATCAAAACCATTCTCCTTTGGCATTTCTATATCGAGAAAGACAAGATCGGGCTTTTTATCTGTTATAGCTTTAAAAGCACTCCTGGTTGAACGGCATACTGAGATGATCTCTACATCGGGACAATACTCGGTAAGATAATTTGACAGGACATCACATGCCGGTTTCTCATCATCGACAATAATCGTTCTCAATCTTGTATTTGACATATATAGTTTTTTGGCAGATCAATCATCTTCAGTTTCACTTTTCAAACGGGCTGGCAGATCGATTATAACCCTGGTGCCTGTTTCTTTTTTATCGGGATACAGGTCTTCTATTTTTATTGCATAATCCGTCATGGATCCCCTGTTTAAAATGGCCAGTCGTTCTGAAGCTATTTTAATCCCTCTAGGTTTTCTTCCCTGCCGGCCATTACTGAAACTTGCTGTTATCTCCCTTCCAACCCCGTCATCACTTATTATACATTTTATCTTTAGTCTGCCAGCATGGGTGAATTTCACATTTATGTGTCCCTTCCTGTCCTCCAATGCCCTTACCCCGTGCCAGATCGCATTTTCAACAAATGGCTGTACCAGGCCCGGGAAGACGGATATTTCATCCCTGCCGGAGATCCCGGAATAATCAATTGAATAATCAAATTTGTCGCCGAAACGCAGGTGCTCAAGCTTCAGGTAATCATTAATTGATTCCACTTCTTTTTCGAAAGGCACGTAATCGTGCGACATGTTATCGAGTATTGCCCTGATGAGGCGGGAAAAATCAGCTATGAAATTATTTGCAGACAGCTTGTCCTCTATAGAAATGAAATAATTTATTGAATTAAGCGAATTGAAAATGAAATGAGGGTTCATCTGTCCCCTGAGGCTGGTCAGCCTTAACCTGTCCTGCTCCTGCCTGGCTTTGAATTTAAGGTTTTGTATATACAGGAAAACAGCAAGGGCGAGACCTGTCACAGCGACCAGGACAATGGCAAGCCTGACCCAGAATAACTCGAAAAAGCGTTCAGGAATCCTGATCAGAATGTTTCTCCTGTTACCCCAGTTACTGCCCTCGATGGCTGATTCGATCTGGAGCTGATACTTACCGTGTTTGAGCCCTGCATAACTTATCCGCATGTTCCTGTGATCAGCCTCGATCCAGTTATCGTTCCATCCCGATAACCTGTACCGGAACCTGGTCTGATCCTGGTTCCTTATATTGAAACAAGCGAAAGACATCGAGAAGTTATTATCGCCCCTTTCAAGAACTATTGTATCCAGGTCATAAACTGGTTTGTCGAAGTATCGAGTTGAGCCGGAAACTTTGAGTGTTGTAGCCCTTATGGAATGTATACCCAATTCGTCCTGGTCTTTTTCGATACTGTCGGGTCTGAAGCCAACCATCCCTCCCACGCCTCCAAAAAACATCTGGCCATCGGTCGTCTGTAAATACGAATCGGAGTTGAATTCTCTTATCAAGAGCCCGTCTGTCTTACCAAAATTCCTGAAATGCCTGGTCTTGGGGTTGAACATCGAAATCCCCTGGTTAGTTGATAGCCACAGGTATCCGTTCTTATCTTTCAAAATGCTATAGACAACATTGTTGGAAAGGCCCATGGCAGTTGTAAAAATCTCGGGCTTTCGCGAGTCAGGGAAGATGTGGCTTAGACCACCACCCTGGACTGCAACCCAGATATCGCTACTATCGCCAGGGCAGACATGTTCCACGATATCGCTTTCGTTAAAAAAGGAATGTTCAACTGTATTTTTGAAATCCTTATCGAGGTGTATTACCGTGCTTGCCCAGAAACCGAGCCAATAGCCATCACTATCATCTTTAACAAGGGTAAATGATGTACCGGGGTACCTGTATTTGAAAACTAGTGAAAGAACCTTCGTTACCGGATTATATTTATACAGACCAATGCCACCGTTAATAACGAGGTTGCTTCCCGATTTCAATATATTGTGAAACGCGATCGATTCAGGCCCGGAAATCTCGTCACCCGGACCAAATTCGAGAGTTTTTTCCCCCGTTACAACGTTATACCTGAAAAGCTGACCCTGGCTTGACCCGATCCACAGTGTATCATTGTCAAGCATCATGCACTTGGCTCTGAAACCGGCAGCATCAAGATTACCAGTATCAAATCTGATCTTTTTCAATGAACCGTCCGGAGCGATCCTGCAGACATAGTCCAGATTCCTGGTGCCGGTATAAAGGAATCCGTTCCTGTCTTTGATAATCGGGAAAACAAGGTTGGTGGAATTGTCAGGGTTCCTTCCCGTAAGATAGTGGGTGAAATACCCCGGTATCCTCATGTACCGGTTTAATCCAATATTTTCCCTCGTGAGGTTTATCTCCCCTGTCCAAATGGTACCGAACTTGTCAATGAAAATTGTCTCGTTAAAGCAATTTTCTCTCGTGTTAATAATTTCAAAGGTTTTAGCCCTCGTGTCAATTACATTCACGGATTTCCCTTCCTCCGCCCAGGTATAATATCTCTTCCCGGAAAGTGATCCCGGACGGGGAACAGTCTTTGCTTTTTCAATTACATTCCTGTTCAGGGAGTAATAATAAAGCCCGTATTTTGTAAAGAACCACGCGTTCCCATCGGGTGTTTTATAAATATCAAGGCTTATACCGGTATTCCTGAATCCGCTTGAAACGTAATTCCGGACATCAATTATCCCTGCGGGGGTGACGAGGAGGGTTGAATCGGTTTTGAAACTGCCTTTGTAAAACCTGTAAAAAGGGCCATCATAAAAGTACAGCCAGAGGTCATTATTATTATCGAATGCGAGCATTGACCCGTGCACTTTGCTTAAAGGTCCATTACTTTCAGTGCACTCGACACCAATGGTTTTATATTTTAAAGTTCCGGGATCAACCCTGTAAAGATTCTTGTCGAACGAAATCCAGACCATCGAATCGGGACCGTTAATAATGTCGCTGAACCCAAATTTATTTGACTTTTCGATTTGGAAAAACCTGAAGTTATCTTTGGCCCTGTTATAGATGACCCCATCCCGGCCTTCAGCAAATACCCACAGGTTATTAAGCTTGTCTACAATAACCTTGTCGAGACTGAAGAACGGGAATGAAGTGGAGTCGCCGGGGATATGATAATAATTTTTGAATTCATAACCATCAAACCTGTTCAACCCGTCCCAGGTGGCTATCCAGTAAAATCCCGTCTTATCCTGACAAATACTCTGGACGTGGTCGTATGACAAACCGTCTTCAGAGGTGTAGGTTTTAAGAAGGTAATTATCCTGTGAGAACATGAAGGATGATCTCACCACAAGTATTATGATTAAGACAATCTCGCGAAATCTCTCATTGAAAAGTGCCATGTGCAGGGAAAAGAGAACTGACTCTATCCCAAAGATAACAATATACAATTAAGAATAAATCAGTGTTATAAAGAATTTAGGCAGAACAACTGATTAAATCAGTACTTATTTTGAACAAATATTTAGCCTTTCACCTGAATACAACACCGCCATATTCTTTCCAGCCCCTGACCGCGATCTTATCATAATAATCCCTGGCTGTTTCTGCATCTCCTTTCCAATCCCACTGCCCGGTGGGAACATGACTTTTAAAGTTTTCAATTTCCGAGGCAATAGAAAGCATATTACCGAGAGCCGTCGTTATTGTACTTCTAAGCCATGGAGTGCGATCATTGTCGCCTTTTGCCCAGATCCTGTAACCAAAATAGGCAGTGGCTGTTGCCTCGTGAATCCTGGCCGTGAGCTTGGTTCGATAAAACAGGTCGTGCAACTGGTTGTAGGCAGAGTCAGGAATCAGCTTTCTTGTTTTCTCGACTAGAAGAAGAGCCTGTTCAGCTTTATTGACCCCGTATTTTTTCTCGGCAATTATATACTTCAGGTATTCTTCATTCATCTTTTCGACGGGTGTGACCATTTGATTACTGATTATTGATGGTGCTTCAACGCTCAGAGGTCCATCCGCAGCTTTCAGCCGGGCAGGCGCCAGATGCTCGATAATGTCTTTCCAGTAATCAAATTCCCTGTTAACATCATGCCCGATCCAGACAACAGGCGGGTCTAACCACTTACCCGACACATGTCGCCCGTAGCTCGATTTGTACGGATCATAATCGAGGCTGGAATGATTGGCAGTATTCGTTCCGAGCGTGTAAAGCACCGAGCTGACTATTTCATAAGCAGAACTGAACGCGGGTACGAGGTAGCGGGCTGATTTCTTCCCGTATCTCTTTGAAATAAATTCTTCCAGGATCTTCCCGGAAGTGATTGAATTATCATTCTTGTAACGGTCGAGCGTGTAAAGCAGGATCTCGTTCGGTGTGCCAACAAGCCTCGTGTCGCCATAACGGTCTGTTCTGGCAACGTAACCGATAATGTTCGGCCTCTTACCCAGTTCGCTCCACCTCCTGATTATATACTCCGGCCAGGTATTGGCAATAACCCCCTGCCCGTTAAACTCGCAGGCAGCATCAAATTCAATTAACGTGGGTCGGTTAATCGTGCCCGCATATTTATCATTGGGATGAGTAAGAAAGAAATCATGAGGTGTTTCTTTCATCATCAGCTTAACATGTGGATTCCTGATGTGCCCGATACAACCTATAGTGTTCTGGTATTCGGCATCAGTGTAAGCGAAGGTCCTGATGTATAGCTGTTTGCCAAGCTCATCGCAGACTACCGAGGCTACCGCGTCAACAACAGCGGCGAGCTTTTCAGCACCGGTGGCAAGCCTTGCTGAATACTGGTTTTCCGCCCTGGCACCGGTCTCGATAAAGGTAAGTACTATACCGTCTGCCGAAGGAACCAGCTTCATGAGTTCCCTGTAGTCACTCCTGAACCACTCCCAGAAATCAGGGTTATCAAGATCAATTGTCGAACCAGGTCCCTTTCTGAACCTGGAAGGATAGTATTTCAGATCATACAGGGCATGGTCCCAGACAAGAACCTCCTTTATACCGGCTTCATGTGCCCTGGCAATCAGATCATTTACCGGCAATTTTTTCTTTTCATCCCTTAATTCAGCAAGATCCATAACGAGCTCGTGAGATAACTGCAGATGATTGATCCGGTATCTCCTGGCAGCTGCAAGGGTAACAAGATCATCATTGAAGCTATCTGAAAGAATGTTCCACCCTCTTACAATATCATTCTGGGGAAAAACCGGGTGAACAGGAACCGTGACCAGAATGAATAACGCGACAAACAAAGTCCTTGTCATGGTAAATTTGGTTGTAATAATTAGTCATTCATAAAAATATGTATTTACATGGAACCGGAACATGTTTAATAATCGTGAAGCAGCTATTGACATTCTGTTTTGAATGTCTTAAATTAGCTATCCTAACCTCTTCACAATTATCTATTTAACCATCTTAAAAATTTAATCAGATGAAAACACGAGTTTTCTTTTTTTGCATTGCAATGTTGTTTATTGCTTCCTGTCAGCAGCAGAACAAGGTTGTCCCGGTCGATCTTTCAGCTGAAAAAACAACGCTTAATGGTCGGATGGATCAATTTAACGCCGATATGAAATCGGGGAATGTGTCAGGTCTGGTAAGCGCACTCACTGATAATGGTATATGGTGTGGAACCGACAAGGCCGAAGTGCTAGACAAACCCGGGATAACTAAACTGCTTGAGCAATCAATGACCGACACGACATTCAAGATGACCTTTAATGTTGACAGAAGGGAGTTGATTGTTTCTCCTGACGGGAAAAGCGCGATTGGCATGGACCAGATGGTTATCAGCAACATAAGCCCATCGGTTCCAGTGAGAAGTGTAATTCATTTCATAAAAGTTGATGACAAATGGATGTATGATTTTTTCAGTATTGCCTTTATCCCCGACAACAAAGATATAGCCCTTATTAACAAAGCAATGGAGAAATAAAACAGATCTGTTAACCACTTCGAAACCGGTAAAAGGTCTGATCCCATTTCCACCAGGAACCCATTCAGGCAAATTATCGAGCCTCGGATGGAAAGCGCGGTACATAGGATGAGAGTGTTCAACCATTGGTTAACGAAAAAAATTTCGTGGACTTTGGATAATTTTAGCTTACCTGGAACTAGTTAGCTGTTCTAGTTTGTTGAATCCAAACCTCAAAAAAACGTGACCAATGAAAAAATTGTTGCTTATCTGCATTTTGTGTATTACAGGAATTATCGTTGTATCAGCCCAGACAACCGGCCAGATCGTCAAAGTAAAAAGAGCTTATTTTCTTAACGACAAGCAGCTAAAAGGCAATGAGCTCCAGACGGTACTAAAAACAGTACCTGAAAGTGCCGAATTACTGAAGAAAGCAAAAACCAATACCACGGTTGGTACCGTGTTTATCGGGGCTAGTACTGTATTTATCATCTATGCTGCCGTTAATCCTCCTAAAGAAGATGATGGTCCGCTTCCTGGTGTCATCAGTGACGAAGAAATGGCCAAATGGATGGTTCCAGTGTATTGTAGTCTTGGTTGTCTGGCAATAGCAGCACCTTTCCTGATTTCAGGGGGAAAACAATTCAAGAAATCGATAACAATTTATAATTCCAAATACACACCTACCGGTTACAGGAACGAGATGAAAATGAATATAGGCTTCACTCCGTCAGGGTTAGGGATATCATGTAGTTTCTGACGGGCACCAGTCTGTAATTAATAATCGTGTATGCTGGTTCGAAATATTTCCCCTGTTAAAGCCAGTTAAAACAAATCTTTCGCATTTTAATTATATTGAATACTTCGATGTTGTTAAACCCGGGACTACACCCGGGTTTATTTTTAGAACCTGCCTGTAACAGAACTTTATACTTGCAAAGGATAATATAATCTCCTTTATTTCTTTCTTCATTTTGATTAGCAGACAATTCTTTTAAATTTGTAGTACAATTGACAAACCACCATAAACGTATTCAAATGAACAAGGTCGTAAGATTCTTACTTATTTGCATTCTTGCAATCACTACAGTCTCTTCTTACGGGCAGCTAAACCTGAAAGACAGGCTAAAGAAATCGGTTAATAACGCGGTTGAAAAGGCGATCACGAAGGATCCACAGAAGAACCAGCAGGCCGAGCAACAGAAACAAGCCGAGCAACAGAAGCAGGCTGAACAGCAGAAACAGGCAGAGGAACAAAAGAAGGCGGAAGAACAGAAGAAAGCCGAGGAGGCAAAAAAAGAAGAAGTACCCGCTGAACCTCAGCTCCAGGCCTTTTCAAAGTATGACTTTATCCCCGGTGAAAAAGTCATTTTCTTCGACGATTTCTCGCAGGACGCTGTTGGTGATTTCCCCGCTCTTTGGAACACGAACGGCTCTGCCGAGGTTGTTACGACAAATTTATTCGAGGGAAAATGGATGAAGTTTATCACGGAAGGGACGATCTGGACAGACCAGCTTCTTAAACTCCCGGAGAACTACACAATTGAATTTGATATAGTGCCAATAGCCGGGGAAAACGGGACGATGGCCGGTTATCATTTCAGAATAATGCAGGCTATCAACCAGAGGGCATTTGATCCAGGCTCACGACCAGGTCGTGCCGCGTTTCATTTCCTGGTTGAATACTATGGCACACCCCGCTATAATTCATATATAAATACAGATGAGGGACGCGATCTGGAACTGAGTGGTAGCCGCGATCAGGAAGCAAGCAAACAGAAGATAAACAAGAAATATCATATGGCTATCTGGGTTCAGAAGGCAAGAGTAAGAGTTTACCAGAACGAGGAAAAGATCTTCGATGTGCCCAGGGCATTCGGAGTAACAAGCGGGGTCAAGATAGACAGGCTACGTTTTGAATATGGAGCGGCCATGGTTACAAACGTGAGAGTAGCTGTTGGTGCACCTGATACACGCAGCAAGCTTATAACCGAAGGACGACTTGTAACGTATGGTATCTATTTCGATGTAAACAAGGATGTTGTTAAACCGGAATCATACGGCACTCTAAAAGAAATTGCAGCAGCTTTGACTGAAAACCCTGGCGTCAGGGTGAAGATCATTGGCCACACCGACAGTGATGGTGCAGATGATGCCAATCTCGATCTGTCGAAAAGAAGGGCAGCTTCCGTAAAAAACGAGCTCGTTAAATCGTTCGGTATAGATGCAGCCAGGATAGAAACCGACGGGGCCGGCGAAACGAAACCTGTTGCTCCCAACGACACACCATCAAACAAGGCGCTCAACCGCAGGGTTGAACTTGTCAAGCTTTAATATCACCTGGAAGCCTGCCAATATGGAGCTCCTTCTGTAGTTTAGACAGATCGGCAAATATTGGCAGGTTTCTCATTTCTTCTATATCCCTGACCCGGTTGACATTGACGATAACAATGTCACCCATTCCCTTACCGTATTCACCCCTGAAGTCGTAGAACCCGGCCATTATTGTAAGTTTGCCCTCCGCGATAAGTTCCCGGTACTTCTTGTAAGCCACGTTTACCTGGTAATCGAGATTACGCTCGATAACGTGAGCACACAGGCTCTCGATGTCCCTCCTGGCCTCCTGTTCCTTTATTGTCGGTCTCAGAAAATCGAGCTCGTGTTTTATGTTGTATGATTCATCTTCAAACCCCTTCAGATAGGCTTTTATTGCCCCACAGTCTGAATGCCCAAGGAAAAACAGAATGGGTGTCTTCAGGTGATAGATCCCATAGTCGACGGAGCCTTCCGTAGACAAGATCTGGTTCCCGATGTTCTTTATAGAAAATACCCTGTTTGATGTATCCGGGAGAAGGGCGTTCAAGGGGACCCTGGAATCGGAACATGTTACAAGCGTTATATATGGCTTCTGCTCGTGATGAAAACTCTCGAAGTATTCGCGGGGGTGGGTCTGGGTAAAGTAATTATTCCCCAGTACTATCTGTGCTACAATATCGGACACCTGGAGGGTCTTGGGCTTCTCGGGAGCTTTTCTTATATCAGGTTCCCTTTCGCCGATTGCCGTAACAATCACATCATGAAGAGTATCCCTCCTGCTCACGTGACCAAGAAGATGTTCAATTCCCTCCTGTCTCAGTATGTCTCTTACTTCGGAGTGCGCTTCAGCGACTTTGAAATCTATTCCCCTGGCCTTCAGGTTCTGGTACAGTCTCCTGATGAGCCTTGTCCCGCTTGAATCGATGGTAGCCGAGGTACTGAGATCGAAGATCACCACCCTCAGGGTCGATTCGAGCTTCTTCACTCTAGTCCAAACCGAGTTATACACCATTGCCACGTTGAAGTAGACGAGTGGAGATTCGACCCTGAAGATCAATGCTCCGGGGATGAGCTCATTATCGGGATGCCTCCTGATATCAGTGTACCTGTTCGTGCCTGGTATCCTTCCAAGAAAAGCAACGTTCGGGCTTGAAACACTCCTTATAATGAGTGTCAGGGAAAAGAGGGCCGCGATCAGGACACCCTTTAGGATGCCAAAAACGATCACTGCCAGCATTGCGGTGATTGCAATGACAAAGTCAAATTTATTGACCTTGTACATTCGTCTGAGCTCCGGGATATCAATCAGACCCTTTATGGCAACTATAACAATTGCAGCGAGAATAACAGTAGGCAGGTTTTTCAGCATCCCTGTAAGGAAGACAAGGCAGATAGCGATTGCAATTGAAGCTATTACAAGTGAAACCGGGGTTTTGGCGCCGGCCTTTTCATTAACGGCTGATTGCGAAAGACCGCCGCTCACGGGGTAACCATTGCCAAATGAAACGGCCAGGTTTGCAATACCAAGGGCGAGCAATTCCTGCCTCGCGTCAATATCATATCCATTCTTCTGACCCAATGCCTTTGCCGCTGAAACAGTTTCGATATAGGCAAGAAGGAAGCAAGCAAATGCAAGGAAGAAAATATTCCCAAGGTCCGACATGTTCAAATCAGGTACTACCGGATCAGGCAGTCCCGAAGGAATTATTCCCACGGTTTTGAAGCCAAGTGGTTCAATATGAGTCAGCGTAATCACGATTACAGATAAGGCAACCACGACAATGGCAACGGGTTTGCCGGGTAATAACTTGTCGCCGGTCAATAAAAGAGCCAGGGCTATAAGACCGAAAATCAGGACATAGATGTTCGTGTCAGGCAACTGCGAGACAAGGGTCGAGAGCTTTTCGAAGAAAGAATCTCCTCCCCCGGGAACGCCAAATAATTTAGGTAACTGGGTCAGTCCTATGGTTATGGCAGCACCTGCTTTGAACCCGACAAGAACTGTTTCTGAAATGAAGTTAATTATACTGCTCAGCCTTATAGCATAAGCGACCACGCTCATGGCGGCGAAGACAAGTGCTGAAAGGGAAGCCAGATCGACCCATCGCTGGATATCCCCGCCGGAAAGAGTCGCCAAAGCGGTACCGATAAGCATCGATATTGCAGAAGTAGGCCCGATTGCAACCTGTTGCCCCGTACCAAAAAACGAGTAAAACAGGCCACCCAGCAGGTAACCGTAGATCCCGTATTCCGGTGGTAGTCCTGCCAATGTCGCGTAAGCCAGTGAAACAGGGATGGCGTATGCTGCCAGCGTCAGCCCGGCAATTGAATCCTTACCGAGTGTTGAAATATTATACCCGGGCAACCAGGCAAATACCGGTACATGCTTGCGAAGCATACCGATGAATCTGTTCCTTATCGCTGCTACCATAGGAGCAAAAATTTTGCGGGACTAATTCATAAAACAAAGGGGAGCCGGATGGTTCCCCTTTAATTCTTTATTTTTCTATCGTGATCAGGTTCCTGAAGAGCTTGCTGTTTTTCTTCAGCAGTTCATCATTCCCATAAACACAGATGGTGTTCTGTTTTAAAACGTCTTCAATGAAGGTGCTCATCCCCCTGATATCTTCCTTCGTCACCGAGAGAACCTCATCCCTGTGCTTCTGTTCCGACTCGGGAGTCTTTTTGCTGAAGTAGTTACTGAATGAGATGTAGCCTCTCTGTTCGGGTGTGGTTAGAAAATCCATCCCGGCTATGGTGCCAATAATGAACCTGGTCATCGATGTTGAGTCGGCATCGAAGTTCTTCAGGAAATCTGTTGTCTTGTCGTAGTTTTCGAGTGTCCCCGGCAGGTTAGGATCGCGGTAAGAAGCAAAAGTCACCTGACCGCCTTCGGTAAGAATAAGGAAACCGCCATAAGCACCGCCAATTACCCTTATCTGGGTCTGAAGGTACTCTGTTGACAAAATTTGGCGAAGAACTTCCATCTTGCCGCTCCATTCATAGCCCATTGTTCTGTAATAAGCACCTTTCATCACGTATTGAACTTTCGACGATGACATTATACCCTCGTTAGCTGCAACCGGTACCATCTCCCACTCCTGCAACGGAAGTTTTCTATCGGGAAGAGATTGTGTGAACGCGGTGAAAGCAGATGAATATTTCTGGTATTCATCATCACTGCAGGTAACGCCTGCTGAAATATTAGACCTTCCTACAATAGCCTCTGCAACTTCCTTGATTCGTCCCAGGACGGCGTCCGGATCCTTTTCAAACTGAGCCCTGAGCGAGGTAAGGAATCGGTAGTAGTCAATGTTGGAAGTGATCTCGTTAATCATTCCGCGTTTGGTAATGTAGGAAGTAAAACGTGTTGCCGCGGGGCCATAGCCATCCTGGTTCAAAGAAGACTCGAGGTTTGCCTGGGAACGATTCAGGATTTCTCCGATTCTGTCCTTGTCAAGAAAATTCGTGTTGAGTAGTATCTCCCCGGCTAGATTGAACATGGTATCGAGTTTATCGGTAGTGGTCTTCATGTCAATTACAAGGTTCGCGATAGTCTTGCTATCATTGAAAGCCGGTACCCTTACCCCGATATGTGATGAGAAGCTGCCAGTATTTATATTAAGAGTCTTGTCCAGTTCTTTGAAGTCGTACGATTTCGTCCCGACCTTTCCAAGCAGTTCGGTGATAAATGCAGCATATGGAAGCTGTTCCTTTGGAAGCACGCTCAGGTCGAACCAGAGAGTTGAATAGACTATACCATTTGTAAAATCGTTGTGATAGAGATTGCTCACACCACCCAGTTCTGAAGGTTTACATTCAAACCAGCGGGCTTTGGGATCAATGTCTGATATTTTCAGAAGTGGCATTTTCGCGATTGCCTCCGGGCTGTCCTCTGTCTTCTGATATGCTATCAGTTTGTTTGTCAGATCAACAATGCTGTCAATCTGCGCGGGTGTAAGTGTCTTCTTGAATTCAGCAAGCTTTTTCTCCGTTTGAAGGGCTATCTCCTTTTCAAGTCCCGGTTTAGGCTCCAGGGTCAGAAGTACCCTGTATTTGTTTTCAACAAGGCTGGTTTTAATGAAATCGAGAAGGCCGTTCCCCTTTGCAGCATCTTTCAGCCCGGCAAGATAAGTCTCGTACTCGAGGGAGGGGAATGGATTACCAGTATAAATCCATCCGTTGATACATCTGAAAAGGTACATCAGACCTTTCTGGGCATCACTTCCTTCCCTCAGGCGAAATTCCGTGCGGTTTAATGTACCGAGCAGGGCTTTCTCATCGAGTTTGTCAGAAGCGACCTTCCCGAGCGCGTCAAGTACTATCTGGCGGAACTTGTCCTTGTCGGCAGGATTGGCATTTTTCGCAACTATGGAGAATATATTCTGGTTATACCTCTGGCTATAAGCGGTTACTTCCTTCCCTATACCGGCTTCCATCAGGGCAAGCCTGACAGGACCCGACTCCTGGTTAACAAGTACATCGGCCAGCAGATCCAGCTTCATGCTAAGCAGATCGTCAGCTCCTGAACCAACTACCCAGTTTAATGCCAGGTAGGTCTGATCATTAACAGGGGCGCCTTCTATAACTGAATAATTGCAGGTAACCTGTTTCTCGTCGGCGAACGGCGGGTTTGTTTCGAGTGAACCGGCAGCCTCTGCCTTGTCAAAACCAGAGAGGTATTCCTTGTCGATGAATTCAAGTTCCTTATCGAGAGGAGCATTACCATAAAGAAGAATATAACTGTTTGAAGGATGGTAATATTTCTTGTGAAATGCAAGGAACTTCTCGTAGGTAAGATCAGGTATGGCCGAGGGCATTCCTCCAGATTCAAACCTGTAACTGGTCTCGGGGAACAGGTTCTTGAGTATCTCCTCGTACAGGACAGTCTCGGGTGAGGAGAAAGCACCTTTCATCTCGTTGTAAACAACACCCTTGTACTCGAGCGGGGCATCTTTTGAGGTCATCTCGTAATGCCAGCCCTCCTGCATCAGTATCCGGGGTTCAGAGTAAATGAGAGGGTTAAAGACAGCATCGAGATAAACATGCATGAGATTGAAATAGTCCTTCTCGTTGGTACTGGCAACCGGGTAACATGTGAAATCATTAGATGTAAATGCATTAATGAAAGTATTTAGCGAACCTTTCATCAGTATATCAAAGGGGCTTTTAACAGGAAAATTCTTTGACCCGTTCAAAACGGAATGCTCCAGTATATGAGGGGTTCCCTCGTCAGATTCCGGGATGGTTCTGAAAGCGATCCCGAAGGTCTTGTTAGGATCATCGGAGGCTATCTTCAGGACTCTCGCCCCACTCTTTAAATGCTCAAGAAGGTAGCATTCAGCATTTACCTCCTTCACGAATTTCTTTTCAACGATCCTGTAACCGTTGAAATTCTCCTTTTTAGTACACGATACCATAAGTATAACAACAATCAGAGGCAGCAGGATTGCTGCCAGCCTGGGTGAATTAAAAAAATTTCTCATCAGAATTGATTTATATTTCATTAGAATTACTGTCCGTCATTCTGGCGGAAAAGCTAAATTAAGAGTAATAATCAGAATAGTAAATGACTTGTGGCGAAAAAGAGTGCCTTAGCATGTGAATAAGTTACTTTGCTCCTGCTCGTCGCAGGCTAATCACTATCGCGCCCGATGACAATGGAAAGACAATCTCTAAAGTTGCCAGGCAAGAAAAGCAGGCACTGCCAGATCGGCTGGCCTATTTTTTACTTTCCATAGCCTCCTGAACCACGATCAGATTGTGCCTGGCTTTGGTTGCAAGATTCCCGCCCGAGGTCGTGATCATTTCCCTGAGCAATTCTCCTGCCCTGGTATAGTCGCCCGATTTAATGACCTTGTTGGATTCCCTGAATTTTTTGCCGGAATAAATCATTCTCGGTTCTTCCTGCGTCAGGGGATAGAATTTCTCGTTAAACTCGGTGGCACAGTCAGTGGACAGTATCTTGACTTCATCGATTGCCTTTGGAAGTGAAGGTTGAAAGGTTATAAGCCCCGAGAGTGTTGGTCTCGATTTATACAACATTGATCTTCCAACCCTCGATCT
Organism: Bacteroidales bacterium; assembly: GCA_046329885.1. Taxonomy (GTDB): domain Bacteria; phylum Bacteroidota; class Bacteroidia; order Bacteroidales; family VadinHA17; genus LD21. Next base: position 133,739 of record JAXLTU010000004.1, read on the forward strand.
GTTCAGGTTGATACCGGCAGAAGAATATACAGTCAGGAACACGTCCTCGTGCAGGTAGAAGTTTTTGGTTTTTGATTTCGAGGCACCATCATCCTCTACAATAGTCTCCCAGTCGAAGTAAATCTGTAATGAATCGACAGTGAGGAGCATATCCGCTCCATTCCTTGAGCATAAAGAAATAACCGAATCGGGAGGCAGCTGGAGTGTCAGTTTGCCGGGCCCGGTATAATAAAGGCTATTAAGTGCCTCGTAATGAACATCCTGACCTCTTCCAAGGGATAAGAGTTGCATTGAAAACTGGTCAACTCCCGCCTTGTAAACCTCCTGGTTTTTATCCTTGATATAATTAGCGGAATTATAATCAAACCTGTTCATTATTATGACCCTGGCGGTGTCGTTGTTTGTCTCTATTTCAGGCGGATATGTCTTTGTAATAAAAAGCATTTCCTGGCACGACGACAGGGCAAGAGCAAGTAAGGCGAATAGCAATGATCTAATCATATTGTCTGTTTTAAGTATACAAGTTACAAAATTGACCCGGTGCACGATAAAATTTTTAAGGTAAACAGGTCTGTTAAGGGCGTTCCCCTTTCCTGTTCCGGTATATTTCAAAAAGCATACCATTAATATTGAGATCATAATATCATTGCCCGTGTGCAAAAGAAAACCGCCGGCTATTAACCGGCGGCATCCCCTAAATACCTAATTACTAGTTGATTCTGGTCATGCACAGATTTGCATATCGGTTTTCCGCGTCTGGGAATAAAAATATGTTAAGCCGTTTAATTCGGTCATATCAACAACACTGAATCCATTTTTATCGAGGAGTGCTGAAAGTGATTTCGTATCAACTTCACGATAAAGCCTGAGATCAAGGAGGTTATTAAACCTGTCCGAGAGCCTTGTTAACAGACCCTTTTGAATCGCGGCAGAAGCCGTGTTATAGAAACACCCCACGAAATTCATGTCGGGTGGCAGCATACAATACAGGGTCTGGAAAAACCTTTCCCTGTCCTCTATCTGGTTTAGCTGCTTCAGGAACACGATCGTCCTGACGTCCTTGAAATCGTTCTCATCATAGAAATAATGATGAAAAGCCGGGATCACCAGGATATCATTTCCCTTCAACAAATTAAAACTCTTGAGATAGCGGAAAAAACTTATGCCTCCCTCGGCGGTGAGATCAAGTGTTGCCGGGTGAAACGCCGGGCGGTTGTTGTTAACCCCCTGTTTCTTTTTCACATTTGGATTTAAATCTTCCCTCCTGTATTTTATCTCCTTTACAAGAACCTCTTCCATCAAATAATTTATTTTTCTGCCTAATAAATCCGCTCCGAAATTAAGAATATAATTCCGGACTATTTTGCTGTCACATTTATAACATATGAACAAGTTGAAAAGTTTTCGACAATCGCCAGTATTTTACATCCAAGCCGAAAAAAATATTTTAGGAAAGCATTTAGGCCTTTCGTACCTTTAATAAGGTGTGATTGTATTTCTAATGAAAAACTATGGCATGAAAACATCAGTAATTGTTTTGTTCCTTGTCATTTTAACATTTGCAGAAGCCAATGGACAATGGTATTACACGAAATACCAGGTTAATGACATTCACGCTCTCAGCACGCAGCAGCTTGACGAGTCGCTACAGAATTCAAGACAGAACTTTTTAGCATCCGGTTGTGTCACCGGCCTTGGAGGACTATTTTTCGTTTTAGGGTATTATGTAAAGCCAGGGATGAGTGATGACCCGGACTTTTTCGAGCAATTACTGGGGGACAAGGGTGTTAATTTCCTGATCATGGGACTGGGTGTTTGCATGGTGGCTGGCGGGGCGGTGGCGACTATTGTATTCGCCACACGATCGGGAAGAATAAAGGCGGTGCTGAACGAGAGACCACCCTCGGGAGCTTTCGCATCACTTCGCCCTTCTCTTTATTATAGCCCAAACTCCACGGGTATAACCCCCGGACTTACTTTGCGGTTTACTTTCTGAAAAGTAACCGACTGACAACAGACCTGTTTTAACCGGGAATTTGATCGTTTCTGAAAGCTCACCAGGGAATTGTGTAACAATACTCCCGCATGTCTTATCCATGGTCCCATCATCAGGGATAAGTAGAACTTGTCAATCCAAAGTAATGATTTGTCACCGGCTATTTACCATTAATCAAATCAGCACCGGTTTTATGTATCCCGTGACCCGGGGTTGCGTATAAATGGCAAACACGGATAAAAAATGTCAGGACAAAGGAATTTAAGAACGTTGCATGTACTACCCACTTCGGCCACACCGGAATTCATTTTTAAACCGGAAGGGAATCTGAAGATACAGGGCAGGTGGATGAGGTTTTTTGATCAGGATTATTCAATGAATATTATAAAATGGCTTGATAGCTACAGTCATCATCCTGCTGAAATAACATCAATTGATATCAATCTCGAGTATTTTAATAATTTTTGTTCCCCGGCTCTAGTTGCAATCATTCAAAAATGCAATAATGTCATTCTCAAAAATAAAAAGCTTGTGATCAACTGGTATTATGAAGAAGGGGATGAAGATATACTGGAAAAAGGAAATTATTTCTCAAGCCATCTAGGGCTAAGATTCAACTTCGTGATGTTACCTGTATATCTCGAAGCGTGATTTATAATAGAATTATCAGTATTAACTTAAAATGCCATTAAATTATTTTGGCAGACCATCGAGATAAGCAATTACATTTCTGACCTGATCCGACTTGGTAAAGTCTACCCTATTCTTGCGGATGAAAGAATCGAGTTCCTTGGATTTTTGCGGGAAGAGTCTAACCAACTGAGACCGTGAAGAAAATCGATCCATTTTTCCATCTCGTCTGATCCAGTAATCGCTATCGTCTACAATCTTGACATCATTCGGAACCTTAAGGTCAATGGCTCCGTTAGCACCATAAATCTGTCGGACATAAGACATGGGAGTTGTTTGTGACATTGCACCGTATCCAATAGGAGTTCCTTTTGACTCGGCATAACTTTTATTTTGCTTAAATAGGACGTAATTCGGAGATACGAACAGTACTTCGAAGAATCCCTTGTCAAACGGCACAAAAATTCTGTTGGCCAGAAAAATAGTATCAACAAGCAATGGATTATCAAGAACTAAAGTCAATTTACGTTGAAGAAAGACCATTTGTTGATTGACCAGATCGTAATTCAGAATAGCTGTATTCTTTTTCCCATCCTTCAATTTCACTATACCTTTCATGAACTTTGGCAGAAGGAGGTTGGGCTGATTCTGTAAAGTATCTGGCTGCTGAGCGGAAACCAGTCCGGATGCGGCGAACGCGATAATAAGGGTCAATGACCTCATAACGAACAACTTGAATTTTGCCATGCCTTGGATTTATTTAAGTTCTCAATCTTGTAAAGATAACAAAAACCCTGCCAAAAGTACATCTATCCTGGGGCACACGAGTAAAAAAAACCTTGTCGAAATACACTGGTTAACCTGTACCCTGGTTAGTGATTTACATGATAGCAACATTTTTTTCTCAAATAACTTGACTTCAGTAATCTGATAGTCTAACTTTGTATTAATGAACGGTTAATAGTTCAGATATAGTTTCCCCTGGGGGGTCTGAGGGAAACGAAAAGCAAAAGCCTGGAGCAGGAGGATCAGGTTTAAGGGTAGTTAAAGAATTCAGGCGGGCGGGTCCATGGTGGCGGACCCGCCTTTTCTATTTCTCCTGGTATAGATCCTTCCTTGAAAGCAGGTGATCGAGATTAGCAAGGCCATAAACAACTACAGCAGTCACCACGGAGGTCTGGTTCTGGTATTCAGGAATGCTCTTGTTGTAAAGGTCACGTTCCGTGTGCCAGATCTCGCCGTAATTGAAGTCGTAACCCTTGGGATCGCCCGTTGCAAAATATATAGTCGGGACACCATTCATAGCAAAATATGCATGATCGGAACCACCTGCCGAAGTTGGCTTTGGCGGAGCGGGCGAGGTCCTTTTGGTAACAGTAAAAGGGAAGTCAGCACTGATTGAATTAAGAGGTTCACATACTTTCACGAAATCGTCATACATCGCCTCCGGCACTGATATGCCTGTAGGCACTGTAGGACCACCATCGCGGTTGAAATAGTTTGATATTTTAGGCAGTTTTTCCTTGTTACGGCTGACCCAGCTTTTCGAACCCCAAAGGCCAAATTCCTCTCCCGCCCAGAGTGTTACAAGAATGGTTCTTTTAGGTTTTCCACCGGAGGCCATTATCAGCCTGGCTGCCTCCATCGCCGGAGTTATTCCTGATCCATCATCAACTCCCCCGGAAGCAACATCGAAAGCATCGAGGTGACCTCCCATCAGAACATATTCGTCGGGATATTTCGTCCCCTTTATTATCCCTATGACATTATGATACTTCACCGGACCAGGCCTGAAATAATTCCTTATATCGAATTCGAGCTGGAAGTATCTTCTTTCCTTGACCATCTGCTCAATTACCTTGTATTGTGACTCATCAAGCTTTATATCAGGAATTGTCGGGAGGGTCTCGAAAGTCATCTTCTCGACGTTCTTCCTGTCATAAAGGACCCTGATGGGAACAGCTGAAGACTGTATAATACCAAGTATGCCTGCATCCTTCATCTGCTTGTAAAACAGTGCAGGTTCTTCCCTGTAAGGCAGCATGGCTTTCTGTTCCCCTGAAGGATTAGACCTGTTTGCCATCATTATCTCCCTGTTTTTCTTACCAATCTCTTCATTTTCTGCTATTATGACTGCTCTCAGTGAATCCCCTTTTGCAGACCAATCGACTGGCCAGCCAGTATTAGTACCGGAAACAAGCACCCAGGCACCTTTTAAAACACCCTTCATCCTGTCGAAATCAGCCTGGGTCTTGGGTTCAATCACGACATGACCTCTCTGTACACCCTTTGTCCCCGAGGTGTACGAAGGGGTCGCAAAATGCAGTGTCATCCCGTTGTTGTCAAGCAGCCTTCCAAACCAGGGTCCCCTGTTGAATCCCACCGGTAGTGTTCCTACCTCATCCATCTGAACTTCCATTCCCCACTTTCTGAACTGCGATGCACACCACTCGGCTGCATTATCATACGCGTTCGACCCGATTAACCTTCCTCCAAACCTGTTAGTAAGGATATCGAGGTGGTCCATTGTCCTGTTGTCCTTCTGACCCAGCTCGATTATACTTTTGGTAACCTTTTCATTCTGTGAATAAGCACTATTCACAACTGTAAATGCCATCAGTACTGCAAGAAGACTTGTAAATTTTCTCATGTCGTGTATTTTTTCGAGTTGAAATCTACTAATAATTTGTATTCATCTCAATCCTGTTAAGATATTTTAAGGATATACAAGGATATTGACAGACAACAAACAAAGTTTTATTTTTACAATAAGATTTGATCTCACATGAAAAATATCTTCGCACGTATCGCCGTCCTGCTGCCTCTACTTATTATGTCAGGCCAGATTTCAGCCGGGAATTTTCAATCAACAGCCAACCAGGATAAAAGACTGGCTCTCGTTATAGGAAACGGCAAGTATGAATTTGCAGGTGAACTGGCCAACCCTGTAAATGACGCGAGATCAATGAAAAGGGCACTGGAGAGTGTTGGCTTCGAGGTACTGGAGTACGAGAACCTTTCAAAATCGCAGATGAAACAGGCTATTGACAATTTTGGTGTGAAGCTAAGGCAGTACTCGACAGGTCTGTTCTTCTACGCGGGACATGGCATTCAGTCAAAGAATGCCAATTACCTGATACCTGTCGATGCCAACCTGCAGTCAGAATCGGTTGTTGACGAGGATTGTGTTAAAGCAGACAGGGTACTGGGTTTCATGGAAGAGGCCGGGACAATCATTAACATAGTCATTCTTGATGCCTGCCGGAATAACCCTTTTGAAAGGAGTTGGAGCAGGGCGATCGGGGGATCGGGGCTGGCTTTCATGGATGCACCTTCCGGATCGTTAATAGCATACTCAACCTCACCCGGGAGAACTGCATCAGACGGGAGTGGCTCAAACGGACTTTACACCGAGGCCCTGCTCGAGAATATAAAGACCCCGGGTGTTAATATACTCCAGATGTTCCAGAACGTCAGAAGATCCGTTTCGGAAAGATCAGGGAAAAAGCAGATTCCCTGGGAATCGACCTCCCTTACAAACGATTTCTTCTTCACGAAGGAAATCTCTGCCAACAGTAATTCAAATGACATCCTCTGGAAGAAATCACAGAATACATACTGGTTGAAGATTAATGGAAGGGAGATAGGAGCCGCGACTAAAAACAACTGGTACAATCAGGACCTGATGGTATTTGATCCCGAAACCAACCTGACCTGTATTTTGCCTGACTATAATAATCAGCCCGACAACAGGGATCTGAAACCCACGATACTTGGCTCAGCTTCAGATGCCTATTGGACAAACCAGAACGGGATCCTTAATTTCTATCTGAGGACCGAGAATATCAGCACAAGGATAAGAAGCATTTATGTTGAAAATGACGTTCTGGCGTACGACCCGGTTACAAATATCTCGTACATGCTCAGGAACTACAAGGGAAGCGACGATAATAAACTTCGTCCGGCCGAGATTTTTGCAGTGTCAGATTTTGCTTTTTGCATGAAGAAGGGAGAGGCTTTCTGGTTGATGGTCAAGGGCGAATATATTGAGAGCAGGACAAAACAGACAATTGTTGATAATGATCTTCTCGTTTATGACGGGGTTACCAACACGACCTACCTTATCCGCGATTATGTCACGAACACCTCGAATGCTGTCCTTAAACCAGCTCAGGTCCTGAGTTACCAGGACTATGCTTTCTGGAAGAAGGTGGATGCTGGTTATTACCTCATCGTCAAGGGGGAGATGATACAGGATCATGTCGACGGGGAATGGAAAGGCAGCAACCTGCAAATAACTGACAGGCTGACCAAGAGCGTTTATGTCATACCCGACTACGAAAATGCCGTCAGAAATATGATTTCACCGGCAACAGTAGCTCGCCAGTAATCACGGTTTTTTCACATCAGGTGGGAGGAGTTTGTACATGACCGGCGTAACAAGCCTGGCCAGAAGGGTTGAAGTGATAAGTCCCCCGATTATAACGTAAGCCAGTGGTGAATACAAGTTCGAATTACTGACAGCTATTGGCATCAGTCCACCTATAGCTGTTAATGTCGTCAGCAGAACCGGAAGAAACCTGATTTCGCCGGCTTTAAGGATTGCTTCATCCAACGAGGCACCTTTCTCACGAAGCTGGTTAGTGAAATCGACTAGTAATATCGAATTCTTTATCTCTATCCCGATCAAAGCTACGAAACCAATCGCTGCAGCGAAAGAAAGAGTGTACCCCGTGAAATAGAGCATAACGAGACCTCCAATTATCCCGAGAGGTATTACAGAAAGAACTATCAGGGTCCCCTTGAAAGTTCTGAACTCGAGAATCAGTATAGCGAATATCGCGAATATCGCCACGAGAATTGCGCTGCCAACCCCGTTAAAGCTTTCTTTCCTGCTTTCGATTTCACCGGCAGGAATTATCCTGGATCCTTTAGGAAGTTTTAGCTGGTCGAGTTGTGCCAATACTTCACGTGTAACCCTGTCGGTGTTATAACCTTCCCTGACGGAGGCTGATATCGTGATTGAACGTTCCTTGTTGTAATGCTGAATCAGAGTCGGAGAGTTTTCAAGCCTTATCCCTGCCAGTTGTGAGAGTGGGATTTGTGCTCCCGACAAAGAAGAAACATAAATGTCGTCGAGTGTTTCCAGGTTAGCCCTCGCGGCACCCTTCAGTATCACGTTGATCGGGTATTCGTCGCCACCAGCATCGCGGTAATTCCCGGCGGTCAGCCCGGCGAGCGATAGTCTGATGGTTCTGTCAATCTCTATCGCGGGTACACCCAGGATGCCGGCTTTTTCGCTGTTCACATCGATCTTAATGTCAGTGAGAGACTGGCTGAGAGGGTTTTTTACATAAGTTGTGCCCGGCGTTTTACGGAAAATATCTTCTATCCTCGATGCATAGGTTTTTATTGAATCGAGGTCATTACCGACGAGCCTCATCGCTATAGCTGCATCCACCGGCATGCCGTTCTCGAACTCGTAAACATAAATGCGAGCTGCCACGTAAGATGAAAGAGTATCCCGCAGTGAACTTATTGTCGCGTCAATTTCAGACTGGGACCTGGTTCCCATCTCGCACAATATCTCTCCAAGAGTCGATTGCTGGCTCTTCTGAAACGAATTGTAGAAGATCATGGGGTTCCCCTTCCCGATATTGGACATGTAATACCTGACACCTGGAGTCGACCCGAGAACAGATTCAGCAAACCTAACCGCTTTGTCAGTCTCGCCGAGGTTTGAGCCCCTTGGTGTTTCAATAGTCACAAGGAACTGGGGCAGCCCGGCCTTGGGAAAAAGGCTGAACCCTATAGCTTTGATAAGAAACAACGAGGCGACAAAAAGGAAGGCAGCTATAAGAACTGTTATTACCGGGTTCTTAAGAGACCATTTGAGAGCCCTGTTGTAAGTGAAATCAATCCCCTTGTGAAATGCCCTTAAAACGGCGTTCCCTTCGCTGTCCACTCCTCCCCTGAGAACTATGCTCGAGATGAAAGGTATAATCGTTAACGCGACGAAAAGAGAACCGATAACTATGAAAGTAACTGTTGTTGGCAACGATCTCATGTACTTTCCTGCCATACCCGGGAGGAACATGAGGGGAAGGAACGCGAATATAAGCGTGGCCGTACACCCGATTACAGCAGTGCCTATCTGCCTTGTCGCCTTTACCGCGGCATCTTTAGGAGTAGCCCCGCCTCGCACCCACCTTGTTATGTTCTCGACAACAACAATGGAATCGTCGACAAGAAGGCCAAGAGCTATAACGGCACCTACTATGCTTAGCTGATTTATACTGAACCCCGTTAAATAAAGTCCGGTTATGCCAATAAATATTGAAAGAGGGATGGACACCATCACAATCCCCGAAGCCCTCAATCCTAAAGGCATTAAAGTGATTAATACAAGCAGGAAGGCAAACAGGAAATCCCTTTCGAGATGGCCGAGCTTGTACTTCACGTTAAGTGACTGATCAAAGCCTCTTTCAATACTGTAGCCTGCTGGCAGCAGCTTTTCTCTCGATTCGAATACAGAATAAATCCCGTCGCGGACCTGGTGAATATTCTGGGCCGACTTCATGTTGGCCACCATGAAAACTGCCTTCTTACCGTTATAACGCCCAAAATATTTTAGTTCTTCATCAGCCCATGCAACATCAGCCACATCATTGAGGAAGACAACCTGCCCGTTGTAAGATCCCACTATCGTGCGTTTAACTTCATCGAGGCTGGAATAGCTGCCTGTTGTTTTTACATTAAATTTTTTTGGTCCAATTTCAATACTACCGCCCGGGATGTTCGAGTTTTCACTCTGGATTGCCCCCAGGAGCTGGGAAACAGATACATGCGACTTGGCCATCCTGGCCAGGTTAACGCTAACCCTTAACTCCCTGGCAGGTGCTGCCATTAACTCGGCTTTTCTAACTCCTGGAATTGCAGAAAGCTCATCAATTATTTGTTCGCCGTTAGTTCTTAACTCCTGGTAACCCGCGCTTTCCGATACAAGGGCAGCCTGAACAATATTGGTATTGCCAGCCTGGATCTTGAGAGTCTCTATGCTATACAGATCGGTCGGCAAAGTGCTCCTGATTGAATTGATCTGCCTGAGTATTTCATCATACTTTTTGTCAGGGTCGGAACCAGACTCGAACTCGATAACAATTATAGCCACCCCATCTTTTATCTCGGTCTTGATCCTTTTTATATCCTCGAGCTCGTTAATGCTCTTCTCCACCTTGTCGACAACCAGTTGTTCAATGTCGACCGGGGATGCTCCAGGGTAAATAGCAATAACGGGGAAAATGGAGATAGGGAACTCGGGGTCTTCTGCCTGTGGTATCCTGATGAACGAATAAACACCCAGGGCGATAAGCATCAGGAAGATGACTATCGTGAACTGGTAATTCCTTACAGATAATTCCGAGATTTTCATATTATCATCGCTTGGATTATTCTTTGCAGCCGACTATTTTCTGATTCGATTTACCGGGGAACCTTAATATTTTCTCACCTGGACCTCGCCTGAAACACTTACATGTTCGCCATCACGAAGGTAGGCGGCCCCTCCTGTAACAATATGACTTTCTGACTGATCCAGGCCGATTATAACAGCTTTGTTACCGGAGAGACCTATGATAGTGATCGTCCTTTTCCTTACCGTTGCAGAATCGGTGAGGGTGAATACGCTTCCTGTTTCGCCATCGATATCCACCAGTGCTTCAACCGGCACCAGCATCCTTGTCTCTTTCTCCCGGGGAAAAATATCGGTGGTGGCGATAAACCCGGTGGCAAGCCTGTATCCCTTATCGTCAAGGAGCATTTCCACCTCGTAGGTGCCAGTCAGCTGATCGGCCATCTCTGCAATCTGGTTTACAACAGCCGTGAAAACGACCCCGGGCCACGCATCAAAAACCACGGTTGCGGAGTCACCAGGGTTGATCTTGACGACCTCTCTGTCGGAAATACCGCATTTTACTTTCCAGCTCTTACCCCTGGTGCCGAACAGGAATACAGGGTAACCTGCTCCGGTCATCTCCCCTTGTTTCACGAGTTGCTTTAGTATAACTCCATCGGCAGGGGCTGTAATCTTCGAATGATTCAGATTAAACCTGGCTATCTCGAGGTTCGATTTCGATGCCTGGAGAGCCGATCCCGCGTTCTGAAACTGTTCAAGTGTCGCGACACTGTCCGAGTACAGGTTCCTGGCCCTCGTGTAATCGCGATCAGCCTTTTCGTATGCTGTGGTGGCAAGGTTAACCTGGGCGCTGATCTCCGACAGGTTAAGCGAGGCAAGAAGCTGCCCTTTCTTCACCCGCTGCCCTTCACGGGCGCTGACCGAGGCAAGAATTCCTCCCGTTTTGAAAGATAGCTTGATCTCGTCCTCGGAAAATAATATCCCGGCCGAGTGAACAGGCATACTAACCTGCTCGGTTGCAATCGCCTCAATACTCACAGGGGCAGGACCAGTCTTTTTGTCAACTGTCTTCCTGCTGGAGCACGATGACGAAAAAAGAAATAAGAGCACGATGAATTTCAATGCATGGTTTAAGATCCTGTTTTTCATAATCCTGAAACTGTTATTTTTTCAAACTCGGCGAAGACCGACAGGTAGGTATATTTCCTTATTATAAGATTCTCTTCCGACTGAGTCAGCGTAGACCGCGCATCAATAAATTCTATGAGGCTGGCCTGCCCTTCGTTGTAGCGCCTGCTCACAAGCCTGAATGCTTCCCTCGAGTTCTTCAACTGCAGCTCGGCGGCTGAAATTGCCTTTTCGGCTGACATGAGCTCGTTAAGCGAGTTAATTACCTGCAACTCTATCTGTTTCCTGGTTTCTTCAAGCTTATCCTCAACAATTGATTTGTCGATGATCGCCTGCCTCACCCTGGTCCGGTTTTTCCATCCCGAGAATATATTCCACGATAACACTGCAGAAGCCTGAACATAATCTGTATTGTTGTTAAACCTGTAGGTCTCGCCCTGGAAACCATAGTCGACAGCAAGAAATACCTCGGGGTAAACACCCGATTTGCTCATCCTGATCTGGTAATCCGTAACGTTCCTGTAATTTTCCAGCTTCTTTATTTCCTCGCGGTTCGCGAGAGCCGGTTCGACGTAGGTGCTTGTAAGCCCGGTGATGGAAGGGTAGTCTGAAGGTTCCTGAAATATAATGGAATCGCCAAGGGGCCGGTTCAGGAGAAAGTTGAAATAAGCCACGGCCAGCTTGCTGTTTTTCACCGCGACTTGTACTTCCTGGTCAAATTTTGCCAGCTCGGCTTCCGACCTGAAAACGAAATCAGGTACTGCCTTCCCGTTCTCGACAAGCTTCCTGTTTACCCTTATATTCTCGTCGAGAAGCGGTCGGGTCTGCTCAAGCATCCTGAGAACAGAGCTGGTCATAGCCGCGTTGAAATATGACTTTTTTATCTCCGCTACCAATTCCCTCCTGTATTGCTCGTAATCGTGCTGTTCAAACACCGACAATTCCTTTGTTATCCTGGAGTTGTAATAGATGTCAGTGTTTATAACAGGCTGTATCAACCGGAGCTTTGTTTCGTGTTCTGTCGGTCTGAGAAAACGTATCTCCGAGTTTTCCACCAGCGGGAAGGCATTAGAAGAGGTAAGGGCATTAAGAGTTGTATAAACCGGGTTCAACATGTCACCAATAGGGAATTCGATTACCCTTCCTCCCTGCGAAACAGTGTACCTGGCGTTCAGGCTCAACCCGGGGTAAAAAAGACCCTTCGCCTCCCTTAGCGATTCTATGCTCCTGCTGTAATCTGCCGCTTTCTGCTTGAGAGCAAGGTTTCTTTCAAGACCCATCGCGACATACTCGTCCAAAACTTTCTGACAGAAAGATTCGTGATTAGCCGAAAGAAACAATACTATCAGAAATATCAACCTGATCCTTCCCATTTTTATAGTGCTTTTACTCTTTCCTGCATATTCTCGGTGATTGAAGCAAATAGCCTCTTAACCAGTACAACATCGCCCGGGGATACTTTTTCATACAGGGCACCGGCAAATTCGAATATATCGCCCTTGAATGACTCCTGCCCGACTAATGCCTTCTCACCCCTCTCTGACAGTCGCAGGCATACTTCCTTGCGGTTATTCTTGTTGACTTTCAGGATGAGACCCTTTGCCACCAGCTTACGGACAGTCTGAGATATTGCTCCCTTGGTTACTCCCATCATCGATGCCAGCTGGGTCATGTTTATCTCCCTGTTCTTCCCGATCATCGAAATCGTGTGTATCTCGGTAAAGTACAGCTTGTCACCTGTCCCGAAATCATTCGGCTTCCTTGCTATTATAGAGTAGAGGTGAAGAATGTTCAGAAACTGGTCTATCAAAAACCTTACATCATCGTTCATAATAATATAGTTTAGATGCTAAACAAAGATAGTGTTAGTTTAGGACCTAAACAATAAATATTTGAAAAATTTGACGAGGAAGCCCGGTTTCAGATTAGTATTTCCTGTTTAACCAGCCCTGCGGCAAGTGTATAATACAGATATTCATCGACTTATTGTCTTCCGACAGCATTGCCGATTGTATTTCAATCCTGGTGCCGTCGGGACTGAAAGTAGGATGAGGATGATCAGCGGCCGTGGTTTTGTGCCCCCCTGATAAAAGGATCATTTCTCCGGAGTGTCTGTCAATAAGGTAAATTCCCCTTTCAAAGTTATCTCCGGCCGCCCATCTGCAATCTTCTGATCCCGTAACGTGCCAGAGTCCGCTGCCTGAAGGTGTCTGGCCGGCGATTCTCATTTCCCTTGTTCTCAGGTTTACAATACCGAGGCCGGTGGGTTTTTCTCGCGTTCCGCATGGGCCCCAGCCTTTTTCCTGTCCCGGGTTGGAAGGATCAGGGGTCATATCAGGTATTCCAGGTTTCCTGTGGCCCATGATAGCTATGGCTACTTCATCTTTTGTTATTACTGCTTCGTGAGTTACCCACTCGTATTCTGCTTCAGGATATAGTGGCCGCAGCCCGGTGCCATCCGAATTAACGATCCATGTTCGCTGAGGTGCCTTTCCTCCTGTTTCCCAGCAAAAGACTATTTCGCCCGGGACAAATGGATTAGATTGCACGTGGCCTATCTGGAAGGGAACGGAGACTATATACCTCAATTCGCCGGTAGTAATATTCAGGCTCATCAATCCCGCCGGGCCGGCACCCATGTTCCTTGGGCCAAAGTTGGGTTCAATTTTCGTCTCCGGTGATAAATGTTTCGCTGCTTCTTCTTTTCCCACCCTGAAATACACGAAGTCCTCGTTGGCATCGAGTGCCATATCGCCCCCGGCCCCAAGCGAGGCTGCTATTTGACCGACTACTTTCTGATAATTATCCTGGCTTTTCAACTTTCCCTTTTCACTGTCTGCAAACAGTTTCTCAAGATCCACAACTACTACCTCCATGTCTCTTCTCATCCTTTCTGTTGAAGGAGCCTTGAACCTCATCATGTAGAGTTTCATCGATTTTCTGGCAACACATAGCATGCCGGTGTATCCTCCTTCTGTAATCTGCACTATATCGCCTGTCTCCTCATTTACTGCCATTGCTTCACCCCTGACCCTGTTCGATCTGAACACGAGCCATTTACCGTCGGCTGTCCATTGTGAATGAGTCTGGTAGATCTTTGAATCCCCGGCGGGTTTCGTTGTAAGGAAGACGAGCCTGGCACCAGTCATGGGATCCGATATTACTTTCCTCTCGGAAGGGAATCTTGTTCCAATCTGTCCTGATGATGGAAGTGATTTGAAAGTGAAAAGTAATAAAGCAATGCAGGGTAAAAGAGATAGTCGTGCTTTCATTTCCATATTCTGATTAAAGTGAGATTCGGACTGAATCAAAGTTATCCAAAACAAAAATAAGCTGCCTTTTAAAGTCGGGCAGCTTTTATCATTTATGGTTAAAAAAAGCTAAAAGGCGAAAGTGCGGTTTATGATATCAGCCAGCAACAGGAAACCTTCTCCTGTAATCTTTAAAGAGATCTTCCTCGTCCACGCCATTTCTTATACCATTAATAAGAATCTCGTTTAGGCCGGCGATAGCGGCATCATCGAATCCTGCAGCTATCGCGTACCTGTTAAGCATCCTGGTTTCAGATTCGGTCACAACCTCATCAGCAAGCATCATTACGGCGATATTATACAGTTCCTCGAATTTTTCGCGTAGGCTGTAAGGCGGGACGTAATGAAAATCTTTCTCCTTGTCAATTATCTGGTCAATCTCTGGGTCGGTAAGGCCGAATTTTCTTCCTTCACGATGGAGCATTTCCATCTCGGCCTTATCAATTTTCCCGTCAATCTCGGCAACCTGAACGAGATGTATATAATGATCTCTTTTTACTCTTTTACCGTTATCTGTAATAAAATCAGCGAAACTCATTTTTGTATTTTTAAGTAAACCAAAATTAATTAAAAAAGTTCTTTAAACCACACTGTAATGAAGACCTGAAAAGGCGCCTATAACTGAACCTTGATTTTCACGGGGTTGTGGTCAGAGTATTCAAATCCAAGGTCAACGCAGCTAACCGAGATCGATTTGATATTAGGTGAAAGGAGGAAGAAATCGATTACCGTTGTGGTTGTTGTCGCGGGATCGTAAGCCGCTACAACTGACCTGTTACTTGGAACTTGAGGATCATAAACCCATTTCCAGTCGGATCCCATGAAGTCGGACGGTATAACCATCTGGTCAGTATTGACCTTGTTATTGGCAAATGCCGGCGTGAAAGATGGAGGGCATTGGTTCCAGTCGCCTCCGGCTATCACGTAGTTACCTTTCCCGTATTCATCGCTTATGAATTTCCTGAGGTACTCCATCTGTGCCTTCCTGATGTCGCCGGGGTCAAAGGCCTCATTGTGAGTGTTTATCAGAACAAGCTCTTTGCCATTGCTCATGGGATACCTGTTGACAATGAAGCATCTGTCGAGCATGAATAGCTGTTTGGGGAATCCGTATTTGCCCGGGAATGCATATCTGATGGAGGATGATGGTTCTGCCTTGCTCATAATAGTTAATCCAGAGTAAACATGCCCCATTGGTGAACTTACAGGAAGCGGAACGAAGAATACATCGTAGTTAGTGGCGAATAGTTTTGAATTATACGGGAGATGCGCGGTTATGGCATCGTGCTGATCGACATCATAGCTTCTTTTGCTCTTCCTGTCAACCTCCTGCAGCAGGATAAAATCCACAGAATCATTCTTCTTGAGGAAAGAGATGACAGACATGAGGTTTTTCACCATGGTCTCTTTCGGTGTGAAGACCTTTGTTCCTCCATCATAGAAGAAATCCATCTGCTTGTCAAGCCCGCAATAGCCAATGTTCCAGGTAAGGAGGGTGATGGTTGCAGAATCGGGCAGAACTCCCTGTGTATCGTTCACCGTGATTACTTCTTTTTCTTTTGGCTTGTAGTCAGTGGCAACGGCATAAATTATCAGGCCGGCGAAGGCAACCAGGGCAACTATAACAATCCACATCAGTGTTTTTGCCAGAATCCTCGATATCTTCATAATCTTTAAATATTTGGTTAATAGCTATGAAGCCATCGCGGCAGAATCCGGAGCCGGTAACTTCAACCGCGAATATAAGCCATTTAGCGGATTATAGTTTTTTGTTGCGACCGCAACAGTCAGTTTCTGCCGAGGCTGCTGATCCTTTCCTTCCACATCGAGTTAAAAGACTTCACGGGTTCTTCGCAGAGCCATACAGAGGTTCCGAGCTCCCTTGCGTCGGGATCGGTAATACCGCCTACCAGGGTTATCTTTTTAAACAGGGCCTTTACATCGCTACCCGGTTCATCATTAATGTATACCATCGAAGTTATTTCCTTTTCAAAATCGCGTGGCATCCAATACAGGAAACTCTCGCTGAAGCATACAGCCTGAGGCAGTCCGTACTTTTTCCCGATAACTGTTATAGCACCTGCCTGCCCGTAGTTTTCAGCATAAATGAACGCGGCTTCCTTGTCTATAACCATCTGCCATGCCTTATTGGCTGCCAGGGTGAGCTCCTCCCATCCTATCATGTCGGCATAGTCCTGGGGGAGTGAATGAATAGACCCGTCCTCGAATCGTCTACCAACATCGATGTGATACCTCGTGTCGAGCCTGTGAAAATACTCTTTTAGTGCTTCTTTCCCCAGTACAGGCAAACCCATGGGTACCACGGGCAAAGTAAAGAGGACTATCAGGGACGGAAACAGGATTTTAGACCACCTTTTTTTCAGAAGCATTGACCAACCGACAGCGCCGGCAGATATAAGGAAGGGGAATACACCAAGAGTATAATAACCTTTCCCTTTGAGCAACATCAGGATAATTATGACCCCCGCGACAGTGAAGCCAAGGAACCTGTAGCGTTTCGATTTCTCACCTGTAAATAAATATACAAGACCAGCTATTGTGAAAATGGTACCCAGGAATGGCATCATAAACTGCTCGCTAAGAAAGAGGGGGATGTCCATGTGAACAAGCTGGGTGTCATATAGCTCACCGATATGTTTAATCGAGGGAATGCCATGAACAAATTGCCAGATAAGGTTAGGCAGGAAGACTATAAATCCGGCACCCAGGCCAAACCAGAACATCTTGCGGCTGAAAATATGCCTGTGCATGGAAAATGGGACAACGAGCAGAAGTGAAGCAAAGAATACGATTGCCAGGTATTTGTTAAGCAGTGTCACTCCTGTAAAAATTCCCAGGAGTATAAGATATTTATCACGGCTGGTATTTACATACCTTAATATAAAGAAAATGCACAGGGTCCACAGGGATATTTCCAGGTGGACCGGGTGAAAAAGTGAATACGATCTCATGAAGAAGGTCGAGACTGTGAGTCCTATGGCAGCAAGCAGCTGGGCATATCTCGAGCCGGCAAGCTCTTTAGTCATGGCACTGACCAGAAGTATCATGGCCCCGCTGAGAAGAGCCGGGACAATTCTGACAGCATACACAGAGTAACCGAATAGACTTCCAACTAGTCCAGCCACCCATCCTATGAAGGGTGGCACGGTTGAATACCCGAAATCGGGGTGCATGCCAAGAGAGAAATAAAGAAGCTCGTCGCGATGATACTCCAGGTTCCCGGAAAACGCGAAGTGAAAAACAATATTGAAGATAGCGAGAAAGAGAACAGGCAGGGTAAGATAACCTCCCTGCCCGGATTTCGTTAAAGATGTTCTCCAGTGAAAAAAATTTCCAATCATTTTATTTGTACCTGTTTCAATTCGTTATTACCGCTGAAAACAGGGAAATACATCAGTTCCGCCTTTGCAGGGTTAAGAGTATATGAACCCGTGTACCTTGGCAAAAGACTGATCTCGAACCTGTAATCCCCGCGCTTCATAAAGTTATAAAAAACTGAAACACGATCTTTATGGAATTCGGAATGAACCGCTCCTTCGAAATAGTTTTCCTTCTCGTCGTAAGTACAACCGGCTGGTATTGGAATCTCCACTACTGTGAACTGGGCATCCCGTTTAACAGCAAGGTCAACAACAAGTTTTTCCTGTTTACCTGCTTTCATTCCGAGGTTCGCATCAGCGAATGATGACCTGATGGTGAAAGAGGTTGAATCGGGTGATGGATCATTCTCGAAATAGCGCTGGTAGTAGGTTAAGTAAACCGGGAAGCTCCCGCTCTTTCTTATAGCCAGGGTATCACTTTCGTCTATAGTTACCTCGTAAGGGAATTTCTTAATAACAGTGTTTACTTTCCCGGATATTGCAAGTTCAGGTTGCGTTATGATCCCGCCTGACGATGACAGGAGATCTGGTAATATTGTCTTTATGATCCGTGCCGACTCGTATGTATTCTGCCATGTACCGAGTCTCCTGCATTCAAAAAAGTAGTTCCTGATCTTCGAAAGGTAGGCCCTACTCACCGTTGAATCGGCTGCCAGAACCTGGTAGGCATTAATTGTTGCCTGGGTCCGGTTATCAGTGAACGAATCCCGGTTGTCCTCGCTTCCGAATGCAACGTTACCAAACAGGGTGGAGTAACTGTTTTTATAAATAATGCCGGTATCATATTTCAACCCGGTAAGCTGCCTCAGCCTGATGAGCAGAAATTTATCAGCGAGGGCTTTTAACGATTGACTGTCAATCTGATCGATATACTTATTATAATCGAGTTTGAAGCCAGAGAGTTTAGCTATATATAACAGGTGCAGGTTCAAAGCTTTGTCCTTCGACGATTCAAGTGTCCACACAACATAAGACAGCAGGTCCTCTGTCCTGAATGCGACTTTGTACCCTTCTTTTCTGGCTTCCAAAAGAGCTTCAATGACATGAATCGAGACCCAGTCGGCAGTACCCGACCTGTTCCACCATCCCCATGCACCGTCATCATTGGCATTAGATTCAAGGGTTTTAATGATCCTCCTTATTCCCTGTTCACCGTTAAACCTTTTCCCGGCAGACCTGGCTATTTTTCCGGATGAAACAAGCGCTATAAGCTTCGAGGCAAGTTGTTCATTACAGTTGTAACGATAATCCTCCAAATACCTGATCTCATCCTTTATTATCCCGACGGCATCCGATTGTGCATAGACACTGACCTTACCCAGTCCCTTTCCGGGTTTGACGGTGATAGCCGTATCGCCCTCGAGGACAATGAATTCCCCGACTGTCTTCTCGATTCCTCTTTTAAAGACAGGAACTTTTCTCTCTTCACCGTCAGAATATCCATCAGTCTTTTTGAAATAGTACCTGGCAATTATGGTGTCAGTATTTGCAGCAATAACTTCAAGGGTATCGACAAGCGATTTTGTACACGTTCTCTCTTTCTCCTCTACCTGCTTGTTATCAAGTTCGAATATTGTTTTCAGCTTCACGGTGTCGGATGAGTAATTAAGCACTTTCCCCACTAAGCCCGAGGAATCTCCCTCGACCAGGAAACGGGGCACGAATAGCTGGGCCATCAGCGATTTGTATGACTTCACTGAAGCGGTGTGCGAGCCGGATTTTTTTCCCTTCATAACAAGGAAATAGGAATTCCAGCTAGTGACATCGTCAGGGAACTTTGCTATGAAAGAAGCTGCTCCATTCTCGTTTGTGACCAGATCAGGTTTCCAGTAAGCATAGTCGCGGAAAAATGATCTGATACCTGATGTGCCTTGTTCTTCACCTTCCGGAAACTGCATTTTGATGAATTCGGTAATGAAAGCCGGGATAGGTTTACCTGCCTTTTTCAACTCGGATGTTGAAATCAGTATTACACCATTTGAAGCTCTCGACCCGTAGAGTGAAGTAAGGCTTTCATCCTTCAACACCTTGATATCTCTAATGAAATTTGGATCGAGTGTCGAGAGATCCCCGGTATAAGGAATACCATCAATAATAACAAGAGGCTGATCCAATTCGCCAAAGGAGCTGTTACCCCTAATTAAAATCTTATCTTTAGAACCTGGTGATCCTGCCTGCACTCCTGCCACCTTGCCCGATAAAGCGCTCACGACTGACACGGCACCTGTCACGTCTCTCTTCCTCATGATGCCATATCCAACCACAACCACCTCCTGAAGAGCCATAACATCTGCATACATCATTACATTAACAACATCAGATGTAACTTCGACTTCTTCCGACTTGTAGCCAATAAAGGAAAACACGAGTGTCCGGATATCTTCAGGCAGGTTAATACTATAATTCCCGTTTATATCTGTTAAAGTCCCATAATCAGTGCCCTTGACCTGAACAACAGCCCCCGGAACCGGCCCTTCATCTGAGGTTACAGTACCTGAGACTTTCGTTCCGGGCCCCAGGTTAGTTAACAGGTATTGTTTTGTAAGGTTGGCCTTCCAGCTGTTTACAATTGCCGGGTCCGGTTCCCTTCCTGTTGAAAATATCCTGGCTTCAATCTTCTCCTTTATCAAGACTCCTTCATCAGGTGGAATTCTTTTGTCTGACCATGTTAGCCTTACGTAATTCTTCCCGTCTCGTTTCAGCATAATGGAGTCGTATCTCAGGTGACTATCATCCCTGTACCAGAGGATAATTGAAGTTAATCCCGGCTGCTGATTATTAATCGCTCTCGTGTTGCCCGGGAAGACAGACATCCTGTCCAGATCTGAGTTTGGTATAACAAGTATCAAAACCGGCTCCCTACCCGCGGTCCGGAAAGTGGAGTCAAATTCAAGCTGCAGGTAACAGTAACCCGGGGCTGTTATAGATGGAATGGTGAATTTGGCAGTTGCCATTTTCTTTTTGTACATATCATCAGCGTGCATCCTGTTCATCATCTCTTCAGAGAGAGGTAGATCGGTGAATCTTTCAACCGGGTATCCAGTCAGTTTGCTGGGCAATTTATCATACATGGAGATCGACCTCATCTTGAGAAGTCCTGCTGAAAACTCGTTAGAGTAGCCCGCCTCGGGTGTAAATTCCACCTTGTATTTCGCCGGTACAACCAGGGTCGCTGATGATGAAGAAACAGGTCCTGCAACGTTTGTCAGGGATTCTTCATCATACCTCGAATAACCATTATACGAGTTAGACATGCCTCCGGTGCCGTTCAGGAGAAAGATCCTGTTGTCCTGTTTCATGTAGGCCAGGTAACCTTCAAAGTTGTTCCTGTATGAAAACATCCATTTGCCAAGTGATTTCTTTTCGGTTTCAGAAAGCACGTTTTTTTCCTTAACTGCACTGTAAGAAGCCGGATGCATCATGTCTTTTACTGCGAGCACGAGTTTCATCCCTGGTGCCAGGTAAATACTGTCAATAACAAATTTCCTTTCTGACGTGCGCAGCTCGAGGAGGTGATACCCGGGCGAAGCCTCGAAAGAGTACTGGTTACCGGTTGTACCCGCCCACCTGAAGTAGAGAGGCTTCTTATCAAGAATTATGTAATGTATAGTCTCGGGTTCACCATTCTTCAAAATAAACGGGGAGAACTGGGTCTTGCTATCGGCAGGATGATAATAGAAGCTGGTAAGCTCCGAATCGG
>JAXLTU010000040.1:0-38879 GCA_046329885.1 Bacteroidales bacterium
TGTTTCATTACTAAATGGTCCGCTGCAATTGTCACGGGTCTGCTGATCGTGACAAGTTGCTCGAACGAAAAGGGAAAGGGAGATTATCCCATTCAACCGGTACCATTCACGGATGTAAAACTGACCGATTCATTCTGGGCTCCAAGGATACTCAGGAATGCAGAGGTCACCATCCCGATCGCCTTCGGTTACTGTGAATCGACAGGCAGGGTTAAGAATTTCGAGGTTGCCGCCGGCACCGATACAGGCAGGTTCCGTACCATCTATCCCTTCGATGACTCTGATGTCTACAAGATAATTGAAGGTGCCGCCTATTCTCTTCAGACCAGGCCTGATCCTGCCCTGGATGCATATCTCGATACTCTTATTGACAAAATCGGAAAAGCCCAGGAACCGGATGGCTATCTTTACACGAACAGGACTATTGCCGAGAAGAACGGGGGAAAGGGCCTGCATGAATGGGCAGGGAAAAACAGGTGGGAACTGGATTCTATACTCAGTCATGAACTCTATAACCTCGGGCATCTTTACGAGGCAGCCGTGGCTCATTACCAGGCAACCGGTAAGAGGAGCCTTCTTGATATAGCCATCAAATCAGCCGATCTTGTTAACAAGGATTTTGGTGAGGGTAAATGCAAGGTTTACCCTGGCCACCAGGTTATAGAGATGGGACTCGTAAAACTTTACAGGGTCACGGGTGAGAAGAAATATCTCGATCTTGCAAGGTTCTTCCTCGACATCAGGGGACCCAAGGGCCAGGAATATAACCAGGCACATGTATTGCCCGTGAACCAGACAAAGGCAGTCGGGCACTCTGTAAGAGCAACCTACATGTATTCCGGGATGGCTGATATAGCAGCGATTGAAAATGATAAAAGCTACCTTGGTGCCATCACATCTATCTGGGAAGACCTTGTGTATACAAAGATGTACCTGACCGGGGGAATTGGAGCATCTGGCGGTAACGAGGGCTTTGCAGGTCCTTATGTTCTTCCAAACATGTCAGCGTACTGCGAGACCTGTGCTTCAATTGGTGACATATTTTTTAATCAAAGGCTTTTCCTTCTTCATGGCGAGTCAAAATATTATGATGTCCTGGAAAAGACTCTTTACAATTCAATGCTGTCAGGTGTTTCTCTTTCAGCCGACAGGTTTTTCTATCCCAACCCGCTCGAGTCGAGGGGCCAGCACCAGAGAAGCGCGTGGTTTGGATGTGCCTGCTGCCCGTCAAACGTGTGCAGGTTTCTTCCCGCGATTCCTGGTTACGTGTACTCTGTCACCGGGAAAAATATTTACGTGAACCTATTCATGTCTAACACGGCTTCCATACCTGTTGGCAAGGAGAAGGTTGAACTGACCCAGACAACAAAATACCCATGGGAAGGTGATGTTGAAATAAGTGTCGATCCGGCAAGTGACCTGAAATTTGCTGTCAGGGTCAGGATACCTGGATGGGCCTGGGGAATAGCTATTCCTGGTTCTCTGTATGGTTTTTCTAACCCTGATAATGAACCAGTTACAATAAATGTGAATGGTCAGTCGCAGGAGCTTAAGTTGGAGAACGGGTATGCTGTACTGAGCAGGAAATGGAAAAAAGGCGACAAGATTACAGTTCATTTCCCTATGCCCGTCAGAACAATAACTGCAGATTCAAGGGTGAAAGACGATGCCGGGAAGATTGCCGTGCAAAGAGGTCCTGTTATTTACTGCGCTGAATGGCCAGATAATACCAGTGGAAGGGTTTTAAATCTGCTTCTGGCACCGGATATGGCATTCACCGCATCTTATGAACCGGAACTTCTTGGTGGAACAGAAATAATAAAAACAAGCGCTATGCAATTGGCACGCAGGCTTGAAGGAGGAGTTGAAAAATCATCTCCCGAGACTCTGACCCTTATCCCGTATGCTTTCTGGAATAACAGGGGACCCGGCGAGATGATGGTCTGGATGCCAGTCAACGATAGTGCAGCCAAACCTCTTCCAGCCCCGACTATTGCCTTCAGAAGCAAAATATCCGCTAGTAAACCCACGAGATCTTTAAAAGCGGTGAGCGACCAACTCGTTCCCTCGTCGTCGGGTGATGAATCAGTTCCATTTTATCACTGGTGGCCCGAGAATAACAAGTGGGTATGGATGCAATACGATTTTGATAAGCCGGAGACAATTTCTTCGTCGAAGGTTTACTGGTTCGATGATGAACCAAGAGGAGGCTGTCGAATACCCGACGATTGGAACATTGAATACAAATCAGGGAACAACTGGATAGCGGTAAAAAATCCTTCAGGATACAAGGTAACACGCGATGGCTGGGATTCCGTGTCTTTTCAACCAGTCAGGACTACCGCCCTGAGGATAAACGTGAAGCTTAAAAAGGAATTCTCGTCCGGTATTCACGAATGGGTCGTTAATTGAGGAGGTTAAGACGCATTTCGCGAGGATTCAATTCATTAATTGACTTAACCTCGTAATAACTTGTCAGGATAAAGTAAATTTACATCTAACACACCGACATAATGAAAAGAATAATATTGTTAACAATGATCGTGGCAGCATGTTGTCTGAGCATATCATGCAATCGGTCAGCAAAAACCAAAAACATGATAAACAAAGAGTTGCAAGGTAATTTCAAGGGAAGTGACGTCTACCTGTTTACTTTGAAAAACAGCCAGGGTAATGTATTGAAAGTATCAAGCTTCGGAGCCAGGATTACCTGGATTGAAGTGCCTGACCGTGATGGTAAAAAGGAAAATGTCACTTTCGGGTATGATACATTTGACGAGATGATAAAGGGCGATCCATACTACGGTTCAGTTGTAGGCAGGTACGCCAACAGGATCGCGAAAGGCAAGTTCAGTCTCGATGGCAAGGAGTACTCACTTACTCTTAATAACGGGCCTAACAGTTTACACGGAGGTCCCGGTGGATGGCACAGCAGGGTATGGAACGGCGAAGCTGTCAAAGGAACTGAATTTCCCACGGTGAAGTTTACCCTCAAAAGTCCTGACATGGAAGAAGGATACCCGGGAAACATGGACGTTGAAGTATTGTATTCATGGACAGACAATAACGAGATTATGATTGACTACAAATGCACTTCCGACCAGAGAACAGTATTTAACATTACTAATCATGCTTATTTCAATCTTGGCGGAGCAGGAAATGGTGATATACTCAATCACGAGGTAATGATCAAGTCGACCCGTTTTGTAGTTGTCGATTCCACTCTCATTCCAACTGGCGAGTTGAGGGAAGTAGCTGGAACACCATTCGACTTCACCACCCCGCATAAGGTAGGCGAGAGGATTAACGAGCCGTACGAACAGCTTATTCTTGGCAAAGGATATGATCACACTTTCGTTCTCGACAATACTTCCGACCCGGACGCTACTGTTTATGATGCTGTTAGCGGCAGGTTCATGGAAGTATTCTCGGACCAGCCGGGTGTTCAGTTCTATACCGGTAATTTCCTTAATGGCACCGTTAAAGGACATGGAGGAAAAGTATATGTACACAGGTCGGGATTATGCCTCGAAACCGGACATTACCCTGACAGCCCAAATCATCCCGAGTTCCCTCTGACCGTGCTTAATCCTCAGGATACCTTCAAATCAAGGACTATTTACAGGTTCTCAACCAGGTAAACCCGGGAAGTGTATCAGATAAACAGACCCTGTAATAATTGTTCACGGATTGAGTAAGCTAACAAACAAAAATACTATGACAACCACCCGTCGCAAGTTTATAAGAAATACTGCACTTACAACAGCAGGTATTGGTCTTGTACCGGTACTCTCAGGATCTCTTGCAGGATGTGCTCCATCAGACCGTATCAATGCTGCCGTTATTGGTTGCAATGGAATGGGATTCGCGGATCTCACGGCGTTCCTGCAGCATCCAGAGGTTGATTGCGTGGCCCTTTGTGATATTGATGAATCGGTTCTCGCCAGGAGAGCTGCCGAAGTTGAGAAAATGAGAGGTGCGAAGCCTGCCAACGTATACACTGACTGGAGGAGGGTTATTGATAACAAAGATATTGACCTTGTCATTGTTGGCAGTCCCGATCACTGGCACTGCCTTCACATGATCTCTGCCTGTGAGGCAGGAAAGGATGTTTACTGTGAGAAGCCCATCGGCCGGACCGTTGAGGAATGTAACCTCATGGTGAAGGCTGCCTCGAAACACAGGAGGGTAGTACAGGTAGGTCAATGGCAGAGAAGTGACCCTCACTGGCTTGAAGCAGTCGATTTCATAAGGTCAGGCAAGCTGGGTAAGATAAGACTTGTAAGAGTCTATTCCTACCAGGGATGGAACTCATCAATACCCGTCGTTGCTGACGAGCCCGTGCCAGCCGGTGTCAATTACGATATGTGGTTGGGCCCTGCACCATCGCGTCCCTTTAACAGGAACAGGTTTCATTTCACGTTCAGGTGGTTCTGGGATTATGCCGGGGGACTGATGACCGACTGGGGAGTTCACCTGCTCGACTTCGCCTTGTTCGGCATGAACGTTAGTACGCCAAAGTCTATCATGGCAATGGGTGGAAAATATGGATATCCCGACGACGCCTGCGAAACTCCAGATAGTCTGCAGGTTATTTACGAATTCGATGGTTTTAACGTCATGTGGGATCACGCTATCGGTATTAATGATGGTGGGTACAAGCGTAACGCGGTGCTTGGTTTCGTCGGTGAGAATGGGACTCTCGTTGTTGACAGGGGTGGCTGGGAAGTCATCCCCGAGGAGGTGAACGGTGTTAAAAGAATGGAAGCAGTACCCTGGAAGAACGGTACCGGGGAAGGTCTTAAAAACCACGTTCAGAACCATCTCGACTGCATGAAAAAGAGAGACTTCAAGACAAAGGCTAACCCCGAGATCGCCGCCCATATAGCCAAATTTTCTGCCCTGGGGAATATAGCATACCGTACCGGGAAAAAACTGGTTTGGGATGGCACGCGATTCACGAACGATGAGGAAGCCAATAGGTTCCTGGTGCCGGAGTACCGGGCACCGTGGACATTACCAAAGGTCTGATTATTCACTAATGACAAATATTTTTCGCGATGAATAAAAAGAGGTTCTTAGCTGCTGTTGTCGCGCTGGTGCTACTGACACTGGGGGCTTATTCGCAGCAGACAGTATACAAGTATCCCTTTCAAAATCCTGATCTTGCTGTCAGCGAGAGGGTTAATGATCTTGTTTCGCGCATGACGCTTCAGGAGAAAGCTGACCAGCTGCTCTATACAGCTCCTGCAATACCAAGGCTTGGCATACCGGCATATAACTGGTGGAACGAAGCCCTTCACGGTGTTGCCAGGGCAGGAAACGCTACAGTGTTCCCCCAGTCAATCACAATAGCCAACTCGTGGGATGAAGCCCTGATGTACAGGGTAGCGACCTCGATATCTGATGAGGCAAGAGCCAAATACCACGAGTTCCAGAGGAGAGGGAAAAGGGGAATATACCAGGGCCTCACCTTCTGGTCGCCGAATATCAATATTTTCCGCGATCCAAGATGGGGCAGGGGACACGAGACTTATGGTGAAGATCCTTTCCTGACCGGGAGGATGGGCCTGCAGTTCGTTAAGGGTATGCAGGGCGATGACCCGAAATATCTCAAAACAGTGGCAACCGCGAAACATTACGCGGTTCACTCAGGACCTGAACCACTTAGGCATTCATTCAATGCTAAAGTCAGCGAGGTAGACCTGAGAGAGACTTACCTGCCAGCTTTCCGTACACTTGTAAAAGATGCCGGTGTTTACTCGGTAATGGGTGCATACAACCAGTTCAGGGATTTTCCCTGTTGTGCCAATCCGATTCTTTACGGGATATTACGTAATGAATGGGGTTTCAATGGCTACATAGTTTCAGACTGTTGGGCAGTGTCAGATTTCTGGAAGTTCCAGGGTTTCTCTAAAGATGCAGCCGAGGCGGCAGCTGCCGCTGTGAAGGCCGGCACTGATCTTGAATGTGGTGTCGATTACAAAAATCTGATGGAGGCCGTCAAAAGGGGACTACTGACAGAAGAGGATATAAACGTGGCAATTAAGCGCATTTTCACTGCAAGATTCAAACTCGGGATGTTTGACCCTGATGAGATAGTTCCATATGCCCAGATCCCATATTTCGTAAACTGCTCGGATTATAATAACGGGCTGTCGAGAGAGGCGGCAAGGGAATCAATAGTACTTCTTAAAAATGATGCGGCATTGCTTCCACTCGGGAAAGATATCCGGACATTAGCTATTATCGGTCCCAATGCCGACAACTTTGAATCACTCGTGGGTAACTATAACGGTATTGCCAAAAACCCGGTAACCATACTAAAGGGTATCACGGGAAAATTAACTCCTGACACCAGGATTATTCACGAGGAAGGAAGTGATCTGGCCGATGGTGTACACAACCTGACTGTCATACCTTCGCGTTATCTGCTGACTCCGGATGGAAGACAGGGTGCTCTCGGCGAGTATTACAACAACAGGGATATGAAGGGTAACCCTGTATTCACCAGAGTCGACGACAAAATTGATTTCTACTGGGAACACCTGTCGCCCAGGGCAGACATGCCGGATGACGATTTCGGTGTTAAATGGACAACTTACCTGGTACCTCCCGAATCAGGTTCATACGCCTTAGGAAGCTGGGGTTCATCAGGATATGAAATCTTTCTCGACGATAAGAAGATAATCTCTTTCAGGGACGAGCACCATGCTTTCCATAAAGAATACCAGGTTGATCTTGAGGCTGGTAAGAAATATAAGGTGGTTGTCATGTACAGGAATTACGCTGGCGATGCTGATATGAAATTGCTCTGGGCGCCACCAAGGAAGAACATGCTCGAGAGAGCAGTAACAGCAGCCAAGCAGGCCGATGCAGTTGTGCTCGTGCTTGGTCTATCGCAGCGCCTGGAGGGCGAGGAGATGCCTATCAAGATTGATGGTTTCAGCGGAGGTGACAGAACCAGCCTGAACCTGCCATCGGTCCAGGAGAAGCTGTTCGATGCTATTTCCGCCACTGGCAAGCCGGTGATAGTGGTACTAACAAGCGGTGGAGCCTTGTCGGTCAATGCCATTCAACAAAAGGCACAGGCAATTCTGCTTGCCGGTTATGGCGGACAGCAGGGTGGGAACGCCGTGGCTGACGTGCTGTTTGGCGACTATAACCCCGCTGGCAGGTTACCCGTTACCTACTACAAATCGACCGACCAGATACCCGCGTTCGAGAACTATAACATGGAGGGAAAAACGTACAGGTTCTTCAGACAGGAACCACTTTATCCATTCGGTTACGGTCTCAGCTACACGACATTTACTTACTCGGACCTCATTTTGCCTGCGAGTTGTGAAGCCGGTAAACCGCTCATAGTGAAAGTGACGGTTACTAACAACGGGAAGATGGCCGGAGACGAAATAGTGCAGTTGTACCTGACTGACGAAAAAGCTTCTACTCCCAGACCTGTAAGGCAGCTCGAGGGATTTAAAAGGATATCCCTGGGTGCCGGGGAAAGCAAGACTGTTGAATTTACTATTGAGCCCAGGCAGTTCTCAATAATCAATAACAAAGAGAAACGCGTGATAGAACCAGGTTTCTTCACGCTGGCGGTAGGGGGTAAACAGCCTGGATTCAAGGGTTACCTCGATCCACAATTCACACAGGTTCTGACTGGCAGGGTGAAGCTTACCGGAAAGGAAGTGCCCTTCAAGGACTAGAGTATGAAATATAAATGCCGGTCAGGGTTTCCTGGCCGGCTCTTTTATTTCATTGCTGTATATGATTTAAAATAGTTAACCAATTATGGATTATTGTTAAACATGTCGATGTTATTGTTGTTATTCTGATGAAACAGGGACGCGTGACTTCAGCAGGAAAATTTGAAAGAAAGACCAGGTGGGTGGTACTGCTCACAGCGGTTACGATGGTTGTAGAGATTATTGCAGGTCTGGCAACCAAATCGATGGCACTTCTGGCTGACGGCATTCACATGGGGTCTCATGTTCTTGCAATCGGACTAAGCTGGGCTGCCTATGTCATCGTGAGGCGCCTTTCAGCAAAAGGAAATTTCGAGGGGAGCTCTTCCAGGATCTTATCCCTATCGGGGTACACGAGCGGTCTGGTTTTGTTGATCTTCGCCATCTTCATCATAATCCAGGCTGTTGAGCGTTTGTTTAACCCGGTTACTATAGAGATTCGCGAAGCTATTCTTGTTGCCATAGCAGGACTAATCGTGAATCTGGTAAGTGCCTTCCTGCTTCATCACGACGAGCATGAGTCGGATCACAATATTAAAGCAGCTTACCTTCATGTTGTTGCTGATGCCGTGACAAGCGTGTCAGCGATAATAGGGTTGAGCGCCGCCCTCGTTTGGAATATAACTTACATAGATACAATAGCTGCCTTCATCAGTTCACTTGTGATTATCAAATGGGCAACCGGTCTTTTAAAAGAATCCTCAAAGACACTAGTCGGGATTAGTGAATGATCATTTTCTTATTCCGTCCATAGCTTACCATCAACCCTCACTGGCTTTTGGAGAACTTTTTTCCTGACAAGCTTTCTGTTTTCATTTTGCACCCTGCTTAATAACACCATTATCAAGAATGATTTCTCAATTGTTTAATTATTTTTGTTTTCACCTAATAACCATAACATGCAGGAAGAAAATGCTCTCCTAAAGAAACGGGTCAACCTATTCGATGGTGTCTCATTCGTGGCCGGATCGATGATTGGATCCGGTATTTTTATTGTAAGTGCTGATATCGCGAGGAACCTCGGATCGCCAGGGTGGCTGATGATTGTGTGGCTTATTACAGGGATAATAACTGTTATCGGTGCATTAAGTTATGGCGAGCTAGCAGCCATGATGCCCAGCGTTGGAGGTCAATACGTTTACCTCAAGGAGGCCTACCATCCCATTGTCGGTTTCCTTTTCGGCTGGACTACCTTCCTGGTTATACAATGTGGTTCGATAGCTGCCGTGGCTGTTGGATTCGCGAAATTCAGCGGCGTGCTGATCCCCTGGATTTCGGAGAAAAATGTACTCTTCAGCATAGGCCCGGTTCACGTGAATACCACGCAAATCGTGGGCATGGCTTCGATAATGTTCCTTACATGGCTCAATACCCGCGGGATTGTTACCGGCAAGACAGTACAGAACATATTCTCCTCAACTAAAGTCATAGCACTTGTCGGGTTTATTATTATTGGTCTGCTCATTACCAAAGGCCTTGGTGCCTGGCAGGTTAACAAGGAAGTCTTCTGGCAGGCAAGCAAGCTTGGAGAGAACAACCAGTCAATTCCCATAACCGGTTTCGCACTTGTCGCCGCGATTGGCACCGCCCTGGTCGGTTCTCTTTTTTCTGCCGATGCCTGGTATAATGTTACTTATATATCCGGTGAAGTAATTAACCCCCGGCGTAACGTTCCTCTCAGCCTTTTATTTGGTACCGTTCTCGTTTGCGTCCTTTACCTCCTTGCTAATTTTGTTTACCTGCGCTTCCTTCCCCTTCACGGGTCTCCCGCCGGTTTGGATGTTGCCGCGAAAGGTATACAGTTTGCAACAGACGACAGGGTGGCTACTTCAGCACTTAGCGTCGTAGTTGGTGAATACGCTGCAATAATAATGGCAGTTTTCATAATGATTAGCACCATGGGTTGCAATAACGGTATGGTACTTGCCGGTCCAAGGGTATATTACGCCATGGCTAAAGACGGACTGTTCTTCAGAAAAGTAGGAGAACTTAACAAGAAAGGTGTGCCTGGCTTCGCGATTATTGTTCAGGGAGCCTGGGCTGTCTTGCTCTGTCTGTCCGGTACATATAGCAACCTTCTCGACTACGTGATATTCGCGGTACTGATTTTCTTTACCCTCACTATCTTCGCGATATTCATTCTCAGGAAAAAAAGACCCGAGATAGACAGACCATACAAGGCCTTCGGCTATCCTTATATTCCGGCGTTGTACATTCTTACAACCATGGTGATTATGATAATCCTGCTCATTTATAAACCAAATTATACATTCCCCGGGCTTGGTATTGTAATACTTGGTATCCCCGTGTTCTTTATCTGGAACAGTATCAGGAAGAAAAAAGGTATCGAGACTGTTTCGGTACTTTAGAACACGCATAGCTGCATACCAAACCAATAGACTTTAAGCATCCTGTTAAAGCAGGATCGCACGATGGTTTTTTAAAAATGAAAGTAACACTTCAGGAAGGTTTGCCTTGTAATCCTGATTAATAAAGTCAAGTCATATTTCATCAGGCCTGATTTTTGTTGTAAACTATACTGTTGTTTTGAAACAGAAATAACCTGATTACGTAAAATATTGAGTATCTTTTCTAACGAGTACCTGATTATGATAAGGAGAATAATTCCATCGTGTATCTCAGTAGTCGTTTGTTTGCTGTTTTCAATAGCCTGCCAGAGGATCGATTATGATCTGGAAGATCCGGAGCAAGCAGGCAAGATGACATTATTCACTACTGAAGATAACCTGCCTGGCAACGAGGTAAGCGACATCCAATCTGACAAGGATGGAAATCTCTGGGTCTCATTCCCGGGATTCGGAACAGCAATGTATGATAATACTTCCTGGAGATCGTACAGCACCGTGTCTTCACCACTGTTGAGCAACACTGTCAGTTGTCTTGCAGAGACTGCTGACGGGACAATGATATTCGGAACCGTGTCAGGATTATCAATATTGTCCGCCTCCAACATCTGGTCATCTTACGTGGAACCGGTATCCGGGATGGAGGTCACCTCGATAAAAGTTGCAAGAAATGGCTGGATATGGATTGGCACATCAAACCAGGGCTATTTCATACGAAAGGGAACGGATTATTTCAAGGTCTACACTTTGCCATACAGGAAAGTTAATGTTATAGAGGAAGGACTGAATAATAATATCTTTTTAGGTACTGATAATGGCATAATCAGGTGGGACGGGACAACTTATTCTTATCTTTCCAAAACAGATGGATTACCTGATAACAAGGTCTCGGCACTTTGTTTTGATTCCAGGAGTCGACTGTGGGTCGGGACAAACGGGGGAAGAACTGTTTCGTGGATCGATAATGGAGGTATCCATCCGTTGAACCTGTTGATGGGTTCTGACAGTGTTTTCGTCACTGATATAAAGGAAGACAGGAAAGGTAATATATGGTTTGCCACCAGTCGCGAAGGACTTGT
This sequence comes from Bacteroidales bacterium, assembly GCA_046329885.1. Classification (GTDB taxonomy): domain Bacteria; phylum Bacteroidota; class Bacteroidia; order Bacteroidales; family VadinHA17; genus LD21. The sequence continues at coordinate 11,197 of JAXLTU010000040.1, forward strand.
TATGTACGACGGTGTTATTCCTCATTTTTTCAGCGAATTCAATGGTTTCCCGGAAAATATTGTCAATTGTATTGGTGAAGACGACAAGGGCAATCTTTGGTTCGGGCTGAAGAGCAAAGGCCTGGTTCGTTATACCTTACCTGTTGAATAATCATGAACCGGGCAACTAAAATAAAACTTATAGTTATTGTCCTGTCTTTCCTGCAGTTGACGGTACAGGCACAGGACAAGGGAACGCGGGTTGACAAGTATACACTGCTTACAATGCCTTTCAACCTCAGGCAGCTTACCCTGTACAGGGGACAGATACAGTTTAATGCCGGCTACCGCTTTTCAGTGAGATCACAGTCTTTCAGCAACGAAGGTGACAGGGTCCTGCTTAAATCGAATGGAACCGGATCTGTTTACCATTTTTACTTTGCCGATCTGAGGTATGGTGTTACGGATTTCATTGAGATTGGCGCTTCGACCGATTTCATCAGGATGGGAGTAAGGGAACAATCCTTGACAATCACTAGCGTCACAACTTTATCGACCGACAGGGTATCGGTAAACAAGCTTACAGAGGTCAAAGGATTCGGTGATATACTTCTCAAGGCCACCATACGTTCACCCTTCCGGTACAGGAAGTTCGATATCAGTGCAACAGGAGGTATATATCTGCCTTCTTCACCTTACGAACCAGAGAAGCCGCAGAACACGGTCACATCAATCGTGTCTGCCGACAGTTATACAGTTAATTATCATTACAAGTATACTAACGGGTATGGTGTACCGGTCTGGCTTATTGCAGGACAATTAAAGATGAAGCTGGGAAGATTCACGACTCTGGGAGGCCTCGAGTTCAGAACCCCGCTGAAGGAAGGTACCAACATACGATGGGAGGAAAACCTGGTCAACAAGATATTCACGTATTACGACAAGACTTATAGCTATCTGCTTAGCAATTCCTGGGATGTTGATGCCAGCATCCATTATCAGCCTACCGGGTGGTTTGACTTTTACATTAACTCTACCTTCAGGAAAACGACAGGAGGATGGACTGAATACTGGGGAACAAAATACAGGAATAAAGGCACAAGTCTTTTCTCCATTGAACCGGGATTCGAGCTCCAGATATCACCGAGCCTGATTATTTCCCAGGTTGCAGGGTTCCCGTTATCAGGTAAGAACACGGATGCCCCGTTCTTCCTCTTCACGACTGTGAGGTATAGTATTTTCCCATTCCGCAAGTAAATGAAGAAGGCGGTTGTCATAGCATTGTTACTAACTGTTGGCGGAATTGCCTGGGCACAGACAGAGAACCAGATCGTACCATCCGATCTGAAACAGCAGACTATAGTCACTGAACCCGTTACTCTAAGAAAGGGGTATTTCAGGACAGGTGTGCTGGTTAACTACCGGGTGGCTGACAGGTACTTTACCGCTAATGGCAGCCGCGAGTATTATATTAACAATACATGGGGTTCAAAAACCTCATTTAACCTGATGGTCCAGTATGGCTTGTCTGACAGGTTCCAGGTAGATATCTCATCCGATTACATGAAGGAATTGCAGGAGAGCACCACCACCGAGGTTACCCCGGGTACCAATACTTCAAAAGAGGTTGTTTCGAAAAGAAAAGGACTCGGGCCAGGTGATAGTTATCTCACTATCAGGTACCAGCTTGTACCTGAATCGCGATGGCTGGTATCCCTAACATCGACTGCAAAGCTGACCGTACCTACCGGTAAGAAAAATCCAAGTAATATTATAAGCGAGAATCAATACGACCTGCCCGTCGGTGACGGGACCTATGCTCTGACAGCCGGGTTATATGCAAGGAGCATACTTTACCCCTACTCCTTTACTGCTTACATGAACTTCACTAGAAATTTCACCGGGAGCAAGATTATTAACACGACTGATGCTACTGAAACCAGATTCAGATTTGGTAATTTCGTCGAAACAGGGATTGGCACTAACCTGCATCTTGCCGAATGGATAGTCTTATCTAACGGGATAAATTATCATCACGAGGGTCAGGGTAGCCTTAATGGGGTTAATTCAGAAAGAATGCCGGCGTCGTGGGGTGTGTTTTATGAACCGAGCATGATATTCCAGATCAGGCGTTTCAGACTGGGAGAATCAGTTACGGTTCCGTTAAAAGGAAAGAATATACCTGCTGATCCGCTGTTTGTTATAATGGTACAATATGTGTTCTGAACCGGGTGAAAAGCAAAGTGGGAGTTTAGCAAAATTCTTTCTCGTGATAATCGCGGCAGGAACAATCTCTGTTTTTGCAATCTTGTTACAATCATGTCTTACTCCATCGATACTCGTTACACGCGAGCAGGGCAGGGCTGATGTCCTTTTTAATAACAATAATTACAGGGAGGCAATTGATCATTACCAGAAAACCCTGGAGGCAAGCAGGAAACTAGGGATATACAGGAACCTAGCGGCAGAGGGCGAGGTATGCAGGAAGATTGCCGATTCGTGGGTTATGCTCGGGAACTATGATCTGGCCATGACTTCTCTCGGGAGGGCTTTTTCACTCGATTCGACAGACAATAATCTCTCCGGTAAAATTGATGATCTTGTCAGGCAGGGATCGGTCTGGGTATTCATGGGTTCCTATTTCAATGGTATCCGTTCGTTCGAAAGGTCGCTCGAGTTAAGTGAAGGAATGGATCAAAGTCTTAAAAACACCAGGAAGGTTTCGATAGCCGGGACTTATCTGGCTCTGGGGCAGTTGTATGCTATAATGGGAAGATCATCAGAAGCCCGCGGGTTAATACAAAAAGCACTGGCTATCTACAGGCAATCGGGTGAAAGGAAAGGAGAGATGGAAGCTTTACTTGTTTCAGCAGGTATCTATTCGGACCAGGCTGATAACGAGAATGCTGTCAGAGAGACGGAAGAATCACTTAAGCAGGCCCTTCAGCTTAAGCTTGGTACTGCCCGGCACAACCAGTTGTTAGCATCTGTCGCCTCATCGAAAGGTGAATACGAGAAGGCTATCAGGTACCAGGAGAAAGCAATTGAGGAAGCCAGGAGAACAGGGATAATGGCCCAGATAATATGGACCACAATCGGTATGGGTGATATTTACAGGGACCTTGGCGACGTTGAAAGGGCCCAGAAATACTATAACATTGCCAGGCATACTCGCGATACTGTACCAATGAAAGCCGGAAGTCTTGATGCTTCGATCGGTATGCGTACCGGCGACGTGCTTGCTGCAAACAGGTATTTCAAAGCGGAAGGTTCTTTATCGGGGAAAGCCGTTTCAGATTTGAGAATGGCAGGGATAATGCTCTCTAATGGTTCACACGACAGCGCCAGGTATTACCTTGGTCAGGCTGAAAAAAGTTTTTCCGGTTCTGGCAATCTACAGGGCCTCGCCAACGTAAAAATCCTTGAAGGTAAACTATACCTGATGACTGACAGGCCTAAGCTTGCCGAAGCCCCACTTGATTCTGCAATCAGTGCAACAGGATTCCCCGAGACCCTGTGGCAGGCCTGGTATAACAAGGGCATCATGTTCGAGAAATTGCATGATACTACAAAGGCAATTGACGCGTACAGGAGATCAGTGATAGTAATAGAAAAAATAAGAGGTTCGCTTACAATTGATGAACTGAAGAGCACCTTCTTTGACAGTAAAAGGGAAGTATATGATCGGCTTATCAACTTGCTGGTAAGTTCGAAAGATAATACAGACGCCTTCACTCTGTCAGAACAGGCCAGATCAAGGGCATTTTATGATATTCTGGCTAACAAGAAGATTGACTTCAGACGGTCGCTTTCCGGCGATCTGATAACTGTTGAGCAGGACAAAAGACTCGAGATGCAAAAACTGTACACGCTCCTCGGTAACCGGGAGTCCGGACAGGGCAGGGGTGATGCAGGAGCCGAAGATACACGACAGATAAAGGATGCCCTGGCAAAAGTACAGGACGAGTATGCTGATGTTCTTCGCAGGATAAAACTTAACAATCCATCATATGCCGAGATGGTCAGTGCCGAGCCGGTAAGTATAGAAAAACTACAATCTCACCTGGGAAAAACAAGTGCCTTGCTGGAGTACTGGCTAAGCAATAACAATATTATTATCTGGTTGATTACAGGGAATGATATTAAATGCAAATCAGTGCCGGTAATTCAGGCTGAGCTGACATCGCTGGTGGAAAACACGAGGAAGGCAATCCAGTCTAACAGGCAATCAGAGTCTGACAGGGGACTTAGATCGTTGTATGATAAGCTGATTTTGCCGTTTGAAAAAGAGATCTCGGGCTTTTCGGATCTCGTAATTATCCCGAATGGTTCCTTGCATTTTCTTCCGTTCCAGGCACTGCAGGACAACAATGGTGAATACTTTGTCGAGAAACATAATGTCATTTACGCGCCATCGTCGGGTGTTTATATTGTCTGTAAAGACCGGCCTGTATCAAAAGGCTCGAACCTGATGGGATTTGCCCTGGCTGACATGGAGCTGGAAGGTCGCCAGTCGTTACCTGGTACTGATGATGAACTGAAAAGAATCAGTCTCCTTTTCCCCGAAAGGCTTGCACTGAAGGGAAAGGAAGGAACAGAATCGATGGTTAAGAACAATGCCTCCCGGTATAACTTCATCCATTTTGCAACCCACGGCAGCTACAATTTCAAACAGCCTTTGTACTCCTATCTTCTGTTTCCACCGGGGGAAAATGAGGATGGTCACCTCAATGTTTACGAGGTGTTCGAGATGAATATCAATGCAAAGCTCGTGACTCTGAGTGCCTGCGAGACGGGGCTGGGAAACCTTTCCGGGGGTGATGAGCTCACGGGTCTGAGCAGGGCTTTCCTGTTTGCCGGTTCATCATCCGTTGTTGTCAGCCTTTGGGCAGTGGCCGACCATCCTACTTCGTTATTAATGTCATTCTTTTATAAATACATGAAGGATCACCCGGTACAGGAAGCACTGTCAATGGCCCAGAGGGATGTGCTGAAACTCTACCCGCAACCATTGTACTGGTCATCATTCGTTCTTATTGGAAACGGGGAAATACATGCTGATTAAAAAATTGAGAAGCGGTGATTAACATACCAGAACTCTTCATCGAACGCGTTAAAAGTCAAAAATATATTGATGCCGGATCGCTTGTCAGCGCGCTTGACGAACCTTCCCAGGTGAGTATCAGGGTTAACCCGGGCAAGTGGGACAGGATCCCTCTTGACTCTGAAGGTGTACCATGGTGCAAGGAAGGTTATTACCTGAAAGAAAGGCCATCATACACTCTCGACCCGTTGTTTCACGCGGGGGCCTTTTACCCCCAGGAAGCATCCAGCATGTTCATAGGGCATGTTTTCAGCCAGATCTCCAGAGGATTGACAGGCGTCAGGGTGCTTGACCTTTGCGGTGCGCCAGGCGGTAAAAGCACTCATCTTTCTGCAATCATAGCCGACAACGGTTTACTCGTGGCAAATGAAGTTATCCGTTCACGTTCAGCTATTTTAGCAGAGTCACTAACCAAATGGGGTGTTTCAAACTGCATTGTCACAAATAATGACCCATCCGACTTCTCATCGCTTGGAGGGTTCTTTGATATAATTATTGCTGATGCACCATGTTCAGGTGAGGGAATGTTCAGGGATGAGGTTGCCAGAACGGAATGGTCAGTGGCTAATACAAACCTGTGCTCGGAGCGACAGAAAAGGATACTGATGGATGCGTGGCCTTCATTGAAACCCGGGGGTTACCTGATATACAGTACCTGCACTTTTAACCCCTCTGAAAACGAGGGAAATGTGAGTTGGCTTAATGGATTAAAAGGTTCCGAATCGGTTGAAATAGATACTGGCGATTTACCAGGCATCACAGTAATCAGGGAGAAAGGAGTCACAGGCTATGGCTTTCATCCCGGGAGAATCAAAGGTGAAGGATTTTTCGCGGCAGTAATACGAAAGACAGACGATATTGAAAAGCAGGTGAGGTTTGGCAGGAGCCCTGACGAACTGAAACCATCCAATGCCGACTTGTCATTTTTGTCTGGTATTGCCAGATCGGTTCCGGAAAAAATTGCCAGGATGGGTGATAACCTGGTTCTTCTTCCTGTCTCGAGGGAAGAATTGGCCCGCTTCTCCGGTAATCTCAGGATAGTAAAAGCCGGCACTGTGGCCTCCCGTGTAATTGGCAGGGAGTTTATACCTCAACACGATCTGGCTGTTTCAATCAGGCTCGTCCCACGATCTTTTAACGAGATAAACCTGGGACTTGAGGATGCACTGGCCTACCTGAGAAGGGATAATATCCGTGATAACAAGATGGACCGGGGCTGGAACCTTGTGAGGTACAACGGGCTTGGATTGGGTTTCATCAAAAATATCGGTAACAGGACAAATAATTACTATCCGGTTGAATGGAGAGTCAGACTTCAGAAAAGCCCAGGAAATGGCCCGCCAATAATAAGCTGGATTCAAAATGACCTGGATCCGCGGTAATAACAAACTGTTTATGGTTCATTTTTACATATCAATTGCTTTTTATATGTTAGCCTCTCGTCTTGACAGGTGTTTTGTTTTAATTGAAGCAGGAAATTTGCCCAGTTGGTCGCGGATATCGGTGATATAATGATCCACGAATCGTGGGTTTTATAGAAGTTCATTTCGGCTGGTGAAAGCAACAAGGTTCGGCGGTAAGATCAAATCAAAATCCAGCCTTGGAGGATCTGCAATAATTGACAGGATACTCGAAGTATATTATTCATTATTCAGTGAAGTGATACTGGTAACAAATACTCCGGAAGAATTCCTTCAATACAAGGGATGCATCAAAACTCCCGATATTCTTAAAGGTTTTGGCCCTGTTGGAGGGATTCACGCGGCTATGAGAAAGTCCTCTCTCGATTCAGTCTTTGTGATCGCCGGGGATATGCCTTTTATAGATAAGTACCTGGTGAGTGAGATGGTGGAGCGGTATTCCACCATGACAGTAGATGCTCTCGTGCCCCTGAGTGATTCAGGTCGACAGCCTTTGCACGCGGTTTACAGAAACCATCTGGCTGGCAGCATCGAGGAATACCTTTCCGGTGGCAATGACAGGTCTGTAATGGGATTCCTTGAAATTATCAACGTGGCCGATTATCCTGTTTCTCGTGAACAAGAGATTGAATTCATGAATATAAATACCCCTGCTGACCTGTCTGCAGCGAGGGAGATGGAGCGGGCAAAAGGGAGAAAAATCAATTAGTGTTTAACCGGGGAATCTGGAAACCGTGAAAGGTTTTCAGCCAGTGTTATTAAATCAGTTCCGGCATTTACTTTTTTATAACTTTATACCACAATTATAATCAGAATGAAAAAGACCTTACTGGCATTATTACTTGTTGCAGCTGTACTTGGAAGCTGCAAGCGATATAGCAAATACGAGGGGATAGCCTTCACGGACAAGGATACTCCCGACTGGGAAAATCCACTTGCTACAGGACTTCATAACGAGAAGCCTCACGCCTCGATGATCAGTTTTCCATCGGAAAATGAGGCACTTTCCTTTCTCAAGGAACAATCTCCCAATTACTTTTCTCTCGATGGAATATGGAAATTCCACTTTTCGGAGAATCCCGCTGTAAGACCTTACTGGTTCTTCAAGGACGATTATGATATTCGTGACTGGGATGATACGGAGGTCCCATCGAACTGGCAGATGAAGGGATATGATCCGCCTATTTATTCAAATATTCCATACCCATTCCCGGCTGATCCTCCAAAAATTCCTCATGACATTAACACCATCGGGTCGTATAAGAGAACCTTCGAGTTGCCATCTGATTGGGACGGGAAGGAGATATTCCTGCACTTCGGTGCTGTCAGTTCCTTTTTCCATGCCTGGATCAACGAACAATATCTTGGATTCGGGAAAGACATTAAAACTCCTGTCGAGTTTCTGGTGACACCGTATCTGAAGAAAGGAAGAATACGATCTCGGTTGATTTACAGGTGGAGCGATGGTAGTTATCTTGAAGATCAGGATTTCTGGCGGATGAGCGGTATTCAACGTACTGTATTCCTTCATGCCCGTCAGGGTATTCATATCTGATTTTTTCAGCAAAGCCGGGTTGGATGATTCTTACAGTGACGGGATCCTCGATCTGGATGTGACTTAGTTCAAGAAGGATAAAACCGGTAGTTACAAAGTTGAAGCTGTTCTGTTGGATGGAGAGACCGAACTCTACAGGGAAGAAAAGCAAGTGACTCTGGAGATAGTGTCACTGGTATAGTGTTCTCAAAAGACCTTTCCCGGGATAAAGAAATGGACCGCTGAAACACCAGACCTTTACTCACTTATGTAATCAATCTTAAGGATAGGAAGGTTATAATCTGGAGTCGGTAAGTACACATGTTGGTTTCAGAAAGATAGAGATAAAGGGGTCACGGTTGATGAAAATGAAATGGCGTTGCCGTTTATCTCGAAAGCGTAAACATGCATGAGCATAACGACGTTACGGGCCACGTCATTGACGAGGCACTTTATCCTGAAGGACATAAAGACAATGAAGAGCTTCAATATCAATGCAATGCGAACCTGTCATTATCCTCAGCAGGAGTTGTGGTACGAGATGTGCGACAAATATGGATTGTATCTCGTTGACGAGGCAGACATTGAATCTCATGGTATCGGCTATAATAAGGATAAGACGCTGGCAGATAAGCCTGAATGGCGTGCTTCTCATCTGGACGGGATGGCAAGAATGGTAGAGAGAGACAAGAATCATCCTTCAGTAATTATATGGTCAATGGGTAATGAAGCAGGCGATGGTCATAACTTCCTCGATGGTTATAACTGGATTAAGAACGCGACAATTACGACCTGTTCAGTATGAAAGAGCTGAACACAGCACAAGCGCTTGGAAGAACAGCACACCGATATCTGGTGCCCGATGTATCGCAGGATTGATTACCTTGAGAAATACGCAAAGGACCCCAAAAATGACGGGTACTCTTATAATGTGCGAATATGCTCACGCGATGGGAAACAGTACAGGTAACCTCCAGGATTACACTGGGATGTTATAGAAGAATACCCCCATTCTCAGGGTGGTTTCATCTGGGATTGGGTTGACCAGGGTCTGCTTAAGACGTCTGAGACAGGTGAGAAATACTGGGCTTATGGTGGTGACTTTGGACCGGAAGGTATCAGGAGTGATGGTAATTTCTGCCTCAATGGTCTTGTATGGCCCGACAGGACACCACACCCGGGCCTGAACGAGGTGAAAAAAGTTTACCAGTATATATCATTCAAACCTGTTGACCTGAAAAGTGGTATGATCAGCGTCAAAAATAAATATGGCTTTACCAACTTGTCACATTTTAATTTCTCGTGGGAAATAATGTGCGAAGGGAAACAGTTGCAAACTGGGAAGTTTAATATACCACTACCACCGGGAAAAGAATCTAATGTCCTTCTGGATTTTAAAGAGATAAAGCCGGAACCTGGCAAGGAATATTTCCTTAATCTTACTGCTTCGAGAAGTGACCAGTGGACAATCGTTCCGGAAGATCACGTGTATGCAAGTGAGCAATTCGATATTCCCGTTCATGCCAAACAGGAAAGTCAGAAGGAAGATAACAAACTTTCACTGCTTGAGGTAAACACGGAAGATACAAAGGTAACGATATCGGGGCAGGACCTCAAGGTAGTCTTTAACCTTGTGACCGGGCTCATGGATTCATATTCATGGAAAGGGAGGGAGTATTTTGTGAAAGGTCCAAGGCCTGATTTCTGGAGACCTCCCACTGATAATGATTATGGAAACAGGATGGACCTGAGACTGGCTGTCTGGAAAAAGGCCGGTGAAAACATGAAGGTTACCAAGCTTGATATAGGCCGTCCCGCCATGGGCAAGGTTGAGATAACGGTAAAGTATGATCTGAATGATCAGGAGGGGAATAAAATAGCCGGTTACTCTTCAGTCTATTCTGTTTATAGTACCGGTGATGTATTAGTTAAAAACAGCTACGCCAGGTTGAGCGATAAAACTCCGGAGTTACCGAGGATGGGTATGCAACTTGAACTGCCACAGGAATTATCAAATCTTAAATGGTTTGGAAGGGGACCTCACGAGAATTATTCAGACAGGAAGACATCAGCCTTCGTGGGTTTGTACGAGAGCGCCGTGGCTGACCAGTATGTTCCCTATATACGACCACAGGAGAACGGGTATAAAACCGATACACGCTGGCTTTCATTAACCGACGATTCGGGAGAAGGACTGCTCGTTACAGGCAGCCCGCTGATCTGTTTTTCCGCCTTGAATAATACTCACGATGACTTCGAGTCGCCGGGAAAATTATCAGAATACAGGAAAGATGCGCTTACCGCCAACACTCACACGATAAATGTCAAGCCCCGCGATTTCGTGTGTCTTAATATCGACCTGGGACAGATGGGAGTAGGTGGCGATGATTCGTGGGGTGCACCAGTGCATGAGAAGTACAGGCTGAGGGAGGCAAGATACGAGTACTCGTTCAGGATCAGACCTGTCGGACCAAATGATGATCCATTCGCTGCATCATACAAGGCACAATGAGAACATTAAAATAGACAAGCGTAATAACAGCAAGGGCGTCAGATTTTTTTAAACTGACGCCCTTGCTTCTTAGATTGATCCTGGTGAATATCAGGAGTTAAATCTTCAGGTTATCTCTTGATTTCAACCTTGAGAACTGATGTCGACCCTGTCATCACGTTCTTCACATCGTACAAGAGGGCCCCGGAGAATTTTTTCGACAGGACGACCCGGGTGACGGTGTTGGCTGCAAGGGTAATAGACGATGGTGCACCCGCGGGTCCATTGACAAGGTAGAAGGGTATATCCGACTTGTTGGTGATCTCGAAGTAAGTATTTTTCTCAGTGTCGTGATATGGTTTGGAAACGGTGATGCATGAATAGAAAAATGGTTTAGCATACTCCTCTTTACCTGCCAGGAGATCTTTGAACCAGACAAGTGTTCTTCCTGCAAACATTGCTTCCTTGAGAGAAGCTGATGTCCTTTCCTTCGCGAATACAAGGTTCATTGGTCTTGCAGTATATTCCGGGGCATTATATGTCTCCGAGATGATCCCGTGTATATCACTATTCCCAAGAACAGCAAGGTTATATTGCCTGCACCAGTCAAGTACAAGGGGATAATATTCCATCTCGTTAAAGAACTCGATCCCGTTGATCCACTTGTTACTTAGCAAACGTTTATGGATACTGTAAAGCTTTGGGATCCCGTCAGGTTCCTGGGCTTTCCATCCCGGGTGGTTCCATTCAATGAAAGCCCCCTGTTTTACAGCTTCCTCCACAACCGCGTAGACAGAGTCCTTGATGAGTGCCCTGGCATCAGTTATAAAAAGAGCGTTCAGGTGTCCCGGGGGCATATCACGGGTTATTTCAGCCGCGTGAACAAGGATAATATTGCCCTCCCTGGCTGATGATTCAGCTATTTTCCAGGCCGCATCATGATCAACAGGTATAAAATCCTTCTTTGGAGTGTATTCGAGATGATCAGTTATGGCAATGGCATCAAGCCCGTCGCGGTAGGCTTCATATACCCTGTAGGTTGGCCATACATTACCATCAGAAAAAACGGTGTGCATGTGAAAATCACATTTCAAGGTAACGTACCCTGGAAGATCAGGGATGTTCAAAACCTTCCTCTGACCTTCAGCAATCGATACAAGAAGGACAAGAGTAATGATAATTAATATTGTTCTTTTCATAAGGTTATTTATTGATAGGAGTTAAAAATACTAAAATGAAATATCAATCCGGTTCCAAGGTTCAAAATATTGAGATACATGATCTTCAGTTATCAGCATTAACAGTCTTGTTCTCCTTGTAGAAATACGCTACCCTGGAGTCCGCATCATCCCAGGTGTATATTTTGCCGTCACGGTTTATCCAGTAAAAATTGGCCATTGCAAAATCACCGGCACACATTGTTGTATGAACGAACAGGAAGAGTGACAGGCTCCACTTCCAGAGACCAGGCAGGTAAAGTATCAGGAACATCATTAATACTGTCAGCACTATGAAGGGGAAGAATGCGACAAGAATGAACTGTACCGGTCTTGCCACGTACCGGTGTGCAGTGACAAAAAAGGCAAACTGGCCAGGTTCGAATCCATACCTGATATCGCGGGCACCGGAAACAAAGTAAGGTATAATATGAAGGATCTCGTGCACGGGAACAACAAGCAATGGAAAGACCATGAGTCCTAGCAGGGCATGAAGGAGAACCTGCCCGAAACTGAAGTAGCCCCCTATGTTTATTATGACAATTACAGCTGTTCCAAGTGTGAGCAGGCAAGATGCCCAGTAAAATGCTGTTACAGCAGTGCTGTGCAATATGTTCTCGAACACGAATTCCGAAATCTCACTGTACGGTAATACTTTTATCTGCCTGAACCTGTTGTTTTCCGACAGGTCTTCAATACTTAATCGCATCAGGGGTCTTTTAGTACAAAATTATCTTTTTGCCTTTTCCCTGCAAGAAAGAATAAATAGAAGTTGACCGGTAATTTTGGCACGAAAAGTGAGTTTAAAATGTATGAACAGAATTGATACCTTTACATCGAGATGACGAGGCGACTTCTTGTATTGTTATTTATTCTTGATGCTGCACTTGTGAACGGTCAGATAGATACTTCCCGTGCAGTCAGGGACACTTTGCCCGGGAGGTTCTATGTTTTGCAAAATGTTGACAGGGAAGGAGAGGTAATGCCGGAAATCGAGATAAAGGAGGTCAACATCATTGGCAGGAGAAAAGGTGTTTCTGTTTTCAAACACTGGCGCTATGAAAGGCTGGTCTATAACGTGAAAAAAGTATATCCTTACGCTCTTGTTGTCCGTCACAGGCTCGATCAGGTAACGGCCGAACTGAGAAGGATACCTGATGAGAAAGGCAGAAAGGAATATATGAAACAGGTTGAAAAGCAGGTTTTCAACGATTACGAGGATGATATGAGGCAGATGACAATAACCCAGGGTAAGCTCCTTATAAAACTCATTGACAGGGAAACGGACAATACCTCGTACGATCTGATCAGGGAATACAGGGGACGGATCTCGGCCGCCTTCTGGCAGGGCGTGGCAAGAATCTTCGGGACAAACCTGAAAGAAGAATATGATCCTTTCGGCGAGGATGCAATAATAGAAAGGATAATTCAGGAAATTGACGCGGGCAGGCTATGATCCGCTCCTGATGATATCGATAATTGCCTTTATTGTTTTGTCTGCCCCGTCAGCAATGTCGGTTATGCCGGAGTCAAGCATGTAGCAAGGACTGGATACTATCTTGTTCTTTTTATCAATAATAACCTCGCCTTTGCCAGTTGTAATGTGCGTCCCTCCAAGCCTGGCAATATCTGCAGCGGTCGATGATTCGTTACCGATAGTTACTTCAATTTTGCCGAGCACCCTCGCGATCAGTACCGGCGATATACATAGTGCCCCGATGGGTTTGCCGGCCGCGTAGGTTTCCTTTATCGCTTTTTCAACAACCCGGTCAACTCTCATATCAGTACCGTCAACAGCATATGAACAAAGGTTTTTGGCAACACCAAAGCCCCCGGGAAAAATGATGGCGTCAAAGTCAGTCGCCGAATATTCCACCAGCGCCTTGATCTTTCCCCGTGCTATTCTCGCTGCCTCAACCAATACATTGCGCGATTCAGACATTACTTCGCCTGTGGCATGGTTTACAACATGATGCTGCATCACATTTGGTGCAAATATCTGGTAGCTGCACCCATTTCGGGCTATTGCAAGAAGAGTTAGAACTGCCTCGTGTATCTCGGCACCGTCATAAACACCACACCCGGAGAGAATTACAGCGAATTTCATTGTATTGAATTTTATTTTGGTCCTGATCCGATAAAATTACGAAATTTATGCAAACGGACGTCCGGGTAAAATTTCATGGTCTGGCGTCCGTGCAGCTTCTTTGACTGATCAGGTGGTTGACGCTAATTGTAAATTTCAGGAAAATGAAACGGACCTTTATTGCTGTAAACGTGCCAGTTGAAAAGACACTCGGGAATCTACTTGACTCCATGAAGAATGACCTCCAGGGAGAAAGGATAAAATGGGAGGACTTGTCGAGATTACACATAACCCTTGCCTTCATAGGTGAAACATCCGAAGGCACAATCAAGGACATCGAGAAGCTACTTTCGGTTATTTGCGAGAAAACAAGCTCCATTGAGATTAGCGTGAAGGGCCTTGGCCTCTTCAAGAGCCTTCACGATCCCAGGGTGATCTGGGCGGGGATCGAGGATAATAACTCACTTTCAGTACTGCAGGCAAGGATCATTTCTGGACTCGACTCACTTGGTGTCATGACAGAAGATCGTCCTTTCAGACCTCATCTCACCCTGGGTAGGATCAGATCGGTGAAAAGGAAAGATATCCTGGAAAAAATACTTGTAACGGGAGCTAATACCCAGTTTCAACGAAACAAATTGACCGAGCTTGTTTATTACGAGAGCGTCCTCAGACAGGAAGGATCATTGTATATTCCAATTAAACGATTGATTCTGGGTGGTTAAATACCTTTCAGACTCCCTTGCCTTTCAGAATTGTGATAGCCGTGTAGATAAGTATCTTGAGGTCAATCAGTAACGACATGTTCTCGATGTAGAGAATATCATATTCCATTCTTTCGATCATCTCGTCAACACTGGTGGCATACCCGAATTTAACCTGTCCCCACGATGTTATTCCCGGTTTTACCCTGTGAAGCCTCCTGTAGTGAGGTGCCTTCCTGACTATCTGGTCGATGAAGTACTTTCGCTCCGGTCTGGGACCGACAAGCGACATTTCGCCCCGTAGTACATTTACAAGATTTGGTACTTCATCGAGACGATGTTTCCTCATGAACCTCCCGACTGGTGTCACTCTTTCATCATTCCTTCCCGATAAAAGCGGTTCATCATTTTCCGCGTTCTCGCGCATCGATCTGAACTTATATATTCTGAACTGTCGGCCGTCTTTGCCTGTCCTTTCCTGCGAGTAAATAACCCTGCCACCGTCATGTAGTTTAATAATTACGGCCAGGATAATTATTACCGGGAGCATTATCAATAACAGGGAAAAGGCCACCAGGTAGTCCATTATTTCCTTTATGTTGGACTGCCAGACCGACATGGGTTTGTTCTGTATCTCCAGAAGAGGAGTGCCGAAAATTGATGACTGCCTTACCCTGCCAGTCAGTATATCTCTCAGTGATGGTATTGCCTTGATTGTAATATCTGTATATTCAAGCTTGTCGATAATTTCTCCGAGGATACCGTGCTCGTTTTCCTCGATGGCGATTATTACTTCCTCGATGTTTTTTTCGAGAATGATTTTCTGCAGATCATCCGTGCTGCCCAGTGATTCGAGCTGCGTTTTCAGTACACCACTGTCTTCTTGACCATGGTACACGTATCCGGAAATAATGTTGCCGGACGGGATCTTTTCCTGCTTTATCTTCCTTAGTATATCAGCCGCTTTGCCGTTCGATCCGATTATTATAGTGTTATAGCCCCAGTAACCTTTGTGTACTTTCCTTGCAGTGGTAGATGTGACCGTCAGCCTCGTGAAATATGTCAGTGTAAACTGCAGAACGAAAAGAAGCACCAGGCTTCCCGGATAGATTATGCTCGTTATTATGACATGCTCGTAAAAGATCATGACCAGGAAGCAGATCATGACTCCAAACAGGGTCACGATGAAAGAATAGATCAACTCTGCAAGTCTGGATCTCTTCAGTGACACATGGTAAAAGCCTGTCATGGCGTACAAGACAGTCCAGAATATGGAATAAATGGCCAGTTCAAACAGGCTGACAGTTGTTGAAACAGGTTGGGCCATGCCGGTTTTGATCATTAATGAGTAAAAAATGATCAATGCGGCAGCTGACCCGAACAAGTCGAGGAGAAAGTAAATGGCGGACAATCTCTTTATTTTCATATATTTATTTAGAGTATTACCGGCTTTTGCAGTTAAAGCCGGTTGTCCATGGAGGAAAGATATTATTAATTCCTCTTTCCTCCATGGAAAAACTATTTTTATATTTTTGTTCAAACATTAAATGAAGTCAGCCTGATGACAGATTCATTCGAGGCGAAAGGATTGAGGAAGAAACTGGTTGAAAGCCTGAAGCAGAAGGGGATAAACAATGAGGAGGTACTCAGGGCAATTGGCATAGTTCCGAGACATGTTTTCATGGACCCGGCTTTCCTTGGGCATGCCTATGTCGACAAGGCGTTCCCGATTTCAAGCGGGCAGACAATTTCTCAACCATACACGGTTGCTGTACAGTCGAGCCTGCTGGAGGTATCCAAAAGAGATAAGGTTCTTGAAATTGGGACAGGTTCCGGTTACCAGGCCGCCGTGCTCGCTGAAATGGGAGTAAGGGTCTATACAATAGAAAGGTACAGGGATCTGTATCTGAAGGCTCAACATACACTGACTTCACTAGGCTATAATATTCATTTCTTCTTTGGAGATGGTTATCTCGGTAAAGAGCAGTATGGCCCGTACGATGGAATATTGATCACGGCTGCAACCTCGGAGGTTCCCGATTCGCTTCTAAGGCAATTAAAAACAGGGGGAAGACTTGTGGTACCCCTTGGGAAATCTGATAATCAGGTTATGACTGTAATCAGGAGGGTTTCAGAGGATTCATTCGAAAATACTTCTCATGGGAATTTCGTTTTTGTTCCCATGCTGAAAGGAACAGTAAATTAGTACATTATGGAAATATTCAAGCTTGTCTTTTCGCCAATTGAGGTGAATACATACATCGTTGCCGATGATGACGGGAATTGTGTGATTATAGATTGTGGTTGTTACTATCCGGAGGAGGAAGAAAGTCTTCTTGATTTTTTAGCCGCCAGGAAGCTCAAACCGGTAAGACTTCTTAACACTCATTGCCATCTCGATCATATTTTTGGGAATGAAATGCTATTCAAGAAATTCGGTTTAAGACCGTGGTCATCGGAACTCGAGGAATCGAACCGGAAGAATTCACCACAGCACGCGATGCTTTTCGGACTCAGGATGGACCCTTCGCCGGAACCTGAAAAGTTTATTGTCGCGGGAGAGACTCTTGACTGTGGAAGTATTCAATTCCAGGTATTTCCTGTACCAGGTCATACTGTCGGTAGCCTCGCGTTTTATTCGGTGGCGCTTAATTGCGTTTTCACTGGCGACGCACTGTTCTCGGGTACCATCGGGAGGACTGATCTGCCGGGCGGCAACCTTGATACTCTGCTTGCCAGCATCAAGGGTAACCTGTTAACACTGCCGGAGGAAACTGTTGTTTATCCCGGGCACGGACCAGAAACCACGATCGCGATTGAAAAAAGAACCAATCCGTATCTTGTTTAAAGCATAACAATAGTCAGTTTTTTGCTGTGATTGATTTTATAATTTCGCATACGATTTATAGCTAATAATAATTCATAAAATATAAGAAAATGGCATCAGACAGGTTTGTTGAAAGACATATTGGTCCCAGGGAAAGTGACCTTCCGGGAATGCTCGGCACCATAGGTGTTTCATCACTTGACGAGTTGATTGAAAAGACCGTACCATCATCATTGCGTCTCGTGAAGGAACTCGAACTGCCGGCACCAATGACAGAATACGAGTATCTGAATCACATCAGGGCTATTGGTGCGAGGAACAAACAATTCAGGTCTTTCATCGGTCAGGGCTATTACGGGGTGGCTGTGCCATCTGTAATAATCAGGAATGTGCTCGAGAATCCTTCATGGTACACCTCTTACACACCATACCAGGCCGAAATTTCACAGGGACGTCTCGAAGCGCTACTGAACTACCAGACGATGATAATCGAGCTGACAGCGATGGAAATAGCAAACGCTTCCCTACTGGATGAGGCTACGGCAGCATCGGAGGCAATGATAATGATGTTCAATGCAAGGTCGAGAGCTGCAGTGAAAGCCGGTGCCAATAAATTCTTTGTCGATGAAAATATTTTCCTGCAGACGCTTGATGTTCTCGTGACGAGGTCGGCACCTCTCGGGATTGAGCTCGTGAAAGGTAAATGGAATGCTTTCGAATTTAATGAATCGTTCTTTGGATCATTGATACAATACCCGGCTGCAACCGGTGAGATAATCGATTATAGCTCATTTGTATCCAAGGCTCATGCGGCAGGGTCGCTTGTCGGTGTTGCTGCCGACCTGATGAGCCTGGCCATGCTGACACCCCCGGGAGAATGGGGAGCTGACATTGTCGTGGGTTCAAACCAGAGGATGGGTCTTCCCATGAGCTATGGCGGACCACATGCAGGTTTTTTTGCCACCAGGGATGAACTTAAAAGAAGCATGCCTGGAAGAATAATCGGTGTGTCAGTTGATGCCCAGGGTAATCAGGCTCTGAGGATGTCGTTGCAGACAAGAGAACAGCATATAAAGCGCGAGCGAGCCACTTCAAATATTTGTACAGCGCAGGCTCTGCTGGCAACAATGTCAGGTATGTATGCACAGTATCACGGCCCCGAAGGATTGCGTGCAATAAGTAATCATATTCACGATACAGCATGCACACTCTCTCACTCCCTGGCTTCTCTAGGCTTCAAACAGTTAAACGCACAGTTCTTCGATACTATAAGGATCAAACTGCCAGATTCAGGATTTGCCGCGTCATTACAAAAGGAAGCACTCTCCTGTTCTTTCAATTTCTGGTACCCTGATGAAGATGTGGTTAGCATCAGTACCGACGAGATAACAACTCTCGACGAGGTAAACAGGATTGCCGGTGTATTCGCGAGGGTTGCAGGCAAGACCCCTGTCGTGGCCGGATCGTTATGTGACTGTAACTGTATCGAAGAGAAGCATGTGAGAAAGTCAGGCTATCTTGAGGAATCGACCTTCCATAAGTATCATAGCGAGACTGACATGATGAGGTATATCAAGATGCTCGAGCGCAAAGATTTCTCTCTTACTCATTGCATGATCTCGCTTGGATCATGTACTATGAAGCTTAACCCGGCAACATCGATGATGCCAATGAGCTGGCCCGAGTTTGGAAATATACATCCTTTCGTACCGGCCGATCAGGCTGCAGGTTACTATCAACTTATGGATGAGCTTGGGGATGCACTCAAGGAGATCACTGGCTTCCCCGCCATCTCGCTGCAGCCTAACTCTGGTGCTGCAGGAGAGTATGCCGGTCTGATGATGATAAGGGAATACCACTTGTCGCGTGGCGACGCTCACAGGAACATTGCTCTCATCCCGTCGTCAGCGCACGGGACCAACCCGGCAAGTGCCGTGATGGCCGGGATGCAGGTAGTTGTTGTTGAATGTGATGACAGGGGTAACATAAATGTTGACGACCTGCGAAAAAAAGCTGAGGCAAACAAGTCAAACCTTGCCGCATTCATGATTACATATCCTTCGACCCATGGTGTGTTCGAAGAAGCTGTGATTACCATGACATCAATTATTCATGAAAATGGAGGGCTCGTGTACATGGACGGTGCCAATATGAATGCCCAGGTCGGACTCACCAGTCCAGGTCACATAGGCGCCGACGTGTGTCATCTTAACCTGCACAAGACCTTCGCGATACCCCACGGTGGAGGCGGACCTGGCATGGGCCCGATCCTCGTGAATGAAAAGCTTGCCGATTTTCTGCCTGGTCACCCCGTTGTGAAAACAGGAGGATCGAAAGCCACCAGGGCTGTTTCAGCTGCACCTTTCGGGAGTGCTCATATTCTGACAATATCGCATGCCTATATCATGATGATGGGTGCCGAGGGGCTGACAGATGCCACCAAATACGCCATCCTGAATGCGAATTACATAGCAGCCGCGCTCAAGGGGTATTATAAAACACTATACACGGGTACCAATGGCACTGTGGCTCACGAGATGATACTCGACTGCAGGAATTTCAAGACAGAATCAGGAATATCCGAGGCAGATATTGCTAAAAGGCTGATGGACTATGGATTTCACGCGCCTACTCTCTCTTTTCCTGTTCATGGTACACTGATGGTTGAGCCGACTGAATCGGAATCACTCTTTGAGCTTGATAAATTCATCGATGCCATGAAGTCAATTTGGAACGAGATACAGGAAGTGAAAGAAGGAAAAGCAGACAGGGAGGATAACGTTTTGCATAACGCCCCGCACACCGCTGCAGTGATAACCGGTGACAGCTGGAACCATGGTTACGGGCGGCAAAAAGCTGCCTACCCTCTGCGTTGGATCGCTGAAAACAAGTTCTGGCCAACGGTTGGCCGTATCGATGACGGCTACGGCGACCGTAACCTCGTTTGCACATGCGCTCCAATCGATTCCTACAGGCTCGGGACTTTTAACGAAATTTAATTTTTTTCTACGAAAATAATTCTCAAATTTAATGCAGACAATTACCGTTGTCGTTAACGGAAAACCTGCATTGAATGACAAACGAATCGTGGAATGACCTGGTAGCCCTTATTGATGGCAGGGATATCGGGTATCAGCCGGTAGGGTTTATAATCGACAGCCCCTGGATCCCCGGATGGTATGGTATATCTAACATAAGCTTCTATGCTTCTGACGAGCATTGGCTCAAGTCGAACCTGAAAGCAATTAATCTCTTTCCGGATGCCTGGTTTCTCCCGGGTTTCTGGTCGGAATACGGTATGTGCACTGAACCTTCAGCTTTCGGGGCAAGGATGATCTGGCTGGAGAAGAACCTCCCGCATGCTGAAAAGATAATTTCAAGTATCGACCAGGCAGCCTCCCTGCCAAGACCTAATGTGAGGACCGATGGACTTCTTCCATTTGTAATAAACAGACTGAAGGAAAACGAGGAAGCAATAAACAACGCTGGCCACAAGATAAGGTTCGCGGTTACCCGCGGTCCCCTTAACATTGCAAGCTTCCTGATGGGTACAACCGAGTTCATGATGAGTCTTGCAATGAACCCTGATGAGGCGAAAGATTTTATAGGCAGGATAACCGATTTTATCATTGACTGGGTCAGGTACCAGAAGGAATGTTTCCCCTCCATAGATGGTATCCTTGTCCTTGACGATATAATCGGGTTTGTCGGGGATTACGAGTTCAATGAATTCGTGTTGCCATATTTTAAGAAGATATTCAGCTCGATTGATGCCAAAGCCAGGTTCCTGCATAATGATGCCCAGGGTCTGATAACAGCTGGTTACCTTGAGGAGATGGGGGTGAACATGTTTAATTTCTCCTTCGAACATTCCATGGGGGAAATAAGAAAACTCGCCGGGCCCGGGGTCGTGCTTGTTGGGAATGTACCACCTCGTGATGTGATGGCGGCAGGCACACCGGAACAGGTTAAAGAGGCTGTCAAAAAGTGCATGGGTGAAATAGATACACACCAGAGGGTTCTCTGGTCCGTTGGCGGTGGTATGCCTCCCGACGTGAAGGATGAGAATATCAGATCATTTATAGATGCCATTAAAGAATTTTCCAAATAATATTTCAATGAAAAGACTTCTCTTTCCAGTTGTAACAGCTCTTGTTTTTTCATTATCACTTTCCGCGCAGAGGAACGAACTGATGAAGTTGACAGTGGAGTCCGGGAGATTCAGTAGAATTAATACTCCTGTAAGTGTTGATCTTTCTGGCATCGTGGTAAATGACAGCGTCTCGCTCGAGATTGTTGAGATCGTGAAAGGGAAAGAGATAGAGGTGCCTTGTCAACTCGAGAATGGTAAGACACAGCGAGTCTGGTGGATACTGACCGGCACAACACCGGCGGGCACGAAAAGGAATTACGTCCTTTACCAGACCTGGAATAAAAAATACTCTTCGGCAATAACTGTAGAGAATACCGGGGATCTCCTGAGGCTTAAAAAAAGTTCAAAGCCAGTCCTCGATTATAACATGAAGATGATCTATCCGCCAGCCGGTGTCGATACCATGTACAAGAGAAACGGATTTATTCACCCCATGTTTTCGCCGTCGGGGAACATTCTTACACGTATCAGTCCGAAGGATCACTATCATCATGTAGGTATCTGGAACCCGTGGACAAAGGTGAAGATCAGGGATCACGTTACTGATTTCTGGAATTTATATTCGCACCAGGGAACCGTGAGGTTTGCCGGAGTAAATTCTACAACAAACGGACCGGTGTTTGGAGGTTTCGACGTGAGGCAGGAGCATATTGATTACCAGGGTAAGAAGCCATGGGAGCTCACGCTTAACGAGATATGGGACGTCAGGGTCTGGAATGCTGATCCGCTCGATGGCAAGGGAGCCTGGATTGTCGATTTCACGAGTCTTTTATCTGTTGCGGGCAGCGAGAATATCATCCTTGAAGCATACAGGTATGGCGGAGGTCTTGGATTCAGGGCTACCGGCGAATGGGATAAGAACAACAGCTGGGTTGTTACTTCGGAAGGTAAGACCAGGATCAATGCAGACGGGACAAAAGCCCGCTGGACTGATGTAGGTGGAATGTTCCAGGGAAAGGGCGAGTCGGGGATAGTGTTCATGTCGCACCCGTCAAACAGGGATTATCCCGAACCCATGAGGGTCTGGCCCATTGACCAGAATGGGAGAGGAGATGTGTATTTTGAATTCTGTCCGATACGATACCGGGAATGGATTCTTGAGCCTGGCAGATCTTATAGTCAACGCTACAGGATGCTCGTCTATGACGGTAAGGTAGATAAGACTGAATCGGAAAGAGTATGGTCCGATTTCGCTTACCCGCCTGTAGTGATAATAAGCAGATCAACAAAAAAATAACCTAATACCTTAAATTAACCAACATGGAAAAGAAAAACCGTTTCACCAGAAGAGGATTCGTTAAGACCTCAGTTTACGGTGCTGCCGGTGCTTTCGTGGCACCTATGATCGTTCCCTCATCAGTTTTTGGCAAGAATGCTCCAAGCAACAAGATAAACATAGGGCAGATTGGATTTGGCCGAATAGCCATGACTCACGATCTGGCAGAGACACTCAAGTACGATGTGGCCAGGGTAGTCGCTGTTGCTGATTTTGATTCAAACAGGGCCGCCAAGGGAAAACAGTTCATCGAGAATTATTACACGAGGAAGACCGGTTCGGCCGGTTATGTTGATGTGAAAACATTTGGCGATTACCGCGAAATACTGGCCAGCAAGGATATTGATGCTGTTATTATTTCCACGCCCGACCACTGGCATTCCCAGCCTGCAATTGAGGCCGCGCTCGCGGGAAAAGATATTTATGTCCAGAAACCAACCTCGCTTACCATTACCGAGGGAAGGCTCCTGGCAGAGGTGGTGAAAAAGAAAGGTGTTATTCTCCAGGTAGGTACCCAGCAAAGGTCAATGCCACAGT
Organism: Bacteroidales bacterium; assembly: GCA_046329885.1. GTDB lineage: Bacteria > Bacteroidota > Bacteroidia > Bacteroidales > VadinHA17 > LD21. The sequence goes on from JAXLTU010000040.1 coordinate 34,526, forward strand.
TCAGGGTAGCAGCTGAGCTTGTCAGGAACGGGAGGATAGGAAAGCTTCAGACGGTGAAAATTGGTCTGCCTGGCGACCCGGCAGGACCTGAAGCCCCGGAGATGCCGGTACCGAAAAACCTTAATTACACGGGTTGGCTCGGATCGACACCTGAAGTATATTATACCGAGATCAGAGTGCATCCGCAAAACAGCCTCACAGACAGACCAGGCTGGTTGCGTTGTGAACAGTTTGGTGCCGGTATGATAACAGGATGGGGCCAGCACCATTTCGATTCTGCTGCCTGGGGCATGGATACTGAATTAACTGGTCCTATTTCGATAGAAGCTGTTGCCCAGTTCCCGAAATCGGGTTTGTGGGACGTGCATGGCGACTTCATGTCGGTGGCTGAATACAAGAATGGTGTAACGATGCTGACCAGCGGGGGTTATCCTAATGGCGTAAGATACGAGGGAACTGAAGGATGGATCTTCGTTACAAGAGGTGCATACACGGCTTCACCAAGCGACCCGGTAGCTGCCACCAGAAACGCTAAAGCTCTTGACGCCAGCGATCCAAAGATTCTCACCTCGGTGATTGGTGAGAATGAAACCCACCTTTATGTAAGCGAAGAACAGCATGGTAACTGGCTCGATTGTATCCAGTCGCGTAAAGAGCCGATCTCACCTGTCGAGATCGGACACAGGGCTTGCACAGTTTGCCTCGTAACCCATATCTCAATGAAACTTGGAAGAAAACTCCAGTGGGATCCCGAGAAGGAACTCTTTATTAACGACAAGGAAGCCAATAGCATGCTCTCGAGACCACAGAGAGCCCCTTATGGTACTAATAACATACCTGGTATCTCTAAATACCTTAAATAGAAACAACATATCATATGAAAATAAGAGTAGCTATTTTATTCATAACAGCCAGCCTGTTAGCCTCGTGCGGTTCGGGCGGCAGTAAAAATGACAAATCAGGGGCACAAACAGACAATCACATGGTAAAGATAATGACAGTGGACCCGGGTCACTTTCATGCTGCCCTTGTCCAGAAAACGATGTTCGATCAGGTATCTCCAAATGTTTACGTGTATGCCCCGGCGGGTCCGGATCTCGATCAGCACCTGGCCAGGATACAGGGTTACAACTCGAGAGCTGTTAATCCTACCGGCTGGAATGAAATTGTATATAATGGTGACGATTTCTTCGAGACAATGCTTAATGACAGGAAAGGAAACGTCGTTGTTCTCGCGGGTAATAACCTGAAAAAGACCGATTACATCCTTAGCTCGGTGAAGGCGGGGTTTAATGTTCTTGCTGACAAGCCGATGGTTATATCACCGGAAGCTTTTCCAAAACTGGAAGAGGCCTTCAAGGTTGCTGCTGAGAAAGGGGTGCTGCTTTATGATATCATGACGGAGAGATACGAGATAACCACAATGCTTCAAAAAGCCCTGTCGGGAATACCTGAAGTGTTTGGCACTCTGCAGCCGGGTACCAAAGAAGATCCTGCCGTTACAAAGGTAAGTGTTCATCACTTCTCGAAGATCGTATCCGGCTCACCACTCATCAGGCCGGCCTGGTTCTTTGATGTCGAACAGCAGGGAGAAGGTATCGTGGATGTTACAACCCACCTTACCGACCTGGTACAGTGGGAATGCTTCCCGGAGCAGATCCTGTCGAAAAGCGATGTAAAGATGACTGCAGCTAAAAGATGGCCCACCCCGATCTCGAAAGAAGAGTTTAAAGGAGTTACCGGTCTGGACGATTATCCTGGGTATCTCGCGAAGGACGTGAAAGATGGCGTGCTAAATGTCTTCGCGAACGGCGAAATGATCTACCAGTTAAAAGGAATATGGGCGAAAGTGTCTGTCGAGTGGAAATACAAGGCACCTGAAGGTGGTGGAGACACTCATTTTTCGGTTATGAAAGGGTCGAACTGCGACCTCGTTATCAGGCAGACCTCAAACGAGAAATTTGTTCCTACCCTTTACGTCGAAAATGTTAAGGGAAATATCGATGAATTCATGTCAAAACTGAAGAGCTCGGTGGCTTCACTCCCGTATGATTCGCTAACAGTTGACAAACTGGATGCAAAAACTCTGAGGGTAAATATTCCAGCCAAATACAGGGTAGGACACGAGGAGCATTTCGGTCAGGTCATGTCGAGATACCTCGAGTATCTTGGTGCAGGCAAATTGCCTGAATGGGAGGTTCCAAACATGATTACGAAGTACTATACAACCACGGAAGCTCTAAAGCTTGCCCGTTCGAAGTAGGAACAAAATCAGGATATTCAGAAAAGATCTTCAATAACGGAGGAGTACAACTCCGCGAGCGGAATATTTGCAGCCTCAGCCTGTTTAGGGATGAGGCTTTCTTTTGTCATTCCAGGTACAGTATTTATCTCGAGAAACAATGGCTGATCCTTCACAATTATAAAATCGACCCTCACTATACCCTTGCAACCCAACAGGTCGCAGATAAGGGAGCTTAGCCTCTGGACCTCCTCGGTTACATTTGCCGGCAGGTCAGCCGGGGTTACTTCATCCGATTTGCCATCGGAGTATTTTGCCTCGAAATCGAAAAACTCGTTCTTGCTGATAATCTCGGTAACGGGCAGCACTATTTTCCTGTTGCGTGTTTTCACGACGCCGCATGCAACCTCCCTGCCATTCATGAACTGCTCTACCAGAACCTCGTTGCTTTCCTTGTACGCCGATTCAAGCGCCCTGACAAAATCTTCAGCTTTTTTAACCTTCGTGACCCCGTAACTCGATCCACTGTCATTGGGCTTGACGAAGCAGGGTAGGCCAACAAGATCAATTATTTTTGTAGTGTCAGCAGGATCATCTTTTCTCAGCAGGATGGCATCGGCCATTTTTACATCATATTCCTTGAGGTATAGTTTGCAGGCCTGCTTGTTAAACGTAAGAGCCGACGAAAAAGCGCCGCAGCTCGTGTAAGGTATTTTGAGCATATCGAAATATCCCTGGAGTAACCCGTTCTCGCCCGGTGTGCCATGGATAGCGATAAACACCGCGTCAAATCTTACCCTGGTATCATCGAGCTTTAGCGTGAAATCATTCTTGTCGATAGTGAAATATCTTCCCTTTTCATCTTCCCAGTACCAGTTTATTCCCCTGATGACAATAATAAACAACTTGTACCTGTCTGAAAGCACGCTTGCTACTTCTTTAGCGCTCTTGACTGATATTCCATATTCTGATGAATCGCCACCGGCGGCAATTGCAATTGTTCTCATTTGACTAAAAGTTATTTGTCAAATTTAAATATTAATTCAAAACCCGGAATCCGTATAGTCATTTACCGTTTAAAATTTACCATTTACCGGTTTTTACTCCACCTTAGACGGAATAAAAATTGCAGAATGACAGTGAGGTATTACATTTGAAGAAATTTTAAAACAATTAAAAATGAAAAAAGGTTGTTTGATTGGTTTGATTATCGGAGGTATCATTCTGTTCGTTGTAATAGTAACAGTACTATGGGGTATCAGGGTTAATAACCGCATGGTAACCATGAACGAGCAGGTAACAAGTCAGTGGGGTAATGTCGAGACCCAGTATCAGCGCAGGAGCGACCTGATTCCGAATTTCGTGAATACTGTGAAAGGTGCGGCTAACTTCGAGCAGCAGACCCTTACCCAGGTAATTGAAGCAAGGGCAAAAGCAACATCAGTAAAAATTGACGCTTCAAATCTTAACGAGGCAACAATGGCCCAGTTCCAGCAGTCGCAGGGTGAATTATCCTCGGCTCTTAGCAGGCTAATGATGGTTGTTGAGCAATACCCTCAACTTACTGCTACACAAAATTTCCGTGATCTTCAGACCGAGCTGGAAGGAACGGAGAACAGGATAGCCACGGAGAGAAGGAAATTTAACGAGGTTGCCCAGCAGTTTAACAGCTATATCAAGAGATTCCCGCAGAGTTTCATAGCTGCCATGGGTGGTTTTACCGCTAAGCCTTACTTCAAAGCTGCTGAGGGTGCTGACAAGGCCCCTGAAGTGAAATTCTAGTAATGACACGGGATGAACGCCAGTACATTTTTCACTGATGAACAGAAGTCGAGGATCAAATCCGCGATTTCAGAAGCTGAAGAAGCAACATCCGGCGAGATAAGAGTTCATATTGAGACAAGTTGCACGGGAGAGGTACTCGACCGTGCAGCCTGGATCTTTAAAAAACTGGGCATGCACAAGACCGACCTTCGGAATGGTGTATTGTTCTACCTTGCCGTTAAAGACAGGAAATTCGCCGTGATCGGTGATGCCGGGATTAATAGCAAAGTGTCTGAAGGATTCTGGGATTGCATCAAAGATCTGATGCAGAAAGAATTCAAGGAGGGC
>JAXLTU010000041.1:0-34133 GCA_046329885.1 Bacteroidales bacterium
TTGTAAAAGACCCGGCACCGAGCAACTAGAACCCAGCACCGATTACCTATTACCGATTACAGATTACCGATTACAGATTACCTTCTTCCCCCGTGCTCCGCACCCTGTGCTCTGTGCTCCGCGCCCTGAGCTCCGTGCCCTGTGCCCTGAGCCCCACGCCCTGTGCCCTCAGACCCTGAGAGCTCGGAAGAAGTAGAATGTCATTATGAAGGAGGCGGCCAGTTTCAGGCCAACACCTGTGAGGAAACCAACGAGGCTTCCGAAGCCTGCCTTGAGTGCATAATTGACATCATCCTTGAAGATCATTTCACCAACAAAAGCTCCAAGGAAAGGCCCTATGATTATTCCGACCGGACCGAGGAAGAATCCTATTATCAGGCCAACGGTGGCGCCTCTTGTCCCGTATTTTGAACCGCCGAATTTCTTCGTGCCCCATACCGGGACAAGGTAATCAAGAACAGTAACAAGAATCGCTATACCGGCAAGTATAATCAGAGTCCATTTTGAAAACTGGCCAAATCTTGAAAAATGAAGAAGGAGTAGTCCAATGAAATTTAATGGTGGACCCGGCAGAACAGGAGCAAGGCAGCCAATGATGCCGAGTATTGTCAGGATTACCCCGAGTACTACTAGGATATAATCAGTCATTTGATGTTATTCCCTGCCTAGATCGTCGAAGTCGACGTTCGTGAATTCACCCTCTGAAACAGGCACGTCCACTTGAGTTTTTTCCGGTTCTTCAAACCTGTGATTTGTCTGCTGTGATGTGGCCTTGGCCCTTCCATCGCTTATAAAATCAACTACTTCCCTGAGCCCGTCGGTGAACTTGTCAAAATCCTCCTTGTATAGAAATATCTTGTGTTTCTCGTAAAATACTTTACCTTCCTTACCCTGACGTTTCTTGCTCTCCGTTATAGTAAGATAATAATCTTCTTTACGAGTTGCCTTGACATCAAAAAAATAGGTTCTTTTTCCAGCCCTGACGACCTTAGTGTATACTTCTTTGCTGTTTCTGTCGTCCTTGTCACCAATTATGCCAGCTTCTTCTTCCATGCCTGAACAATTTTTATTCACCCTTTTATCATGCCAAATGTAACAATTATTTTGTCAAATCAAAATACAGTGCCGCTTGTAGCTTCATATTTTACTTCCCTGTTTTGAGGGTAATGGAAAAAGAGTATTTTTGCACCTGAAATTTGAGTTCTTTATAATGATAAGCAGGAGATTATTACGCGTGAAGGTTCTGATGGAACTTTACGCTTACGACAGGAGAGAGGATAGTGACCTGGAAAAGGCCGAGAAGGAACTGTTGTTCAGTATCGGGAAGGCTTATGACCTCTATCATTACATTTTTCTTCTCATCACGGAATTAGCTGATATTGCCTCCGAAAAGATAGATCTGGCGTTACAGAAAAAGATGCCAACCAGTGAAGACCTGAATCCAAACAGGCGTTTTGTAGATAATCCGGTCATCAATATTCTCAGAAACAACAGTGCGATCAGGAAGCATCTTGCTTCTTCTAAGCTGACATGGTCTGCAAGTCCAGATGTTCCCAGGGCTATTTTTAATAAAATGCTCCAGTGGGATTCCTACATTGAATACATGTCTGCTCCCAGGACTACTTTTACTGATGACAAGAAATTCATAGTAAAGCTTGTAACAGAGTTTTTTTCCCAGTCTGACGACCTTACCTCAGAATTCGAGGAGCAGAGCATTTACTGGAATGATGATCTGGAATACATGCTGGCCATGGCTGCCAAGACAATCAAGAAATTCAAACCCGGATCGGGTGAAGATGAACAGGTGATGCCGTTGTACAAGGATAAGGAAGACGCCGAGTTCGTGATTAAGCTCTTCCGCAAGGCCATCTCGAGTGCAACTACATCAAAAGAAATTATTGACAGTAACACTACTAACTGGGAGATTGAAAGAATAGCTCTCATGGATACCCTCGTGATGCAATTGGCAATCACGGAAATTGCTGAGTTTCCCGAGATACCGGTTAAAGTCACCCTCAATGAATACATAGAGATTGCCAAGTTCTTTTGTACCTCGAAAAGCAGTACTTTTGTCAACGGGATACTCGACAAGGTGGTGAGACAGATGAGGGAACAGGGTACATTCACGAAGACCGGACGAGGACTGGTTGGGGAAACTGACGAATAACTTACTTTCAGCTATGAAAAGATATTATCCATCCATTCTCATCGTATTGATATGTTCAGTTTTCTTTTTTACCTCGTGCAACCAGGGTGGTAAGAAACAGGTGAACACCAACGTTGAGGCAAGTAACTCTGCCGATACTGCTAAAATCTATTTTGCTGAATACGAGCACGATTTCGGTAAAATAAAGGACGGTGAGAACGTCGCTTACGTGTTTACATTTGAAAACAGGGGAAAAGCTCCCCTTGTTATTCAATCAGCAAGCACTAGCTGCGGATGTACCGTGTCGAAATACGAGACCAAACCAGTTGCTCCCGGCGATGGGGACAGTGGAGGTTGTCTTCCATTCAACGGGATACAGGGGGCTCAAACGAAGAGCGTTACTGTTAAATCAAATGCCTCGGTCCCATTCGTGATGCTGAAAATCAAGCAGAAGTAATACCAAATAGTAATTAATAAACGCAGAAAAATCATGAATTTCAATTATCTATTTCTCATGGCCCCACAAGCCGGTTCAGCAGGGCGGGCAAGCCGCTTATCAGCTTGCTCCCCGCAGTACTTGTTTTTGTTATCTTCTATTTTTTCGCTGATCAGACCACAGATGAAAAAGCAGAAGGAGCTTACAAATGCCGTGACTCACTCCAGAAGGTGACAAAATAATCACAACTGGTGGCATTTACGGTAAAGTTGCTGAAGTCAGGGATAATATCGTGATGGTTGATATTGGTGGCGATATAAGAATTAAAGTTGACAAGAGCGCTGTACTTAAAGACTCGTCAGATATAGAACAGAAATAATATCCTTTTAGATTGTTTGAAGGCAAATCCGGCATACTGAAAAACACTCTCAGGAAGATCAGAGTAAAGCTGTTGAATAGAAATATAATTGTCTTTACCTTCTTCCTGATGCTTTCATTTATTTTCTGGTACCTGAATTCGCTCAGGAAGGAAATAGAGGTGGACCTGAAGTACCCGGTTAAATACATTAACCAACCTTCAGGCAGGCAACTGTCTGGAGAGCTGCCGGATAAACTCACCCTGAATCTTGCAGGTCATGGTTACTCCATTGTTAAACTGAGACTTTCAGGTAATCGTTCACCACTTCTTGTTGATTTCTCGAAGGTCAGATACAGGAAGATTTCCAGGGGAAATTCAGAATATTACCTTACCACGGCGGGTCTAGTCCAGGGTTTTGCCAAACAATTACAATCCGAATTCCAGATTATCTCATTAAAACCGGATACTCTTTTTTTCAGACTTGTCCCAGTTCCAGTTCAACAAACAAATAAAAGCAGGAAGTGAAATGAAACTGGGAATAACAGGTGGAATTGGAAGTGGCAAAACATCGGTTTGCAGGGTTTTCTCGATACTGGGAATACCGGTTTTCTCAGCCGACGATGAAGCCAGGAAAATCATGGATTCGGAACAATCGGTAATCGAAAAGATAAAATCAGTTACCAGAATACCGGTTTACAAGAATGGTACGCTTGACCGGCAGGAGCTCGCCAGGATAGCCTTCACTAACAAAGATTTGCTTGCCGCGATCAATAAGGTGGTCCACCCCGCCGTTATAAGTCTTTTTAAAGAATGGGCTGATAATCAGGATTCACCTTATGTTATCCTCGAGGCGGCCATCTTGTTCGAAAGCGGGGCAGCGGAAAGCGTCGACAAGGTTCTTACTGTTGTTGCACCGCTGGAAGAAAGGATAGAACGGGTAATGAGAAGGAATAATCTTACGAGGGAACAGATACTCGAAAGGATTAACAACCAGAGCGATGATGAGACCAAGATTCAAAGATCAGATTGGGTCATTCGTAACTCTGAAACAGACCTGATAGTGCCCGGGATAATTAAGATTCATGAGGAAATATTAAAACTTACCGGGAAAAACTAAAATGGGACACTTCGCGAAATTTCTTGGTGGTGGTCTGGGGTTCGTTATGGGCGGACCCATTGGCGGCCTGCTCGGATTTCTTTTCGGTTCATTCATCGATGAGGCAAAATCATCTTCTTATTCATCAGCCGCGACTGATGTTACAACTCCTGGAGCCTTCGGGGTAAGCCTTCTCGTGCTTATCGCCGCCGTTATGAAAGCTGACGGCAAGATAGTGAAGTCAGAACTCGATTATGTCAAGAGATTCTTCGTTCAGCAGTTTGGTCAGGAATCAGCCAAAGAGGCTCTGCATATACTTCGTGATCTGCTCAAGAAGGACATCCCCCTTCGAGATGTCTGTCAACAGATCAGCAGGAGCATGGATTATTCATCAAGGCTGCAACTTGTTCATCTCCTTTTTGGTGTTGCATCGTCAGATACAAGTTTTCATCCTTCTGAATTATCGGTCATAGAATCTATCTCGGGTTATCTTGGCATCTCACATGCCGACTTCCTGTCTATCAGGAACATGTTTGTACCCGAGACCGATTCATCTTACAAGATACTTGAGATTGAAAAGACTGCAACCGACGAGGAAGTTAAGAAAGCCTACCGGAAAATGGCCATGAAGTATCATCCCGACAAGGTTGCACATCTTGGAGATGACTTCAGGAAGTCTGCCGACGAGAAATTCAAGAAAGTAAACGAGGCTTACGAGAAGATCAAGAAAGAGCGTAACATGGTCTAATAAAATATTGATTCTTAACTGTTTTTTTTGGCATTTAATTAATTTTGCATCAAACTACAACAAACTATGATTTTAAAGGATTATTTATCAATTGGAGGAGAGCACGGGCTTTTTAAATTCATTGCCCAGGGAAGAAACGCCATTGTCGTGGAACACCTCGAATCAGGAAAGAGAAGTTCAGCTTTCGGTTCTGCAAAGGTCAGTTCATTGGAAGATATCTCGATATTCACAGAGGGTGAAGATATGCCTTTGTCGAAGGTATTTGACATGATTCATGAAAAGGCATCAGGTGGCGAAGCTGTTGATCCGAAAACTGATAACGAAGGCTTGAAAAAATGGTTTGGTGACGTCCTTCCAGAGTATGACAGGGAGCGGGTGTATCCTTCAGATATAAGAAAGGTAGCACTTTGGTATAACACCCTTCATAAACTTGGACTTCTAGTCAAGGAAGACCCTGAAGCTGAAAAGAATACTGAAGGGGAGAAAGAAGGTAACGCGCCGTCACTTAAGGATGTTAAAGCTGCAACGAACCAGTCTAAATCGAGGCCTAAAGAGACCAAGGCGACCGGTAAAACCGAATCAAAATCAGCTGCTTTTAAACCCAAGGGAGCACCGAAAGCAAAATAATAACATCTTAAATCAATTAACCCGTAATGAGAAAATGGCGTGTTGAGGACTCGGCTGAATTATATAACATAAAAGGCTGGGGCGTTGATTACTTTTCCATTAACGAGAAAGGAAATGTCGTTGTAACTCCCCAGGGTAACGGAGCTTCCGTCGATCTGAAAGAGTTGCTTGATGAACTGGTACTCTCGGATGTATCAGCACCAGTGCTTCTGAGATTCCCGGACATCCTTGACGACAGGATTATCAGCATCTCGAAGTGCTTCAAATCGGCATCAGAGGAGTATGGCTACCAGGCACAGAATTTTATTATTTACCCGATAAAGGTAAACCAGATGCGGCCCGTTGTCGAAGAGATAGTAAGCCACGGGAAGAAGTTCAACATTGGCCTTGAAGCAGGTTCTAAACCTGAGCTGCATGCTGTTATTGCTATAAACACTGACCCTGAATCGCTCATCATTTGCAATGGGTACAAGGATGAAGATTATATCGAGCTTGCATTGCTCGCCCAGAAAATGGGAAAAAGAATCTTCCTCGTCGTCGAGAAACTCAACGAACTGAAACTCATTGCCACCATCTCGAAAAGACTGAAGATTAAACCAAACCTCGGGATAAGAATAAAGCTTGCCAGCGTCGGAAGTGGTAAATGGGAAGAATCAGGAGGCGATATAAGTAAATTCGGACTCACCTCGAGCGAGTTGCTTGAGGCTATTGATTTCATCGAGAAGAACAGGATGCGCGACTGCCTGAAACTGATCCATTTCCATATAGGCAGCAACCAACGAGTAACGAAAATACGCCGGATAAAGGTAGCCTGAGGAGAGCCTCGGTTATATCCAGCTGAGCAACTCAGGTTCAAGAGTTGACTTCGTTGATATCAGGCGGACTTAGCGCAGATTATGGTATTCAGGTTCATCGAACAGTGAAAGCAGTATGAACTATACTATCCAGAATATGTTAACGACTCCATAAGCGCTTTTGTTGATGCCAGCAACAAAGGCCAGATACCTACCCGAATATCATAACTGAATCAGGGCGATCGCTGACGGCTCATCACTCAATACTTATTTTTGAAGTACTTGAAACGACTACACTGCCATCGTGGGAAAGACACCATAAGTGATGATCACGAGGCTCGTGGGAACCTATTCCAGTTGTGCAAACCAGTTAGCAGACCCGGGATGCTGGAAACATGGCACGACGCCCAGCAGATCAGGAGGAAGCCCTCGATAAGTTTCGCTTCAGCCTCGGTGATCTCAGAACAAGGGCCCAGATTGAAGGTGTTCGTCTATTGCTAGGAGGTGAATAACGCCGCGACCAGACAAAACATATACCCGACGAGTTAAGACAGATTTCTCGTTTATTATCGAACCGTATTTTTATAATTTCCTCTTGATCATTTACCAGATGCATGAGCTATTGACCAAATTTTCCCATAATACTATCTGCAAGGCTGAACGAGGAACCAACCAGAACAGCTACAATCTGGGATGCGGCCTGCGACTCTGACGGGAAAATTGACAACTTCATCTCGACAAGGAATTCACCTCACCGAATGCCATTTATTCACTTTCGAGTAAAGATCCATACTATCTTGAGTCTTCCTCGTAGGTGTATAGGAAATACTCGGTGATCTTCATAACCTTTTTCGGAGATACTAACGCTATGCATATAACTGTTGATCACGTTGGATACAAGATCAATCAATTCGTAGTGGTGAGAATATTTGCCGAAGTACTCAGTTATTCAGTATAATTCGAAGAAAATGGTAAGGACTGTTGAGACCTGAGTTACTTCTTCGATTAAGGCTGGTATAATAACACTCGAGGAAGGTAAGGGAGTTTCTTTCCAACTACCGATCCGGGTTGTATGCGAATTCTCCGCACCTGGAATAGGATATCCAGCAATACTAAAACAGAGTATGTTGAATTTCCGGTGGACACGGGGTTATTTATGATTATGCCGGATCGTCTATAGTTACCATGCGGTATCTGATAAACCGGCGCGCTACATGAAGGCTCCGACAGTCGACTTTGCTTAAAGCGTCGTTAACCTCGAGTTCTACGATATCGAGACAAATACGAAGCACATAAGCGCAGGATTTTCACGCTGGACACATGCTCCAGGATTCCCCCAGCTCCCTTGTTCGTGCTGTTTATTCCCGGCTTGCAGGGTTGCTCGATAAGGAAAGTTTCCTGTAACGATGAGTGGAAATCACGGTCAGTATCGGCGCTTTCGGGCATTCGCTGAACGATACGGTAACTTATCTATTCTTCAGCTCGATGCACATTCCGATCTTCGTCAGGAATACGGTCAGTACAATCATGCCTGCCTTTCGCTGGCGAAACATATCTGAACCTTCGCCCCCTGTTATACAGGTTAGTATCAGAAGCATAGCCGCTGAAGAGTTACCTTTCAGCCAGGTTTGAAAATATTTATCCCGCACATGAATTGTACTACAGGAAAGACCTGTATAACAAGGCCCTTGAATCCTTTCTGAAAACGTGTATATTACAATTGATCTTGATGTTTTTGATCCTTCAATAATGCCTTCGACCGGAACGCCTGAGCCAGGAGGACAGGTCTACTTGAACTCTTACATTTCTCAGGGAGGTGGCATCAAAAGAAAAGTAGTGGAGAGTTTTGATACTGTCGAGCTTTTGTCCTGATCCGAGTAACCGCATGCCAGATTTGTCCTTCAGAAGTTATTTTACCGTTTTCTCCAATATATTTTTGCAAGCTCTGATTAAAGCACCTGGTTGTTGATTAACTAGAACTCATTAAGCCGTTACGGAAAAGTCGGCCTATTATCCTCTTTTTTGCTTCCCTCCCAGATTACATTCATTTCGTCAAGTATCAGGTCGTGAAGCGACGGGCCCTTTCTCAGTGTTTCTTTCTCGAGGAGTAATTGAAACATCTGATAAACTTCCGGTTTGTTTTTTCAAGTGCGGCTTCAGGATCAATCTCATAAGTCTTGCCAGCGTTAATCAGCGGAAAACATCACCAAGCTCTGATTCTATCTCTACCGGTATTTGCCCTTGCTGACTTCTTCACGAAGTTCATTTATCGCAAGAACCTTGTCATATCTGTTCTTCTGGCCTCAGGTCGAACCCGACTCTGACTTTCTGGATCTGTTGGCCTTAATGAGGCTGGCATTGAGGCTGGCACGCCTGACGGGACTTTTTTGTAACCATCTTTTCTTTGATCTTCAGTTGTTCCCAGTTCTGTTCGACCTCTGGAGTTCACGCCACGGTAACGTCTCCGAGACATGGGGATGACGATAAACGAGCTTTTCATTTGTGCGTCTGAGAACGTCAGTGATATCAGATATTGCTTTTTCCTTTCTATAACGGCGCAGAACAACACGAACGCGGTCGCCAAGCTCATCTCGGATCCCGTTTTCGTTCTGCCTTTCTGGCATCTGCAAATTCAGATATCTCTTCAATCGTCGGTTCCTGAGCTATCATTTATCTATTCATATCCGGGGCACTTGACCCTCAGTTCATCAATTATATCAAGAAGCTTTTTGAATTCCTCGAGTCTGGGATCTTGTCGTTCATCATCAGGTTTTTAAAACAGTTTACCAGGGGCAGTTTGTTTACCAGATCGACTCTGACAACAGAGCCTATTGAAAGAGAAAGTAATTCAGACACATCTGCCCCGTTAGTAGCTGTTCAAGATCGAGAGGATTGAATCTTGCCATTAATTCACCTGCAGTTCGTCGTCGTACCTGTTGCAGATACGGTTTGTAAAATTCTTGTTGCTCTGTATCAGTATTGTAAAGGACGGAGTCTCGAATACTCTGAAAGAATATTCTCGTGATATTCGAGATAGCGTTGCCATACAGATCGGTAGAATGATACTGCCAGTAATAACATCTTTGTCAATCGTAGCACGTAACGGCATCTTTCCGCGATCTGAGTTACAGGGTACAAGCTCTGAAGAGTTTCTTGCCACCGGCAATAGCTGCTGCTGCCTGGCGAACAGATCGTCTCGTCATTGATCCGTCCTCGTTTAATAATACCACTCGTCGGGTTGCCCGTTAAAATGAGATTGAAGATACCGTTATCGTACAAGCCGTCGTACTTATGGCATAAACGACAGATGCCTAATTACCTGTTTTTTCGAATACGCTATGATATGAATGGAACCATCGAAATTACGACATGAAAGTGTTACGTATGTGAAAGGCAGCATAGCCAATAATAGCCAAAATGTGCTGGCATTCTCAATTATAGTAGCTCAGTGCCATGCAACTAGCTGCCTGATGATCCCGTTATGAAATCATCGCTCTTCACTCAATTAAGTTATAACAGCCATCCCGAAAATCTTTAGACAAAGATAATCTTCTAAGGAAAAATAAACTTGCCTGTGGTACGTAATCCCAAACAATTTTAAACTGCCACGATCCTTGCGTTTTCAAGTGATCACTGTTCAGGGAACTGCAATATTTCTGTGTTTCGGATGACTGGGACTATAATTTTACCTCGAAGACGCCAATCCTGTAGACCTCTTCGGTCAAACAACCCACCGCTTCTCGATAAAATAAGCAGTTTCTTCCCGAAGCTGAAAATCATTGCACGTGGTAACGAGATAAGAATACGTTATTGATGAGGAAGGTGAACTGGTACCTTTCGTGTATCGTTTTAACGAACTGCTGGAGTATTTCAAATTCAACGATGAAAGAGCAGGACGTAGAAAGATTCTTCGCTGATTCCGGGAGCATATGAAATTGCCGCAGGCAGGACCTCGAGGGTAATTGTTTGGTACCAGCAGGAAACCGGTCAGGGCAGAACCGTGAATCAACTTCAACTGGTAACCGATTACAAAACCACTGCGATCTCATAATCGCGGAAGGACCGGCGGAACAAAGTAAACTTACACCTCATTGCTTTAGCCGTGCGTGCGTAGAAACCGGGAGGTGAAAAAGATAATTCTTACAAGGCCTGCCGTTGAAGCCGGCGAAAGACTTGGTTTCTTGCCAAGGTGATATGAAGGAAAAGCTTGATCCTTACCTTCAGCCGCTTTATGATACTCTTCACGATATGATCCCGTTCAAACGACTGGAAACATGGATGAAGATGGCACCGTCGAATCGCGCCACTTGCCTTCATGCGGGAAGAACTCTGGAAAACGCTTTTGTATTCACTTGATGAAGCTCAGAGATACCCTGCCAAGCCAGCTCAAGATGTTCCTGACAAGGATGGGAGTGAGTTCAAGATTCATTATTACCGGCGACTCAACCCAGGTTGACCTCGAGGAAGAATGAATCGGAGTCTTAGCAGGCTATAAGAATACCAGGGTTTGAAGGTGTTTCAATTATTCGATTCGACGAGAGATATAAATGACACAAACTTGTCAAAGAATCATCCAGGCTTACGAACAGGAAGAAAACCAGACATCAAACGAGTTAGAACTAATAATAAATCTCCACAATAAAGTAACTTCGCTGGTATTATTTTTGAATGTAAAATTCGCAAAACAGATATAAATGGAAAATTCCATAAGAAGTTCAAATTCAGATTTCCGAGACAAAAAAATCTCTACAAGGAAAGATCAGGGATGTATGCAACGATGACAGCGACTACCTGTTATTAATGAATTTACAGACAGGATATCAGCATTCGACGTCAACTGCCGAAATTCGCATACAGGGACAGGTTCTTAACCAGATAGCTTCAATGTTCTTGATGCCACGAGCGATATCGTTTCAAACTGGAAAGATATGAAATCCAGATCCCAACGTGCATTCAGGCATAAATGTGAGCCATATCACGTCGAGATGATCGTTAGAGCTTACCTCACCAGTTCATCATGGAGAAGCTACAAGAGTAGTGCAAGATCGATCTGCGGTATCACCGATCCCGGAGGGTATGAAGGAACATCAGAAATTCGATAATCATATAATTACGGCAACCAAGGCTGAACAGGGAAACATGATGAGGATATCTCGGCTGATGAAATAATACGGCAGAGCTGATTTCTGAAGAAGAGTACAGGCTGATTGAAAAATATACCGCTGGAAGTATTTAAAGAGAAGATCTGAAATAGCGGCCAGCCATGGCCTGATACTTATAGATACAAATGCAGGGTTTGAGAAAAGGACGAGCAAATCTATCTTATTGACGGTCATACTCGATTCTTCACGGTATTTCTATGCCAAATGAAATTACAGGAGCGATTTGATAAGAAATTTGCCATAAGCAACTTTCAAAGAAATTCGTGAGGGAGTAGCTCATGGAGAACAATTTCAGGAGCGGGAGCGAAATAGTCGGAAATGACAGATGAGATTGTGAACAAGGTATCGGAGAGATATACCAAAATTTACGAGAAAATAACGGGCGAGAAATTCGTGAGGACAGATATCTCTGACGTTGAAGAGACGTATCAGGAAAAACTGTTGAATATCTCAGTACTATTGAAATAATGAATAACTGCTTAATAGATGATTAAATTCACTTTCAGGAACCTTTTTATTGTGCAATTATCCTTCATGTATCTGTCGCCCTCCAGGCTGAGTGCATGGAGAAATCGAAAGACAGGGTTATAATCTCTGAAGAAAGCCATATTATATTCACGCAGATTAGAAAAGGGAGACTTCGTATTCCATTCAAAGGCTTATAATATGACAGTTGATGAGCTTGTCAGGAAAACCGCAGGCTCAAGGGATCAAGGACGGTCAGGCACTGCGCCTTCCCATTAAAGACGAGCGGTCTCTGTTGGCAGAACGAGTCCAGGAAATCGATAATGAAAAGGCCGATTCAAAGGACAGCAGGCGGTTCATCTATCACGTGATGAGCAAGGGTGAGACAGTTTATTCCCTCTCGAAAGATATTTGATGACTGAAACAGAGATTCTTCAAAGCAATCCAGTGTCGATATTCACAAGCTGCCAGTTGGAACCAGAAATAGCTATTCCCAGAGTTACCGCAGGCGCATGACGAAGTCCCTGCACCTCAAGGTAACAAGAAATATGGGTACTGAAATCGGCAGGTGGAGCGAGAAAACGGATGCCGGTCAGGATCGGCAAAAGCCTTCCTCATGCACACCGTGGTAAAGGGCGAAACGCTTGCAACAATAGCAGATAAATACGGGGTCACCGTGAGGGATATCCGCAAAGAAAATAAAGGACTTGGTTTTCCTAAAGTAAACGAGATAATAAGAATTCCTGTTGAGCGGGTTACTGAATATCAGGCTCCATTGCAGGTACTTTCAGACACTGCCCGGGTTGAAGTGAATGAGGTGACGGATGATGAACCTGTTGCTGTTGAGACAACAGAAGTAAGATCGTTGAAGGGTGATTTCAGGATAGCACTTTTGCTTCCATTATATTACAACGAGAACTCTGAAAGGATTGAGATTGACTCTTCACAGATCATCAAGGGTAAGCGAATAAGGAAAGTCATAAACCGCGATGATAAATGGATTTATCCAGGTACGATGCCATTCCTCGAGCTTTACCAGGGTGTGCTGATAGCTGCCGATACCCTCAGGTCTCTCGGTCTTGATATCGATATTCACGTTTACGATATACGGGGTGATACATTGGGCCTCACCAGGCTTATTGAATCGGGTGACCTCAGAGATATGGATCTGATTGTTGGTCCCGTGTATTCACGAAACCTGTCCATCATGGCAGCCTATGCTGACCGTTTGGGTATACCTGTTGTTACACCAGTTCCGCTCAGGAACAATGATGTTCTCACAGGGCATTCGTCGGTCTTTATTACAAATCCCACGCTTGAAGTTGCCCAACGGGCTATTGCTGACAGGGTGTCTGTTATAGACAGTTCTAACTTTATTTTCATACATGCTGATTCCGCAAATTACGATGATGATGTAAATGGTTTCAGATCGCTTCTTCTTGATAAGCTTTCAGCTAAATACGGGAATGATCAGCCCCGGTTTCGTGAACTGGTTTTCTACAGCCGGTCGACAGTGTCGCGCGATTCCATCAGAAGGCTCGAGAGATTAATGATGCCAGGTTACAATAACGTGGTCCTCATCGCTTCAGAGGAACCACCGGTTTTAAGCGAATCGGTGATGGATATTCATACTCTGTCCAAGAAATATAAAGTAAGCCTTGTCGGATATCCTGCAATGCGCGATCTCGAAAACCTTGATCCCAAGTTTTATTTCGACCTTGGCCTGGAGCTGTTTTCCCCGTACTGGATAGATTATACAAGTGACGACGTGGTAAGGTTTAACAGGATTTACAGGCAGAAATTCTTTACTGAACCACAGGAATCAAGTTTCGCGTGGCAAGGATATGACCTGACTTACTATTTCATTTCCGGGCTTGCCATGCACGGAAAGAAGTTTCTTAACAGACCGGAAATCCATAACCCTGACCTGCTTTCAACAGCGTTCAGGTTTATCAGACACGACAGGGGTGATGGATTTGAAAACCAGATGCTTTACCTTCTGAAATTCTCAGGCGAAATGGAGCTTAAAAAGGAGGGAGAGAGCTGGGAAAGGTCTGGTAAATAATTATTTTAATTCTTAATTCTTCAGGAAAACAGCTTTTTGTTAAGAAAAATTAACATTGCGGGAATATATTTAATAATCTGGTTGTCTATAGAATGGTGATCGGTATACACGATAAGACAGAAGAAGGCAATCTGGTAAAGGCAGCGCTTGCCGGGGACCAGGCAGCTTTTGGTGAGATCGTGAACCGGTACAAAAGTATGGTTGCCCGCACGGTGAAAGGAATGCTTGGAGATAAGGTCTTCGCCGAAGATATAGGGCAGGAGGTCTTTGTCAAATTGTACTATTCTCTCGAAGGTTTCAGGGGTGAAGCCAAGTTGTCGACTTATATACAAAAAATTGCTGTAAACCTGACACTTAACGAGATAAAGAGAAGAAAGAGGTTCTTTTCTATGTTTTCCCATAGTGAAGATGAAGAGGCAAGGGAAATAGACGTTGCCGATCACGACGGGGAACAGAGAACGGATGCAAAGGAAATTGTTGAAAAGGCTCTTGGTAAGATGGAACCCAAGTTTAGAATAGTCCTGGTAATGCGAATGCTTCAGGGTTATTCAACGAAAGAAACGGCAGATATACTTGACCTGCCAATCGGAACGGTGCTTTCCAGACTCTCGAGAGCTCAGGAACAGTTCAGAGAGATAATAGAAAAATTATAGTGCTATGAAAAGCAATAAAATAAAAGAATTAATCCTGAAGGCTTCAGTAGCAAATGCTGATGAAAATCAACGGGAGAATCTTGCTGAAGCCGGGATAGACTTCAGGTTCAGCAATGATTTCACCAGCCTTGTCCTTGATAAAATATTTAATAAAACTTCCGTGGTCAGACAGGAAGTGGAGTTCACAAGGTCTTTCAACCTTGCATTTTACAGGATTGCCCTCACTGGAGTAGCAGCAATTGTTATCCTGCTCATCTCTATTTTCCTGAATGAAGGCACGATCTCCTTTAATTCATTCGTCGGATTGGGAAACGGCTTTGACGAGGGTATTGTCTATTTATTAACGGGTAACTGATAAATCATTATGAAAGCAAAACCAATTATTCTCATAATAGTCACGCTAGTGATCGGTTTTGTCCTGGGTATGCTTACATCTGCCCAGATCAGATACAGTAAACTAAGACCGGTCAGGGTATTTTTCTCTGAAGACAGGTTCAGGGAGGGGTTCTACAAGATGATACAGCCCGATGAAAAACAGAAAGAGACTATAGATCAGCTTCTTTCTAAATACGCCAGGGAGAATGGTACTCTGCAGGGTGACTTCCGGAAAAAGATGGATTCATTGATGAAGGATTTTTGGAAGGAACTCGAACCTGTTCTCACCAAAGAACAGCTCGACAGGATGAAGGAAATGGAAAAGCGCAGGGTTGATATGATCAGGCAGAACAGGCGCCAGCCCTTCGATTCAACCCGTTTCCGCGATGACCGGGGACCCGGGATGCACGACAGGCGACCCCCGATGCATGGACCCCGCGACAGCGCCTGGTTAAAGGACAATAAAGAACAGGTAGTCAAGTAATATTGGCAGATCCTCCATTTTGACTCCATTGCCCTGGAGGATGTTCATATCCTCATTCATAATTCTATGGAAATCATCCCTGGATATTTCCCCGGAAACAATGCTTTTACGATAATATTCTACCGCATCCTTTTTGTTGCCTTTGCATAAAGCGAGATGTCCCATGTTTACCAGATCGTGGCCATTGAGCTTATGCTCGGAAAGTCTGTTATAGTATTTCCCCGATTCTTCAAGCTTACCAAGAGCAAGGTAACACCATGCTATGGGCCTTAACACCTTGATATTTCCCGGTTCAAGATATTCAATCCTGAAATAATCCTTGAGCGCCGACTCATATTCCTTAAGATCGAGATGGCAATGGGCAATCATCATCATGGTATGAGCATTATCAGGCTCGATGTCAATTGCCTGCTGATAATATGTGATTGCATCATCGAACTTACCAAGTCGCCTGTAGCAGAGTCCAATCTTTTTGATTGTCCATACCTTCCTGTCTATCAGCTCGGCTTTCCGGTAATATCCCAGTGCCTCCTCTGTAAAACCGGCCTCCTGGTAACAATATCCTATCTTTTCGTATAGTTGCACATCGTCCGGCCTTCTTTCTACCTGCCGCAGGAACAGATCGAGGGCGTCATCAAAGTAATTCTTGCTGAAGAAATATGATGCCAAGCTGCTTTCCGTGTCAGGGCTGCTGCAAGCCTCCCTGAAGAAACCACTGTTGTAAATGTCCATTCTGCCATTAAAAATATCCTCAAACTCCTTCTTGTAGGGCGATAGTTTGAAAAACCTGTAAAGGTCCTGCATGTACTGCGTCATGTGCATCCTGAAAGCCTTGTAAGGATCGGTCACCGGCTCTTCGGAGATCATTTGCTCGAGACCTTCCAGTTCCATGCGGAATACCTTTAACATCATTGTTTTCTGATTCGCTGGGAGGTACTTCAGGTTGAGCAGTAATGAATACTTATCGGAGTTGCAGATGAAAGGAGTCTTGTAAAGCGCATCTGATAATTCGTTAATTCCAGGACCCAGTATCTCGTCGGAATAAATCGTGTCAATTGTTTCATTCTCAGGATAAAAAGGTATGAACCAATTGCTGAATTCCTTGAAGAAATCAAAGTGTTTCATGTTCGAAAATGCCGACATGTAAACGTCTGCACCTTCCATCTGCAGGTTGGTCAGCTCCTCCATGGTTTTCATTATCTCGTCCGAATTGTCAAAAACCTTTGACCAGTCTGGGTTCCTGCCTTCACCTTCTTCCATTGGCAGGATATTCTCGAGGTCAAGTTTCTCGTCAAGTCTCGGCTTCAGTTTTGCCATTTTAGGGAGTATCTCGTCGTTCATCTTCCTGCTCAGGCTTTCAGTTTCGCGCGATCTAATGGCTTGCAGTACAACAAGCCTGCTGTGCTCCCTGAACCGTTCATCAATGCTTGCCTCTCGTAACTTCTCCGTAATGGCAGGGTAAAGGAATAACCTGTCGTTGTAGTGGTGAAGAGCGAGTATCAGCCCGACCAGTGCCCTTTCCTTGACCTGGTCCCTTCCGTTTTCATATATGCTGATCAGGTTAAATACCTTTGATGATTGCCAGGTCCTGAACAAACTCAGTGTTATGGCGCTGACAAAAATGCTTGCCTCATGCCAGCGGAATTTTCCCGTGTTAAGAATCAAATCTATCAGACTCTCTTCCGCTTCCCCGTAATAATCGGTGATCCAGAGGTGATTGAAAATATTGCTTATCAGGTGCCTGTGTTTCCTGTAAAGTTCCGATTCAGGATCAGGATTGCTATCTGACGAAAGCCTAAGCCATTCGTCCAGTTCCTGCTTGAAAAGAAGATCATCAACAGTTTCTATAAGGGTCTTGCCACTCAACCGCATTTCTTTGGATAGCTGCTGCTTAACCCAGTAAGTATGCCAGCCCGAGTAACGTGACAATATGTCCTGTTTTATCCTGTCAGCCAGATTTAATATCGACTGGAGAAGCTTGAAATATATCTTGTCCCTCTCCGGATCTTCCACTCCTTCTATCGTGTAGCTCAGGATATTCCTGTAAGTTAAAACGATATTATCCAGTTCATCATTGAATTTACCCTCGGCACCATTCCTTATCATATCTTCAAGAATATCAATACTTTGCTTGACTTTCCTCTCGGATATCAACCTGGTGATCCTTTTATGCTGTTGTATGATTCTGTTTGTTTCCATCTTTGTTCAAACTTGTTCCGTCCATTCTCTCATTTGTCTTGCTGACCTGTCCGGATATGATAACTGCAACAATCAGGCCGTAAAGAATGTACCCCGGGCATGTCTGTTAATCATTAACAATAAGTACTTTTGAACATGACAGAAAATTCGTTCAGGTGGTTGCCTGTCACGGCTAAGGAGCTTGAGCATCTCGGCTGGGATGAACTGGATGTGATCTTGTTCAGCGGCGATGCTTATGTTGACCATCCATCTTTTGCTTCCGCGGTTGTGGGCAGGGTAATAGAGGCTGAAGGATTGCGTGTGGCCATAATTCCCCAACCAAACTGGAAGGATGACCTGCGTGATTTCCGGAAACTTGGTAAACCAACTCTCTTTTTCGGGGTAACCGCCGGCAACATGGATTCGATGGTGAATCATTATACTGCTGCCAGGCGACTCAGATCTGATGACGCTTATACACCGGGTGGAAAATCCGGTTTCAGACCAGATTACCCGACTATAGTATATACGCGTGTACTAAAAGAATTATACCCTGA
The DNA here is from genome assembly GCA_046329885.1 of Bacteroidales bacterium. Lineage (GTDB taxonomy): Bacteria > Bacteroidota > Bacteroidia > Bacteroidales > VadinHA17 > LD21. The sequence goes on from JAXLTU010000041.1 coordinate 18,145, forward strand.
TGTTCCTGTAATAATTGGCGGCATTGAGGCCTCTATGCGGAGGCTGACTCATTATGATTACTGGCAGGACAAGCTTCTGCCATCAATGCTTGTTCAGAGCGGTGCTGATATGCTTGTTTACGGCATCGGGGAGCAGCCTCTGCGTGAAATATTAAGACTACTAGTCAAGGGTGTTCCATTCAGCTCTCTAAGAACGGTTCCACAGACAGTTATTATACAGGATGAGAAGTTACCATTGCCACAAAGGGAAGGATGGAAAGATATTGGTCTGAATTCATTTGAGTCTTGTGTCAATAGTAAAAAAGCATTCGCGGAGAATTTTGTCAACTTCGAGAAGGAATCAAACCGCCTAGAAGCGGCGAGACTCTGGGAGATCTATTCCGGGAAACGGGTCATAGTTAACCCCCCGTTTCCACCAATGGACGAGAGGACTGCCGACAGGTCTTATGATCTGCCATACACTTATCAGCCACACCCTAAATACCTTAAGAAGGGGAATATCCCTGCTTATGAAATGATCAAGTTTTCTGTCAACATACACCGGGGTTGTTTTGGTGGTTGCAGTTTCTGTGCTATTGCCGCACACCAGGGCAAACATGTCATGAGCAGGTCGGAGGATTCAGTTTTGAGAGAAATTGATAAACTGATCAATCTGCCCGACTTTAAAGGGTACCTGTCAGATCTGGGTGGGCCATCAGCCAATATGTACTCGATGAAGGGCAGGAATTTAAAGGTCTGTAAAAATTGCTCTCGACCATCATGTATTTATCCTTCCGTCTGCAGGAATCTCGATACAAGTCATGAACGTCTTACTAACTTGTATAAAAGCGTAAATGCACTTCCGGGAATCAAGAAGGCTTTCATTGGCAGTGGTGTTCGTTATGATCTTCTCTTTAATGAATGGAACCCCGAGGCAGGCAGGGGTGAACTTGATTACCTGAGGGAACTGGTCACTGGCCATGTGTCAGGTAGGTTAAAGGTTGCCCCGGAACATACAGAAGATCATGTGCTCGGATCAATGAGAAAACCGCCTTTCGCCCTCTTTGGAAAATTAAGTAAGCTTTTTCGCCAGATTACTGAATCAGCAGGCTTGAAATATGAGCTTATACCGTATTTTATCTCCTCGCACCCTGGTTGCACCGAAGAGGACATGCGTTCGCTTGGTAACCAGATGAAGGCAATGGGTATTCAGCCCGAACAGGTCCAGGATTTCACCCCGACACCAATGACACTTTCGACGCTGATTTATTATACCGGCTTTGATCCTTATACCGGGAAGAAGATGTTTGTAGCGAGAACTGTTGATGACAAGAGAAAACAGAAGGATTACTTTTTCTGGAAAAAGAAACCGGGTATGCCTGAGAAACCGGTTAAGAATAGTAAAGCCGGCACCCGAAGACACCGGCTTTACTGAAACCTAATAACCAAACCTAAATATTTTCGTATTCCTTGAGGATGCCTTTCACATCGTCAGGAGCAACTCTGCCATAGGTCTTTTCTCCAACCAACACCACTGGCGCCAGCCCGCATGCACCCACGCACCTGAGGCTCGATAGGGAGAATTTTCCATCTGCTGTTACTTGTCCAACCTGAATGTTGAGCTCTTTCTTGAACTCGTCAAGTACTTTCTCCGCTCCTCTCACGTAACAGGCAGTACCCATGCAGATGCTGATAGGGTGTTTGCCTTTTGGTATCATTGTGAAGAAGGAGTAGAAAGTAACAACACCGTATACCTTCGCCACTGGAACACAGAGCTCTGAAGAGACGACTTCCTGTACTTCAGCAGGCAGATACCCGAAATGTTCCTGGCATTTATGAAGGACGTTTATAAGTTCCTGGGGATCATTATTAAATGATTTACAGATCTCTTTTATAGCGTTTACATCCTTCTCCTGTAGTTCTATTTTGATGCTTGACATTGTCTGAGATTTATTTTGTTCTGTATGATCTTTTACTGTTTAACAAAAATCTTCTTTTTCTTGTCGAAATAGTGAGTATGAAGAAGATGATGAGCTTTTTCGCTGTTAGGCTTACCAAGGAACTCGTCGTACAATTGTATGATGAACGGGTTCTCGTGAGATTTTCTCAGCGGCTTCTGGCTATCTTCCCTGTAAATTGCCTTTGCTCTCGCTTTTATTATCTCCGAGTTGCCGTGATGCAGTGGCTGACCACCACCGCCTATACAACCGCCAGGGCAGGCCATTACTTCTATAGCGTGAAACTGTGATTTCCCTGATTTCACGTCGTCAAGTAATTTCCTCGCGTTACCAAGCCCGTGAGCTATACCAATATTTACTGGCAGTCCGTTGAAATCTATGGTAGCACTTCTGACACCCTCGAGACCCCTGAGTTCAGTGAAATCGAGCCTTGCAAGCTTTTGGCCTGTTTGTATCTCGTATGCTGTTCTCACAGCTGCCTCTATTACACCGCCTGTAGCACCGAAGATGACTGCCGCCCCGGTTGAAGCACCAAGTGGCGAATCGAATTCCTCGTCTTCAAGCTTGTTCAGGTCCAGGTTAGCCTGTTTGATGAAAGCAGCGAGTTCGCGGGTTGAAATAGAGAAGTCAACATCCGGATTACCATCAGACGAGAACTCGTCTCTCTGGCACTCGTATTTCTTTGCAAGACAAGGCATTATTGACACGACGACCATATCTTTCCTGCTTATTCCTATCTTCCCGGCGAAGTAGCTCTTCGCGATTGCTCCAAACATCTGCTGGGGCGATTTCGCTGTAGATGGAACATCCTTGAGCTCCGGATAGTAGTGCTCGAAGAAATTAACCCAGCCCGGGCAGCATGATGTAAGTATTGGCAAACGTGCTGTCTTGTCACCATTCAGGTGCCTGTTGAGCCTGTCGAGTAATTCTGTGCCTTCCTCCATTATGGTGAGGTCAGCAGCAAAATCGGTGTCAAAAACGTAATCGAATCCCAGAGCCCTTAAGGCAGCAACCATCTTGCCTGTAACAAGGGTGCCTGGTTCCATCCCGAATTCTTCACCAAGGGCTGCCCTTACAGCGGGCGCGGTCTGTACCACGACAGTCTTCGTGGGATCAGCTAGGGCCCTGAGCACCTGTGGTGTGTGATTAACCTCTGTAAGTGCCCCGGTAGGACATACTGCAACACACTGACCACAATAAGTGCATGTTGAATGCTCGAGGTTCTGTTCGAATGCTGGCGCTACTGCGGCCATGAATCCCCTGTTGAAAGCCGATAATGCACCGACAGTCTGGACCTCGTTGCACATTGTTTCGCACCTGCGGCACATGATGCACTTGTCCAGATCACGAATTATCGATGGTGATGTGTCCTTCCTGTATGTAGACATGGCCGCGAACTCCTGACCAGGTATCTCCCTGATTCCAAGCTTATGAGCCATGTTTTGAAGGTCACAATTGCCTGACTTTGGACAAATAAGACAATCTTTAGGATGATCGGAAAGGATGAATTCCATGACGGTTCTGCGAGCGTTAAGAACCCTGGTGGTATGGGTTTTTACTACCATTCCCTGCTCGCAGTTAGTGGCGCAGGTAGGGGCGAGGTTACGCCTTCCCTGTACTTCTGCGACACAGATCCTGCATCCAGCGGGCTTATTCTCTATGTTAAGATCATGAAGCTGCATGTAACAAAGGGTTGGTATCTCTATACCCAGCATCCTGGCAGCATGATAAATCGTGGTTCCTTTCGGTACCTCGACTTCTTTATTATCTATTGTAAGTTTTATTTTTTCCATCTAAGTAGCCAATTATCTGATGAATATTGCGTCAAACTTGCATTTCTCCATGCAGGCACCGCATTTTATGCAAATTGCCGCATTGATGACATGCGCTTCTTTTCTCTCACCGGTTATTGCATTTACCGGACACACTCTCGCGCATGCTGTACACCCAACGCAATTCTCGGCGTTGATAACATATTCCATGAGACTCTTGCACTGTCCGGCAGGGCATTTTTTGTCTGTAACATGAGCAACGTACTCATCCCTGAAATTTTCCAGCATTGATAGAACGGGGTTTGGCGAAGTCTGACCCAGTCCGCAGAGTGACGTGTCTTTTATTACAAGACTCATGTTCCTTAACCTTTCGAGATCATCAAGCGTTCCTTTTCCATCACAGATCTGTCCAAGCAGCTCGTGCAGCCTTTTGTTGCCAATACGGCACGGTGCGCACTTCCCGCATGATTCCTCGACTGTGAAATCGAGAAAATATTTAGCCATTGAAACCATGCAGTCGTCTTCATCAAGAACAATCATTGCTCCCGAGCCCATCATGGAACCCGCTGCAACCAGGTTATCAAAATCGATAGGCGTGTCAAGATGCTTTTCAGTAAGGCAGCCACCCGAAGGCCCGCCAGTCTGGACTCCCTTGAATTTCTTCTTGTTGCGTATACCGCCACCGATCTCGAAAATGACCTCTCTAAGGGTGGTGCCCATCGGTACTTCGATAAGGCCTACATTGTTTATCTTCCCTGCCAGTGCAAACACCTTGGTTCCCTTCGATCTCTCGGTTCCAATGCTAGCAAACCATTTGGCTCCCTTGAGAATAATGACCGGTATCGAGGCAAACGTTTCAACGTTATTCACGTTTGTTGGCTTTTGCCTGTAGCCTGATTCGGCAGGGTAAGGTGGTTTAAAAGTAGGTTCGCCCCTCAGACCTTCCATCGAGTGAATGAGTGCTGTCTCTTCTCCGCAAACGAATGCACCGGCACCGTAACGCAGCGTTATATCAAAATTGAATCCTGTTCCGAAAATATCTTTTCCAAGAAGCCCGTATTCCCTGGCCTGCTGGATGGCAACGTTCAGCCTGTGTATGGCAAGCGGGTATTCTGCTCTCACGTAGATGAGTCCTGAACTTGCACCTATCGCATAACCGCAAATAGCCATTGCCTCGAGAACCGAGTGCGGATCGCCTTCCAGTACCGAACGATCCATGAAAGCTCCCGGATCGCCCTCGTCAGCGTTGCAGACAACATATTTCTCATCTGATACATTTTTGCGGGCCAGTTCCCACTTGAGCCCGGTCGAGAATCCTCCACCTCCTCTGCCTCTTTGCCCTGATTCCTTCACCTCCCTTATAACCTCCTCCGGGGTCATCTCGGTCAGCACTTTCCCAAGTCCCATGTAACCTTCGCGGGCAATATACTCGTCGATGTTTTCAGGATTAATAACACCACAGTTTCTAAGGGCTACCCTTAACTGCTTCTTGTAAAACCCCATGTTCTTGGAGTCAGGCACGTTGTCTTTCGTTACCGGGTCCTTGTAAAGGAGCCTGGTGACTTTCCTGCCTTTTATCACGTGTTCTTCAACTATCTCGGTCGCGTCCTCAGGCTTTACCTGTACATAAAACGTGTTGTCGGGCATGACCTTCACTATCGGTCCCTTTTCGCAAAAGCCAAAACAACCAGTGAGTATCACCTGCACCTTGTCTTGTAACCCTCTTGTTTCAAGTTCATCCCTTAAATTGCATACAATGTCGTCACTCTCGGAGGCATGACAACCGGTGCCGCCGCAAACCAACAGATGCATACTGTACTTCGACATCTTGTTATTCTTTTTTAGTTAAGTCTATAGTTTCATAGTTTACAGGGATGATACCGTCAATGAGCTCCCCTGTCTTGATGTATTTCTCGATAATCTGATCAGCTCTCTTCAGGTCAACGAAGCCATAAACAACAGGATCCTGACCAGGTAGTTTCACCTCGACTGTCGGTTCTGCATAGCAATAACCCATGCAACCTGTTTGAGTTACAACTGCTTCTATGTTCCTTCTCTCGAGCTGCTCGAGGAAGAATTCCATAACTGTTTTTGCACCTGAAGCAATACCGCAGGTAGCCATCGCAACTTTAACCTGAACGTGATTCTCGGGATCAAGAGCCTTTACTCTGAGGTCTATACCCGAATGCAATTCCTCGCGTTTCTTTTTGAGATCTGCAAGAGTTTTAATTTTCGACATGTTTTGAAATTTATAAGTCTTATATAAATATATTAAAAATCAACTAATTAAATACGTTTCAATCTTTGAATTTTAGTTCTGATACGCCTATTTCCTCAAGGTTGACACTTACCATTTCGCCTATTTCTTTGAGAAGGGTATTATTACAGAGTGTTTTAATTCCCAGGTAGTCTTTTGTTTCTTCAGTGCTGAAGCTGTAAACTCCTTCATCTGTCTCGTGAGTGTAAAGAAATTCAATATCCCGATTAGCACCTATGAGAATTGTCAGCATGCCGGGGATATCACCCAGTGGCTGCCTGTCAATATGACTTCTGACAAACCTGACAATCAGATTAGTGCCTCTGTTAATGCCCGATTCAATCGTGATATAGCCTCCTGTCAGTTCAGCATGGTACTTCATCAGGGGAAGCCCAAATCCCGTCCTTCTGGTCTTCCTCGTGGTTACAAATGGATCAGTTGCTTTTTCCAACAGTTCCTTCGACATTCCCCGCCCGTTGTCTCTTATCGTTACGGTGATATTGTCTTCCTTTATTGAGTCAGTGATTTCAAGAGCTATCCTGTCTGCCCCTGCATCAATTGAATTCTGGATAATGTCGAGGATGTTTAACGCTATCGATTTCATACTGGCACCACCTTTCTGCCATTCTCTGATCTCATGGCCTGCCTGATCTCATCAAAGGATGCTCTCTCTAATTCAAACCCGGTCGCGGCTTTTCCAATCTGATCGTGAAGATGTGCATCAGAGTTCCTGACTATTGTAAGTTCCTGCAATTCGGGATGCTTCATAAGAAAATCATCCGGTCTTGTCCTCCGCGATATTTCAACAGCATCTGCATTTAGTCCTTCAGGGTATAATCCAAGCTGGCTATAAATACTGTTCTTTTGTCTGTCAACATGCGCCGGGATGAATAATCCCCCGAGAGAATGAACAAATTGTTCAAGATCTTCAATCGGGATGTCGAGCGCGTTGTGAAGCAACTTCCTCTCTGTGTAAATAATCACGTCGTTTTCATCAACCTGAACCTGATCCCCGAATATTGCGGGGACATTTTCAATATCAGGCAGATGCTCGTCGATGAAGGTCTGGAACCTGTCGAGTGTATCAAAACTTTCAAAGAACGTGAGGCAGTGTATTTCCTCCCTCGTTGTTATCTCGGCACCTTTCATCACATGGATCCCGGCTTTTTCAGCCAGCCTGCTCACGACCCTGCAGTGCCTGGTAGTGTTGTGATCCGTTATCCCTATTATGTCGAGGCGAGCCCGGACCGCTTCATCAATTATGTTCACCGGGCTCATGCAGAGATCGCCACAAGGCGAAAGAACTGTATGAATATGAAGATCTGCCCGGTATAGCCTCATTTCCTTTTTAGTAATTCGTATAACCTTCCGGCTATTTCAAACGTTTCCAGTTCTGTTGACAGTATTGTAATGTTCTCCCTGCCAGCCCTGGCTATTGTATCTTCACCCGGGAGCAAACCTTTTACAATAATTATCGCGCTCAGTTCTTTCAGCGACGCCACTGCAACAACATTTACATGGGTCTGCAGCGTGATCCATATCTGTCCTTCCCTTGCATTTCCGATCACATCACTAAGGAGATCAGATACATAGGCGCCTGTAACTTTTTTCAAGGGGTCTGTACCCGCTGAAACTACCCTGAGGCCCAGTTCACTTGCTATATCAGTTGTTTTCATCTTCAGCACCTGGTTTATTACAATTCTTTTCAAGTCGTTCTGCTCCCCAAATCTTCTCTGTAATCAGGGTAGCTTTTTCAATACTGAGAGTTTTCTGCTTCAGCATCTGCTGCTGCAAGAAAATGCAATGCGAGATAGCTGCCTTGTTCTGGACGATATCCTCCGAGAGAGTCTCGCAGTCAGGGGCACCGCATGCGGCGCAGTCAAAACCAGGCAGGTAACACATCATCCTTCTCTTCCTTTCCATCTTCCTCACCGCCTCGGCGAGATTCTCATCCAGTTTTTCTATGTTACGAGGTTCAATACCACCAAGGTGACATGAACCTGAAAGACTCATGAAATCGCTGCCAGGAGCTGTAAATTTGTCACCCGGGCGTTTCTCGTATTCTGATGATAGTTTACGCAGGCGTTCAACCGTGAGGAACCTGTTACCGGTCATGAGAATGCCACCGGCGCAGCCTTCATCACATGCCCTCAATTCAAGAAAATCAGCAACTCCAAGTGTGTCGTTCTCGACACTTTCGAGTATCTCTGTCACGTTCCTGATACCATCTATGGCCAGCGCTCTTTTCTTCGAATGTGCCGATTCACCCCTGGTAAGACTCCAGACTATCCCCCGCGAATTGACAAGTTCATCCGTGACTGGCATAGTCTTGCCATTTTCGGGTTTCTGGAGGAGCATCTGTATCTTGTTGTATAAGAAGTTCATGTTGATAACACCATTGACAACAGAGTCCTTTTCGCCTACCGGGCTCTTGACAGCAGCTATTTTTGCTGCGCAAGGAGTAGCGTAGAATATTCCAATATTTTCAACGGGATGACCAGACGCCTTAAGTTTCTCCCTGAAGTAAAGAGCTGTCATGTCGATCGGTGGATTCACCCTTACTATATTATCGACAAGGGCAGGGAACCTAACCTGGATCAATCTTACAATGGCTGGGCAGAAAGATGATAGCAGCGGCCTTATAGCAGTCGATTCGGAATAATGCCTGTATGCTTCCAATACGAGATCAACACTGCTTTCCACGTGGTATACATGCGTGAAGCCTATTTCCCCGAGGGCATTATAAATCCTTGAGGCAGCAATTTTATGAGAAAACTGTCCTATAAGAACGCTAGGTACGAGAATTACCCTCACAGGGTATTTGAATATCATTCCAAGGTCGTCCTGCGCCACCTCTATGGCTGATACCGGGCAAGCCCTGTAACATTCTCCACAATCAACACACTTGTCGGGTATTATCCTTGCCTTACCTCCAGTAACCCTTATGGCACGGGTCGGACAAGCGGTCATGCAGTGAGTGCAGCCATTGCATTTGTCATCGTTGATGGCCAAAGCGTGATGAAAAACCCTATTTGATCTTTCAGGCAGCATCTGGTTTAAGGTAAGTAACAAGTTCTACAATCGTTCCCTTGCCAGGAACACTTGAAATATTTAATACATCACTGTTCTTCTTCATGTTGGAGAGGCCCATGCCAGCACCGAAACCCATCTCTCTAACGTGAGGGGAAGCCGTGGAAAATCCTTCCTCCATTGCTTTTTCTATGTCCGTGATACCAGGCCCCTTGTCATCTATCGTGATCTTTACCTGGTTCTCATCAATCACTATCTCCGCGACACCCGACCAGGCATGAGCCACGACATTCACCTCGGCTTCATAAAGTGCAATGACAATACGCTTCGATAACTGGCCGTCAATGTTGAGCTGCCTCAGTACCTTTTTAACGGAACTGGCAACATTCCCCGCGTTAGCGAAATCCCCTCCGGCTATCTTATGCCTTAACATCATTTCTCAGTAAATAGGTTTTAGTCCTGCCTTGTATAATTCACCTGAAATCCTGAAGACTGAATAAGGACTCTCGATTATGACAAGATTGTTTTCACGTGCCAGGGATATAACATCACTGTTAGCCCTTTTCGCCCTTCCTATTATTATGCAACTTATATCCGACATCTCTGATGTCCTTATCGTCTGAAGATTAACAAGACCGGTGATGAGTACCATCTTCTCTTTCTCGACCGTTAGAACATCACTCATCAAATCGGATGCGAAGGCGTATTCCACCTCGGTTGATAACCTGTCGTTGCAACAAACCACCTCTCCATCTATTCTCTCTGATATGTCCCTGATAGTCATTTCTTTAAAACATCGATTATAAAATCTCACAAGTCCTCGAATCGAGCCTTTCAAATTAACCTTGCCGCGAAGATAATATATTAGCGTGAAAATAATAACAATGTTAATAAAATAACAATAATTTATAATTGTTCTAATTAAATCAAGGGTTGAGTGAGGTGGATAATACTTGATGGGACTGTTTCAGAATCTGTTATTATTAAATTATATGAGAAACAATAACACCCTCGTTTCATTTATTTGGATAATAAAAAAGGTCCACACTTCCAGTATGAACCCTTTTTCTTTGTTAATTAAAAAATTACCTCATGAATACATTACCCAGGAGTATCCTTCCGCTTTGCCAGAAACCCCGGAAATAAGGATTGTCAGTTATGTATACTATCTCACCTGATCCAAACCTTTCTGATCCGATTACCAGTGTGTTCTTTACCTTTTCCTTGAATTTATTCCCGGCAAATCCTGCCACAGGTTCTTTATCCAGTATATACCCTATATTAAATCCACCCGATGGAAGGAACGGGTAACCGGCAGTCCTTTTCATCACGAACCATTCCTGTCCAAGACCGTAGGCATAAGGGTTGGTCTCGTCAAGCTTCACCTTGTAAACGCTCCCAGCCGATCTGTCAGATAGCCTGTAGCGGCCTTCTATTTCGTACTCGTAGGTTTTCAGTAGTTTTGGATCATCGCTCTTTTCTTTCTTCTCGGCTGCCTTGAGTTCAGTGGTCCTCAGTTCACTTGCCTTACCCAGAGCGCTTGTTTTTTCAGCGGCGAAGATTGAGCCTGCAGATTCCATTGCTATCACCCGGCCTCCTCTCTTTACAAAGTCTATAATTGTATCCTTGAGTTTTGAATAGCCACCGGATGTGAGTATGAGTATGTCATACTTTGACAGGTCAACACCTTCCGCGTAATCAGTATGGATCATTGTCAGGGGGTAGTTTAATTCCCTTTCAAAGAAATACCAGAGCTCACCAACCGAGGAAGACTGTGTTCCAGGTCCGCAGATCATTGCAATAACCGGCTGTTTGTGAACGGGTGAGTAGCCCGATCCAAAGTCTTTGCCACTATCAACAAGCCCCGTGGTAGTGGGAACAAGCTTCACCTGTGCAGCATTTGCAGCATCAGTCACTATCTTGTCGAACCTGTCACCCAGGTGTTTGTTATCACCCCTGGCAACAATAAGGCTTCCCCTGCTGAATTTATTACCACCAACCTCGAATGGTTTGATTGAATACCTGATTTTTACATCTTTCCTGTAGAGCGCTGCCATGAGTTTAAGCTCGTTGAATCCTTTGTAGTCAATGGCGTACGCGTAAGGTTTGTCCGTTTTAAGTTCATTAACTATAGGAGTGTATTCGACCTTACCCTGTTCTGATTTAACCTGTTCCGACAAGGCATACGACTTCAGATTATATGCATAAGGAATTGACCAAGCCGTCAGGTCGTAACTAAGTGAATCGGACGCCTTGCTGTCTGTCTCGAATAGAACTTTTATGAGATGCGACTGTGGCTGGTATGCAGTAATAATAATATCACCTTTTTCCACTGTTACTTCTGTTTCCTTATTATTCAGATAGTCAAATCCTTTTATTTTCTTACCCGCGACTGTAGCATAACCGTACCTGATCTGGTTTCTGTCAAGTAGCGAGAAAAGACTCTCGAGTGATGATTTTTCATTTGAGCCTTTGACAAGGATACCTTTATACTCGAAAATGGGATTCTTCTCGCCGTCCTCGAAAAACTTGTTGAATTCTGAAATGAGTTTTTCCCGGTTTTCGTACGATACCTTGATTGTTGCCAATGACGCGAGGAAATGACCCTCGATTCTTTTCGCGAGCGTCAGAGTGTCATCCGTTTCGAGTTTGTAGGAGAGTCCCGATCCGCCACCACCTCCCTGTTCATATGTAAATCCCATTGCACCGTTAAAGAGGGGCCAGGTATCTCCATAGCTTGGAGCGAAAAGATCGAACGATTCCTTCGTGAAATATAGTCTGTCGTTTGCATCGAAAAGGCTGGCATTGCCTTTTCCCATGAGCTTGTGAAACTCTTTCTGCCACGGTGTTATGGCTTCGTGCCAGGGGTCTGCGCCGGGTGCGAAATAAAACGGTGCATCAGGTCCCATCTCGTGAAAGTCTGCATGGACCTGGGGCATGAACTGGTTATATAAGGCCAGTCTCTGGCGCGATTCCACCTGGGTCTGCCAGGTCCAGTCGCGATTGAGATCAAACATGTAATGATTCGATCTGGCACCTGGCCAGCCCTGGTTATGTTCCCAGGCCTCTTTTTCAGCTATGTTAAGAAGAGATTGTGAACTCCTGTAGCGACTGGTGTAAAGATCCCTGCCATCGGGATTCTGGCATGGGTCAATAACAATCACGCAGCTTTTTAACCAATCATTCACTCCTTCATATCCTCCGGTCACAAGCGTATAGAGTGTTTTAATGGCGGCTTCCATCCCGACAGCCTCGTTACCATGGACATTATAGCTCATCCAGATAAAAGGAACTTGCTTCCCGGAGAATTCTCCCTTGAGAAGGCCAGTTTTCACCAGATTATTTTTTCTCAGCTCTTCGAGGTTCCTTAGGTTTTCTTCCGACGAAACAAAGCAAACACCCAGAGGTCTTCCCTCGTAGGTGCTACCGTAACTCCTGTATTCGGCAAGAGGTGAGTTTTCGGCAATATATTTAAAATATGCAACGGCTTCGCTATGATAAGTAAACTGGCTTCCCAGTTTATAGCCCAGGAAATCATCAGGCGATTTTAATGTCTGGCCTTCAATGAAAAACACGTTTGTTAATACAAATAGAAAAAACAATGCAACTTTCTTCATGATATTAATATTGATGTGATAAATATAAGATTTTTTATATCCCTGACTCAGAATGCCTGAATGTTTTCAAACATTTTATAAAAGGTGTTATGCAGCATCAGAGCACGTACTTTGCAGTAATTCATTATTTTTGTTACTGTTGGTATTTAAAATCTTAATACGAATAAATAATGAAAAGAATTGAACAAAGATTCGGTCTGTTTCTCTTCGTGATTTTCCTGATGGCATTACCAGTAGTTGCCAAAGCACAATTCATGCAGAGAGGTGGCGGTCAGTACAGGGTAACTGGTTGGGTCGATGACAATCATTTTATTTTCCAGACTCTTGATGCTGACAAAAAGCCGGTGACATTGAGTGTTGATGTTAAAACGGGTAAGAGCACCCCGTATGTTGCCCCTAAAAGCGACAGGGAACTAATGGCAGAAGCTCTTCCGAAAGGAATGACACTGGGTTTTTCTGACATCATTTCCCCTGACATGAAGGCTGTTGTTGTTGTGAAGGAGAATGATCTGTTTTATATCAAGGCAGGTGATGCCGAGCTAAGAAGACTCACTAACGACAAAGACGAAGAAGTAAATGCCAGGTTTTCTCCCGACGGTTCGAAACTTGCCTACACGAAAAACAAGGATATGTACATGTTTGATCTTGTTGTCAACAAGGAAACAAGATTATCTTTTGATGCCACTGATAAGATTTATAACGGTTACGCCTCGTGGGTTTACATGGAGGAAATTCTTGGCAGGGCCAGCCGGTATGCCGCTTTCTGGTGGTCACCCGACAGCAAGAAAATAGCCTATCTAAGAACCGACGAGAGCCCTGTTCCTGTTTTCACCCTGAACAGGCTTGATCAGGCTGATGGCATTCATGGGAAGCTTGAGCTGACTCCATATCCGAAACCTGGGGATCCAAACCCGAAAGTGAAAATGGGTATCGCCGATGCAGCATCAGGAAAAACTGTATGGGTAAAGACTGATTATTCAGTTGACCAGTATATTGCATGGCCTTTCTGGACTCCTGACGGCAGTAAACTGGCTATCCAGGTACTGAACCGTGATCAGAACGATATGAAATTCATCCTTGCTGATCCTGCTACCGGAGATTATTCCCAGATATACTCCGAGACCAGGAAGTCGTGGGTGGAATTCTTCGAGGATATTTATGTTATGAAGAATGGCTCGGGTTTTATTGTGCGCAGTTACAGGAACGACTGGGAGAATCTTTTCTATTATGGATGGGATGGAAAGCTTGTATCCCAGATTACAAATGCAGGATGGAGGGTGAATAGTATTGTAAAGGTTGATGAGGCTGCAAAAGTCGTTTATTTTACCGGAACAGGACCTGAATCAACAGACAATCACTTCTTCAAAGTTGGTTTGGATGGAAAGAACATGGTTCAGTTAACAAAGGAACCAGGGAGTCATTCCGTTTCTATTTCACCAAAAGGTACCTGGTTTATTGACACCTGGAACAGCATAACCTCTGCAGGATCTATTATTGCCATTGATGGAAAGGCAAAACTGGTGAGGGAAATACATAAATTCGACCAGCCGGTTTTCGATCCGGCAAAAAATTCAAGAACTGAACTTGTTAAGATAATGACTTCAGACGGGCAGTTTAATATGCCTGCAACTATTACCTACCCTGTTAATTTTGACCCCAACAAGAAATACCCTGTTGTATTCACAATTTACGGTGGTCCAAATTCAGAGAATGTCAGTAACAGGTGGCAGGGAACCAGTGCATCGTGGTACTCGCAGAACGGGATTATTACTTTTGCTGTTGACCACAGGGGATCAGGACAGTTTGGAAGAAAAGGACTGGACCAGATCTACAGGTGCCTTGGCAAATGGGAGATACTCGACTATGCCGACGCCGTGAAATGGTTGCGGGCTAAGCCTTTTGTCGATCCTGAAAAAATTGGAATAACCGGTAGTTCATACGGTGGGTATATGACCTGCCTTGCACTTACTAAAGGTGCTGATTACTGGACACATGGTTTTGCCGGCTCGTCGGTGACAGACTGGAGACTCTACGATAATATCTACACGGAAAGATACATGGACACTCCACAGGATAACAAGGAGGGTTATGATGAAGGATCAACGCTTAATTTCGCCAAGAATTACAAGGGTAAGCTTTACATGACTCATGGAGATATGGACGATAACGTGCATTTCCAGAATTCAATTCAACTGATATCTAAGCTGGAGGATGAAGGGAAAACATTCCAGTTCATGCTTTACCCTAACGGGAGGCACGGATGGGGTGGGGCGAAGGCTACTCATTCGACAAACGAGAGAAACCGTTTCTGGTTGCAGAACTTCTTTGGAAAATAGAATATTGCTGACAGGAAAGCCGGGAAAACTGACCCCGGCTTTTTGCTTATAAAAAAAGGTGATTAATAGATGTTTATTATATTGGCAGATTGAATAAATTCACGGAAACCCTAAACCAACCTTTATGATAATAGGTATTTTAAAAGAAACCGGTTCTGAATGCCGCGTGGCCATGTTACCCGGGGAAGCCGCGGTACTAAAGAAACTCGGTGTTGAGCTCCTTGTAGAAAGGGGGGCCGGCGAAAAATCATTTTCCTTTGAAAAGGATTATCTTGCTGCAGGTGTCCCTTCAGCCGGACGCCAGGAGGTAATTGCACAAGCTGACATGCTCCTTTCAGTCAATCCCCCCCTGGAAGATGATGTAACAACATTCAGGGACGGACAGGTTCTTTGCTGCGTGTTGAATCCTGTTGAGAACCGTCAGTGGCTTGACAAGGCACGAGAAAAAAACCTGACAGTCCTTGCCCTTGACCTTATTCCAAGAACAACCAGGGCCCAGGCAATGGACATTCTTTCATCAATGGCAACTGTCTCTGGTTACAAGGCTGTCATTGAAGCAGCTTCACGTCTTCCGCGTTTCTTCCCGATGTTCATGTCAGCTGCCGGGACCATTAAGCCGGCAAAGATGCTTATCCTGGGTGCCGGCGTTGCCGGTCTGCAGTCCATCGCTATTGCAAGAAAACTGGGGGCCACTGTTGAAGTATTCGATGTCAGGTCAGCTGTGAAAGAGGAAGTAAAGAGCCTGGGAGGCAAGTTCGTTGAAGTTGAAGGGGCCCGCGAAGATGCTGCAGCCGGGGGATATGCCGTTGAACAGTCAGAAGAATTTAAGAAGAAACAGCAGGAACTGATTCAGCAAAGAGCCATAAATGCCGATGTAGTTATCGCTACTGCACAGATACCAGGAAAAAAAGCACCGGTACTACTTTTAAAGGAGACAGTAAGCTCCATGAAACCAGGTTCGGTGGTAATAGACCTCGCGGCGTCAACAGGAGGAAACTGCGAACTTACTCGCAATAACGAAACTATCGTTGTGAATGGTG
>JAXLTU010000042.1:0-31903 GCA_046329885.1 Bacteroidales bacterium
TGTACTGGTTGTCCCAGTTGGTGCGGGTCAGGTTCCAGCGTGCCAGGTGGGCATCTATCTCGGGCAGGTATATGTTCCTTAAGGAATCGATAACGAACGATACGCGTTCGGGCGAGAAGTTACGGTTTATCCTGTCGGCATACTGGTTGGCAAACTCTTTCCTGAATCCTGCATTGGTCATCATCTTCCTGAACAGCAGGGTAGCCCATGGCCTGTTGGCCCCCGATGGGCTGTCGGGCACTAACGCGTAATCGATGTTGTTGAAAGTGTAAGCCGTCGATCCCTTGAAGCCAAAACCGAAATCAGTATCGTAGATGACCCATCTCCAGGGATTACCAGGTACATCAGTATTCCAGAACTTGATGTTATTACCCGGCCAGTCGCGGTTGTCAATATAGAGCTGCGTGAGCTGGTACTGGATATAGTTGTTGATGTCTAACTTGTTCCTAACCTGCAGGTAGTCAGGGTCATTCTCGAGCGAGTAGGTGTTCAGGTAGCTGGTGATGGCATTGTACGAGGTGTTCGACCCGTCGAGCACGGTGGCATTCGATACAAGAAGATTCACTGACGCGGGATTAACACCATGGTTCTCAGCAATATAATCGGGATTGATCTTTTCCCTTATGTCCTGTATCCCCCAGTATTCACCATTAAGGTAGATAACTGCAGGCTGGTAGGCCTGCCTGTCTATGTCCATGTCTTTCACGAGGGTGGATGTGAGTCCGTCGCGAAGGTAAGCCAGGCTCCAGTCGTTTCCACTGTTCCTCAGAACCAGTGCCTCAAACTTGTCGATAAGTTTGTCCTTGAAGACCTTGTAATTGAATGAGCCCTTGCCGTATTGTTTCCTGGCATACAGGGCGAGCGATTTCTGAGGTCTCGACCTCGAGTAAGCACCGTAGATCTTTATCCCGATGTCCTGGTCTAGCTTCTTGTCCCCGTTGGTGTCATAGAGTTCAAGGTGAGCCTCCCTTTCCCAGTCCTGCCAGAAATTGGCGCCCTGGTAAGGAGCCACGGTCGACGCGTTGGGCCCCATAACGTAGATGCCGGTGTAATAATCCCACAGGTTTGCAGGATTGGTGCTTATGCACACCACCGGCAGGGTATGATGCGTGGTAATGTAAGTGTTGGTGACCATCCCGCCCGGGAGCATGTTGGCCTTTATTGAAACTGCCCTTACAACCGTGTTGCCGTTAAGTGATATGGGACCGGTGTATCTCGATGAACTTATTGTTGGAATTGATCCGTCTGTAGTGTAGAATATCGAATCTGATCCTGCCTTCGTTGAAAGCTGCAAGCTTAGCCCCCCGGGATAATATCCACCCTTCACGGAGAACATAACCGTGTCAGCGTTTATGGTGCTGTAACTCCTGGTGTTGTTTGGCGCCGATGGAGTGGGGACCGCGAAGAAGGTCCATTTTCCAGGAACGGAGAGGTCGCGACCACACGACAGGTTAGAGAGCAGCTCCGTCGGTCCGGTAGTATCGATAATGAGAGAATCGGGTCGTGAAAGGAAGATCTTCTCACCTTCGCTGCTTATCTTGAAATTGGTGTGGAGCCTGTTACCTTTCAGTCTCGTGAAGGCCGGCACGACGTCGAAGAGGTCTGTTACATACCTTCCTGTCGTCAGAACTGGCATAAGGGTCAGGTCGCCGGAGCTCGTTCCCGAGTTGTGACCCTGGATTGCTATAACATTGGTTCCCTCTATCAGAAATGATTGTGGATTGGAGATAACGAAATTGTCGGGGTAGCCGCCGCTGTACATTGTCGCCTCGTGCGATGGGCTGGCTGCCTGGGTGTAAGGGACAGAGACGTTGGTGCCCACGTTGGCACGTGCTATCTCGTGGCCGTTGATATAAGCTATGAAGCCATCGTCATAGTCAATAGAAAGAACCAGTTCTTTTATCTCCGCGATGTTAGCCAGGGTGAATTCCTTCCTGATATACACGCTCAGGACATTGCTTATTACAGTTGAATCGTCATTATCTCCATACCCGAACCCGCTCATGCCTGTCTGCCACGACGCTGAAGAATAGCCCGGGTTCTTCCACGATGCGGGCGGTTCCGAGGAAGGAACAAGGTACTGCCAGGTATCACCCCGGTTAATTATCGTTTTGTAGTTTACAGGTAAGGCTGTCCTGTTCTTGTCCGAAGCAAAGATTACGAGGTAGGAGCGGGGTTTGATCTTCACGGCAGGGAAGGACCATTTCGACAGGAAAGAGGCATTGTCGGAGAGGTGATAGCCTGCCAGGTTGACCTCGAGCGAGGAGTTATTATACAGTTCAATCCAGTCATTTGCCTGCCCGTTCTCATCTGTCAGCCCGCTCACGTTAGCCGACGAGAACTCGTTAATGAGCAGCTGTGGCAGGAGCCTGCCGGGGATGAGAAGAAAAACGATGCAAATCAGCAAATGACGCATGGTCCTGTTCAGGTTTTTTGTCGAAAGAGGTAAATGTAAATAAAAATGAAGTAAAGAATGATGCCAAAAAACCAGGATAAGGCCACATTTTGGCGAACGGGTGATTTGTTTTGACGAGGGAAGGAAGAAGCTCAGGGCACACCTGCCTGCCGGAGCAACAGCGGAGGCAGGGGGCACAGGGCACAGTGGAAGAAGCTGCTCTTGATACAGCCCTTTAAAGCCATTAATGCCTCTACAGCTTTCTCTAAAGGTCCTCGGTGCTGTATCCTAGGTCCTTGGTAGTGCAGTTCGTAGGGGATAACAAAGGGCTCTGAAAGAGCCATATATGAATAACCCCCGGTGCAACCGGGGGTAACCTGTCAAACATTCTTTAAGCTCCGAAGGAGCGTGACCCCGATCAAGGGAAACACCGGCCATCAATCACTAATCCCTCATGCAGGAGCAAGTTTCATTATTCTTCCTCAAGAGTCTTTTTCCGTGATGCTCCTTCAGAGTACGGGGGAAAAATGAGCTCTTTATATAGCCTTTTACAGCCATTTTAGCCTCTATAGCCATTAAGGCCTCTACAGCCTTCTTTAAGGGGCACGGGGGGAAAGTAAAAAGTAAAAAGTAAAAAGTAAAAAGTAAAAAGGAAGAAGCGCAGGGCACACTTGCCTGCCGGAGCAACAGCGGAGGCAGGGGGCACAGAGCGCAGGGGAAGAAGCTGCTCTTGATACAGCCCTTTAAAGCCATTAATGCCTCTACAGCTTTCCTTAAGGGGCACAGAGGAAGAAGGTATTCGGTGATCTGTAATCTGTAATCTGTAATCGGTGTCCGGCATTTACTATTGAATAACGCGAAGCCAATGACCATGAATGACGCGATAGCCAATGACCATTCATGACGCGAAGCCAATGACCTTGAAGAAAGTTGTAGAGTTGTAGAGTTGTAAAGTTGTAAAAGACCCAGCACCCACGACCGAGGATCGAGGACCTAGCACCGAGCAACCAGGACCGGGCAACCAGACATTATGTGTTCAGTTCTCGGTAGGGATGAAGGGCATGTGCTATGCCCAAAAAGTGTTTCATCTTCTGCTCAGCAAATGAATTCCGGCTTCCATCTCGACAAAAGCTGCCTGGTCAAGTAACCATTTATACTTATCCTGTTTCTGACCCTTCCAGTCCTTGCTGAACAGGCCGTTTTCATCCCTGGCATGTTTCCATACATTGTCGAGATTGTCGATGTAATCTCCAATATACCTGTCATCACTATCCGCGTGATAAAGCTCAGCATACCCTCTCATCAGAACAGCCGTGAACCAGGCGTCATTCCCCTTGAATATCCTGATCCTTTTTCCTTCAACTGTAATAAAATCTGTTGTAAAGTGATCTAATGACGCTGCGGCGATAAGTCGAGCTTCAACAATATAATTCAAATCGCCTGTCAGTTTATACAGTAGCACAGAAGCCTGCAGCATCTGGCCACTGTTGTATGCATACTTTCTTTTATCCGTTTTACCTGCCAGGTTAATATTATCAAAATAGAGATGATCATCTTTATCCTTCAGGTTATCTGATGTCCAGTTATAAATTCTTAATCCCCATTTAAAGTAATCAGAATCGCGTGTTGCCTCGAAGAGTTTCAGGGCCAGCACTGAAGAAGGTGCGTTTGAGCAGGTATTCTTTGACTGTTTCTTCTCTTCGCACCAGTAAATGCCACCACCGAGCTTCTCATCCCACCCGCTTATTATAAACTTCCAGAGAGTGACAGCCCTGTCGAGGTGATCGGGGTTGTGGCTGATTCCGTAAAGATCACAGAAATCGATTGCCACCCAGATATTGTCGTCGTAATACCTGTCTGACGGGCCTGCTGATGTAATATATGACTGGTAACAGTCTGGTTTCCTGGAATTATCAAAATATTGCCCGAGTCCCGGAATTATTTTATTCTCGAGCAAACGAAGGTATTTTCTTTCTCCGGTTGATTCAAGGAGCCTTACAGTGGCAGTAAATACCCCCGAGTAAGGCCAAAGGTAAGCAACCCTTGTTCCTTTTACGGAGTCAGCACCTGCAAGATAGGTAACAGTCTCCCCGGGCTTCACCGGATAGTTCTCGTTTAACAGGTTATCGTACCCGGCATCATAATGTTTGAAAATATTCTCCAGTGTTACCTTAGCGCGACGCAGATCTTCTGACGTTTGTTTATCCCTGAAGCCTGTTAAAGCCAGGAACCCTGCCAAAAGCAAGACGGAGGGCTTGAATGGTACTTTCATTGGACCGGTTTTTCACATTAACAGGAGTAAATGTAGGGATGATGATGGGTTTCTGCAAAGGAAATCATGCTTTAAAATGCGGTCATAGTTACTATGGAGTTCTGCCAAACCCATTTTTGAAACGAGAGTTCGTAACCTTTTTAACTTAACTACCTGTTATCACGACTTCCCGCGTGAATATAATTTCGAAGCCCCATGAAATGAAATGATAATTTTACTTTAAATGCGTTTGCTTTTTTTACCAGTTATAATGGTATTTTTATGATCTGATATCAAGGATTTGGAGAACAGGGATCTGCAACTGGCTTTTGAATTTGTAAGGTACACCAACCGTAACATTTTCCTAACGGGGAAGGCCGGTACCGGGAAGACTACATTCCTCAGGGAACTGAAGAATACAGCCCCGAAGAGAATGGTCGTCGTGGCACCTACGGGAGTAGCGGCAATCAATGCCGGCGGCGTGACAATACACTCATTCTTCCAGCTTCCCTTTCACCCGTATATTCCAACTTTCTACCTGCCTCAGAACGTCAGGCCAAACCAGGCTGAGCAGGTTGATCCGGCAGGACACAAGATGAGCCGGGAGAAGATCAATATTATAAGGAGCCTCGACCTGCTCATCATCGACGAGATAAGCATGGTGAGAGCCGACACACTCGATGCCATCGATTCAGCCCTGCGAAGATACAAACATCGTCACCTTCCCTTCGGCGGTGTACAACTGCTTATGATTGGCGACCTTCAGCAGCTGGCTCCTGTCGTCAAAGAGGATGACAGGGAGTTAATGGGAAAATATTATGACTCGTTCTTCTTCTTTGGAAGTCATGCTCTCGCCGCCACCAGCTATGTCACGATAGAACTTAAACATATCTACAGGCAGAGCGACAGGCTGTTCATCGACATCCTTAACAAGATCCGTGATAATATTGTCGATAACGAGGTTCTTGACGAGCTGAACAAGAGATACTTTCCTGATTTTGATCCGGATACCGGGGGAGGGTATATCACCCTTACCACCCATAACAACCAGGCCAGGACGATCAACGATTCGAAGCTCGATAAGCTGCCGGGGAGAGCGAGGTCCTTTTCTGCAATCGTCAAGGATGAATTCCCTGAACTGTCATATCCCAACTCGAGCGAGCTGTTGCTCAAGAAAGGGGCACAGGTGATGTTCGTCAAGAATGATATCTCGCCGGAGAAGCTATTTTTCAACGGCAAGATTGGAAAGGTAATCGGCTTCGAGGACGATTTCATTATTGTCAAATGCCCGGAGGACGAGTATCCTATAACAGTGGAGATGGTTGAATGGCAGAACATGAAGTATAGCCTCGACGAGGAGACAAAGGAGATAGAGGAGACAGTAATAGGGACTTTTACCCAGTATCCGCTCCGGTTAGCCTGGGCCATCACGATACACAAGAGCCAGGGTCTGACCTTCGACAGGGCTGTTATCGATGCCGCCGCAGCTTTCGCGCATGGCCAGGTCTATGTCGCCCTCAGCAGGTGCCGTTCTCTCGACGGACTGATATTGAGCAGCAGGATAATAAGAAGGAACCTGATAGATAACCCCGTGGTGTCGGGATTCATTAACGAATCGATTAAGAACCAGCCCGGTGAAGAACAGTTAGAGGAAGCCAAAAGAGCTTACCAGCAGCAGCTCCTTGCAGAACTGTTCGATTTCAAATCATTAGCGAGGGCACTTGATTATTCGATTAAAGCTGTGAAAGAGCACAGGGAAAGCTTGCTGGACAACCCGCTCGCGATGCTTGAGGACTCATTATCATTGGTTCATAAAGATATCCTTGAGATCTCCGGCAAGTTCGAAATACAGTTGAGAGCGATGACGAGGGGATTGACAAATGTCGAGGCTGATGAGGTGCTTCAGGAGAGGGTGAGAAAAGCTGCTGTATATTTTTCCGGGAAGATCGAAGCCTCGCTGAAAGAGATCATTGATGGTTACGAGATCGAAACAGACAACCGTACAGCGCGGAAAGCTGTATCTGAATCATTCGACAGACTGAGGAAAGAGAGTATCACTAAGCTGGCCTGTCTCGACTCTGCCAGGGCTGGATTCTCCATAGGAAAGTATCTCGATGCGAGGGCAAGGGCAGAACTGGATATACCGGCTGCAAAGCCACGTAAAGAAAAACGGAAGGATGAGACACCGGGAGCTATTGAGAACAGGGTCTTGTTCAACAGGATAAAGGAATGGCGTGCAACAACCGCCAGGGAGCTTGGAGTTGCTCATTTCATCGTTCTGCATCAGAAGACGATCGCTGCAATTACCGAAAAGCTTCCCCGCACCATTAAAGCTCTGGGCAAGGTGAAAGGAATGGGCAAGAAGAAAACAGCAAAATTCGGAGAAGAGCTGCTGGAAATCATCGAAAACTATTGCAGGGAGAATGATATACCTGGCGAAGAAGAACCCGTTCATACAAAAGGCAGGACCAAAAAGGTTAAGCCTGATACGAAGAAGATAAGTCTTGATATGTTCAGGGAAGGAATGTCAGTTGAAGCAATAGCTGAAGAGCGGGGATTAAGTATTTCAACTGTCGAGAATCACCTTGAGCATTTTGTAAGCACCGGTGAACTGCCGGTTACTGCTTTAGTTTCGGATGATAAGATCAGGCTTATCACAGCTTACTTTGAAGAAGTGGAAGATCTCAGGCTGGGCCCGGGAAAGGAAGTGCTCGGAGATGAGGTTACCTGGGGCGAGCTCAGGTTTGTTGCCGGACACCTGAGGTACCTTGCTGGAAAAGAAAACGGTGAATTATAAGACTGACTCGTTAATGAAAAACAAAAACCGCCGGATGCTTATCTGGCGGTCGTTGTTTGTTCTTGTGTTATATCAGAATTTCAGTGTATCCAGTTTCGTAACAATCCCGTTTGTTACCGCGACGTTATAAAGAGTTGAATCTTTATACGGGCTGACAGGCAGGAATCTGAGTTTATAACTGCCTGACGATAGTCCCCTGAACATGAATTTTCCCGATGTGGTATCAGCGAATGCCGAGACAGAATCGAGTTGAGCCGAGATGGCGTAAACCAGTGGTTTTGCTTTTGCCGGAGAAACAACACCTTCAATGGCTCCTGACACGGATTTAGTGAATACCCTTATCACGGGTTTAAGAATGTGTTTCCCGTTTCCCGTATGAACAATGGATCTTGCCGCGTCAAAGTCGATAATATACTCATAAGCGATACCATCGACAAGCTCGGCATGAACGTTCAGTTTCAATCCCGATTGCTGGGCGCTTGGTGTGGTAAGATCGAAAGACTGTCCTTTGAGTTCGAGGTTGTTATTATCGCCCAGGATGAGACGAATCTGGCTCAGTTGTCCAGAAGGGATATGCTGGTCGACAAGTATGGTGTCTTTACCATTAGCGAAGTCGAGCAGGTTATAGACACCAGTATTCACTTCCAGGTCAATTTTTTCTCCATCAATAATGGCCTCAGCACCAACTATATCAATATTAACCCTGTCATAGTCGGCGGGTGCATCAGTCAGGCGAAAAGTCAGCCTGGGCATCCCGGTCTCGGTCTCCTTGTTACAGCTAGCAAGTGCAAGAGCCGGGAATAACATCAGAATTAATAGCTTTTTCATCATATTAATATTTATTGGTCAGTGGTTTAAATATCCCTTTTCAAATTGTAAAAACAGGAGAGCAAATATTTCTCCTGTTTGTTCCGTATTTGACTGCCAAATTACAATCTTGACTACTGCCTGAAAAAAGCATTCACTATTACCCTGAAAAAACTATCCGGTTGACCATTTTCTTTCACTGAATCAGTTTTACTAAAAAGTGTTTGATTAAGTCAATTCATAGGTAATACTCCAGGCTGATTCAAGATCCATGGAATGGCATAGGAAAATGCCAACATTGATTCAGAAATGCCTAACTTTCCATGAAATTCACCAATATGAAGAACCGGATTATCTTTTCAATACTCATTTTTGCTGTAACGGGATTCTTGCTCCATTCGCAGCAGGTGGCAGACACCACATTCAACCCGTCGATACCAAAGCCCGAATATCCTGCTGGCAAGGGACCGGTAGTGTACATAGACGAGGGACATAATAATTTCCACACTGCTGACGGTAGGTACCTTCCTTTCGCGAGGCTGCTAAGAGCCGACGGCTACCGGGTAAAAGGTCTTGGTGGCGGGTTTGAGAAGCCGTTCCCTTCTGATGCCAGGATTTTAGTTATTGCAAACGCGCTTAATAAAATCAATATCTCCAACTGGTACCTGCCAACACCCTCTGCCTTCGCTGCCGGTGAGGTTGAGGCGGTAAAGAAATGGGTACAGGCCGGCGGTTCACTCTTCCTGATAGCCGATCACATGCCCTTTGGTGGTGCGGCAAAAGATCTGGCTGGCGCGTTCGGCTTCCGCTTCACCAACGGCTTTGCTGTCGACACCACGGCCAGGGGACCATCCATGTTCTCGAGAGCTGACAACACGATTCTATCCAACCCGGTGACAGACGGCAGGAACGCGTCGGAAAGAGTGAGCAAGGTGTTTACATTCACAGGTCAGGGTTTCACTGGACCAAAAGAAGCCCTTCCGATCCTGAAGTTCAGCCAAAAGTACCTCCTGCTGGAATCTGACACGGCCTGGGTCTTTGACAAAACGACCAAATACACGAACATATCGGGATGGTGGCAGGGGGCATGCATGCTGTATGGCAAGGGTAGGATAGTTGTATTTGGTGAGGCGGCCATGTTCACAGCCCAGCTGGCCGGCCAGGCACAGACAAGGGTTGGAATGAATTCGGAATACGCGGAGGAGAATTACAGGTTGCTGCTGAATATAGTGCACTGGCTGGATGGAGGAGGAAAGTAAAAAGTAAAAAGGAAGAAGCGCAGGGCTCAGGGCACAGGGGAAGAAGTTCTTTATACAGCCTCTCTAAAGCCGTTAGAGCCTCTACAGCTTTCCTTAAGGGGCACGGGGCACAGGGCTCAGAGCTCAGGGGAAGAAGTTGCTCTTGATACAGCCCTTTAAAGCCATTAATGCCTCTACAGCTTTCCTCAGGGAGCGCAGGGCACACTTGCCTGCCGGAGCTTCAGCGTAGGCAGGGGGCACAGGGGAGGAAAGTAAAAAGTAAAAAGTAGAAAGTAAAAATGAAGAAGTTCTTTTTACAGCCTCTCTACAGCCGTTAGAGCTTCTACAGCTTTACTCAAGGGCACAGAGGTAGAACCTGTTCTAATACTGCCTCTATAGCCTTTACGGCTTCTACAGCTTTCCTCAAGGGCTCAGAGGAAGAAGGTATTCGGTGATCTGTAATCTGTAATCGGTGTCCGGCATTTACTATTGAATGACGCGAAGCCAATGACCTTGAAGAAAGTTGTAGAGTTGTAGTGTTGTAAAGTTGTAAAAGACCCAGCACCGAGGACCGAGCAACCAGGACCGGGCACCAAGGACCAAGGACCAAGGACCAAGGACCAAGGACCAAGGACCAAGGACCGAGGATCGAGGACCCAGCACCCAGGACCTTTCCTCCTGATAACAAAAATAAATTTCTTCTTCAATCGTGCAACAAAAAGCTGATTCCCGGTCTAATTAGCAAAGTGTAACAGATAGAAATGGAAAGGCAGAAAAAATTCAACGAGGTACTGGCTGAAAACAACAGCCGGATTAGATCTGTCTGCAACTACTATTTCGGAAACAGCGATGATGCAAGGGACGCCTACCAGGAAGCACTTATAAAGATATGGCTTAATATCCAGAATTTCAGGGGAGAATCGCTGATGAGGACCTGGGTGACGAGAATAACCTTAAATGTCTGCCTCACTCACGTATCGAAGAACAAGAGAGATAATTCACTTTTCAGGAAGATTGGTGACGAGGAATATTCTGTCAGGGCTGAGGGTGCTGATGATGATAACGAGGCCGAGGAAAAGCTGAAGTTCTTCAGGGAGTTCAATTCATCACTTTCATCAACCGACAGGATGCTGGTTGCACTTTACCTTCAGGACATTGATTACACGGAGATTTCGGAGATAACGGGTCTTTCGTCAATCAATGCCAGGACAAGGATTCACAGGATTAAAGAAAAAATCAGAAAAGAGTGGGAGGTAAAAAATGGAACTCGATGATGTAAAAAAAATGACCATGAAAAACCTGGAACCGGAGGCGGATGAAACCAGGTCTGACAGAGTTACTCCTGAATCCGTGATTGAAGCATTCAGGGCAGAGGAGGAGAAAACCAGGAAATCACAAATAGTCAGTGCAATAGTTCTTGTCATATTGGCGACAATATATTTCACTATCCTGTCGGGAAATGGCGAACTTTCGGCAGCAGGCATGATGCTTATCGGGCTGGGATTCCTGATGGGAGCTCTTTATATACGCTTGTCGGTCAGGAGATTACCTGAAAGTATGTATATGCTTCCTCTCGTCAGCTTTCTTGCATTTGCTGAAAAACGTCTCAGGTACCTGCCGTCAAGAGAAATATTCAGAATAACGCCAATACTTATTGTCCTGGGAGTTGGCGGAGGAATGACCCTGGCCGGCAGTCTGATGAAGTATAACCTGAATATAACTGTGGTTACAATAATCTGGGTCGTGTTTTTCATCGGGCTTTGCATCTTCGGATATTTTGCAGGGAAGAAGGACTGGAAGAAGAAATATGGTATGCTGATAGATATGATTGAAAAGGCAAAGAAGGAATTAGACTCCTGATAACTTCAAAGTAAAATTTAAAAGCAATCAGTTCATTACCCTGCTTTTGTAAATTTCAGAAAATGAAGACATTAAAGTGTGGAAGCAAGCCTGGAATGCTTCATTAATGAAAAGAGATTGAATTACCTTGGAAACACAAATGGATCAAGGGCTGCCGGTCTGCAGATTCAGATCAGAAAAAGTAAAGTTTACGGCATTAATCCAACCCGGCTAATAATGACCGGCTGATAGCCACAGATGGCTGTTCGTGGATGGTGAAGCCAAGCGACAAGAGTATCTTTGTCATTTCTTCAAAGTCCTTGCGTCTGACATGAATTTTGGGTTCTGATATGAAGACTCTTCCCCCGGGGTTCAACATGGTTTTTATTTCTGTCAGGAATTTCACCTTGTCAGGTACTTCGTGGACCATCCAGAAGAGAAGAATGAAATCAGCCTTCCTGTTCAATCCGATCGAATCATTCAGGCACTTGTGAGGTTCGATATTCCCGGCTGTTCCGATGGAGCTTACTTTTTCCATCATCTTATCGAGCATGGCCTGTTGAAGATCGGCAGCAACAACTTTACCATCTGGTCCGACCAGCCTTGACAGTTCAACAGTGAAGTACCCTGGTCCGCACCCGATATCAAAGACCGTCATGCCTTCCTTCACGTAAGGACTTAAGATCCTGCCTGGCTTGTGCAACATTCTTCTTAAGAAACTATCAAGACTTCCGGAATACTCGGCGGGACAGACGTAAGGATGGGACATGGTTGTTACTTGTTTCTATCAAAATTATAAAAAATAGGATTACTATTACGCTTGTAGAATGTTGCTGGGGACACGGTTCTCGGTCCTGGGTCCTCGTTGCTCGGTCCTGGGTAGTTACCAGGAAAAGGAAAAAGGAAAAAGTAAAAAGGAAGAAGCGCAGTGCACAGGGCTCAGGGCACAGGGCTAATTTCCATTACCAGATTCTCATCCCTATTCTTTTTTCAGGTAGACCGTTTTGCCTGTTTTAGCCGATTCCCTGCCGGCGTCGAGTATCTTTACGACGGTTATATTATTCTCTAGGGAGTAGGGTTCGTGGGGTGCCGGGGTCAGTCTGCCGCGGACGACGTCGATGAAATAGCTGAATGGATCCTCGTAGACCGCGACATCCTTACCCGTGACAGTCCTTTTGACCTCCGTCTTCATGGAGCTGTTTCTCAGTCTCATGTCGTTCCTGTTGTCGGCGATGATATAGCCCTTGTTGCCGTAGATCTCCATATCTTTTCTCCCGAAGGGCCAGTTCCATGATGCCTGTATTATGCACTCGCTGTTAGCGTAGTTAAGTATTATCGTCGCGTCATCGTCCACCTTCGGGTAGACATCTGGCTTGTACTGCCTGGTAACGGCAGTGACAGAAACAGGCAGTTCGCCTTGCTTTAGCCAGGTCATGATATTGGCTCCGTAGCATCCGAAATCGATTATGGCGCCGCCGCCGTTCAGGACAGGGTCGGTGAGCCACGAGAGGAACTCTTTGCTGCAGCCAATCTCCTTTGGTCCCTGGTGACCGTCGTGCAAGACAACTTTCCGGAGGTTACCGACATAGCTGCTATCATTAACTAGCTGCCACGATTTGGTGGATGAAGGGTACCATGAAGTCTCGAAATCGGTAAGCAGGTGTATTTTGTATTTGACGGCGAGGTCTTTCATCTGCCTGGCATGATCCATGTTCACGGCGAGGGGTTTCTCGACCATGACGTGGATACCAAGTGGGGCGCAAGCTTTAACGACCCCGAGGTGCTCGTGAATAGAGCCGAAAGCCAGTACTGATTCGGGATGAGTCTTGTCGAGCATCTTGTCGAGATCATCGTAGAACAGGGTCTTATCGAGCTTGTATTTCGCCGAGTATTTTTCAACGAGGACCTTGTCCGGTTCCCATATCCCGACAAGCTTCAGGTCGCTGCTGTTCCTCCTGAGCCTGTCGAGTATGAAGGCGATATGGTCGTGGGTCATGCGTGCAATGGCCACGGTTACAGGCTTGGGCTCCTGGGAGTGGATGGGGGTGAGGGGGAGGAGAGATACCAATAGGAGGAATGGGAGGATTTTTCTGGGCATGGTTGTATCTATGAATTTTTCAAATGGGGAAATGACATAACAATATTAGGCAGAAAGTCTCAATAGGAAAGTAAAGTAAGTCTTTTTGATGTGTATATGGGAAATATTATACGTCGAGTTTTTTTGGTTATGGGTTTAGTAAAACTAGTTCTTTTTCTTAACTAAGCCTCTGGTCTGGGATTTCGGGAGTATTATTTGTAGGGTATTTGTTTGATTGATGTCGAATAATTTTATTAATAACATCATCAAAATGCAACCTAGTGTCTGACCAATTTTATGGATTGCGGTTATCATTAAAGGTAGGTTTCAGGTCTCTATCTTTCTTAGAAACAATTGAGGCAAAATAATAAGGAACTCATCATCCTGATCTTTAGGTTTCCAGTAAAGTGAAAGGAATACCTTAGCAGAGACAATAGTGTAAGCTTTGTTGATAAAATATGCCAGTTTCTCTCTGAATTTAGCCGAATATTTAAGATAGAATTTGCCGTTTTCACCAACACAACCCTCATCAGTAAATCCCATGTCATCTCCGGCCCTGAGTAATCTGATATTTCTTTGTATATATTGAAAGTATCCCAGGTTGACATCATCATGACCAAGTCTTAATGAAATAAATTCAGGTTCTGAGTATTCTGAATTATCGGATTCCCTTACAGCTGATCTGCACTGCACATTGTCAAAAAGGGTTCCAGTGTAATGGATAAATAGGTTTGTCTTTGCACGTGTAATACCAACAAACAAAGCTCTTTTATTCTCCTCGTTATCAGTCTTATAATCTTTCAGCAACAGAAATACATTATCATACTCCCGCCCTTTTGCCTTATGGATAGTTGAGACTGTTATAATGCTCGAGTCCTCATCTTTCCTGTGGTTAATCTTTGATTCCCTAAAAAAAGTAGTGAGATCGGATAGATACTTTTTCCTGTTATTGGTCAATTCGAAATCATTGATAAGCCCGAGGCATGAATCTAAAACAGTACTTCTTTTGAAAGATTTCTTCAATGCATCTTTAGCCTCTGCCCAAATCTCATCAGGTATTGTTACAAGACTATTATCCTCTGAGATACTATTAATAAAGAACCTTATTTCCTTAACATTATAACTGAATATGTCATCATCATTAGTATTTAATCTTACTTTACCCCCCCTGTTTAGCAGCATTCCATATACAAACGAAGCTTCATCATTTGTCCTTGTAAGTATTGATGTCGTCCCAGATAATGGTGTTTTAAGTATATGAGTTACGGCTGGCACAATGATATTGCTTCCATTGTATTTTTTCAGATATACTGACCCTTCATCTTTTCGCATAGATATTAAAGGCAGTTCCTTAAGTCTGTTTCGAATAATTGTGGAAAATGAATTGGCAAATTCAACGATACTAGGGGTGCTCCTAAAATTGTCAACAAGTTCGTACTTTTTAGCCCCTGGATTTTTCAACAATGACCAAAGGAATTTTGAGCTTGACCCTCTGAATTCATAAATATTCTGATCATCATCGCCAACAGCAATTAGTTTTGCCGTTTCATTAAATTCCAGGAGTTTACAAATAAGTCTGTACTCAGATTCAGACATGTCTTGTGCTTCATCAACAACAATTACTTCCTTGGTTATCCGGCATGGTTCAACTTCATTGTTCGATATTTTCGCCAGAGCCTTTTCAATAATTTCATCCGACTTTTCAATATTTCCAACAAGTCCCAGAATATCAAAGCAATAAGAATGAAATGTCTTTATCTCAATGAAATTAGTTCTGTTCCCAAGCAGGTTAAGCAGACGAGATTTGAATTCTACAGCTGCGGCTCTTGAAAAGGTAAGCATAAGAAGGCTCTCAGACTTAACTTGTTCCATAAGAATAATTGCTGCCATCTTATGTACAAGAAGCTTTGTTTTACCACTTCCCGGACCTGCAGCAACTACTAATATTGAAGATTGATTATCTCTAAGAATTGATTGCTGAGAAGGAGAAAGGCTAAAAAAGACCTCCTGAAATTTAGATGGAGTTATGCTCATTGATATTTCTTCTTTCCTCGAGCCAGGAAAATACTTACTAATGAAGGAATCATAATTTAACTGAAAATAATCATCAACCATCTTCAGAGCATCGGAATAATTGCTTAGCATCCGTTTTGCATATTCACCAACAATGTGAATCTGCTCCACTTTATTTTTGTAGAAGTCTGCAAGCTGCCTATAATCATCTATTTTATATTGGACTTTATTGTTTTTCTCAAGCCTTTCTATGGCAAGTTTATTGTACACTACGAGAAAACCACCGTCAATCTTTATAGCCCCTATCCTGGATAAAAATAGAAGTGCATCTTCAACGTCCTCATTTGAAACATCTTCTTTAAACAGGTTGTTCTGGTTTAGAAAGCTTTGCTTAATCTCAAGAACCGAGAAGGTTACTGTCACAGAGCTGTTATCACTCCTTGATTCTGCTTTTTCAGACTTCCTGAATAGATAATCAAGAATATAATTCGCCAGTTGATGACGTATTCTAATTTTTTCAGCAAGGAATTCTGAATCGATAATTCTTTTCAAATGCAAAATAGTCCCTCCCCCTCTCTGTCCAGCATTTTTAAACCACCTCTTTATGAGCCAGAAGTTTACTATTGTTCTTAATTTTTCGACTGTACATTCCTTAATTCCTTCATTTAAAGCTTTCTCATTCAGGGTTTTAATTCCATTTTCAACTTCATCATTTACCTCAAAAAATTCCTTTAGTAGGAATTTTTCAGTATTTGAATGACCAATCAGAGATGCTTTCGAACTTTTTACACTATCGGTAGGATACAGAAAAGCAGTCAGATCATTATTATCAGCGAGTATTTTTTCTTCTCTTAAAAGATTTATCACAGCTATTACCTCATCCCTTACAATACCAAGATTTTCTGCAATAAAATCAACTCTTGATTCTGCAATTTCATCTGAGGACCTTTTCCTACTCCTGGTTGAAATTAATGACCTCATTATTCTAACTGCATATTCCCGCTGTTTTTCGTTAAACAAATTTGATTCTTTTATCCTGTCAATTGCTTCCTGAGCTGTATTGACTTGAATACTGCTTGCAAAAATTCTCGGATTGTTTTGGCCCCGCTTAATGTATCCTGCCATTTCCAAGGCTGATATTGCAGTTAGTACCCTGGTTTCCATCTCCGCGACATACTCATTCCAACCAGCAGCCCTGGCAATCTCAAGTGCAGAGTTTGAGATCTTATCTCTTGTCCTGTGAAGACTCTTAATAGCCTTCCAAATATCTTGAATCTCTTTTAAATCAACTTTAGTCTGATTTAGGAGTATAAAGTGTTTTAATAGATCATTTTCATTGTACAAAACATAACAATCTGCATTAATCGATTCATCCCTTCCTGCTCTTCCTGCTTCCTGAACATAATTCTCGAGTGAGTCTGAAATATCATAATGAACAATCCTACCGACATTTGCTTTATTTACACCCATGCCGAATGCAGATGTTGCAACAATAGTATTTACAGAACCATTCATAAATGCATCCTGATTTGCAACTTTTTCCTCTCTTTCCATTTTGCCATGGAAAGGCAAAGCATCAATTCCTGAATCTTTTAACTTTTTTGAAAGCTCTATTGCCTTCTTTGTTCTTGAAACATATACTATTGAAGGACAATCCTTATTGTCAATTAAGTTTCTGAGCTTAAGAAATTTGTCATTATCATCAGTTGCTGGGATAACAATGTATTTAAGGTTTCTTCTTGTCTCAGTTGTGGCAAAGAGTTCCAGATCTTCGTTAAGCTGCTCCTTAAAATATTTTAATATATCTTCAATTACAGCTTTCTTAGCAGTAGCCGTAAAGCATGAAACAGGAATTGGTGTTTCAAGATTCTTTTTCTTTTGAATATTTTTTATGAACTCTCCAATATACAAGTAGTCAACTCTGAAATCGTGTCCCCACGTTGAAAAACAATGGGCTTCATCGATAACAAATCTCACAATATTTCTACCAAGTAATTTCTGCTCTATTGTGTGCGATCTTAATGATTCAGGCGCTAAGTATAACAATGAGACAGTCCCTTCTTCGATTCTATCAAGGGCTTCTTTTCTTTCAATAGGATCTAATAATCCAGAGATTGCCACGGCCTCAGTAATATTTTTCTCTTCTAGTCCATCTACCTGATCCTTCATAAGTGATTGAAGTGGAGAAATTACAACTGTAAGACCTCTGGTAGATTCTCCTGCGATTAAAGCAGGTAATTGAAAAGTTAAGGATTTTCCACCTCCAGTCGGAAATACAGATAGGATCGATTTATTCTTAATTGCAGCAATTACTGCATTTTCTTGTAAGGATTCTCCATTAAATATTCTGAATTTATCGTATCCAAAATATTTTTTCAGAGATTTCTTTGGATCCAAAACTTCATTGCAATAGCTACAACCACCGATACACGGATTATTCCTAAGTAAATAGAGAATTCCAGTTACTCGAGGATAGGATTTAACCACCCATTGTGGTATTATTGAATCTCTCTTCGTTGTAGTGATTACCGAAAGAGCATATGCTAATTCAATAGGATTCTTTTCTGCGAGAATCCTTATCTCCAAATTCTCACATATTATTCCTTTGAAATACTCTTTTACAAGCTGATCCAGTGTATTTTTTTTTGGTTGAAACTCAATGTATTTAAAGAATCCGCTGTATCCAGGTTGGTTTTTTAGTAAAAAGTAATAAATACTTTTTAATATATCAGAGAGTGTGTGAAATTTATCTATCTCTGCATGAAGTAGTTCTTTACACCTAATTGAATCAGCAACTGGATTATTGAGTTCTTCAGAAATTAGTTTGTCATCTTTAATGAGGTGATGATAGGGCTTTTCAGGAAATATCAGTGGAGAAAGAAAAAGTGTGTCAATCACGTACATTAAATCACATATATCTTTTCCGGTTTCCTTCTTAATAAAATCCAAGTCATGTTTAATAATGTTATGGCCGCAGAAATACTTGGCATCAGAAATAAAATTCTGGAAGTCGTAAATATTTCCTGAATGAAAATTTGAACCGTCTGTCTTTAAAGCTCCAATATCAGAAATTCTTTTATCGATTTCTGACACTTCAGTGTCAATGAATACTATAGAGTTCATACCGCTCAAACATTAACTTGAATTCCACGATTTATTAGCCTATACAACTTTCACTATATCTCAAAGTAAAGTAATCAATAGGATTTTATCAAGAAGCAGGGTGAATACTTTTAAAGGATGCTTCAGCTATCTTAAGCATAATACAACTTACTTCTTTCTTAACCACGTTAGATTATGACTTAGTCTGGCTATTATTGCTGTTCAATATGTTTAGATCATTTTGCGACTCCGGGGGCTTTTTAAAAAACAGTAATCTTCTTCCCCTTTTCCCTTTTTCCTTTCCCCCTAAACAAACCCCCCATCCCTGTCCTTCGAAGGATGGTCCGGCAGGTGTATTATCCTCTGGAAGCCGGGGTGGCCGTTCTTGTGGGTCGATGAGCCGGCGTTGTAGCAGCGGGGTATGTCCCAGGTGCCGTTGTAATCCTTCTCCGCTGACTCGATATCGCGGTGGTAATGACCGAACAGTATGGCGTCAACCCTGCCACTGATTATCTTCTTCAACTCATCGTTGTCCTTCAGCTGCATGACGAACTTGTAATCGAAGGGGTGATGATGCATGTAAATGACCTTCTTCCTCTTCCTTACCCTTTCATCATCGAGCATCACCTTCAACCTTTCCAGCTGCGACTTCCCAAGCTCACCCTCCGAAAAGAACCTGTCATACCAGTGTAGCTCCTCTGCATTGGTATCCAGACCAATAAATGCCGTACCACCAATGATATCCAGCTTTGGAAAGCTGATGCCTTCCGTGCCGTAAAACTTCTTCTTGAAAACCGGTACCAGCTCCTTCTTCCCGTTGGCCCCGTTCCCGTAATCGTGATTGCCCGGAATCACCAGCACCGTGTAACCATTTTTCTTTAGCAGGCTGATGATCTTCAGCGCTTCATCAGTAAACCCGGGATGATTGGCATTGTCGCTTATATCGCCGGTTATGACTATGATATAATCCCGTGCGGGAAGCATCCTCCTTGATATGTTGCTTACAATCTTCCGGAACTTTTTGCCACAGTCAGCATGACCAATATGCAGGTCGGACAGGTGAATTATTTTTTTCATCGTAGCAGTCAGTAGGGATAAAGATAGTTAGATTCTACTTGGGATTTTGCAGGAGATAGAAAACTGTTTCGCACTTGCAGGGTGTGTCAGTGTTCAGTATTCGGTTAGTTAATGCCATTTACCGTGCAGACCGGGGAATAAAAGTTGTAGAGTTGTAGAGTTGTAGGGTTGTAGGGTTGTATTGTGCTTTCAATCGTCATTCGATTGTCATTCAATTGTCATTCGATGGTCATTCATTGGTCATTCGATTGTCATTCAATTGTCATTCAATTGTCATTCGATTGTCATTCGATGGTCATTCGATGGTCATTCGATGGTCATTCAATTGTCATTCGATTGTCATTCGATTGTCATTCAATGGTCATTCATTGGTCATTCGATGGTCGTTCAATTGTAATTCAATTGGAAGAAGAACAATTTTGAGAGGATTTTTCTTCCTATTGAATGACGCGAAGCCAATGACCATGAATGACGCGAAGCCAATGACCATGAATGACGCGATAGCCAATGAGCTTGAAGAAAGTTGTAGAGTTGTAAAGTTGTAAAGTTGTAAAAGACCCAGCAACCAGGTCTGGGATCCTGCCCCCTCATCTTCCCAACACGCTCTGAAATGTACATGACCGGCTTTTTGTCGTGATTATGGTTGAAAATATTTTGTATATTTCAACAACCTACAAACTAACTGTTAATATGAGATTCCCTGCAATATTCTTCCTGTTAATCATCACTTTATTCATTGCAAGCTGCAGCAAGGACGATAATAGTTCCTCCGGTGTTGTCATAAAAGGCAAGCTCCCCTTCGGTGGGATAAAGAAGAGCGCCGATTTGTATTCATCAGGCTCGGGGTACT
Organism: Bacteroidales bacterium; assembly: GCA_046329885.1. Classification (GTDB taxonomy): domain Bacteria; phylum Bacteroidota; class Bacteroidia; order Bacteroidales; family VadinHA17; genus LD21. The sequence continues at coordinate 20,447 of JAXLTU010000042.1, forward strand.
CCCTTGCCGATACGAAGAGCATAATGGTTTTTAATAGCAGCGGCGGGTATGAACTCTTTGATATCAGCAGCAGTGACTTCAGCGTTAGAGCCATGCAGGGCACGGCCACGGCACTGGTCTTCCTCGGTCCCGAAAATGCTTTTATAGGTTGCCTGCAGGCCGGTGGACTGAACGTCCTTCCCCTTGTCAGCCTCAAGGACGGGGATAATACCGTCATCAACCTCGATATGCTTACCCTGCAGGGGACAAACGTGATCCCTTCCAGCAACCCCATTGGTAACGAGATTGACCTCAACCAGGACGAGATAGATCGTTTCCGCCAGTTCGGTGCTTTCTTCGAATCACTTTCGCAGAATATCGATGCTGATGCCAACGGTATACCCGATCTTGTAGAGGACAAGGCACTCTTCCTCAGTACCATGTTCGACATCTATTGCGGGAAGTGGGGACTGAACAACACCCCTCCGCAGGTGATCGACACGACGAACCTGCATATTAATCACGGTCTCCGGGTCTTCGGCAAGAAAGGCATTGCACCCTCGGATCATATATACACGCTCACTGGTCCGGAAGGAGCACCTTATAATGATATTTCAGTTTCCCATAATACAGATGCTCCCGATGGTTTCATAGCATTCTTCCGTCGCGATGCTCCTGCACCCCCGGGCTATCCATACGGTTCGATATTCCTCCCCTTTGCAAACGGGAAGTATACTCTCACCCTCGATAATAAGCCTTATTCGCTGGTGTACTCGAAAGTTGATGCCATGTATTATTTCGTGCTGGCACTGCCAACTGTCCACACCAATAATAATAATGAAATCACCTCGGTAACAATAGAATACCGCGACTTGAAGGGAAGGACAATCGATCCCGAGAATTTCGTTTACCAGACAATGGTCCAGCTCAACGCCGGGGCCACACAGATTGACCAGATTGGGACAATGTGGGAAAGCCCGGAGTCAAAAACGAACACCGAGCTGTATAACTTCGTACCGAAAGTGAAGATCATTGAATCGAACGTTTCAGGTATAAATGTCAATTACCTCGATATGGTCGGGAACTCGTACACTATCAATTTTAAAAGGTAAGAGAGCAACGCTTATAAAAGCCATGCTTAACTATCCAGCAGACAATAAAGTACATGAATACAAGCATATAATTTTGACATTATTGATGAAACCAGAAACACTATGAAAAAGTTCCTAATCTATTTCCTGATCTTTCAGGGTCTGTCATTTTCACTCTGCCTTGCTCAGCAGGACAAGCAGGTGGTAACTGAAGATTTCAAGCCCTCGGTTCTCAACCAGCCGGGGAAAGACTACCCGATGGTTAATTCACAAGGCTATGCCCGTTTCCGTGTCGAGGCGCCCGATGCACAAAGTGTCGTGGCAGGACTCGGCGGCAGGGGAGGAACGAAACTCGTGAAGGGAGAAGACGGCGCGTGGACTGGTACAACACCTGTTCCTCTCGACGAGGGTTTTCATTACTATCACCTTACAATCGATGGTGGTGTCTTTAATGACCCGGGCACTCTCAATTTTTACGGATCAACCCGTTGGGAGAGTGGCATCGAGATCCCGGCACATGACCAGGATTTTTATGCCCTGAAAAATGTTCCTCACGGCAATGTTCAGCAGGTGCTGTTCCCGTCACCGAGCACCGGTACCTCGCGAAGGGCCTTCGTTTATACCCCGCCCGATTATGGCAAGGACAGGAAGAAAAAATACCCGGTTCTGTACCTTCAGCACGGCTGGGGAGAGGATGAAACAGCATGGCCGAACCAGGGACATGCCAACCTGATAATGGATAACCTGATCGCGGAGGGAAAAACAGTAGAATTCATCATCGTCATGACCTATGGCATGACCAATGACGTGAAGATGGGAGGCCTCAGGAACTTCGATATAAAACCATTCCAGACAGTTCTCGTCGATGAGCTTATCCCGTATATCGATACACATTTTGCCACGATGGCAGATCAGAAACACCGGGCCATGGCCGGACTGTCGATGGGCGGCATGGAGACGAAAACCATCACTGTCAATAATCCCGCTGTTTTTTCCAGTTACGGGTTATTGAGCGGGGGTACTTATAGCCCGACAGATATAAAAGATAAATCGATGGTTAAGCTTATTTTCCTCAGCTGCGGCAGCAAAGAAAGACCCGACGGGGTCAAAAATGCCACAGAGGCCCTAAAGAAGGAAGGTTTTAACGCCGTATCGTTTGTCTCGGAGGGGACTGCCCACGAATTCCTTACATGGAGACGAAGCCTTTACCAGCTCGCCCCATTGCTCTTCAGGGACTAATTAATTTAAACACTCATAAGAAATCCCGGGTAATCGGTTTTGAAAAACAATTACCCGGGATATTTTTTTATTTCGCGGAAGATGGGCCGGTCAACTTATCTTAAAGCTGCCGAGAGTGGCGGAGGTAACAAGTATCGAAATACGATTTTCAGCCGGAGTCTATACAAGTTCAGCAGGAGCTTAATATTTCCCCATAGCTCTTCAAACACTACTATTGTCCTTTAGACCGGAGTTCCTGTTAAATTATTTAACGCGGTAAGCCATCAGGGCCTCACCATGCCTGATGTACATGATACCTTTCCTGACGACAGGGTGTGCCCAGAACGGCCCCGTTCCCTTCGTTACCTGGAACTCGCTTATTATGCCCAGGTCAGAAGCACCTGGACTGGCCAGTGCAACGTGTCCCGTCTTCTCCTCGAACAGGATGAGCATGTTATCGGCTGTTATGACCGATCCCCTGGCGTACCACTTCTGTGTCCACAGGGTCTGACCTGTCTTCCAGTCGACGCAGAGCCAGGTGTCGGTCGGGGCCGACATATGATTCGCACCGAAGATCCTGTCTCCAACAAGGACCACGCCACCTAACTGCGGATCGAAAGCACGGTTCTCCCAAACCTTTTCAACCGACCTGCCATCAGGAGATAGTTTGAGCTTCAGGGCAACCCACTTGTACCCGTTGGCAATGAGGATCTCGCCATCGCGGTATAAAGGTGTAATGGCATGATTCTTCATCACGTTACCCTTGGCGGCATTTGCCTCCACGTAGTTATACTTCCAGAGTACCTTCCCGTCGGCAGCATCAACACCCAGGATGTTTGTCGACAATACAGTGACTATTATCTTCTTTCCTCCATGGTCGATGAGTTTGGGATTAACATACTGAGGCTCGTCTCCAGTCGGCTCGGTGGTCCAGACCACGTTGCCATTGTCAATATTAAAAGCAACCAGGGTGGCTTTCTTACCAGCCGGAGAGGCTATCACGAGGTTGCCTGTCACAACAGGCGATTCGGAAATACCAAACATTATTGGCTTGCTTTCGTAAAGCTTGTAATGATTCTTCGACCATTTAATCTTGCCGTCAGTGCCGACACATACCATGTCGCCGCTACCGCTTATAAGGAAGATCTTGCCGTTATAAACCGTGGGGATGCATCTCGAGCCGGTATGGTTTGTCATCCAGGCCTTGCCGTAAGCTACTTCCCATTTCTTCTTCCCGTCGAGGGTGAGGGCAACGAGGATGTCGAGGGTGTCCCTCCTGCCTGTCACGTAGATGGCATCGTCGGTGACAACGGGTGACGAATAGCCGTCTCCCATGCCGGTGACGTCCCACAAGAGGGCAGGACCACCATCGGGCCATTTCTTGAGTAAACCTGTTTCGTCGTAATTGCCGGTCCGACCCGGGCCGCGCCATTCAAATAGCTGTGAGCTGGCAACTCCTGCCGAGATGAAGTAAAGGACGAGTGCCGCACATAAACCAAGCCTGCTGTTTCCAGTTTTCATAAGGTATTATTTATTAGTATTTTACAATATTATTGCCAGTCACGAAATTTTTAATCATCCCTTTTGCCACAAATCAGACAGTCTTAACCGGCGATATTCTCAAATATAATTTTTATTAATTAATTACCGTGAAAAGAGGTTGTAAAGGGCTGTTTTTATTGTTTTTTAACTATCCCCGGGACTTTTTATTTTACATGGGTGAATATCCATTAAGATTGAATAGTATATTAGTCATGGCAACTCGGCCTGAAAAATCGAGAAGGCATTTATTTGTAAGATATTATAAAAAAAACAAGGTAACATGGCAGCCAACAGACGCGGATTCCTGAAACATTCTTTTACATCGGCAGCAGCATTGGCCGCTGCAGGTTTATTCCCGGCAGACTTGTTCGGACGAGGCTTGCATTCGACTGACCGTCCCGACGAGATAATAATAAAGCCCGTTCAGCGACCCAAGCCGAAAGATTCGATACGTTTCTCTGTGATAGGCATCAATCACGAGCATATCTATGGCATGGTAAGCTCGGTAATCAAAGGCGGGGGTGAGCTGGTTGCTGTTTACGCGAAGGAGCCCGAGCTGCTTAAAAATTTCACGAGGAGCTACCCGAAAGTAAAGATTGCTGCCAGCGAGGAGGAGATACTGAATGACAGTTCGATACAGATGGTTGCCAGCTCGGCCATACCCATCGAGAGAGCGCCGCTTGGTATAAGGGTCATGAAGGCAGGCAAGGATTTCATGGTCGATAAGCCTGGCATCATCACTGCCGATCAGCTAAAGATGGTAAGAAAGGTACAGAAGGAGACCAAAAGGATCTACTCGATAATGTACAGTGAACGCCTGGGCAGCCCGGCTTCGGTGCAGGCTGGAGAGCTCGTTAAAAGCGGGGCGATAGGACAGGTTATTCAGACCGTGGGACTTGGTCCTCACAGGATGAGGCCCCAGACCCGTCCGCCCTGGTTCTTCGAGCCGTCAAAGGCCGGGGGTGTGCTGTGCGACATTGGGTCTCACCAGTGCGACCAGTTCCTTTATTATACCGACTCCAGGCAGGCCAGCCTGAACTTCTCGCAGATAGGAAATTTCAATCACCCGAACTATCCCGATTACCAGGATTTTGGTGACATGAGCGTGAGAAGTGATCACGCCACGGGTTATATCAGGATTGACTGGTTCACTCCCGATGGTCTGGCAACCTGGGGAGATGGCAGGACATTCATCCTGGGGACCGAGGGTTATATAGAGATGAGGAAGTATATCGATATAGCGGGCAGGGAAGGAGGGAATCATCTTTTTCTGGTGAACCAGAAAGAGACTAAATACTACAACTGTTCGGCGGTTTACATGCCTTACGGGGAGCAGCTTGTAAGCGATATAGCCAACAGGACAGAGACAGCTATGGGGCAGGAGCATTGTTTCCTTGCCACGGAGATCGCGATCAGGGCGCAGGATAAAGCTGTGAGGGTTGGTGCAAATAAGTAATTTCCGAAGCGCCTCTTCCCATTGCCCCCCATTAAACAATTGTCATCCCGAGCGTTAGGGAGGAATCTCAGATTATATAGAGAGAATTATTCATGATTGCCGATACTCATGATGAATTATTTGCTGCTAACCTGATACAGGTTATTAATAATTCGTTTGTTAATATTTTGGCACTAAGGGGGTACTTTTTCTAGCAGCGTTTTGTGCCATGCAAGTGCAACGGATAAAAACAATTATCCTTGTAATTCTTCATCTCCGCCGAACTCCTCGTTATACTCGCGGGTTATTTGTTTGGCGATTATGATGAAATATTTTTGTTATTCTATTTGTTCTTTCTTTGCTTGTCCAAAGAAAGAACCAAAGAAAAGACCCCGTAAAGGACAACCGTTCCTGTTTTTCGCCATTTGCGCATTGCCACTTCCCGCTCCAAAAAACAGGACACGGTTCGCACCCTTTCCGGTTTCCTCTCGCACGGGGCTGTTGCAAGCAATAACCCTATTGTAATCGGCAAGAGGTTCATGGGACAAATGATTATTTGCAATAAGCTTACCAGTCCCTGAATAAAACAATATGGGCACATACAGAAAATACAGCAAGCCAGCATCAGTGAGGATAATGAGTAGTTTCACTGAATTTCGTTAATCAGAACTCGGAGCAATTACCCGTAACAATCGCCACCAAAAATTTTTTGGAAAAGGATGGCTTTTTTTGGTGCTGGGAAGGGAAGTGCTTTCCAAGCAACTCATTTCACTTCTATAATACCGGGTCAATCAAATTAAGAATAAGGTAAAAACCATATTATAAAACACTTTTGAAAATGATTTTTCATGATACTCTTATCCCTAAAACCTTTACTTTTGAATAAACCATATTAACCTGAAAAATCATTTATAACCACCCATGAAATCATTCTCTTTCCTATCGCTGATCGCAGCAATCATACTCTCGGGATGCGCCGGAACCCCGACCTTCAAGCCGGCTGCTGAAAACAAGCTCCGCGCACCAGCTTATCCCCTGGTAACAATCGACCCGTACACCAGCGCCTGGTCATTCGGCGACAAGCTTAACGACGGTCCTGTCAGACACTGGACAGGCAAGGAATTTCCACTAATCGGGGCACTCCGTGTCGACGGCGTCTCTTACTGCTTCATGGGTGTCGAGAAACTGCCGCTGAAGGTCGTCATACCAACCGCCAGGAAAGAAGCATGGACAGCTCAATACACCGAGTCTGAACCGCGCGGCGACTGGAAAGCACTTGCCTACCAGGCAGGTAACTGGAAAGAAGGAAAGGCAGCCTTCGGTACCGAGGGCCAGCCTAACCTCGTGACTCCCTGGAACAGTCATGATATATGGGTGCGCAGAACATTCACTCTCGATAAGGACTATACTTCGGAAGAAATGTACCTCGAGTATTCGCACGATGATAATTTCGAGCTGTATATAAACGGCATGGAAGTGGTGAAGACCGGTTACGAGTGGCATAATGATGTCGTTATCAAGCTAACTCCAGAGGTAACAGCGACACTTAAACAGGGTGAGAATATTATCGCGGCTCATTGCTACAACAAAACGGGGGGCGGCTTAGTCGATTTCGGACTCAACGTTAAACAGAACCTGATGTCGACTTTTAACCAGAGGGCTGTCCAGAAAAGTGTTACTGTAATGCCTACCCAGACCTACTACACCTTCGAATGCGGTCCCGTTAGCCTCGATGTCATCTTCACCGCACCTCTTTTGATGGACAACCTCGACCTGATGAGCAGACCTGTTAACTACATAACCTACAGGGTTGCCTCGACAGACGGTAAGGAGCATGACGTGCAGATCTATTTCGACGCGACACCACAATGGGCTGTAAACACGGTAGGACAAAAGGTGATGTTCGAGACCGGAACCATCAACAAGTTGTCGTACCTGAAGACAGGCACCATCGACCAGCCCGTGCTACAGAAGAAAGGCGATGACCGCAGGATCGACTGGGGTTATTTCTTAATGGCTGCAACATCCGGGAAACTGGCTCTTGGCGGTTATGATAATGTAAAGAAGGAATTCATCGCCGGAGGTAACCTGCCTGAACCAGTAGCACCCGTTGATATGCCAGTTGACATGACCGAGAACATGAGCGTGCTGGCTTATGCGAATAATCTTGGCAAGATAGCCGGTAACGCGAAAGGTGATTTTCTGATGCTCGCTTATGACGATATTTACTCTATTCAATATTTCGGAGAGAACCTGAGACCTTACTGGAACCGCGATGGTAAGCAGAACATTCAGGACATAATTACAACGGCCTCGAAAGAATACGGCTCAATACTGGCCAGGTGCGAGAAATTCGACGCTGCCATGATGAAAGATGCTGCTGCATCAGGAGGAGTCAGGTATTCAGAGCTCTGTGCCCTGGCTTACAGGCAGGCTCTCGCGGCTCACAAGCTTGTACAGGATAAGAACGATGAACTTCTTTTCCTCTCGAAAGAAAACTTCAGCAATGGCTCTATAGGTACAGTCGACGTCACTTATCCCTCGGCCCCATTGATGCTGATCTATAACCCCGAACTGGTGAAAGGCCTTCTCAACCATATCTTCCATTTCAGCGAGAGCGGCAGATGGACAAAGCCATTCGCTGCACATGATGTTGGTACCTATCCGCTGGCCAACGGTCAGACCTATCCCGAGGATATGCCCGTCGAGGAATGCGGTAACATGATAATACTCACCAACGCCATTACCAAAAAAGAGGGTAATCCATCATACGCTTTGAAGCACTGGAAGGTTCTGACAACCTGGACCGATTATCTCGTTAAGGCAGGTCTTGATCCGGAGAACCAGCTCTGTACTGATGATTTTGCAGGGCACCTTGCCCATAATGCCAACCTCTCGGTCAAAGCCATAATGGGTATCGCGAGTTACTCGCAAATGGCATCGATGGCTGGCAAGACGGACACGGCAAAGATATACATGGATATTGCCAGGGAAATGGCAGCCAAGTGGGTGCAGATGGCTGATAATGGCGACCATTACCGCCTTACCTTCGATAAGCAGGACACCTGGAGTCAGAAGTATAACCTGGTGTGGGACAAGATTTTTGGTACTGCCCTCTTCGATCCTTCTGTCGCGAAGAAAGAGGTTGAGTACTACAAGAAGGTCCAGACCCGCTACGGTATTCCTCTCGATAACAGGAACACTTACACAAAATCGGACTGGATAATATGGAGCGCCTGCCTGGCAGATAACCAGGCCGACTTCGAGGCACTCGTCGATCCGGTTTACAATTATGCCAACGAAACAGGTTCAAGGATACCTCTATCAGACTGGCACCAGACAACAGATGCCCAGTCTGTGGGCTTCAGGGCAAGATCAGTTGTCGGAGGGTATTTCATGAAAATGCTCGTCGATAAGATGAAATAATTGTCACGGGAATAGAGATATTAACAAACCAGGCCATTGATAAAATCGAGGAAGCTGATAATTCTTTCGCTGTTGTTGTCTTTTGCAACAGTTATCCTGCTGGGACAATCGAAACCATGGGCAGATGTCCCTTTTATCCAGGATTACAGCATCAGGTATACGGGTGCCCGGGAAGCGATTATCTACAGGAATGTAGTTTCTGATCGCGATGGTTATATCCAGGTGCTGACAGGCAATGGATTACAAAGGCCATCAGCGGGTGAGCTTTTATTCCCGGGTAAGCTTGTTCCGGATTACCAGTACAGACCGGTGACCGACAAAAAAGTAACAGCCATTTGCAGGTACAAGGATGAGATAGTCTACGCGGATGATAAGGCAGTATTCAGCAACGCTTGGGCCGGTAAACTGTATATTAGGCACGGGCTCGGGGCAGCTTCAATAATTGCCGGTGGAAAGGACTTCGATTTCCTGGTCTCGGATGGCGGGAAGCTTGCCTACCTTAAAGACACCTCGGTAGTCTGGACGGGCGATCTGGGAAGGGACAAGGTCCTTGAAACAGGCTTTGATCAGTCCCGCTCGGTATTCATAATAAGAGGAAAAAAGGGACTATATTCTTTCAACATGAGCAAACAGAGGATTACCAGACTTGTTGACAAGTCAGGCATTACCTGTTTTGCAGTTGTTGGCGACCAGGTGTATTGCGGAACTGGCAATGGCTATTTCGTGGCAGATGCCGCCAGCGGAAGAGAGGTTGTTCCTGCCAATATTTCCCTGCCGTGCAATTCGCTGAACGTGATAAGGGTTATCCGCGATGAGGTATGGTTCGGATCGCCGGAAGGGGCTTTCAGGCTTAACAGGGATGGCCGGTTCACGTATTACGCTTCGCTGAGGTGGTTGCCGTCTGACAATGTTACTGATATAGCCGAGGGCCCGTCAGGTTCGATTCTCGTCCTCACTGACAGGGGACTGTCAAAGATCTGCTTCACACCAATGACCCTTCACGAAAAAGCGCTTTTCTTCGAGAAGCAGGTAAGGGAGAGACACATACGGCACGGGTTCAACGCGACAACCTCTCTTGTGGTGCCGGGCGACATAACTTCCGGGAGACTCGAGGATTCTGACAATGACGGGCTCTGGACATCGATGTACCTTGCCGGTCAGGCATTCCGGTACGCAGTGGAGCCATCCCCGGAGGTTCTTGAGAATATAAGGGGATCGATGGAAGCGATGGAGAGACTTTATACTGTCAACTCGCTCGGCGGCTTTCCATCGAGATCATTCGAGAGGAGGGGGTACAAGTATGACGATGCACCCTGGAGGAGAGCCCCGGACAAGGAATGGGACTGGAAATCGACAACGAGCAGCGACGAGGCAATCGGTCATGTCTTCGCCTTTGGTGTTGTTGCCGAGCTTGTCAGCGATGAAGCACTGAAGAAGAAGGCGGTGATGCTGCTCGACACGCTGATGTCGCACGTGCTGAAGAACAACTTCTACCTCGTCGACTGGGATGGTAAGCCTACAAAATGGGGGAGGTGGAACCCGGAATATGTCAATGCACGACCGGTGATGGTTGGCGACAGGAAGCTGAACTCGTCGAACATAATAGGCATGCTCCAGACAGCCTGGCATTTCACGAGGAAGGAAAAATACCGGGAGGCCGCATTCATGCTCATGAAGGAACATGGTTATCTCGAAAACCTCATGAGGCCTATCGCTTCGATTGGAAGGGCGCCGGCAGATGCTGATGAGCTTAGCCGGGAACTGTCGGACGGGTGGAATCATTCCGACGACGAGATGTACTACTGCGGTTACTGGGGGCTGTACCGTTATGCCTTGAACGATACATTAAAAGAGAAATACCGCGAGGCAATAATAGACCACTGGAACGCCGAGCGTCCCGAGAAAGAAGGATTATGGATAATACTTACAGCCTTGACCGGGAAGAACGATATTGGTATCGACGATGCCGCCTGGTACCTGCAACAATACCCGCTCGACCTGGTTAACTGGACTGTGACGAACAGCAGGAGGAAGGATATCAAGTTCCTGGAGCCGGGTTTCAGGGGACAATATACGGCTGAGGTTTTGCCACCCGACGAGCTAAGGATATCGCGTCATAATGCCAACAGGTTTGAACCCGATGGCAGGGGAGAGGGAAGGTCGGAGTACAGTGCAGGCGATATCTGGCTGCTGCCTTACTGGGCAGGCAGGTATCTCGGTGTCATTTCGTCTCCTGTAAAATAGCCAGGTTCAGCCAAGTAGCTGTTTAACAATTGCCGAAATCTCTTTACCGTCGGCTTTTCCTGCTAATTCTTTCGTTGCAACACCCATCACCTTGCCCATCTCGGCTGGCGATTTGGCACCCACGCGTTCGATAATAGCCTTAAGTGCGGATGCAAGCTCTTCAGCACTCATCCTGGCAGGTAGATACTTTTCAAGAACGACGGCTTCAGCTTCCTCCTTCTCGTAAAGATCCGGCCTGTTCTGCTGCCTGTAAATATCTGCAGATTCCTTCCTCTGCTTCACGAGCTTCTGTATGATCTTCAGTTCCTCATCGGCCGTAAGTACAGCTTCGGAACCCTTTTCACTTTTGGCAAGTATGAACGCGGTCTTTGCCGCCCTGATAGCCTCGAGAGCTACTTTATCTTTACTTTTCATCGCCGCGATAAGATCAGCAGCTATTTTTTCGGTGAGTGACATAAGAAAGTTTTTAGACACCGTAAAGATAATTAAGTTTAAAAAGGTATTGTCAGCAGTGTAATAACA
>JAXLTU010000043.1:0-29882 GCA_046329885.1 Bacteroidales bacterium
GAAATACGAACCTGTCCCGCAGGTGGCGAGACACTATAAATCATTGGGAATTGGGTCGACAGTGGCCGGAGAGGAAAACTTCGGCGAAGGATCATCGCGTGAACATGCCGCGATGGAGCCTCGCTTTCTAAACGTTAAAGCAGTGATTGTAAAGTCATTTGCAAGGATACACGAGACTAACCTCAAGAAGCAGGGAGTCCTTGCCCTCACCTTCGCTGACAAAACCGATTATGACAAGATCCGCGAGAGTGACAGGATAGATATAACAGGGCTTGAATCTTTCAGCCCCGGTAAAAAGTTAAAGGTGGTTCTGAATCATTCTGACGGTACCAGTGAAATAATCGAGGCTAATCATTCTTACAACGAGGCACAGATAGAGTGGTTCAGAGCCGGAAGCGCCCTTAACCTTATAAGAGCCCGTTCTGGAAAATAGAAAAAAGATAACAACATAACATTGACTGACATGGCTGAGAAGATCACAATTGAAAACGGCAGGCTCAACGTACCTGACAATCCCATTATCCCGTTTATCGAGGGCGACGGCACGGGAAGAGATATCTGGAAAGCATCTGTAAGAATATTTGATGCTGCAGTTGAAAAATCATATGGCGGGAAGAGGAAGGTAGAATGGGAGGAGGTCCTCGCCGGGGAGAAAGCATTCAACCTTACCGGTAACTGGCTCCCTGAGGAAACTCTTACTGCATTCAAGGACTACCTTGTTGGAATAAAAGGGCCTCTCACGACTCCCGTCGGGGGTGGGATGAGGTCGTTGAATGTTGCTCTCCGTCAATTGCTTGACCTTTACACCTGTTACCGGCCTGTCAGGTATTTCAGTGGTGTGCCGAGCCCTGTAAAGAAACCTGAAAATGTTAACATGCACATATTCAGGGAGAACACTGAAGACATATACGCCGGAATCGAGTACATGAACGGCACCCCCGAAGCTGACAAGGTCAGGAGATTCCTGATTGACGAGATGGGTGTCAAATCGATAAGGTTCCCGAAAACAGCATCGATTGGTATCAAGCCCGTGTCGGTGGAAGGTTCAGAAAGACTCATCAGACAGGCGATAATTTATGCCATTAAAAGGAAACTTCCATCAGTCACTCTCGTGCACAAGGGGAACATAATGAAGTTCACCGAGGGAGCTTTCATGAAATGGGGATATGCTCTCGCTGAAAGAGAATTCGGCGACAAGGTCTTCACATGGGATCAGCACAAGAAAATCGCCATTGAGAAAGGTGAGGATGCAGCTAACGAGGCTCAGAAGAACGCGGAGAAAGAGGGCCGGGTGATAATCAAGGATGTGATAGCGGACGCCTTCCTCCAGCAGATACTCACCAGACCGGCAGAATATTCCGTGATCGCGACACTGAATCTTAACGGCGACTATATTTCTGATGCACTTGCTGCAATAGTCGGGGGAATAGGGATAGCACCAGGTGCAAATATTAATTATGAAACTGGTCATGCCATCTTCGAGGCCACCCATGGCACAGCTCCGAAATACGCTGACCAGGATAAAGTAAACCCGGGATCGGTAGTTCTTTCCGGGGCCCTCATGTTCGAATACCTTGGCTGGGATGAAGTTGCCCGGGTAATTTACAGCGGGCTTGAAAAAACAATACTCGAGAAGAAGGTCACCTACGATTTCCACAGGCTTACCGAAAACGCCACACTTCTCAAAACCTCCGAGTTCGCCGACGCGATAATTTCAAACATTAAAAAATCCACCCTTTAACAAAATGTAATATGGAACAGGTAAATCTCTTCTCACAGCTTGAAGATTCGGTAAGAAAATCGTGCCAGATCGATAGTGAATTATTTGAAAAATTCGATGTTAAAAGGGGACTCAGGAACGCTGACGGAACAGGTGTGCTGGTGGGGCTGACAAATATCGGTGAAGTTGTTGGTTACAAGAAGGAAGGTGATAAAGTTGTCGCGATCCCGGGCCGTCTTCTGTACAGGGGAATAGACATCGAGGATATAGTTGCAGGGTTCCAGAAGGACAGCAGGCACGGTTTTGATGAAACCGTTTTCCTTCTGCTTTCCGGCAAGCTTCCAAACGCGGAGGAACTCGGGGTCTTCTCGGAGCACCTTGCTTCCTTGCGTGCCCTTCCCGATGAGTTCACGAAAGACATGATCCTTTCGATGAAGGGGAAAGATGTTCTTAATATACTCGCGAGATCGGTTCTCGGTCTTTACACTCTCGATGAAAGACCTGACAGCATCGCTCTTGATAACATGATAAAGCAGTCGCTTAACCTCATTGCCAAATTCCCAACGATAGTGGCATATTCTTATCAGGCACTCAGGCACCTATACAAAGGGAAGACATTGTCGATCCGGCATCCGCAGCCCAACCTCACAACCGCGGAGAACTTCCTCTATCTCATCAAGGGTGACTGCAACGGGTTCACCAAGCTCGAGGCGGACCTGCTTGACCTGCTGCTCGTGCTGCATGCCGAACATGGCGGGGGGAACAACTCGACCTTCACCATGAGGGTAACCAGTTCGTCTGAAACAGATATTTATTCTTCGATAACATCAGCCATCGGATCACTCAAGGGCCCGCTTCACGGTGGTGCAAACGTCAGGGTTCTCGAGATGATGGAGAACATGAAGATGCACGTTAAAAACTGGACAGACGAGGAAGAAGTAAAAGCCCATCTCCTTAAAATCCTTAACAAGAAAGCAAACGATTATTCAGGTAAAATATATGGTATAGGACACGCGGTTTATACTATTTCGGATCCGAGGGCAGCTATATTGAAGGCCAAGGCCAGGGAACTGGCTATAGAAAAGGGAAGGCTGGCTGAATTCGAGCTTTACGAGATGGTTGAGAAACTGACTCCCGAGGTGTTCAGGGTATTCAAGGGTGAAAAGTCAACGAAAGTTGTCTGCATAAATGTTGACTTTTATTCCGGATTTGTATATTCAATGCTCGACATTTCAAAGGAACTTTACACACCTTTGTTCGCGATAGGCAGGGTATCAGGCTGGTGCACTCACAGGATAGAGGAGCTCACGTTCTCCGCGAAGAGAATCATCAGACCCGCCTTCAGGAACGTCTACGGGAAACACGATTATATACCAATGCAGGATAGAAAAGAATAAGAAACCAAAACCCAATTCAGCCATGACCGAACTAGTCCACAAATGTCTTGATGATGCTTTTAACAAGATGCTCGACGGTAATCTTGAGGAAGCAGCAAAATGTTACGAAGAAGCAAGCTCAAAGCATCCCGATAATATTCATCTCCTGCTCGAATGTGCCAACGTATATTATATTCTCGGGGAACTCAATAAATCGATAAGATTTTACGAGAAGGTTCTGGAAATCAAGCCTGATAGTCCTTACGTGCTTTACAGGATGGGTGTTGCCTTGTACAGGGCCACTCATTTTTCAGATGCCGTGATAATCTTCAACATGATAGTTGATTCTGGCAAGTTCCTGCCCATGACTTACATGTGGCTGGGTCTGAGTTATTATCATCTCGGGAAGGAAGAAAAGAGTATTGCCGCTTACAGGAAACTACTCGAGTATTGTCCCGAAACAATTATGGCCAATTACTACATGGGTGTGGCATTGAAATCAGCCGGTAAATATGACGAGGCCATACAACACCTCGAGAGATTGCTGAACCAGACTGACCAGCATGTTTCAGCCCTGTATCACCTTGGAAGAGCCTACATGAAGAATTATAACTACGAGAAGGCAAAAGTTTACTTCAAGCTCGCCATGGAGCTTGACCCGGAAAACAAGAATGCCTCCGAGATGTATGATTATCTCTCGAATGGTTGAAATGTAACGGGAATGCGTCAGAACAAGGGTGAATGACCAGTACCTGTTACTTCACCCTTTTCGAGGAACCTTTCACGACAACCGTTGTCTGGATAACCCTGGTCTGGAAGGGTTGATCCTTTTTGCCCTCGACCCTGTCGATAAGCATTCTAACGGCTTCCTTTCCAATCTGGTAACCGTGTTGTTCGACGGAGGTGAGTGGCGGGTCGGTCAGATCCGAGATCATCCCGCTGGTGAATCCGACCACGGCAATGTCGCGTGGTATAGAAAGGCCACTGTCGCGGATAATTTTCATAGACTCTGCAGCGGTGAGATCGTTTACAGCGAAGATGCCATCCGGTTTTTGATCACGCGACAGCAATACGGGAACTACCGTTCTCGCTTCTTCCATCGTATCACACCTTATTATATTATCTTCCTTCACTGGCAAACCGGCATGTTTGAGTGCACGGCAGTAACCATCCTTCCTGTCACGTCCTATCTTGAGGTTCTGTGGTCCGCAAAGGTGAACGATATCGCGGCAACCATTTTCGACTAGATGTATGACAGCATCAAAAGCACCGGCCTCGTCGTCAACAATAACCCTGTCCGTTTCAATCTCCTCGCAAATCCTGTCGAAAAAGACAAGAGGTAAACCATTGTTTATTATCTTCCTGAAATGATCAAATCCCATCGTCGTCTTTGAACGCGAGATCAGGATCCCGTCCACCCGGCTTGAAAGAAGTGTTTCAACGGCTTTGACTTCCCGTTCAGCCGACTCGTTCGACTGGCAGAACATCACGTGATAACCCGAGTCGTAGGCTAGGTCTTCTATACCACTGATGACGGTTGAAAAGAAATAATGAACTATTTCAGGAACTATCACACCGATTGTTTTGCTTTGCCCGATCTTGAGACTAAGGGCAATAGGATCCGGTCTGTAATTCCATTTCTCGACCAGTTCCCTTACTGCTTTTCTTGTTGCATCACTTATATCCGGGTGCCCCTTCAATGCTTTTGAAACCGTTGAAGGTGATATTCCCAGTTCGCGTGCAATATCCTTTATTGTGACCTGTCCTTTCTGCATTCCCCTGTTTCAGTACTATTAAAAAAACATAACAAGATATTGAATTTTCGTCACAATAAAGAGGACTCCGGAAATAAGGCATGTCACGGGCTTAAAACAACTCTATTCCAGCCGGCTTCTAAATAACAAACACGGCAATTACCCTAGGGATATTAAAATTTCAAACGTTTGCGGACTTATTTGTTAAATCACTGAAAATTAGTATATTCAATTCTTATTTATATTAAATCTTTTTTTACTTTTGCTACTGCTCTAATTCTGATTTAATTATTTTTTAATTAAAAAGAGACAATCATTATAATCAATTAAACCAGACATCCTATGAAAAATCGAATTTTGGTGATTCTGTCGATGTTTTTCCTCGGCATACTCCTATCGGGAGCAATCAGCGCGCAGGGGATCAAGATCACAGGAAAAATTACAGATGCAGCAGACGGGTCAGCCCTGGCGGGAGTTACTGTCGTTGAGAAAGGAACAACCAACGGGACTATGACTGACGTAAGCGGTGCATACAGCCTGACTGTCGCCCCGACTGCTACACTTCAAATTTCTTATGTTGGCTATTTACCACAGGAGATAGCCGTTAATAACCGTGCAACTATCGATGTTGTACTTGCACTCGATGTGCAGGCACTCCAGGAGGTAGTCGTGATCGGTTACGGTACAGTGGCCAAGAAAGACGCTACCGGGTCAGTTGTTGCTGTTGGAACACGCGATTTCAACAAAGGTTCAGCATCGCGTCCACAGGACCTGATCATGGGTAAAGTACCGGGGGTCCAGATTACAACATCGGGTGGTGACCCCACCCAGGGTGCAACGATAAGGATCAGGGGCGGTTCATCACTATCGGCCAGCAACGATCCGCTTATCGTTATCGACGGTGTTCCAGTTGACAACTCGGGTGTATCAGGTATGCCTAACCCGCTCAGCCTTGTTAACTCGAATGATATCGAATCATTCACGGTGCTCAAGGATGCATCAGCAACAGCGATCTTCGGATCGAGGGCATCAAACGGTGTTATCATTATAACCACCAAGAAAGGTGCAGCTGGCAGACCATTTAAAGTATCATATAACGGTTCAGTATCGATAGGTACCAGGACTGGTGAAGTTGATAATCTTACAGCTGAAGAATTCAGATCAGTCCTTTATTCAAGGTATGCAACCACCTCACCTGCTGCCCTGTTGATGGGCAAGACCAGCACAGACTGGCAGGGCGAGATCTACCAGACAGCTGTATCGCTCGACCACAACCTGAGCTTCAGCGGAAGCGCGCTTACAGTACCTTACAGGCTTTCAATAGGTTACACGGACGAGACCGGTATCCTGAAGACCTCGGGCCTCGAGCGTCTGACCTCGGCTCTTAACCTTAACCCAAGCTTCCTCGACAACCATCTTAATGTTACTGTAAACGCCAAGTACATGAACGTCAGGAACAGGTTTGCTGATCATGGTGCAATAGGCTCGGCAGTGTCGATGGACCCAACCCAGGCTGTATACGATGCAACAAGCAGCAAATATGGCGGTTACTTCACATGGAAACAACCTAATGGCGATCCCATCGCTATCGGCGCGACAAATAACCCGCTCGCTCTTCTTGAACTGAGGAACGACAGGTCGTATGTTGACAGGGTTCTTGGTAACGTCCAGGTTGATTACAAAGTACATTGGCTTCCTGACCTCAAGCTAACTGTGAATGCTGGTGCCGATTACTCGTGGTCAGATGGTAAAGTTGTTGTTCCCGAGAATGCAGCATGGTACTGGAATTCAGGCAAGGGAAGATTCAACACCTACACCCAGAACAAGAAGAACGAACTTCTTGATGCATATGCCAACTACAAGAAGGAAATGCCAGGTATCAAGAGCAGACTTGATGTAACGGCTGGTTATTCATGGCAGCATTTCTACAGCGAGGGTTCATATCTCGAGAAGAACAACGCCAGAACTATCACCTACCAGGATAATTCCTATATCACCGAGAATTACCTTATATCATTCTTCGGCAGGCTCAATTACGTGTTTGCAGACAAATACCTCCTCACGGCAACCCTGCGTAATGACGGTTCTTCAAGGTTTGCAGAGGAGAACAGATGGGGTCTTTTCCCATCAGTCGCTCTCGCCTGGGACATCAAGGAAGAAGCTTTCCTGAAGAGCGTTCCGATGATTAATACCCTTAAACTCAGACTCGGTTACGGTGTTACCGGCCAGCAGGATATCGGTGGTGACTATCCTTACCTTGCAAGATATACCTTTGGTTATGACAACGCCCAGTACCAGTTTGGAAATGGATTCATCACCACCCTCAGGCCTGAAGGTTACGACAGGAACCTCAAGTGGGAAGAGACAACAACCTACAACGCGGCTATCGATTTCGGTCTGTTGAAGGAAAGAATTACCGGTACGGTTGAATACTACTACAGACCTACCAAAGACCTTCTGAACACTATCGATGTACCAGCAGGAACAAACCTTACTAACAGGATCACCACGAACGTTGGTAACCTTGTTAACAAAGGGGTTGAATTCACCCTTAATTTCAAACCTGTTCTTCAGCCTACTTACGAATGGTCATTTGGAGTTAACGCTACCATTAACAGGAACGAGATCACCAAACTGACTGCAATCGACGATCCTGCATTCATAGGTGTTGAATCAGGTGGCATCTCCGGTGGTGTTGGTAACTATGTCCAGATTAATACAGTTGGCTACCCGGTTAACAGTTTCTATCTTGCCCAGCAGGTATATGACTCGAATGGTCTTCCAATCGAGAACCTGTATGTTGACAGGGATGGTAACGGAACTGTAACCTCGCAGGGTCTGTCAGACAGGTATCGTATCGAGAAACCTGCTCCTGATATTCTCCTTGGTTTCAACTCGATGTTCAGGTACAAGAATTTTGACTTCACCTTTAACGGCAGGTTAAGCCTTGGCAACTATGTTTATAACAACGTTGCTTCAGGTACATCGTACGCTAACATCTATGCTTCTGTAGGTGCACTTTCAAACCTTCACAGCAGCATACTCACGACCAAATTCGCTAACCCGCAGTACTGGTCAGACTATTTCCTCGAGAACGGTTCATTCCTGAGGCTTGACAACATGACCTGTGGATATAACTTCGAGAACCTGGCCGGTTCTGGCAGACTGAGAGTATACGGCAGTGTACAGAACCTGTTCACTATAACCAAATACTCGGGTCTTGATCCTGAAGTGTTCAGCGGTATAGACAGCAACTTCTACCCGCGTCCAAGAACATTCATGCTTGGTGTAAACCTTGAGTTTTAACATGATAAAAGTGAGAAATATGAATACAAAATATTTTAAAGTGATTTTCGCGGTGATGACTGCAGTACTGATAGCGGTCACATCGTGTATCAACGATCTTAACACGATCCCGAAAGATCCCAAGGTTGTCACTTCGGCAACAGTTTACAAGGATGCAGCCGCTTACAAGCAGGTACTTGCCAAGTGCTATGCAGGTCTGGCCGTATCCGGACAGCAGGGCCCTCACGGCAGCCCCGACATCAGTGGTATTGATGAAGGTTTTTCACAGTACCTCAGGCAGTATTGGCTGGCACAGGAGCTTACAACCGACGAGGCTGTTATAGCATGGAACGATGGTACACTGAAAGATTACCACTACCAGACATGGACTTCAGGTGGCGAGTTCATCAAAGCCATGTACAACAGGCTGTATTACCAGATATCACTCTGCAACGAGTTTATCAGGGAATCATCTGATGCGAAAATTGACGAGAGAGGTATCACGGGTGCTGATAAATCAGCTGTTCAGACCTACAGGGCAGAGGCAAGATTCCTCCGCGCGCTGAGTTATTATCATGCACTCGACCTTTTCGGTAATGTTCCTTTCGTTGACGAGAATAACAGTGTTGGTGCTTTCCTCCCGGAACAGATCACCAGGGCAAAACTGTTTGAATATCTCGAGAGCGAACTCCTGGCTCTTGAACCGACACTCGTGGCTGCAAAAGCAAACGAGTATGGCAGGGCAGATAAAGCAGCAGCATGGATGCTTCTTTCAAAACTTTATCTCAATGCTAAAGTTTACATCGGCGCGGAGAAATATACCGAGTGTCTTACCTGGGTGAAGAAGGTGATTGCAAGCCCATACACGCTTGAAACAAACTATTCACACCTCTTCCTTGCTGATAACAATACCTGCGACGAGATTATCTTCCCGATAACCTTCGACGGTATACATACCAAGACCTGGGGTGGAACAACATTCATCGTTCACGCTGGTGTTGGTGGCAGCATGTCTCCGGCAGCATTCGGTATCGATGGTGGCTGGGGCGGAACGAGAGTTACCCCGCAGTTCGTTGACAAGTTTGCCGATATCACAGGTGCAACTGACAAAAGAGCGATGTTCTACACTAGCGGTCAGTCAAAATCAATCTCCGACATCTTCAACTTCCCTGATGGTTACGCTATAACCAAGTGGAAAAACGTAACATCAGCAGGTGCAGCAGGTTCTAACCTTACCCATCCTGACACTGATTTCCCGGTATTCCGTCTTGCAGATGCTTACCTGATGTATGCTGAAGCAGTACTCAGGGGTGGATCAGGTGGTGATGCAGCTACAGCCCTTAATTACGTGAACCTTCTCAGGCAGAGAGCTTACGGTGACGCTTCAGGTAACATCAATACCGGGCAGCTGACTCTCGATTTCATCATCGACGAGAGATCTCGTGAACTTTATGGTGAATGCCACAGGAGAACCGACCTCATCAGGTTTGGCAAATTCAGCAACAGTACTTATGTATGGGAATGGAAAGGTGGCGTGAAAGCTGGTGCAACAACAGACAGTCATCTCGACCTGTTCCCGATACCTGCTTCAGACATGGGTGCGAACCCCAACCTGACACAGAACACCGGTTACTAATGTTAAACATTAAAAAATAAGAATATGAAGATCAAAAGCATATTGTTAATCCTGGCGGCCGGACTACTCGTATTGAGCAGTTGCGAGGATATCGACAGAGGCGCTGTGATGAGCAGCACTGTCGTCCGTCCTGATATGACCGCTCCCACCGGTGGTACAAGCTTCGTTATTACTGAAGCCACCGAGAATAACGTGATGACTAAATTCACCTGGAACGCTGCTGATTACGGTTTCCAGGCAGCCACGTCCTACACGCTGCAGATAACCATTACCGATAATTTCAACAGTCCAAACGACATCGGTGTTACTACAAACAAGGAGTTGGAAGTGCTTAATTCAAAGATGAACACGACTCTTCTCATCCTTGGTGCCGAACCTGCTGTTCAGACTACAGTAAAATGCAGGATCAAGGCAGTTATCAGCCCCAACGTACCGGTAATTTACTCAGATACAACGACATTAACTGTTACTCCATTCGAGAAGATTATCATCTACCCGAAACTTTATGTTCCAGGTGACTACCAGGGATGGAGCGCCAGCAATGAGAACACGGTTATCACATCAGCCAAGAGCGATGGCAAATATGAAGGTTATCTCTACTTCAATGTTGCCACCAGCGGCATGAAATTCCTGAAAGTTCCTGCATGGGAAGAGGCCAACACCATTGGTGATCCCGATGCCAGCGGCACATCAGGTAACCTGCAGATCGGGAGCTGGGGCGGCAATAACATCAACGTTTCAGGCGGCCCTGGCGTGTTCAAGATCAATGCTGACCTTAACGAGGCCAAGTATTCATGGACCAAGACCGAGTGGGGTCTGATCGGCGATGCTACCGGCAGCTGGGATGTCGACAAGAACCTGACTTACGATCCCGTGACCAACCTGTGGACAATAACAACTGACCTCACCGGAGGGAAAGCAATCAAGTTCAGGGCAAATGATGCATGGACAATCAACCTCGGTGATACAGGCGGTGACAAGAAGCTGGAGTATGGTGGTGACAATATCGCCGTTGCAGCTTCAGGTAACTACACTATCACCCTTGACCTGAGCAAGACTATCTACAAATACAAGATGGTCAAGAACAGCAAGTAGTCATATTTTGAAATAATAAAAAGAAGGTGCCAGCGCGCACCTTCTTTTTTTTGCTTTTTATTTCAATCGATTGCGGGGCCAGAAATCGCTATAACACTGGAAATTAGGGTATTTCAGAGCAATTTCATATATTTGCAGGCATCCCTGGTAAACCAGGTAAAAACATGTATACAATGAAGAAGACTATCCTGCTTCTGACAAATCTTTTCCTGGTTCTCACTATCGCTAAAGGGCAGATGATCACCAGCGATCCTGCCGTTATCATGACAGGGAAAGTGATAAAAATAATTTACGACTCGAGTAAAGATGCCGGGGATCTTCATAACTACACCGGCGATCTTTATGCCCATACGGGACTCATACTCCAGGGCAGCACTAGCTGGCAGAAGGTCATCGGCACCTGGGCAGTAAACACAACCCAGCCTAAACTGACTTACCTTGGAAACTTCAGGTATGAACTGACCATCACTCCCGACATAAAAGCGTTCTATAATGTTCTTGCAGGCGAAAAGGTACAGAAGATCGCCCTTGTACTGCGGAACCCGACAGGTTCATTGCAGACCAGGCCGGATATTTTCCTTGATGTTTTCGAAGCGGGACTCAACTCTGTCTTCACCCTTCCACAGAAACAGGCATTTATAATAGAACTCAACAAGACTATAAACATTAGTGCTTCGGCCACTCTTGCCGATTCAATAACACTGTATATAAACAACAAGTACGTGAAGTCAGGGAGCACCCCTGATCTCGTGACACATACTATCACCACCACCCAGTATGGTGAATTCTGGGTAAAGGCAATTGCATGGGACAAACCATCATTCGCCGTTGACTCATTCTTCTTCTATGTCAGGAAACCTGTCGTCACCGAGGCCCTGCCTGCAGGGCTCAGGGATGGTATAAACTACACTGGTGCCACATCAGCTACCCTTGTTCTGCATGCACCTTATAAATCTTATGCATTCGTCACCGGCGATTTTACAGGGTGGAAGGCAAGCGAGACCGGTTACATGAAAAGGACACCTGACGGTGAAAGATACTGGCTGGAAGTACCCGGGCTCACCCCAAAAAAAGAATACAGGTTCCAGTACCTTGTCGACTCGACACTTATTGCTGATCCTTATTGCGACAAGATACTGGACCCCGATAACGACCAGTATATTTCCGCCGTTACCTATCCCGGGCTCATAAAATACCCGAAGGATACTACAACGGGTATCGTGGGAGTGCTGCAGACTTCCCAGACACCATACACCTGGAAAACCTCGTCGTACACCCCGCCACAGAAGAACAAGCTTGTCATACACGAGATGCTGGTGAGGGATTTCACTGCCCTTCACTCGTTTAAAGCCATAAGAGACACGTTAAATTACCTGCAGAAGCTTGGCATAAACGCGATTGAACTCATGCCTGTCAACGAGTTTGAAGGAAACCTGAGCTGGGGCTATAATCCATCATATTACTTCGCACCGGACAAGTATTACGGGACCAAAAACGACTTCAAGGCACTCGTGGATAGTTGTCACCGGAGGGGAATAGCTGTAATAATGGATATCGTTCTCAATCATGCCATGGGTCAGTCGCCTCTCGTTCAGCTTTACCTCGATCACTACGCTTCCGACCAGATAGTAATGAAGACCCCGAACCCCTGGTTCAACGCCATGTCTCCAAATCAAACCTATAAATGGGGAGCTGATTTTAATCACGAGAGTGCTTCCACGCAGGCTTTTGTAGACAGGGTGACCTCCTACTGGATGACCGAGTACAAAATTGACGGGTTCAGGTTCGACTTTTCAAAAGGATTCACCAATACTCCAGGCGATGGAAGCGCTTATGATGCATCGCGAATAGTTATTCTCAAGAGAATTGCCGACAAAATCTGGGAAGTCAACCCGAATGCCTATGTTATCCTGGAACATTTCGCACCCAATAACGAGGAAAAGATACTTGCTGAATACGGCATGATGCCGTGGGGTAACGTAAACTACCAGTATTGCGAGGCAGTGATGGGTTATCCATCGGATCTCACTTATGCAACCTCGGCTGCAAGGGGCTGGCTCGTGCAAAACCTTGTTTCTTACATGGAAAGCCACGACGAGGAAAGGGTAATGTACAAGGCTATCACGTTCGGTTCTACAGGGACGAACTATAACGTGAAGGAAATCGAAACAGCTCTCAAACGCGTGGAACTTGCTGAAGTATTCTTCCTTACAATACCGGGACCCAAGATGTTGCTCCAGTTCGGGGAGCTGGGATATGATATTTCCATCGACTTCAACGGCCGAACAGGCGAAAAGCCCATTCTCTGGAGCTACTATACACTTCAGCCTCGCTACAGGTTGTATGTTGTTACCTCCCTTCTTAACAAGCTTAAGAAGGAGCACGAGGCATTTTCTACCAATGATTATACCTATTCATTAGCCGGGAAACAAAAGCAGATATTGCTTAACTCGACAGAGATGAAGGTAAACATACTAGGCAACTTCGATATCGGGACAGCTCCGGTTTACCCGGGATTCCCCCAGACCGGTAAATGGTACGAGTATTTTACCGGCGATTCAATAATAGTAAGCGCTTTAAATGATCCCATTACCTTCAACCCGGGTGAATACAGGATGTACACCACGAAGCGGCTTTCATCGCCCAAAAAACTCCTCGGTATTGAAGACCAGTATTACCTGATTTCAAAAGGGTTGGCATTGGCATATCCAAATCCAAGCCATGGAGATCTGGCATTACAGTTTAACGAACCCCTGTCTACCGATTGCACCTATATTATAAATGACCTTTCGGGAAGAAGAATTAAAGGAGGACTTATCCCCCGGGGAACAAGTTTATTTGATCTGAACTCGAGCGGTCCGGTAATTAATTCTTTGCCTGGAGGTGTTTACCTTGTCAGGCTTAATGCCGGCAACAGGGTCCAGACAATCAGGTTCATCAAAAACTGAATCACTTCGATATCCTTTTCAGTACCAGGGCTGATAAAGAGCCAAGCTGGACTGAAAGGCCATTTTCCGAATCGGAAGCCGAGCCCTGTCCAAGCACGAAAAGATCATTTAATTGAGTCCGTTTATAGCCAGGAAGGACAACTGTCTGCTCTTTTGGTGACCTGTTGAAGAAAGCAAGTACTTCGTCATCACCTGATTTTCTCGAATAACCAAGAACGAATTTCTCGTCATCAGCCACGATGAATTTCAGGTTCCCGGAAGAAAGGACAGGATTTTCTTTCCTCATTTTTACCAGGCTCCTGTAAAACTCAAACAGTTCGTGATCAACCTTTACCTCGTCGACCGGTCTGAATTTCCCGGGTGTGAAGTTTGCTTTCTCCGGGGAATAAACAATATCATCCCAAACCATCGGCTTGCGGCAATCAGGATCATCAGCGCCCCACATACCAACCTCGTCTCCGTTCCAGATATGAGGAGATCCAACAAAAGTAAACTGGTGGACAAGCAGGAGTTTCTGCTCCTCGAGTGTTTTGGCATCTGGTTTATTAATCTTGTAATCAGGGTTATCTGAAGGCTTCGCGTTGTACTTATCCATCGTCTTGTTAAAGAGGGATGTAGACAGCCTGGGCGAGTCGTGAGTGGCAACAACGTTCATCATAGCCTGCTGGTTTGAAACAGAGAGGCCCTTGTTTATCGTTGCAATGCTCTCCACGAAACCTGATGGAGTAAGGATTGGTTCTGCCTGACCGAAAAAGCCCCTGGCGAGCCTGAACCACCGGTAATTCATAATAGCATCAAACTGGTCTCCCATGAAGATGGCTGGGTCAATCAGCTTATCTGGCCAACGAAGCCACCACACTTCGCCAACCAGGTAGGCGTCGGGATTAACGGAACGTACCACTTTCCTGTATTCACGCCAGAAACCCATGGGAACTTCTGCAGCCACATCGAGCCGGAACCCGTCAATACCATCAGAGGGATCCCCATTACCGTCAGGGTCAAGCCATCTTTTCGACACCGAGAAGATATGACTCTTAAGCTTTGCAGAGTGGAAATTTCCTTCAAATGGCATCTCCTTGTCGTCGGCCGGGACTATATCTTTTTTAAAAACAGGCATGTAAATATTACTTCCACCCCAGCCCTCGTACCTGAATTCATTTGCCGGGGTTGAAGGATCATCATACTGGAGTATATTGTACCAATCTGTATACAGAGAGTTTTTACCTTTTTTACGAATATCCTCGAGCGCCCAGAAGTCTTTGCCGGTATGGTTCCACGAATAGTCCAGGATAACCCTTATGCCCCTTTTATGAAACTCGCTGACAACCTTCAGGAACAGTTTGTCGGCAGTGGTCCATTTCCAGGTTGCCGGGTCTCCAGGGTCTTCAGTCCTCATGAGACCTTCATCAACAGCCGGGCTCGGTCCGAAGTTCCTGTCAATATGGATATAATTCCTTGCATCGTACTTGTGCAGAGAAGGAGAATCATTAAGAGGGTTGAAGTAAATTACGTTAACGCCGAGCGAATCGATGTAATCAATTTCGTCAAGTACACCCTGTAGATCACCGCCATATCGTCTGGCCTGTATCCGTGAATAGAAGTTCCCGTCAGCCATCTCGTTAACCCATGGTTCCCTCTCGTACCAGTCGTGCCCCCAGGGAGTAACCTTCCACGATGCGGGATATTTATCAGGGTAACCACCCTTCATGTCAGCAACGGTCGGATCGTTAAGACTGTCACCGTTTCTGAATCTCTCGACGAAAATCTGGTACCATATCGCGTTTCTCGACCAGGCAGGTACCGAATCGAGCCCGGTTACAAGCTTCCTGACTGTCTTGGGTTTTTGTTCCGTGCACGATGGAACAAGGGCAGCGACAATAATCACTGCCAGGAAAAGTCTTTTTATCATAGTGAACTAATAAGTCTCGTGAAAAGTCATTATTTCTTAACAAGAACCTGGTATCCCCAGGGTCCCAACTTTACCGAGTCGGCAAACGGGATGGTAACCTTTGCTCCGGAAAAATGTTCCGTGTATTCCCCGGCATATTTTTCAAATTCCGGCTTGAAAGATACAGGTTTAGCAGTTAAGTTAAGCATTACCAGAACCCTGTTATTTTCCCGTTCCCTGACATAAGCGAAGATCTTGTTATCCTTGCCGGTCACGAGAGTGTCCATTCCTCCCCCGTATTCGCCGTTAGAAAGGGCAATATTGCTTTTTCTCATCTTTATAAGGTCTTTGTAGAAGGCAGTGCGGGCGCAGGTATCCCATTTGATTGTGTCGCGCATGAAGAATCTCAGGCTCTTGTTCATGCAGACTTCCTGCCCGTTATAAAGCAGTGGTGTTGCCCTGGTGGTGAAGATGAAAACGGCGAAGGCATCCTGGGCATCTCCCATTCTCGACTGTATGGTACCATTCCAGGAGTTCTCATCATGATTATCAAGGAAAGCCAGCCTGTATACATTCTGCGGGAATATCGTAAGCTCCTTCTTGTAATATTTGCGGAGAGATTTGAGGCTGTCTTTTCCCTGAGCGATACTATTCATCATATGGTGAAGTTCCCAGGCATAGCTCATGTCAAAACCTTTTATCATGAAGTCGACCTGCCACTCGTTTTCAGCAAGCATGAAAACCGGCTTAACTTTCTCAAGCTCAACCCTGGCACGTTCCCAGAAGTCGTAAGGTGTCTTGTGAGGATGATCAACCCTGAAGCCGTCAACACCCAGTTCAACCCAGAATTTTAGGGCATCGATCATGTAGTCCTGAAGCTCCCTGTTTGTCCAGTCGAACTGGATTACGTCGGTCCAGTCTGTTCCTATGGGCGGGATAAAGCTACCAGTGGAGTCCTTAACATACCAATCGGGATGATCAATCGTAATCTGGTTGTCCCAAGAGGAGTGATTAGGTACCCAGTCCATTATAACATGAAATCCCATTTCGTGAGCTTTAGCCACGAGAGTTTTAAAATCATCGAGCGTACCGAACTCGGGGTTCACGTCCTTGTAGTCTCTCACAGAATAGTAGCTCCCGAGAGGTTCTTTCCTGTTCTTGACGCCGATTGGGTTTATTGGCATGAACCAGAGGATGTCAACCCCAAGTTCTTTAAGTCTTGGAAGGTGTGTTTCAAATGCTTTAAAAGTTCCCTCGGGGGTAAATTGCCTTGTGTTCACCTCGTATACAATTGCGTCTTTTGTCCATTCAGGGTGAACTACCTCGGAAGTAAATGGTCTGATTTCGTCACTGGCTTCCTGTTGTTTCGGTTTGCAGCTAAAAAAGGTCAGTGCTGCCAGGAGTAGTATCGCGATGATGGTGATAGTTAGCTTTTCCATAGTTTTATTTCGTGGTTGTAATTACTTAATTCTTACGCGTGTTTCTTTCCCTGGCCAGAGGTCCGTTTTCTTACCAGACAGCACCAGCGGCAAGGAAGATTCTGACAAGTTAGTCACTTTTACCGAACCAGGAGTCACCTTCACCTCGAAGAGGAGATCCCTGAACCTGGCATGGAAGGAGTAAGATTTCCAATTAGCAGGTATCAAGGGGTTAAGGTAAACCCTGCCATCGCTAATCCTCATCCCGCCGAAGCCCTCGACAATGGCAAGCCAGGTTCCGGCCATGCTGGTTATATGCAGCCCGTCGGCAACTTCCCTGTTATAATCATCAAGGTCGAGCCTGGCAGTTCTCAGATAAAGCTCGTAGGCTTTTCCTATGTTTCCGATCCTCGATGCAAGTATTGAATGAATGCAGGCTGACAAAGATGATTCGTGTACAGTCATCGGCTCGTAAAAGTCGAAGTTGCGTTTAATAGTCTCTGTGTCGTACATCTCCTCGAGCACGTACAGGCCCTGCAAGACATCAGCCTGCTTTATGAAGCACGATCTCAATATCCTGTCCCATGACCAGTGCTGGTTAATTGGGCGTTCTTTTTTTGGTATTGAAGATGCGGGTTTCAGTTCCTTGTCGAGGAAGCCATCCTGCTGAAGGAATACTTTACGTGAAGGGTCGAAGGGGAAATGCATCCTCGCGGTGATATCTTTCCATCTCGAGGTCTCCTCTTCATACCTGAACGATGTTTTCCTGAAGAGCTTTTTCATGGCTGCAGGTGACTCCCTTTTCAGTTTCCCGATCGCAGAGAGAGTATAAGAAAGTGTCCATATGGCCATGGTGTTCGTGTACCAGTTGTTGTTAACATTATTCTCGTACTCGTTCGGGCCGGTTACCCCGAGCATGACGTATTTTTCACGGTTCTCGCTCCATGTTATGCGCTGGCTCCAGAATCGAGATATCCCGATAAGAACTTCGAGACCATGAGTTGACAAGTATTCAGAATCGCCAGTATGACGCACGTAGTTGTAGATGGCGAAAGCTATGGCGCCGTTCCTGTGTATCTCCTCGAAGGTGATCTCCCATTCATTGTGACATTCCTCACCGTTCATCGTTACCATCGGATAGAGAGCTGCTCCATTGGTAAAGCCCAGTTTCTCAGCGTTCTCGATACTACGTTCAAGATGCTTGTACCTGTAAAGCAAAAGGTTTCTCGACACGCCTGCCGGTGCAGTTTTAAGGAAGAATGGAAGGACGAAAGCCTCGGTATCCCAGTAAGTAGATCCTCCATATTTCTCTCCTGTGAAGCCTTTCGGCCCTATGTTCAGACGTTCATCTTTTCCTGTATAAGTCTGGTTAAGATGGAATATGTTAAAACGAATACCCTGCTGGGCCGCTACATCTCCCTCAACATGGATATCCGAGGTGCTCCAAATCTTTTCCCACTCGTTAACATGGGCTTTGAAGAGTGCCGCGTAACCTTTTTTTATGGCATAAGAGGCACGACTCTCGCTTACTGACCCAACTTCCTTTTCAGGGCAGTTCAATGAAGACTGCACGGAAACATACTTGACTAGGGTAAGCTCATCACCAGGCTTGCAGGAAACTGTAACAGTATTCGCGACGTATCCCGGTTTGTTTACGACCACCGGTTTGAAGGAGCTTTTCCTGCCATTCTTTAACAGGTCGTAACACATGCTGAACGAAACGACGAACCCGGTCTTGAGAGTTTTTACAATCACATTCCCTTTGCCGTCAGAAGCAGCATGACCGAGATCGCGCCAGAATTTCTCGCCGTAATTAGTATCCTCGTTCCTGACGTCAGTATCAATATAGGGTGTAAGGACTATCTCTGATTCTGAATTTTCAGACTTCACCGAATAACTGACCACCCCGAGGTCCGGATCAGCCATGCTTAAAAATCTACGGGCAACAACTGAATAAAGCTTCCCCTTCTCCGGTTCAATCCTGAAGTGCCTTTCAAGGTAGCCTTCTTTCATGTTAAGAATCCTGGTAAATGACCTTACCTTTACCTTGGCCAGGTCAACGATTTTGCCGTTAATAGTAAGGTCAATCCCTATCCAGTTGGGGGAATTAAGCACCTTCGCGAAATACTCGGGGTAACCGTTCTTCCACCAGCCTACCCTCGTCTTGTCTGGATAATAGACACCGGCAACATAGCTTCCTCTCAACGAATCGCCCGAGTATGCTTCCTCGAAATTCGCTCTTTGTCCCATGTAACCGTTTCCCAGTGAAAATACACTCTCGGCTTCCCTGTTAAGGTCAGGATTAAAACCTTCCTCGACTATAAGCCATTCATCCTTTTTGAATAAACTATTCATAATCCAGTTACTTTTCAAATTCGTTAAGCTTTTCAAGACTCATCTCGTGAAGTCCCCTGACTACCAGATCTGCCCTGGTAAGTATTCTCCTGTCGCCAATACCGATGCATCTCATGCCGGCATTAAGTGCAGCCTCGATCCCAGCCACGGCATCCTCGAAAACCACGCATTCCGAAGGCTGAACCCCGAGAAGGCGGGCAGCCACGAGAAAAACTTCCGGATCCGGCTTGGCTTTTTTCACATTATTCCCGTCTGCCACGGCATCAAACAAAGCTGCAATACCGACCCTGTCAAGTATCGTCGGGGTATTTTTACTTGCTGATCCGAGACCGATTTTTATGCCCTTCCCCCTGAGTTCATGCAGGAAACTGACAACCCCGGGTAGTATCTCTGAAGGAGTCATCCGGCTTATATATTCAACATACCACTCGTTCTTCTGAGCGGCATAACGGTCCTTCAGGGTGTCGTCAATCTTGAGTTGCCCCAGCTCGAGAATTATCTCGAGCGAAGCCATCCTGCTCACTCCCTTTAGTCTCTCGTTATCATGCTCCGTGAAGTTTATCCCCAGCTCATCGGCAAGCCGCTTCCAGGCCAGGAAGTGGTACCGGGCAGTATCAACTATTACACCATCGAGATCAAATATGCAAGCCTTCAATTTCATTAATCTTATTCTTTATCATCAACAAACAACACGAGGAGTGCCGCGATAAACATAGAGACACCACCGGTAACAAGCGCCATGATTGCCTGACCCCCGAAAAGTGCTTTTACCATGAATCCCAGAATGCTTGCCGCCATAATTTGCGGTATAACTATGAAGAAATTGAAAATACCCATGTACGTACCCATTTTCCTTGCCGGTAACGACCCGGTTAGTATGGCATAAGGCATTGCAAGTATGCTTGCCCAGGCAAGACCTATACCAAGCTCCGATATCATAAGCATCTTCGGATCGCGGATCAGGTAAAATGAGATGAGGCTTAAACCGCCGACGAGAAGGCTGATTGAATGAACCGTTTTACGGCTTGTCAGCCTTGCAAGAATAATCAGCACAAAGGCCATCAATGCCGCGAAGCCATTATACACGGCCATGAGAACGCCAACCCAGTCGGCTCCCTTGTTGTACTGTTCCTTTATATGTTCAAGTTTTCCAAGGGCTGCCTCATCGAGACCAAGCAAGCTGGTCTTTTCCTTATCAGTAAAGAACTTGACTACCGCCATGGTCGCAACAACCTTTTTGCCGCTGGAGAATTTTTTACCGTATTCCGCCAATTCAGTCTTTACACCCTCAAGGTCGGTCCAGTTTTTAGCCTCAGGCATTTGGGCAACCTTCTCTACTGTTGCAACCAGTGAATTGTAGGTGGTATTGTCAAGTACCATGTCGTACTTCGTGCTTGTTACCCCCGAGGTGGTGTAGATCCACATCGAGAAAAGAGCGAACCACGAGAAGAACTGCACGATAGCCAGCTGTGCCATTGTCCTGGGCATCCTGAAAAGATCATTGATGACAACAACAAGACCATTGGTGGTTTTTTCCTTTCTCACCAGCAATCCTGTTATCACGAGAATTATCCCGAAGGCAACAAGTCCTACCCCTAGAATATGGACTTCAGCCTGCATTTTCAGAAGGTAGACCAGGGTGCTGATTACCAATCCGCCGATAATCCAGAATAATGAAGAAACGAGAAACTTGCTGGCGGGCAATGATTCTTCATTATGTGTTCCAGCCTGAAAAGCTTCAACGCTTGTTCCTTCAGCAAATGACTCAAGTTCTTCAGGTGGGTATTCTTTCGTTTTGAGCACTGTCCACAAGACAGCCAGGAAGAATACTATGCCACCAATGGTGAAAGAGAGAATTACATGGAAAGGAACTGATCCTTCAGTACCGGCATCAGATACACCGAACCATTCTTTAAGCACGTATGGCAAAGATGAAGCTATGACGGCCCCGAGACCGATGAAGAAACTCTGCATCGCGAAACCGGTTGTACGTTGTTGCGAGGGCAGCATGTCGCCGACGAAAGCACGGAAAGGCTCCATCGAGATATTAATCGAAGCGTCCATTATCCAAAGCATACCAGCGGCTACCCATAAAACAGGTGAATGGGGTATGATCAGGAGGGCAAGCGAGGCAAGAATGGCACCGGTCAGGAAGTAAGGGCGCCGGCGACCAAGCCTGTTCCAGGTATTATCGCTCATATGGCCGATGATGGGTTGCATGATGAGACCAGTTACAGGGGCTGCAATCCACAAAATGGGAATATTCTCAACCTTGGCGCCAAGAGTTTCGAAGATCCTGCTCACGTTGGCGTTCTGTAACGCGAAACCGAACTGGATGCCTAGAAAGCCGAAACTCATGTTCCAGATCTGCCAGAATGTTAGGACGGGTTTACTTTTTTTCATGATTGATGGTTGTCAGGGTAAAAAACTATGCTGATAGCATCAAAAATATGGAAAAAGGTTCAATAAAAAATCGTCCTATGTTATTTATTTTCACGTAGATTCGAAGTTTTCAGGCCTCTCTTCCGTACCTGATTATTTCAAACGTTTTCGGGGTAATAGATTTTTTCCCTAAGTTTGTGAAAGGGGTATTGACAACGGTCTCAAAAGAGACCCGACCGGACCTCTCCAGGCAAAAAAACATCCTTTTGAACATCAACCAGTAGTAACCAACCTGTATAAAACCATGAATCACGAAAGCGGGAAAGCAAGCAAAGGCTCCTTCATCATGCCGGGATTTACCCTGCCATTTATCCTTGTAACTTCATTATTTTTCCTGTGGGCAATCCCTCACAACCTTAACGACGTGCTCATCAAGCAGACGATGAAAGTCTTTTCTATCGACAGGATGGGAGCTGGATTCATACAGACTGCATTCTATCTCGGGTACTTCTTCCTTGCTATCCCGGCTGCAATGCTGATGAAAAAATTCACCTACAAGACAGGACTACTGACAGGATTGACTCTCTATTTCGTCGGTTGCCTTCTTATGCTTCCCGCGGCAATGATGGAAAAATACTTCGGTTTCCTTATCGCTCTTTTCACGATAGCCGCAGGATTGTCCTTCCTTGAGACAGGAGCTAACCCGTTCATTGCCGTTCTTGGCGACCCATCGTCTTCCGAGAGGAGACTCAACTTTTCGCAGGCGTTTAACCCCTTCGGGGCAATAACCGGGGCTGGTGTCGGTACTCTTTTCATATTCTCCGGCCGTGAACCGAGTGCTGCTGACATAGATGCCATGAAACTCAATGGGACCTATGACCAGTTCGTGAAAGAAGAGTTGTGGAGGATAGTACCCCCGTACCTTGTTTTGGCATGCGTCATTCTGGTAATAGGGATATTGATACTCCGAACCAAATTCCCGAACCCCAGCGAGGGTGTTTCCAAAGTGAATAACAATGAATCGAAGGGCAAATTGACCGAGTTGTTCAGGGTGCCTCATTTTATGCAGGCTGTACTCGCTCAATTCCTTTACGTTGGTGCGCAGGTAGGCACCTGGAGCTATTTCATACAGTATGTCCAGGATTACACGGGAAGAAACGAGAAACTGGCAGGCATACTGCTCACAGGAACGCTGGCTGCTTTCGCTATTGGCCGTTTCTCGGCAACATGGATCATGAAATACATCAGGCCTAACAGGTTGATGGGATTATATGGCATCATTAACGTTGTCCTCGTCACCGTGGCGATCCTTCTTCCAGGGGCTGTAGGAATGTGGTCGCTATTCCTGACCAGCTTCTTCATGTCGCTCATGTTCCCGACCATTTTCGCATCGGGTATAAAAGGTCTCGGGCCCAACACCAAGCTCGGTGGCTCAATGCTGATAATGGCTATCATTGGCGGTGCAGTTTATCCCCCGATAATGGGACAGATCTACAAGGTAACGGGGAGCATGGCAATTAGCATGGTTCTTCCTCTCGCCGCTTACATCTTCATTGCCTATTACGCGCTCTTCGGGGCGAAATATCCGGGCGAGGCTGAAGATGCCAATACTGAAACTGTTATTCCTTCACATTGAACATGAAGATTTGAACCCTCGAATAAAGGTATACCTCGTCATTTGCTCCGCGGTACTCTTGTTCTCCTGTACCCGTCAGGCAGAACTTTGCAGCGATGGTAAAGCATTTTTTTCAATATCAGTTGGAGGAAAATCCGACAGTCTGACAAGAGTCTCGGGGCTTTTCCTGAAACAATATCTCGACAGGATAACAGGTAGTTCGTTCAGACTAAGTGACACTGGAGAAGTACCTGGCAAGCAGATTCTCATAGGAAGAGAGCAGGTTAAAGACACTGCTCTATTAAGGGAAATATCATCACTGAAAGATGATGGTTTCATTATTCAGACAGAGGAGGATAGGATAATAATAGCCGGGGCAACATCGAGAGGAGACATGAACGGGGCAAGCACCTTCCTGGAAGAATCCACCGGTTATACTAAACTCACTTCCGATGCTGAATACGTACCATCAATACGCGAGCTGAAGGTACGACCATCCCGGAAGAAATATGAACCAGCCTTTTCCTTCAGGCACCCTTACTTCGCCGACAGGCACGACCCGTTTTTTACATCATTAAACAAGATCAGCAGCTTCGACGACTGGGGTCTTTTCGTGCACACTTTCCGGACTCTCTGTTCACCCGAGGAATATTTCGATGCCCACCCAGGGTATTTCTCGCTTGTAAACGGGAAGAGGATCCGCGACGGGCAACTCTGCCTTAGCAACCCCGCGGTAATCAAACTACTTGGAGACAACCTTGAAAAACTCATTAGTAAGAACCCTACGAAGAAATACTGGTCAGTATCGCAGAACGACTGTATAAACTATTGTGAATGCGAGAACTGCAAGAAGCTTTACGAGAAGTACGGGAACGTGTCGGGGGCGTACATTGAAATGGCTAACACGCTGGCTGAACGATTTCCTGATAAACAAATATCAACACTTGCTTACCAGTTCACCAGGCAGGCACCAATAAATATCAGGCCCCGCGATAATGTCAACATAATGTTCTGTTCCATAGAGTGCAACAGGAGCATGCCACTTGCCGACGATCCAAGAAGTTCCGGCTTTGTCAAAGACATGAAAGACTGGGAAAAGCTTACCGGGAACATCTTCGTGTGGGACTATGTTGTACAGTTCAAGACCTACCTGTGCCCGTTTCCTAATATTCACGTTCTTCAACCGAACATCAAATTTTTCAGGGATCATCATGCCAGTATGATGTTCCAGCAGGGAAGCGGTGACGGATGGTCAGATCTCTGCGAACTGAAGCAATACCTGATTTCGAAACTGCTGTGGGACCCGGATATAAATGCCGATTCTGTAGTGACAAGGTTTTGCAACCTATATTACGGACCGGCTTCGCCTAGTATCCTTGAATACCACCACCTGGCGGAAAAAACAGTCGCGGACAGTTCGGCAAAGTGGGGTCTTGATATCTATGGACTGCCTTCATTCTATTTCAGGACTCACCTGACAGGCAGCCTCATGAGAAAATATGAAGCGATGATGGATGCGGCAGAGAAGAGAGTTTCAAGTGATTCCATCTACCTGAAGAGAGTACTCGGGGCAAGGTGCGCTGTTGACTTCGCTTTTCTTGACTACGCGCTTAATTCAGGCGACAGTTCAATTTCGTTCATCCGGAAAGTGAATGGCAGTAAAGAAGCTGACTTGAATATGAATGCTCTGCTCACCCGGTTCAGGAACAACTGCATCCTTACCGGTATAACACATGTCGGGGAAGAAAAACTCACGGTAGGTGAATATCTCGATCACGTCGAAAGGGTTGTAAACCTGTCGCTTTCCGATAACAAGGCGGAGGGTAAAAATGTAAGATCTTTTACACCATTTCACCCTCGTTATTAAAATCCCGGGGCAGGTGGGCTCACAGACGGGATTTTCGGTGGAAGGCATTTCAACGCGGGCTGGCTTGGTTACCAGGGCGAGGACATGATAGTGGAATTGGACCTCGGTTCAGAACAGCTTGTCGGAGAAGTAAACATGAACTTCCTGAGGGACTTCGTGTCATGGATTTTCCTCCCGGAAAGGGTCAGAATTGATCTTTCAACTGATGGAAAAAAATGGGAAAAAGCCGGCGAGAAAACCAACGAGCTAACTGACAGGCGGTTTGGCGTGGAACCGGTGTTTCACTCATTCACTTTCGCTCCTGTCAAGGCGAGATTTGTAAAAGTTACCGCAATATCGATGAAGAAATGCCCATCGTGGCACAGGGGCTCAGGACAACCCTCGTGGATCTTCTGCGACGAGATACTTGTCCTTTAGCCGGCACCTCGCTTGATATTGCATAAGATAAAACAGCTTCCCGTGGTAGTACCACCAGACGGGTTATTAAACACCTTTTACTTTAATTCTTTTACTAAATTTGGACCAGGTTCAAAAAACGCCAAATGAAAAGATTTTTAGTATTTCTGATACTGTTTGTTTCAGTCTCGTGGATTACAAAGGGACAGGAAGATGCTGAAGCCAGATTGCTCAAGGGTTTTCATACCATTTCGAGCGAGGAGATGATGACCTGGATGGAGAAACTGTGCTCCCCGGAATTCAACGGTCGTCTGACCGGTACCCCCGAGTTTATCGCGAGTGCAGAATGGGCGGCGGGCAAGTTCAGGGAATGGGGAATAAAACCCGGAGGAGATAATGGCACCTATTTCCAGTGGTTCGATCATCCTTACACTGTTTTGAACGACATCGGCAGTGTCAGTCTTGATATTAAGCTTGCTGATGGTTCTATAATCAAAAAGAGTTATAACTATCCTGACGACTTTTACCCTGGAATGAATTCAGGTAGCGGAGAGATAAAAGCCGAGGTTGTTTACGTCGGGTATGGGGTTACCGCGCCGGAGCTTAACTATGACGATTACAAGGGCATAGATGTGAAGGACAAGATAGTTCTTGTCAACCGCGATGTGCCATACACCAATCCTGGAAACCCGGAATACAAGAAGTGGGTGGCCTACTGTTACCACCAGTACAAGCTCGAGAATGCCGTTAAGCATGGTGCGAAGGGGTTCCTTTATATCGATGGAGCAAGTGCAAATCCCAATATCACATACGATCCGTCAATAATTGTTGCCGGTATAGGTCCACAGCCACTTGCAGACCTTTTCGCCGGACTTGGAATGACCAATTCGGATCTGACATCGAGAATGATAAAGACATTGAAGCCCGCGTCGTTTAGCATGGGCAAAACAGTTACCATCAAAGCGAATACCACCAGGCACCCTGAAGGAAAGGGGTGTAACGTGATTGGAATCATAGGTGGAAGCGATCCGGTTTTAAGCAAGGATGTAATCGTAATCGGCGGGCATCTCGATGCTGTTGGAAAAGCCGGTAAGGTTGTAAACGGGGCACTTGATAACGCCAGCGGGATAGTGGATATAATGGGTGCTGCAAAGGCAATGGCCGGGTCAGGAATAAGCCTGAAAAGAACTGTCATGTTCATACTCATCGGTGGCGAGGAGAACGGGCTTCTCGGCAGTAAACTTTATGTGAACAAACCCGTGTTCCCGAAAGAAAACACCATCGTGTATATTAACCTCGACATGGTAGGAAACGGCACGGGTCTGGCAGTGAGCGGGGGCAGTCCTTACAAGGGGCTTAACTCTTATTTCGAAAGGGCAAACACGAAGTATATACACAGACCATTCAGGGCCGCGGCTCCGGAACCTGGTACGTTTTTTGGCAGGCCCAGAAGCGACGGCGTGGTGTTCAGCATGGCCGGCTACAGAACAATGTCGATTGGAACAACTGACGGATACAAGAAGGTATATTATCATTTGCCCGGTGATGATCCCGATGCAGTGACGATCGAAATAATGGAAGACGTGGCGAAGATGATCTACCTCGCTCTTACTGAAATGGCAAATGCCACGGAAATAGCATACTGACCATAATGATTATATGAAAGTATTGCTCATAACTGACCTTTGCAGGGGGAACGCGGTTACCCTTCCTGAAAGACATCTCCTCAGGGGTCTCTCTGCAAGGGGCGTTGATATCACCCTCATCACTCACTGGGAAACTCCCGAATCGAAGGAGGTAGAGGAGATGGGTATCAGGGTTATTTACCTCACCATACTTAAGAAGATAAGCTTCAGTATAATAAAAAAACTGAGGGAGTTGATTTTAAAGGAGAAATACGACATCCTCCACCTCACCTTTGGAAAGGCAATAACAAACACACTTCTGGCATCGAGGGGTTTAAACCAGGGAATAATAGGATATATAGGGTCTCTTAACGTGCACTGGCATGATCCGACAGCCTACCTTTCCTTCCTTAACAGGAGGCTTGACAGGATGATCTGTCTGAGCGACGGTGTGATGGAACATTTTCTCAAACAGACCGGTAGAAAGATGGCTGCCAGGACCACCAGGATATACAAGGGTTACGACCCGTCGTGGGTGAAAATTAAAAATCCAATGACAAGGGAGGAACTAGGGATACCAGGGGACGCCCTGCTGGTATGCTGCATCGCCAACGTCAGGAAAGTGAAGGGAATCCCCTACCTTATAAATGCCACGAAGTATCTGGAAAAGGGTCTGCCTGTTTATTTCGTTCTTGCCGGTGATAACATGGATTCGGAATATCACAGGAAGCTGATTAGCGAGTCGCCATACAAGGATAATTTCAGGGTGTTCGGGTTTATTCACGACATATTCGCTTACACTTCTTTATGCGATGTATACGTTCAGCCTTCCCTTACCGAGGGTCTGGGCCGGTCTCTTATCGAATGCATGTGCCTGTCAAAGCCCCTGATAGTAACCGAAAAAGGCGGTTCACGGGAACTTGTCGACGAGGGAATTAACGGGTTCATAGTACCATCAAAATCCGCTCCGGCAATAGCGGAAAAAATAAAATGGTGCAACGATAACAGGGCGCAGTTGCCCGGTATGGGAGCGATGTCACTCAGGAAGGTCAGGGAGGAACTCAGTCCTGAAACGATGGTTGACCAGACTTACAAAGTATACGTCGACCTGATGAAGGAGCTTGAATCACGCTAGTTAAGCTCGATTTCAGCGCTCCAGTATCTTGCCTTTCCAACCCCCTGCACATCGGGGCTACCGTCAAACGGGAGTCCGTAATAATTTGGCTTCTGGTCGAAGAGCAACCTGTTTTCGTAAAACATCCTTGACACGTTCACAACGGTATACGAAAGCTTTTTCCCGCTCCGGCGGGTAATGAAGAAATCTCCATTGGTCTCCACGCTTCCGTACCTGACCTTTCCAGACTCGTAGGTGTATTTCGGGCGGCGGTAATCGCGGACCATGTCCATGCGCAGATCGCATTTTACCCCGGCCTGTATAATATCGTTACCGGATGTGATCTCGACTGACAAACCTGGTTCGGTCTCACCTGTATCGACCAGCCTTATCCTGTCTTTCCATGATGAAGCATCCGAGTTCCTGTCATGAGGAATCAACACGGTCACGAAGCCCACGTGCTGCCCCAGCTCGAAAAACTGGCCGGTATACTCGGCTATCATCAGTTCCTTCATGTAATTGCGCTTTTCCTTCTCTACCGACTCGAGCCTGTAATGATTCCTTGGAAAATAAATCCAGAGGTTATTAGCCTGGCTGTTTTTAAAGGTATATACTGAATCGTACATTGTGTCGTACCAGTGAGGACCTGAACTGACTATTTTACGGGTGTGCCAGATATTTGCAGCCGTCAGGTATTGCTCCTTTCGTCCCTTCATTATGTCGAAAACAACATAGATGCCAGGATCCTTTATCCAGGTAATGACCCTGTCCCACTCGTAACCCATGGTCTCGTCAGTGAGCCTGGTCCTGCTGTAATCAAATCCGGGCAAGGTTACAAAATCGACCTTCCCGGTTTTGACCTGCCTGTACGATCCGGCATTATGTATGAAGTCGAGAATGGACTGCCCGGGCACGACTGTTCCCGGGGGTGTTGTACTGTACCTGTTCTCCCCCTGTTTCTGTCCCATGAATATTTTCTCCGGTCTCACCACGAGCCTGTTGTGAAAATAATCCTGGCGATAAGCTCCGTACTCGCCACTTGGCATGTAATCGCGGTAACCGCCGTCGGCCAGCAATACCGAGCCCTTGTACATGAGAAGGGCTATGCTGTTCTCGTCAGCATGGCCGTGCGTCATTTTCTCCTCTTCCACGGCGAGACCGTCGCGCAGGTAGTCCCTGTACAGAAGGCCGCTTTCCCCCTCGTCCTTGTAGTTAAGTAGCATGAAGGATGATGCCGGGGTCCATCCATCACGGAAGACAATCTTCTTACCCTGAACATCCTCCATAACCTCCGTGCTCAGCAATGTTGGCGCCACCGGGTCAATCTTGTCATTGCCGAGGCGATAAGCATCGAGTAGCTCGTAAGCAAGACCCGTGGCAGCCTTGTTAGAGAGGTTAAGGAACTTGT
>JAXLTU010000044.1:0-28922 GCA_046329885.1 Bacteroidales bacterium
CCCCCCGGGACTAGGAAAGACAACTCTCGCGTCAATAATTTCAAACGAGATGAACGTTGGTCTTAAGGTAACTTCCGGCCCCGTTCTTGATAAGCCTGGTGACCTTGCAGGTTTACTTACTAATCTCGAGGAGGGCGATGTTCTTTTTATAGATGAGATTCACAGGTTAAGCCCTGTTGTCGAGGAATACCTTTACAGCGCTATGGAGGATTTCCAGATCGATATCATGATTGACAAGGGCCCAAGTGCCAGGTCAGTGCAGCTCAGCCTTAACAAGTTTACACTAATTGGAGCCACAACAAGATCGGGTTTGCTCACCAGCCCGCTCAGGGCAAGGTTTGGTATCAAATTTCACCTCGAGTATTACGATAATGACGTTTTAACCGGTATTGTCAAGAGGTCGGCATCAATACTCGATATCCCCATTAATACTGATGCTGCAGTTGAGATTGCCTCGCGAAGCAGGGGCACGCCAAGGATAGCCAATGCCTTGCTCAGGAGAATACGCGACTTCGCCCAGGTTAGAGGAAACGGATCAATCGATATTGAAATAACAAAATACGGGCTTAAAGCCCTTAACATTGACGATCATGGTCTCGATGAAATGGATAACAAGATCCTTTCGGTTATCATTGACAAATTCAAGGGGGGACCTGTCGGGGTGAACACGATCGCGACTGCCGTTGGTGAAGATAGCGGTACTATTGAAGAGGTATATGAACCGTTTCTTATTAAAGAAGGCTATATAAAAAGAACACCCAGGGGAAGGGAAGCAACCGAACATGCTTATAACCACCTGGGCAAAGTACCTGGTACTATCAGGAACGGCACACTCTTCTGAGAAGAATCTGCCTATTTGAACACGTTACTTATTTTTTCAAGTCCCTTGATATTGAGGATCTTGATTTTTCTACCATTTAGCTCGACAAGCTTGTCGCTCTTGAACTCTGAAAGTAATCTTATAACAGATTCAGTTGCCGTACCAACGATGTTGGCAAGCTCCTCGCGTGTAAGGGAAATATTGAGGTATTTTTGCTCATCCAGGCCGAAATCCTTGATCAGGTGAAGAAGAACCTCTGCCAGCCTTTCCCTGACTGTCTTTTGTGCTATATCTGTAATATAGGAGTTTGCCTCACCAAGTTCGTTACAGGTAAGCTTGAGCAGTTCGAGGGCGAAGGTTGAATTTTTCTTTATAAGGGTTACCAAAAGTTCAGTGGGAATAAAGCAAACCCTGCAATCTTCAATAACTTCCGAAGTAGTGCACGCGGGTTCGGAACTCAAAACGCTCCTGTAAGCTATTATTTCGCCAGGTTTGGCAAATCTTATAATCTGTTCCTTCCCGTCAAGACCCGTTTTATAGACTTTGATAATACCACTGTTTATACAATAGAAACCACTGATCCGGTTTCCTTCGTTATACAGGATTTCGCCTCTTTTGTAATGCCTGTGATCCTTTTCAAAATTTAGCTGCTCGGCTTCATCACCTGTAAGATGCTTGAAGATCGACCCGTTTTCGAGAGCACATTTTTCACACAGGGGAATCGTCACATTCTGCTGTTTCATAATCAGATAGGGATTACCATACAAAGATTGCAAATACCTTTCATATAATTGTTTAAATTAGCGACAATATTATCAAAAACATTGTATTTAGCATGAAAGATAGTGTTACAGCCAGATTTTCAGGGAACATGTTATTTACAACAGTGGTGAATGGCCACGAACTGAAGATTGATGCCTCCAGGGAAGGAGGTGGCAATAACGAGGGTCCAAGACCAAAGAGTCTTATGATGGCTTCACTTGCTGGTTGTACCGGTATGGATGTAGTATCAATACTGAGAAAAATGAGGGTGGAATTCGAATCATTCAATGTTGAGGTGACAGGTAACATTACGGAGGAACACCCGAGACATTACGACCAGATGCATGTTAAATACATTTTATCCGGGCACGACATCCCGAGAGAAAAGGTTGAAACTGCCGTTTCACTTTCACAGGAAAAGTACTGTGGAGTCAGTTACAGTTATAAGCAGGCCATGAAAGTGACTCACGAAATTGTAATCATTGAAAAGTAGCTTGTCAGCTAGACAGACGTCTTGAACTGGTCGAGAAAGCGGAGATCGTTTTCGAAATAAAGTCTCAGATCGTTTACCTGGTATTTCAGCATAGCCACTCTCTCGATACCCATTCCAAACGCGAATCCGGTATATCGGTTACTATCAATGCCACAGGATTCAAGCACGTTGGGATGGACCATTCCACAGCCCAGAACCTCGAGCCAACCCGTGTATTTACAAACATTACATCCTTTACCACCGCACAGCCTGCAACTTACATCCATCTCGGCCGATGGCTCTGTAAATGGAAAATAAGACGGCCTCAGCCTGATCCTGGTTTCTGTGCCAAACATCTCCCTGGCAAAGAATAACAGTGTTTGCTTGAGATCTGCAAATGATACATTTTCGTCAATGTACAGTCCCTCTACCTGGTGAAAAATACAATGCGCCCTGGCGGAAACGGCTTCATTACGGAAGACTCTTCCCGGTGAAATAGTTCTGATCGGAGGACGCTGTGACTGCATGACCCTTACCTGAACGGAGGAAGTATGAGTTCTTAAAAGGATGTCGTCAGGATCGGAATCCTCGTCTGAAATCCTGGAAATATAAAAAGTGTCCTGCATATCCCTGGCCGGATGTTCAGGGGGGAAATTGAGCCTTGTAAACACGTGATCATCATCTTCGATCTCGGGTCCTTCGGAAACAACGAAACCCAATCTGTTAAATATACTGATGATCTCGTTCCTTACTATTGATATGGGATGCCTGGAACCGATATTGTACGGGAAAGCAGGTCGTGTAAGATCGCCTGAAACATTAGCGCTGTCGGATGAGTCAATGCCTTCCTTGAATTTGTTGTAAATATCCTGGCAGGCTTGTTTTAGCACGTTGAGTTTCATGCCGACCTCTTTTTTCTGTTCGGCAGGTACATCACGAAAATCTTCAAACAATGAAGAAACAAGACCTTTTTTACTCAGGTACTTTAATCTGAATTGCTCTAGATCCTCTGCCGTGTTTACCTTGATGGCTTCAATCTCCGTTCTGAGCTTTTCTATCTTATCAAGCATGGTAGACTTATTGTGTTATTTTCTAATTATCCTGGCTTTTATTACCCTTATATCGTCAAGAGGCTTATCCTGTTCGTTTGTTTTTGTTGCTGCTATCCGGTCAACAATCTCGAGACCCTCTGTCACTTCACCGAATACCGTGTACGTTTGATCAAGT
Organism: Bacteroidales bacterium; assembly: GCA_046329885.1. Taxonomy (GTDB): domain Bacteria; phylum Bacteroidota; class Bacteroidia; order Bacteroidales; family VadinHA17; genus LD21. Next base: position 3,282 of record JAXLTU010000044.1, read on the forward strand.
CTCGCAACACCACCAGTTGTCTTGTAAACTGCTTTTTGATCTTCAGGAATACGGTAATAGCCTGCCTTTTCAAGCAAAGAAGCCTGCCTTAGAAAGGCTTTTTCCTGTATCTCGGCTTCAGTCATCGTACCACCTGCTTTTTTGACACTGTCTGTAATATTGTTTATTGTCCTGTAAAGTAGTGCCTGGCGTATATTGTTATTGATACGTTCTTCTGCTGAAACAAGGTCGGCATCGTTAAGTACCTTGCCCTGGACAATATAAAACTGTGTACCTGACGAACGCATCTCCGGATTGACATTATTGTTTTCACGGGCGGCAGCGAGCGCACCCTTTTTATGGAATAGTGCCGGATTAAATTCAGCGGGAATCGTGTAGTTGTTTATTGTATCGGTTTGCGCGGCAGGATTTATATCCCTTGTTGTAGGGTCACCACCCTGTATCATGAAACCATTAATTACCCGGTGGAAGAGGACACCATCATAGGCCCCTGTTTCAACGAGTTTAAGGAAGTTATCGCGATGACCCGGTGTTTCATTGTATAACCTGATTTTTATTTCTCCGAGCGTGGTCTTGAGAGAAACCAGACTTCCTGAATTGCTTCCTGAATTGTTACACGAGGAGATAAATAACACGGATGCAAAGAGAAGAACAAAGAGGTTTTTAGTGTTCATCAAAATGGCCAATTAGTTAATAACGTTTTAATAACAGTGTGCAAAGATATTTAACTTTGGACGATACTCGTAATTTTAATCTGAATAATGTCACTGGCACTGCATTTAAGACATATTTCATAATAAGACAATTAGTGAAGGAAGTAAGGAAGCTGGCTGGACAAACTGTAATATACGGACTCGGTACGATAGTTCCCAGATTTCTGAATTACGCCATATTAACACCGTTTTATACACGGGAATTCTCAAAAGCTGAATATGGTGTAATTACCGAGCTATATGCATGGATGGTATTACTCCAGATTGTTCTGACCTATGGCATGGAAACGGGCTTTTTCAGATTCTCGCAGGATAAAGAAAACTACGATAAAACCTACAGTACCGCCTTAATTAGTCTTATATCGACTTCAATTGTTTTTCTCGTTCTGGTATTTGTTTTTATTTCGCCTGTTTCTGAATTGATGAACTATAGCGAGAATCACGATTATATCAGAATGTTTGCCTCTATCCTTGCTGTCGATGCCATCTGCGCGATTCCGTTCGCGAGATTAAGAAGTGAAAAGCGCGCTCTTTTGTTCAGCACCGTAAAAATTCTGAACGTTGTAATTACTGTCCTGGCAGTGATATTCCTGATAAAAGTAGCACCTTCAATATACGAGAATTCACATGGTTGGTTCAGGAAGGTTTATAATCCGGAATATAAGGTAGGTTACGCGTTTGCAGCGAATCTTTTTGGAAGCGTTTTTACACTGCTTGTACTCATTCCTTATAGCTTCAGATTGAAATTCAATTTCAGCATGGATATTTGGAAGAGAATGATCAATTATTCATTTCCTCTTCTTGTTGCCGGGCTTAGCGGTTCCATAAATGACGCTATTGATAAAGTAATGTTAAGGCGGCTGGTTGGCGGAGAAAACGGACTTGCAACTGTTGGGGAATATGGTGCCGGGTATAAACTTGCTGTTTTGATGGCGTTATTTATTCAAATGTTCAGATATGCCGCTGAACCGTTCTTTTTCGAGAGGGCCAAACACGAGGACGCCAGGGAAACTTACCGTGAGGTGATGAAATATTTTATTATCGTTATGCTTGTGGTTTTCATGGCAATTAACCTTTATATACCTGCTATTCAATATATTCTGGGCAAATCGTTCAGGGACTCAGTCATTGTTGTTCCAATGGTTAGTTTCGCTTACCTCTTGTACGGTATTTATGTTAATCACAGCGTTTGGTACAAAATAAACGATTTAACAAAATTTGGAATTCTGATTACTCTTGTCGGAGCTATAATTACTGTTTCTATTAACCTGATTTTCGTTCCGGTTAACGGTTATATTGCTTCTGCCTGGGCGCATCTCGCCTCATACCTTGCCATGTTGATAGTTTCATTCTGGCTGGCCAGAAAACACTACCCGGTTGATTATGAGTTGCACAAAGTGGCTCCCTATTTTATCATAGCAGTATTGGCTGTAGTTACTGATATTTATTTTCATCCCGAAAATGACTTTGCCAGAATAGCTTTGAATACAAGCTATATGATTATTTTTATCGCCTATTCGCATTACAAGGATAAGGCACTTAATTTATTCATTATCAGAAGAAGATGATTAACATTAAAATTATAAACAAGTCTCATCATCCGCTTCCGGAATACGTGACTGATAGATCGGCCGGTATGGATCTGAGAGCATTTATTAATGAGGATATCATTTTGAAGCCGTTACAGAGAATCCTTGTGCCTACTGGATTGTTTATCGAATTGCCAGAGGGATTTGAGGCCCAGATTCGTCCCCGAAGCGGGCTCGCACTGAAGAAAGGCATAACTGTACTGAATTCACCTGGAACAATTGATTCTGATTACAGGGGAGAAATAGGAATTATACTCGTTAACCTTTCGGACACGGATTTTGTAATCAGTGATGGTGAAAGGATCTGCCAGATGATAATTGCAAGGCACGAAAAGGCAAGGTGGATTGAAGCTTCAGAATTGGAAGAAACTAAAAGAGGTAGCGGAGGATTTGGTCATACAGGTAAGGAATAGGATATGCTTAAAATAAAGTCTATAATTATTTCAGGTCTCTTAATTATTGTTTTTTACTCGTGCGGAGTACAACGCCGGAATGTTAAGCATGATGATATGTCTGGTGGCTACGATACTTCTGCTTTTGATTATATTTTCGTGGAGGGTGTAAAGCAAAAGGTTCTTGGAAACTATGGAGAGGCTATTCAATGCTTTGAGAAAGCCATTCAGATAAACAATAACAGCGATGCATCCTACTTTCAAATTTCACAGGTTCTGACCCAGGTTGGTGATTCAAGAAACAGCAAGAAATATGCAATTAAAGCTTCTGAGCTGGACCGCGGCAATGAAGTTTACCTTAACTATATTGCCGGTATTTATTATTCAGAAAAAGTGCTTGACAGTGCCGTGTTATTCTATGAAAAGGCTCTAAAACTTAAGCCAGATGAGGATAACCTTAAATTTAATCTTGCAAATTTATATTCGGAAATCGGAGATTTTTCTAAATCAGGGCAGCTGATCCGGTTCCTTGAGGATAAATATGGAAAATCTGAAAGCCTTACGCTGTTGATGATTCACAATCTTATAAGAAGCAAAAATTTCAACGAGGCTGAATCGCGGGTAAAATTATTATTGTCTGATAATCCTGATTCAATTCTTTTTAACGGGCTGCTTGCCGAGATTTACAGGGCAAAGGGTGAGGATCTGAAAGCAATTGAGATTTATCAGAAGCTTGTTGAAATAGATCCTGAAAATGCACAAACTCTTGTTTCGCTTACTGATTTCTTCTTTGCAAAGGGGGAATTCAAGGATTATTTTGATCTTCTGAACAAGGTTCTCGTTAAAGATAATGTTACACGCGAGGACAAAATCGGGTTATTAAGTAAAGCAATTGAAAATGATAGTGTTGCTATAGCATATCAGAAATCTTTGGATATTTCGCTCATGCTTCTTGAAGCAAATTATAAACAAGATCAACTGGTACCACTTCTGAGGGCTGATGTTTATATAAAATCTGGCAGAAAGAACGAGGCAGAGAGTCTTTTATTAAAGCTTATCCAGGAAAACAAGGATAATTACTATGCTTGTGAAAAATTGCTCCTTCTTTATGCAGATACTGGCGAAAATGAAAAATTGTTCTCGAGGGGAAATGAATACAGCATGCATTTTAACAGGGCAGTCATCCTGAAGATGCTTTACGCTACGGGTGCGATGGGGCTTGGTAAATATGACATTGCTGAAAAGGAGCTTAAGAAAGCCGAGATACTCGCTTCGGGCCAAGAAGAAATTATTGCACAGATTCAGGCAACAAGAGCTGATATGTTTTACAAGAAAGGTGAGTTTGAGAAATCTTTCCAGGCCTTTGAAGAAGCGCTGAATTTAAGCCCTGAAGACATTATTCTTCAAAATAATTATGCTTATTTTCTGGCGGAAAAAGATACTGATCTGAAAAAAGCACTCAAAATGGCGGAGAATGTTGTAAAACAGGATAGGAAACCAACCTACCTTGATACATACGCGTGGGTACTTTATAAACTCGGAAGAAATTCAGATGCAATTAAGGTTATGGAAGACATAAGGCAAACTGGACTTAAAGATGCTGAATGGTTGGAACATTATGGCTTTATGCTTGAAAGGGCTGGTAAATGTAAAAATGCAATAGATTACTGGCAACAGGCTATTGAGCTTGACAAGAGGAAGATTTATCTGGAAACTGAAATTTCAAAATGCAAAAACTGATTTTCTATACGCTTGCTTTATTATTGCTGGCTTCCTGTGCCACCACGAAAAAGACATCTGGCGGAACAGAAGAGTTAAATATTCATAAGCGCGATAGTTTGCTTGGTAAGACACTTCTTAAAAACGTTTCTTTTGATGGTTATTTTATTGAGAAGGGTAGAATTTCATCATCCGGGCAGGAGGGAAGAATCTCCCTGTTTTTTAATATGAAATGCCAGGCAAAAGGAGTTTATATGATCAGCCTTAGAAGCTTCGCCGGGCTTGAGGCATTCAGGGTGTACATTGATAAAGATACGGTCCTTGTAAATGACAGGCTTAACCAGGTTCTTCTGAAGGGAGATCCTGTTGATTTTGAAAAGATTACTGGCTTGCCTTTTGAATTACTGAATATAATTACAGGCGATTTTTTCCCGGGAAAAAGCCTTGATGAAAAAAGTAACGGTTGCAGAAACGGGGTAACAAAGTATAGCGGTTATTTGCGAGGATTATTACTTGATTATGAGATTGACTGCAATAAGTCAAAAGTGAGGTCGTTGAAAATAGGTACCGGCGTGGGTGAGAGGAACATTACATTAAATTACTCCGGTTACAGAAGCATGGGTAAGATGGTCCCGAGAAAGGTGAATATAGTCGATGAGCTCAGGCGGGTTAAAATAACTTTGAAAATCGAAAAGATTTCAAATCCATGGTTTGGTGAAATAAATTTTACTCCGGGAAAAGGATATAAAGTAAGAGGCCTTAGATGAATAGAGTTTTTACAATATTGATCTTTTCGTGGTGCTTTGTTTCAGGTAATGCACAGACTATAAAGGAATTAACTGAGAAACGAACGCAGACACTAGAAGAAATTCAATATTTTGATAAAATGTTGCAGGAAACAGCCTCTCAAAAATCAAATGAGCTGAATAACCTGAAGATAATTGGTTCAAGGATTTCGCTTCGGGAACAGGTAATTGACGGGTATTCTGAACAGATGAATCTAGTAAATGAAAAGATTGAACTAAACAGGTTGGCTGTTAGTATGTTAGAATATGATCTCGAGAAGATGAAAAGCGAATACGCTGACAATATCAGAAATGCTTATAGAGTCAGTAAACAAAGTAACGAGCTTGTATTTTTATTATCAGCGAAAGACTTCAACCAGGGATATAAGAGAATTAAGTATTTACAACAAGCCTCTGAATACAGAAGGATCCAGGTTAATATTATAGAAGATATCCGCACGCGTATCGAGGAGTTCAGGTTAACACTGGAAGATGACCTCAGGAGTATTGTGGATTTAAAAAGCGGTGAGGAGAAACAGAAGGAAAGACTAAAACAGGAGCAGGATAAAAAGAAAAAGATGGTAACAAATCTGAGCTCCAAGGAAAAGCAGCTGAAGAAGGAGCTTGAGGAAAAGAAAAGAGCCGCGGCAAAAATAGAATCAGAAATCGCGAAGTTAATCGAGGAAGAGAGAAAAAGAAATGCAAAGAGTGCCGTAACTCCGGAGATGAAGCTGATAGGTGATAATTTCGCTGATAACAAGGGAAGGCTTCCCTGGCCAGTTGATAAAGGAATTGTTACTTCGAGATTTGGACCACAGAAACACCCGGTACTTACTTATGTTACGGAAAATAATATTGGTATTGAAATAACTTCAGAAAACAGGACTGTTGTAAGATCGGTATTCAAGGGCGAGGTGGCTCAGGTTTTCGCGATTCCCGGATTTAACTGGGCTGTGATTATTCGTCATGGAAGGTATATGACGGTTTACCAAAACCTTGTAAATTTGAAAATAAAAGTTGGCGATACCGTGGAGACGAAACAAGAGATAGGAGATGTGTTCTGTGACACCGAGGATGGGAACAGATCTATTCTGAAATTCATGATTTTCGATGAAACAGAAAAGCTGGATCCGGAATCATGGATTACGAAAAGAAGATAGGTAATGAAACAAATTTTGTGTAATATAGTATAAAGTTTCACCGGGGAACCAAGGATGACCAGAACAATACAAATACCGTCAGAAATAAGCAACCTTCGCTTGGTTGAGAAGGCTATTGATGAGATTTCCGGTGAAGTTAAGATTAAGAAAGAAAGCTATGGGAAGATACTTGTAGCTGCAATGGAAGCTGTTAATAATGCAATTGTTCACGGTAATAAATCGGATATTTCCAAGAACGTGAGGGTGACCTTTATTTTGAAGGAAAGTGAAATGGAAATTGAGGTTGAAGACAAAGGAACAGGATTTGACCCAAGCCTTATCCCGGATCCAACAAAACCCGAGAATATTGAAAATATAAGTGGCAGAGGCGTCTTTCTGATGTCGCGTCTTGCAGATAAAATTGAATTTAACGATAAAGGAAATATTGTGAAAATGATATTTAAAGATATCTGAAATTGAAGCCTAGAATATTTTATGATGGTGTTTCATACAGAGTAAAAGGCTGGAAAAAGATAAGACAGCATATAGTTAAGGTCATTACGGAGGAATATAAAAACCCGGGTGACCTTAATTTCGTTTTAACCACGGACAGGAGACTGCTCAAGATAAACAAGGAGTTTCTGAAACATAATTACTTTACTGATGTTATTACGTTTACTCTTGCAGATAATGATTCAATTAGCGGAGAGATTTATATTAGTATTGATACTGTGAAGAAGAACGCGCGTAACTATAAAGTTAGTTGTTATAACGAATTATTGCGGGTAATGATTCATGGGTCTTTGCATCTTTGTGGGTACGAAGATGGAACAGTCGATGAAAGAATATTGATGAGAGAAAGAGAAGATTATTGGATAAACGATTTTCTTAGTTAAAGGATGGAAAGAGAGTATGATATTATTGTTGTAGGAGGAGGTCACGCGGGGAGTGAGGCTGCACATATTGCTGCCAGAATGGGGGCCAGGACCTTGCTTATAACAATGGACATGACAAAGATTGCACAAATGTCATGTAATCCGGCGATGGGAGGCATAGCGAAAGGACAGATCATAAGAGAGATTGATGCACTTGGAGGATTAAGTGCATTGGTGACAGATAAGAGCATGATACAATTCAGAATGCTCAACAGATCGAAAGGACCGGCAATGTGGAGTCCGAGGGCTCAATGCGACAGGCAATTATTTTCAATTGAATGGAGAAAGCATCTTGAAAACACGGAAAACCTTTATATCTGGCAGGAACAGGCAACCAGAATTATTGTGGAAGGGGATAGAGTAACGGGAGTGGAAACCTCGTTCGGGACTATTTTTAGAGCCGGAGCGGTGATACTTACAAACGGCACCTTCCTGAATGGGTTAATGCATGTCGGGTTCAGGAATTTCACAGGTGGCAGGTCTGGCGATCAGGCATCATCAGGTTTAAGCGACCAGCTTGCCGGGTTAGGTTTTACCGTGGAAAGAATGAAGACAGGAACCAGTGCGCGTCTTGACGGGAGAACTATCGATTTCAGCAGGATGGTGGAACAAACCGGAGATGGTGAGGGAAGATGTTTTTCCTTTCTCAATGATTCAATTAAGATTGAAAACGAAAGAAGTTGTTTTATTACTCATACTAATGAAGCTGTTCACGATGTCTTAAGGTCGGGTTTAAAGTTTAGCCCGCTTTTTACAGGAAAGATAAAAGGAAGGGGGCCCAGATATTGTCCGAGCATCGAGGACAAAATTGTCACGTTTAAAGAAAAGAGTTCCCATCAGTTATTTATAGAGCCGGAAGGATGGAATACTAATGAATATTATATTAACGGATTTTCAAGCAGCCTTCCCCTGGAAGTTCAGGTAGAAGCACTAAGAAAAGTCCAGGGTTTGGAAAATGTAGAGATATACAGGCCGGGTTATGCAATCGAATACGACTTCTTCCAGCCAACACAGTTAAAACACACGCTTGAGACAAAGAGAATCCAAAACTTGTATTTTGCCGGGCAGATCAATGGCACAACAGGGTACGAGGAGGCTGCGGCCCAGGGTTTGATGGCCGGAATAAATGCCGTACTGAAAGTAAGAAATGATGAAGGCTTTGTGTTGGGGCGAGAGGAGGCTTATATCGGAGTATTAATTGATGATCTTGTTACGAAAGGTGTTGATGAGCCATACAGGATGTTTACATCAAGGGCTGAATACAGGATTTTATTAAGACAGGATAATGCGGACGAAAGACTGACCGGAAAGGGTCTGGAGCTGGGAACTGTTGACAATATTAGGGTAGTCAGGCTTGACGAGAAGGAAAATATCAGGGAGAAGATAGTCTGTTTGTTGAAAGAGACCAGCATTGAACCAATATCTGTAAATGACTTTCTGAAAGGAAAAGACACTAACACGATTAACCAGAAAACCAAAGCAGTTAACCTGGCGACGAGACCACAGGTTACACTCAAGGACTTGTATCAGGTAGTGACCGGGCTTGAGCCGGAAGAATTGACAGAACACGAAAGGAGAGATGAAATTATTGAGTCCGCTGAGATAAGGGTAAAATACGAAGGCTATATACTCAGGGAGAGGCTTGTTGCTGATAAGATAAAAAGACTCGAGGGTTTAAAGATTCCTGACGATATTGATTACGGCGAACTTATGTCTATTTCGACCGAGGGAAGACAGAAACTGAAGAAAATTAAACCTGTTAGTATCGGGCAAGCAAGCAGGATAAGTGGTGTCTCACCATCAGATGTCAATATATTACTAATGTATCTTGGCAGGTAAATGTTCCACGTGGAACATAAATTATAAATTTTATTTTATGGAAAGAAATGTTACCAGGGGATTGGTTGTCGACCTGTTTAATAGAAGTATTTTCAAGGGCGAGATTCAGTTTAAGAATGGAGTGATTGAAAAGATTGTCGATGCAAGAAATGTCCCTGACGTCTATATTTTGCCAGGTCTGATTGATGCACACATACATGTTGAGAGCTCTATGAGTACGCCTGGTTCTTTTGCAGCAGCGGCTGTTTCACGTGGAACAACTGGTGTCGTTTCCGATCCGCACGAGATAGCAAACGTCCTGGGCATCGGGGGAATCAGGTTAATGATAGATGATGGTAAAAAGGTGCCAATGAAGTTCTGGTTTGGCGCACCTTCATGTGTTCCGGCAACTCCACTCGAGTCTTCTGGGGCAGTGATTGGAAGCGGTGAAATAAAGACAATACTGTCGTGGCCAGAAATAAAATATCTGGCAGAAATGATGAATTTCCCTGGCGTTATTAACGGGGATGGTGAAGTAATGAGGAAGTTAAAAGCAGCCGGCGAAGCAGGGAAAAAGGTTGACGGACACGCCCCTGGATTAAAGGGGAAAGATATCGAGAAATACGTGGGGGCCGGCATATCTACAGACCATGAATGCAGTACACTGGATGAAGCTATTGAAAAGATCAGCCTGGGCATGAAGGTTCTAATAAGGGAAGGAAGCGCTGCAAGAAACCTCGATGCACTGAAATCTTTATTGAAGACACATCCTGATATGGTTATGTTATGTAGTGATGACCTCCACCCGGAGATGCTCAGGGAAAGGCATCTCGATAAAATAGTGGCTCGACTTGTTAATGAAGATTATGATCTTTTTGACGTATTAAGAGCGTGTACGGTAAACCCGGCAGGCCACTACGGACTGGAGGCCGGGTTGCTTAGAGAGGGTGATCCGGCGGATTTTATTGTTGTCGATAATCCTTCTTCCATGAATGTTCTTGAGACATGGATTGATGGAAGAAAAGTATTTGACAGGGGCAAGATCCTGTTCAACTACCCGGGATGCGAGCACAAAAATAATTTCAATTCATCACCCGTAAACACGAAAGATATAGAGCTTGAAGTTTCCGGGAATAATGCCAGGGTGATTAGAATAATTGACGGGGATTTATTCACTGTTGCTGAAACAATTTCCACTACACGGGGAGGTCTTTTCATTTCAGATATTTCAACCGATTTACTAAAGCTGGTTGTCAAGGAAAGATACACTGACGCTAAACCAACCGTGGGACTGATAAAAGGAACGGGACTCAGGCTGGGAGCTTTTGCCAGTTCAATTGCGCACGACAGTCATAATATAATCTGCACCGGTACAAATGATGAAGATATAGCAGCTGCCATAAACGAAGTAGTGAGAATAAAGGGAGGACTAGCCGTTGCTGCCGGCGGCGATATCAGGTCTCTCTGTCTTCCTGTTGGCGGCATTATGACAGACGCCCCGGTGGAGGAAACCGCCAGGGTCTATCAGGAACTCTCCTTAATCCTGAAGGAAATGGGATGCATGCTTTCTGCTCCATTCATGACACTGTCTTTCATGGCATTAATTGTAATACCTGAACTAAAGCTTAGCGATAAAGGATTATTTGACGTAACCAGTTTCAGGCATGTACCTGTATTTTTCGATTAAGGATTTGTTTTCAAATACGATATTATACCTTAACAGGCCCAGTTATTGATTTCAGATGTCTCTTGAAAAAACTTATACCGATGTTATATCAGAACTTCCGGGGAAACCAGGGGTTTACATGTTCGTCGATACAACAGGAGTTATTCTGTACGTGGGCAAGGCAAGGGATCTGAAAAAGAGAGTATCTTCCTATTTTTCCAGGAACCAGTCAGGAAAAACAATCGCTTTAATAAGGAAGGCCACTTCAATAAGACACATCGTTGTTGACAGCGAATCGGATGCTCTTTTACTTGAAAATAACCTGATAAAGAAATACCAGCCCAGGTATAACATTCTCTTAAAAGACGACAAGACCTACCCGTGGATCTGCATTAAAAACGAACCATTCCCCAGGGTATTCAGTACAAGAAATGTTTATCACGATGGTTCAGCTTATTTCGGACCTTACACGTCGGGATTAATGGTCAGGACACTCATTACACTCATCAGGCAACTGTTCCAGCTCAGAACTTGTAATTATAAGCTTGATGCAGACACGATTAACTCAGGTAAACTAAAGGTTTGCCTCGAATATCATATCGGCAACTGCAAAGCCCCGTGCATCCGAAGACAGGAGGAGAAGGATTACAACGAGTCTATAGCCCAGATCCGAAGTATTCTCAAAGGGAACACGGGTACAGTAATTGAATACCTTAATAAGCTGATGAGCCAGTACGCTACTGAGCTTAAATTCGAGGAAGCCCAAAAGATAAAAGAGAAGCTGGAATTGCTTGCCAGGTATCGAAGTAAATCAACTATTGTAAACAGCAACATCGGGAATCTTGATGTATACGGATTCACCCGCGAGAATGAAACGGCCTATGTAAACTACCTCAGGGTAACTGAAGGAGCTGTTATCCAGACATATACATTAACGCTTCAAACCCGGCTGGAGGAAGGGGACGACAGCTTGCTTGGCATGGCTGTTGCCGAGATAAGACAAAGAGTATCAAGTGATTCACCCGAAATCCTTGTTCCTTTTTTGCCTGATGTGACGCTTGATAAGATCAGGTATACAGTGCCGGAAATTGGAGACAAAAAGAAGCTGCTCGATCTCGCGACAAGGAATGCGGTCTACTTCAAGCTGGAGCAGAAGAAAAGAAAGGCCGAGAAGAGCACGGAAGCCCGTTCGGGCAGGAATCTCGAAAAAGTGATGAAAGATCTACACATGCCCGCACTTCCTGTCCATATAGAATGTTTTGATAATTCTAACATCATGGGAACCAACCCGGTGGCAGCCTGTGTCGTGTTCAGGAACGGCAAGCCATCCCCGAAGGATTACAGGCATTTCAATATTAAATCTGTTGAAGGACCAGATGATTTCTCATCAATGGAGGAGGTTGTTTTCAGGCGTTACAGGAGGCTGCTCGAGGAAGGACATTCTGTTCCCCAGCTGATTATCATTGATGGAGGAAAAGGACAGCTATCCTCCGCAGTGAAGAGCCTTTCAAAACTTGAGCTAAAGGAAAAGGTCACCATTATCGGAATAGCGAAGAAACTTGAGGAGATCTATTTCCCTGGAGACAGTGTCCCGATATATATAGACAAGAATTCCTACACCCTAAAGCTGATTCAGCACCTCAGGAATGAAGCCCACCGGTTTGGAATAAATTTCCATCGTGACAAGAGATCTGCAGGAATGTTAAAATCAGTTCTTGATGAGATTAAGGGGATCGGACCGAAAACGAAAGAAATGCTTCTTAAGAAATTTGATTCTGTTGCAGCTATAAGGGAAGCCGACAGGAAAGTGCTCGTTGACCTGATCGGCGAGTCAAAAGCACGAAAATTACTCGATTTTTTTACAGATTAGTCCCGGTTTCACGTGGAACAAAAACGGGCATAAATTTAGATAATGTCCTGAATAACTGATTATTAACCTTAACAAGGTCTTTTGTAAACCTCCCGAGGATCGAAAATTTAATCCCTCGCGGGTACTCCGTCGAGAAAAACTACTTCCAGGAAGGGTAAAACTTGCCTGGAATTCTGTTTTCAGAATTCTATCCTGAAATTTATCACGGGAACAGTCCCTATACTAAAAACATTTGTTTCGGTAACTGATCCGTTTGAAAAGCCAAACCTTTTCCTGAAAATGTTCCTTCTTCCAGTCAGGTTTTGAACATCGGCCATGATTAACCAGGAATAATTACTGTTATTTCTCCTGTACGAAATGCCCCCGTCGACGCGCATGAAATCAGGTAGCCTAACACCATAGGTCCGGGAAGCATCATAGATTACCCTTTTTGCTTTCGCCGAAGCCTCATAATCGACAGGAGTGTACCTGTAACCTCCGCGAAACATTGATTTAAGATTCAGTGAAATGCAGTTAGCCCCGCTGCTGCCAAAGTAAAACTCCCTGCCACCCAGGATGTTAGAAACATAACCGGTGTTATAATACGTGTTGTACCATTTCTGATCGCCGGGCCTGTACATGGACTTGAAGAGAGAAGCCGTGACGAGGAAATAGTAGTTCGAGGAGAAATGTCTCTCGACGGTCAGTTCAATACCCCTGTTATATCCTTTTCCTAGGTTGACGAGGTCGCTGGCCGGAAGTTCTTCAGATGTATTGAGAGAGGAGTAGGTACTGGTGTTGTTTCTTACCACTGGCACGTTAAACAGATCCTGGTTATAAATCTCGGCCCTCATGTGAATCTGTCTTGAAAGCTGTATATCAATTGCCCCGGCGAACTGGAAAGATTTCGTGAAACCCAGGTCGTGGTTCAGGGTTTCGTATTTCCCGGAACTGTTCTTTATGAGGTTATAGTAAACCGGAAATGACTCGACCCTGGAATGCAGGCCGGCACCCGCATCGAGAGAAATGGCCGGTGTCAGCCTGTATTTCAATCCCAGCCTTGGTTCGAGTGAAATATCACCATTAACACTATAAATCATAGTGTGTAACCCGGTGTTCATCTCGAGTTTTTCCGATAACCGGCTCCTTATCTGAAAATAAAACTGCCACATCAGTCCCATGGCAGAAGGCTCCACTATTGATTCTCTCTTCCCGCCTGACCTGAGTCTCCATTCATCCATTTTCGCACCAAGAAGCTGGAGGTTCAGACCAGCCCTTATTGTTTCCCGTGAAGTTATTTTGTTGTTAAGCAGGTATGAAAACCTCGCGGAAGGAAAGCGGAGATCCTGAAGGTTACTGGTTGTCCTGGTATAAGAGGAGTCGACGTATCCCTCGCTGTATTTGTCTGTAAAAGAGGTATATGCGGCAACAAGCCTCGTGTAACCATTCCCGTTTTTCAACTGTTTCAGGATTTTAATGCCAACAACTGAAGATCCCTGTTCCTGCATTTCTTCCCAGCGATCGTCATCACTTGTCCATCTGTCTTTGTCGTGCACGGCAACCTTTCCAAGACTGCTTGAGCCGGCGAATCCGAAAATATTAAAAGTGGTGTTGTTTCCGGATGGAAGGTGAACGTTGAAAATAATGTCTTTAGACCTGGGGGCAAAATTGGTGGATCCCAGATCTATAAGGTTCAATTTTTCGAGTACGTCAAAATTTACATACCTGCAATTGACGAGGAAGGAACTGCCTCTTGTTTTATCTACAGGACCTTCGGCGGCAAGCTCGGCGCCTATCATTCCTGTCTGGAAAGCGTATTCAAAATTATCCGTGTTTCCCTTTCTCAGGTTAAGGTCCATCACTCCCGAAATAGCATTTCCATATTCAGCGGGGAAGGCCCCCGTGAAGAAATCGAAAGTTGAAATGGCATTTGATGTGATAGCTGAATAAGCACCCCCGCTACCACCCTGCCCGTCGCCGAAGTGGTTAGGGTTCGGGATCTCAACGCCCTCGAGTCTCCATAGCAGTCCTCTTGAAGAGTTACCCCTGATGACTATGTCGTTGCTTTCGTCGTTATTTGCCGTTACTACACCAGCGAACGAATTCACAATTCGCGACGGGTCGTAGAACCCTCCTGCAAAACGGAGAGCATCGTCAGTTCTGACTGTATGAGTACTAACAGACGACATCTGGTTAAGAGCGCCTTTCCGTCCCGATTCAGCCGACACCACGATCTCCTTTGCCTGCACCAGCTTTTCCGGCATCTCAACCGTGATTTCAACTTCACGCCCGGTACTGACAAGGATTTCAGAAACACGAACCTCTTCATGACCAACATGCGACACTGAGATATTGATCCTCCCTGCAGGGACCGTGAGCCTGAAATAGCCTTTCTCGTCAGTGACAGTACCGGCAACCAGCCCCTTGTTCAAAACAGTTATGTAAGCACCGGGAACCGGTGCATGGCTTTCACGGTCAACAACTATTCCCTTGAGAACCTGGTTTGGAAGCTGGGAAAAGCAAACCGTTCCCCGGTACAGGAGAATGATTATTACAAGGAAGCAGAACCTGTATAAGCCTTTTCCCAATTAAGTGTGAAAGAATTAATATTCAGGAATAACGATTCCGAGAAGCTCTTCAAGATGAGCACGCAGACCGGTCTGGTCCTTGAGGTGAATTCCCTTCATTCCCAGCGAAACAGCAGCGTCAACGTTTGTTTTAATGTCATCGATGAACAGAGTTTCCCCGTACTCAAGGTTATAATTTCCCGTAATAAGGTGCCTGAAGATTTCGGGGTCGGGTTTTGATAATCTGACCCTTGCAGAAATAATCCCATAAATCAAAAAGTGTGAAGAAGCTGTTTTTTGCAGTGGCCTCATCAAAAATGTCTTCAGGGAAGTTGGACAGATAGTATAGCTTAAAACCCGCTTTTTTAATTAACAGGAGGAGTTTAATGCTGTTAAAGTCGAAACAGTATTTCAGCCTTGAAATTGAATGCAATAAAATCGTTGAGTATTAAGGGTAGAGCGTACGGATATTCTTTCAACTGCTTTCCCATAATGAAAGGTCACCATTATCGAGCATTGGCCATTCCGGTGCCCGCAACCTCGGAAAGTATCACTGGCATTCTCGCTGGCTCAGGCCTTTCCTGATAAAGTGTTGCTCAGGATTCAGTTTAGCAACGCGTTCCGAGATCGAATACTATATTCCTGATCATGGATTCTTCATGCTAGTCGGCTGACCCGTGGCTTCAAGAACGTTCCACCACAATTCACCGTTAATGTCAATTTTCTTTCTTTGTTTGGTGGCAAGCGGAATTGGAAGCAGAGGTAGAAAAGGTTGTTCCAGTTGCCAATTACGAAATCAGTTTTACCGGCCATAACTCCATGAACGGCGTTCTGGGCAGGAGGGATTACAGAACGCGTCGTTACGGGTTAGCCGGTGCACTCCTGATTATATAACTCGGGTCATTATACCTGATCGAGAGAACTTCGCCTTATCTGCTTAAATTCCTCGGTAATCTTTTCCTTGAGGTGGGCCCCGATGTCCTTGTGTTTTGATATTGCCCGAGGCATCCTTTTTGCTGGTCGGCACTTGGTACACCCGGCCGGCACCCTCGGCAACGGCAATTTTAGCGTGATGCCTCTCTTCAAGGCGTTTACGAAGTCTATCCACGAGGAACCCTCGTTGCCCGTACAGGTCAAGGGAATCTCGGGGATAAGCACGAAATTAACTTATGGATAGTAGGGCGGCATGAGCAGCAGTAGAGCCGGAATCCCTCCCCATCAGCTTCACGAGGGAACGTACCGTTATAGGCCCGGCTGCCTCGTTGTGTGCATTTCTTATGATATCGTTTGCAATAGAAAAAGCTGTCTCGAAACCGAATGATTTCTCAATGAGGTTTATGTCATTATCATTGTTTAGAATACCGGCAACGGCAATTTAATTTCCTCTTCATTATCTCTCTGCTTGTGTATGTCGTGAGCTCCCCTCAGCGTACCATCACCACCAATACAAAACAGGATGACAGTATTATCTCGAGTATCAACTATCTGCCGGTATCCTGATTCCACTCTCGACGATCCGAGAAAACTACCGCTGGCGTGCAGGTTACTTACAAGGGCAGGAGTAGGTCAACAACCGGGTGATTGTACTTTGCAACAAGACCCTCGTAGCCATATTTGATGCCGAGTATCCTGTTTACTCCATACCTGAAATGCAGTTCATAAACCGGGCCTAACCATAATTTATTCCAGACCGGGGCACAGACCACCACAATTAACTATGGCCACTTTCGTCTTTGCCGGTTCAAAATAAGAATTGATTCCGTGGTCCGGCTTTCTCAAATGACAATGGAGTTTCCCCTGCAGCCCTGCATTTCTCGAAATTGTCGAGCGACACGTCGTGCAATATCCTCTCCGTGTCTTCAACAAACTTGTAAAGCGGGCTGTAATTTCTTGCCGCGAGCTTCAGCGGCGATTTAATGGATTGCTGCAGAGTCTGCAACAATAAAGTCAGAACTGTTCATCTGTCTTCAATTAAAAATTTGGCAGAAAGACTATCTCCTGCCCAAAAATAGACAAAAATCAGGACTGATAAATATATTGAAAAGATTAGGTCCCCGTCAGATCGTAGCCAAATGCTTCACCCTGCCGGCTTTCGGGAATTTGTCAAGCTTGACTTGGCTATTCCATGAGGATGAATGGGCGCCGTAGTCAGTACTTCAGCCACCCTGCCGCCGGTCAGACGTCCTGATCGCTTATCTTCAGTAAGCTCAACCATTACTACTGTGCCGGAGAAGCATATCTTTGTCTTCTGGTTCCCTTCGATTAATTACTACCTTTGCCAGTTCTTTCCTTGAGTCTAAAATACAAGGGGGCACAATGTTAAAAATTTTGCAAAGCTGGAAATGATAAATGTATTATTTACACTTTGTGGACAGAAACCCCGAAAAGCTAAACAGATTTGAATCGAAGTAAGCACCCCTGACCTTCATCCTGATCCTGTAAAGACCTGTGGATGCAGTAATAAACAAGGATTTATGATCTTTGCCCCGAAACAAACGTTGGCGGTCCATTTTCCGGGACCGGGATATTAAACAATTTCCGCCCATCGCTGTCAAAAACCGTCACACCATCTCCGGTTAAGTAGATATTGCCTTTTGAATCCATCGTCATACCGTCCGAGCCCATTTCGCAGAATAATTTCTCATTTTTCCAGCCGGCCATCATTCCCGATCGTGAAAACCCAGGTTTTCCGCCTATATCTGCCACGTAAGCTTCCTGCCATCAGGAGTTCCAACGATCCCGTTTGGCGAGAAGCAATCTGCATATCTTGATGCGACGGCGAATCCGGGTCTTAAGGTAATAAACGAGGCCTGGATATCCTGTGGTTGCTGACTGTAGTCCCACCAAGGTCTTTTATAGAACAGGTCGAAGTGTTGATATATCCCGCCGCCGGGAGCAACCCAGGGTCATTCGGGCCATTTAAACTTTTCCCGTTGGAGAGCTGCTAACCAACGTATTCTTTTGGCCATCACGACTGATCTTCCATATTTCAGTTTTTCATCAACGCAAGAATACAGGTAACCATCGTGCCGAAAAACATTCCGTTTGATCTTCCTGCAGTTCCATGAATACAGACAGTTTATCGTTGATATCCCATAGAAAATTTTGTTATTCGGCTGATCAGTGAAATAAACATTTCCTTGTCAGAAGCCGGTCTTCAGTGAATGAAAACCCTCCCGGCCAGTTTTTCTGCCTTCATATCCTTGGAGGAAACGAGTTTCTTAAATACCTTTTGTGCCTCAAAGACACCGGCAAAACTAATAGTATCAGGAAGCAGATGTGGTAAGAATGATTCCTTCTCATTTAAAACTCGAATAAATTTATTCATGACTTCCTGATACTTATTATCATAGCCTTGTAATCGCTCTATCTGTTCAAGTTTTTCAAATCAAACTATTATCATATCGACAGTACCAAAGTTAGGACGAATTTAAGAGCGCGTTTATTTTTTCAGGGTCATTTCTGAAAGCGCCATTACCGTAAGGTTTCTATTGCCTACTTAACACCTTTTTCAGAATCGTACGGTTTTTATGTAACCGGAACAATAAGGAAAGTGCGCTTGTCCATGGCTTCACCGTAAGGGTTGTCGACGTGTATTACATCGACCCAGCTGCTCTCGGCAGCAACAGTGGCTCGAAACCGTGAACGGAAACACCATGCCCGGATTGTTTCTTCGATTTCAGTGTTTTCGGTATATCCATCTGACGCTTCTGCTGGTCAGTCCATTTTCCATCGGTCATGCAGTGCAATTGCACGATATCGATATAATCGGTACCCAGTTCTTTTTCTGAACCTGTCGACAACGATATCAGCATCGGGTCTTTCAGCTTCAGGAATACCAGGGGTCTGCCAGATTTTTAGTGCTTATGACGTACTTTTCACATAGGGGATGCCGTCAAGGGCCTCCTTTGTAAATGGATGAGTGCCATAGCTGTCAGCGCAGTCAAAAATCGTATACCCTTCTCGTAAGCAGATTTGATGACACTTTTAGCCACCCGTTATAGTAATGTTTGAAGACCGGTTGTATCCGCTGAAACCTGTTCCCCATACCCAGCATGGTAGATCCTGATACCTGTCTTCCCAAGTGTTATTTTCAGAATGCAGAATGGTCATATCGTCTGCTGTTTTTCAGGGCTGAGCCCTCAAAGGCAGCGGAGTTGTGTGTTTCCGGCAAGAACAATGCCAGCACCTCCAGCTGCATCAGTGAATCATATTAATTCACAGCCTGGTGTATGATTTCTTTTCCATGTTGACTGCTTTTTTCACGATAAAAATACCAAAAATCATCAAACTATGCTGTTAACCAAAACGGGGCTTCATTCATGAAGCAGAATAAAAAGGAAACGGGAAGACGATAAATCCATAAAAAGCCGCCCGGAGATCATGGCGTATCTCCGGGCGGAATTTAAGACTGACTACAGGATAAAGCTGGTCAGAAAAATATTTTAATTATTTGAGTACCGTCAGAGTCAGATGGACGGGTATTTGCTACTCGTTGGCACACTCTTTGAGTTGCTTTTCTGGAAATCGTCCTGTGTGCAGGTATAGATGTTAACGAATTTCTGCGGGTTCCGGTCAACAGCGAGGGGGAGCCGGGAATTCTGTACCTGTACCATTATCCTGTGGCCTTTTTAAATGTATGGGCCACATCGGAATCTCGTATTTTACTTCGGTCCGCAGCTTCGGGAACGAAAGGGTTCGGGCTTTTCAAAGCTGTTCCTGTATTTCCCCTCATCACTTCACCCCTGACCAGCATCTGGTAACCTGCAAGCAGGATTTTTATATCACTCTCGGCCGGTGCTGTGTCGGGAGGAAAGACGTCAATGAGCTTCACTATATAGTCGGCATCAGTACCGGTTGTCGATACGAACAGGTCGGCAAGAACAGGACCGGTAAGGGTCATATCCTCGGTGAGTACATCTGTCTGGTAAACTACAACATCCGGCCTTCTTGAAGCAGAAGCGCTGGTCGTCTGTCATGTATTCTTGATCCTGTTCGTGTGAACATCTTCTGTATATGGAACGGGTCTCATTGGGTCGAAACGTATTCGACCCAGCTGTCTTTAGCTGCGGGTGCAGTAAAGAGCAAAGTTTGCCTCCGGGAGGAAATACATATTCGTGCTTGTAGTATTTTTCGGTGAAGTACAGGTTTCGAGGCCCACTCCATTCAGGTGCCCCCGTCGATATTGTTGCTTCCGGGAAATTTTACCGTATGGAGCAACGAGGTAATAATCGAAGAATCTTTTCTCAGGTCCCATAGTATGCCTTGTTTGCATCTAGACCCCATGCGGTATTACCTGGCTTTTCTGCCTTGCCAGTACACTGACCATGAAGCCGGGCCCCATTGCGAGTTGTTTCACGGTCTGTGGATTCTGTTTTCTATTGCCTCGTAGGTGTGGAGGAGCGCCATAAGGAGTCTTCCGGCGTCGAACCATCCGCCTACGGTCATTACAACGAGGTAACGTTCTTGAGGAAGGGTCTTGGTCGCGTGCCTTCCAGAACTCGTCGCAATTTGGATGGGCTATAGCGTCGTTCAGAACTTAATGATGTCGCCATAGTATTTCTTTGTTATATTGCCCAATGGAATCACTGAAAGGAAAATTCATGGCGATTATCTGGAACCAGGAATTGAATGAAGAAGCCTCTTCTTGACGGGCTTTCTGCTGTCTCCCGTTGCTGTAATAGAAACTGAAACAATCAAGGAGGAAGAAGGCGCCATTATGATGGAAATCGTCTCCGATAAGCCGAAACAACAGGGCTTGTGGTGAAACCGCCTTGACTGCGGTGAGCCTTTATGGCGCCCATCGTGGAATGGAGACAGATTTGCTCGTCTTCCCAAAAATCCCAACATTCCCGTTATTGTTCTCGACGTTCTTCACCAACCAGTCCACGCTGTCCCATGTATCAGTACTTTCGCTCAATATCCATGCTGGTTTTCCTGTTCTCGACAACCGGTCTGATATCCTCGAAAACGCCTCCATCATGTACTTTCCTGACGTCATGGAAGACCATTTCTTAATCAGCTTCGGCATAGCGGCTGTAGACCTGCAAAGTTGAAAACCTGTGGTACTTCAGGCTCGATGTCATAAGGAGTCCTGTTGAAGAGTATCGGATGTTTAACGGAGGTATTCTTCAGGGTGTAGATTGATAAAAAGCTTAACCCCGTCTCGCATCGTAATATAAACCTCTTTTTTCGTGTATTTTTCTTTCAGGGGCGGCCATACTACCCGGGGCAGGGGCAATGGGTTTCCTCGTGAAGCTCATGTGTATTTGTTCCGCATATGGGTCAGGGCCCGTCTATTACCGAATAACATAGTTGACGGTTCCATAAGATAAGCACTCCCAGTGTGTGAAGGAAAAATCAGGAAAATTGAAGGTGACGAATATATTGAAGGTATACCAAAAGCACTATAGTCAGGACTGTATGTTGGTAAAACCATCCCGCGGCCTTGACGTACAGGACGAGCCGGGTTCAATACGCGGAGACTAACTTTGAATATGATCTCCCTCTATTGTTTGTGCTATGCTGCCAATCACCATGATTGCCAGTAACACCAAGCATGATAACCAGCGTTTTAATGGATGGTTTTGTTAAAATATTTTAGTTTATTCACGTAAAAGACTCCAAAAGGCAAAACGCTGCAACTGATGGTTATGTTGCAACGAAAGTCTGGCTACAACCAGCTCCGGAACTGCGATAGGCATACGTTACTTGTGTATTTGATTTTCTGCATTCTGTATGTTTGCATAAATAGAAACCTGAATACTGTCTCATATTCAAAAGAACAATCTCATTTTCCCTCTCCCTTCGGACTGCTGACTATGAAACGATCCCTGTCCTCAGCAGAAAGCTGCAGCGGTTTGTGCAATGCTTTCTGTGACGATGGCTCAAGACCTGTCGTGCAGATCGGCAAAAAGAAATTCCCCTTGAAACGAGGTATTCATCGCATAGCATGTTCAAGATGGTACTAGTAGTTGGCATTAACACTACATAGGTACATTCATAATATAGACACGAAAAACTCCAAAATGTACGTATAATCCTGTTCTTTCATCTTGCTTCAAAATTAACAACATTTACAAAGTTCATTCAGCGGCTTTTCAATTATTTAAAAATCGCTTCGCAGTTATTCTGTTTTTACCCCCCGCATTATTAATTGTTATTGTTTCGCGTATCTTCTACTGCTTGTCCCGTGAAATCCGGTAAAATCACGGCCTTCTCGCTCGTTATTGCCTTCATTATAGCTGGCCATGAAACCCTTGCCCGTAATCCCGATACATTTCCTTTTTTCCAGGAACCTGGCAGGGCGGGAAGCAGGTGTATTTCACCCAGGTGGCTCTGCAGCAACATCTCTGCAATTCCGGCAGTTCCTCCAAAGTTCCCGTCAATCTGGAAGGGAGGATGTGCATCGAAGAGATTCGGGTAGGTTCCCCCACCGTTGTATTTTGTCCCGGGTGTCGGGTCAACATAGTTAAGATGAGTTCGAAGCATCCTGTATGCATGATTCCCGTCAAGCAGCCTTGCCCAGGTGTTTATTTTCCATGCCTTGCTCCATCCCGTTCCATCGTCACCTCTTAGCTCGAGCGATCTCCTGGCGGCCGCGGCCAGTTCCGGTGTTGTTACCGGAGATATCTGGTTGTCGGGATAAAGTCCTATCAGGTGAGAGATATGCCTGTGATGCGGATCTGTCTCATCCCAGTCATAATACCATTCCTGAAGATTGCCTTTTTTCCCGGTCTGGTAAGGGTATAATTTATCGAGAGCCGATTTGATCTCGTCAGCCATTTCATTGTCGGTACCGAGGATAGTGATGGCAAGCAGCGATTTGTTGAAAAGTCCCCTGACAAGAGCAAGGTCAGACGTGCCGCCATAAGCTGTTGCCCCGGCGAACCCGTCAGGAAGCCTGAACTTGTTTTCCGGAGATGTTGATGGTGCGGTGACAAGGAAGCCCCTGGGGTCCTCTACAAGGTAATCGAGGAAGAATCTCGCCGCTCCTTTCATCAGCGGCCAGCCATAGTCCCTTAACCAGGCAGTATCGCCAGTAAATGCAAAATGATCGTAAAGATGAAGTGAATACCACGCGCCCGACATAGACCAGTTGGCCCAGACAGGATCACCGTTACCAAAATTCCCGACGGGATTGGTCATGGCCCAGATGTCGGTATTGTGGCTGCAACACCACCCGCCTGACCGGTAAAAGTTTCTTGCCGTCACTGCTCCGGTAACCGGTAGCTTACCGATGAAATCAAGTAAGGGTTCGTGGCACTCCGACAGGTTAGTTACTTCGGCTGGCCAGTAGTTCATTTCCGCATTAATATTTGCCGTGTAATTACTGCTCCATGGTGGTCTCATGTGAGGATTCCAGATGCCCTGGAGGTTGGCCGGGATTCCTCCTGGCCTGCTGGAGCTGATAAGCAGGTATCTGCCAAACTGGAAATACAACGACTCGAGATCAAAATCAGCAACTGAATCAGTGTAGTTCTTAAGCCTCCTGTCTATCGGGAGATCAGGGGCGATTGCATCATTCAGATTCAGTTCAACCCTGTTGAACATCGATGAAAAATCGGCAATATGTCTTGACCTGAGCTCCTCGTATTTATGAGTGGAAGCCTTTTCAATATAACCCGATGCGATGACTTTTTCGTCCAGACCATCTTTCCCAGGGTCTTTGAACGGACCATTAAAACTGGAAGCCATCGCGACGAGAATCACTGATCGTGAAGCACCTGTAATATCTAGCGAGCTGTTTCCCGCGACCACTTTCCCGTCTGTTTCAAGAACCCTGGCTATCATCCTGAATCTCGTGCCGGAACCGGTTGAATCGTAAATTATTGGCTCCCGTGTATTACCCAGGTAATTGGGATCTGCATGAACAGGAGCAATGCCGTCCATTACTAGATCCCGTCCCTCGGCTGAAACAGTATAGTGAAGCTGGCTTTTGGAGTTAATGTTGAATGAAAGGGGGGCGGACTTATCTGTTTCGATTAATATCGCGATGACCCTGTCGGGATTTGAAACGAAATACTCGCGGTGAATTCTGCTGTCCCCCGATTTGAAATCAACACTGGCGATACCATCATCCAGTACCAGTTCCCTCCTGTAGTTTGTAATCGAGTCGGTCGTATTGAAACCCAGGATGAGGTTTCCGAGAGGAGCGTATGATTCCGAGAAGCTGCCCTGCATTTTCTTCACAAGGGATTCGGCTTTCCTGTAATCTTCCGAGAAGAGCGCTTTCCTGACCTCGTCAAGATTTTTCCAGGCATCAGGATTCATATTGGCATCAACAGGTTTTCCTGACCAGAGTGTCGACTCATTAAGCAGCAGGTTTTCCTCCTTTACCCCGCCATTGACCATCAATCCACTGAATCCGTTGCCAAGAGGAAAAGCTTCTTCAAATCTTGTTGCCGGTTTGTCAAACCAGTAGCTGGTCTTTTTTTCCTTCATCTTGCCACACCCGGAGAAAAGCAGAACGGCTGCCGCTATTAAAACAACACTTATCTTCCCGTTATTCATAGTCTTATATTAATAATTACCGCGGTTATGTATTTTGTTCTTATTCAGTGATCATTACATGTTCAAGTTTCCCGAGATACTTCATGTCAGGCGAAGCACCAAGCCCAGGGGTGTCATCAAGTGTGATTATACCACCCGGGTTGTATTTTATCCCGCCATCAATAATATCATCCCTGAGCATGAGGGGTGTGTCAAAATCAAAATACCTGGCATTCAGGCTGGCGAGCGCGAGGTGTGCTGATGCGGTGAACCCGAGCCTCGATTCAAGGAAGCCACCGATCTGTACATTCATCCCGGCATCAGCGGCAAGATTGCATATTTTCATTGCCTTGAACAGACCCGCCGACTTCCCAAGCTTAACATTAAACATGTGCGAAGCCTTGATATTAATCAGCCTTTCAGCATCGTGATGGTCGGAACACGATTCATCGGCCATTATTGGAACCGGCGATTTAATTGTCAGCCCCGGAAGACTCATGAAGTCCCATCGCGGAAGGGGCTCCTCGCAGAACTGGACGTTACATGCCCCGACTTCCTCGAGTACCTCTGTGGCTTCATCAAAAGACCAGCCCTGGTTGGCATCCAGTCGCAGGGGTATTTCATTGCCGATTTTCTTCCGGATACTTTTAACCCGGTCGATATCGGTTTTACCATTTTTGCCAAGCTTGACCTTGATTATCGTGAAGCCGTTATTCACAATTTTTCCAGCTTCATCAGCCATGGCCCCGGGATCACCGATACTCACGGTGTAGTCCGTGATAATCTGCCGGTTGTTCTTTCCGCCAAGGAAGGCATAAAGAGGCAACCCAAGCGACCTGGAGGCGATATCGTGCAAGGCGATATCGAAAGCGCTTTTGATGCTGTTGTTGCCATAGATTGTTTCGTCCATTATTGACGTGCATCCTTCGATATCACGAGGATTCTTACCAATGAGCCTCCTGCCTATATATGACCCT
>JAXLTU010000045.1:0-26827 GCA_046329885.1 Bacteroidales bacterium
GAAAAACAAACCGTTCCCCGGTACAGGAGAATGATTATTACAAGGAAGCAGAACCTGTATAAGCCTTTTCCCAATTAAGTGTGAAAGAATTAATATTCAGGAATAACGATTCCGAGAAGCTCTTCAAGATGAGCACGCAGACCGGTCTGGTCCTTGAGGTGAATTCCCTTCATTCCCAGCGAAACAGCAGCGTCAACGTTTGTTTTAATGTCATCGATGAACAGAGTTTCCCCGTACTCAAGGTTATAATTTCCCGCCAGGTGCCTGAAGATTTCGGGGTCGGGTTTTGATAATCTGACCCTTGCAGAAATAATCCCGCCGTCAAAAAGTGTGAAGAAGCTGTTTTTTGCAGTGACCTCATCAAAAATGTCTTCAGGGAAGTTGGACAGATAGTATAGCTTAAAACCCGCTTTTTTTAGTCCTGGGAGGAGTTTAATGTTAAAGTCAAGGGGAAACAGTATTTCAAGCCTTGAATTGAATGCAGCTAAAATCTGGTCGGTATTAAGGGTAGAGCGTACGGATATTCTTTCAACGGCTTCCCATAATGAAAGGTCACCATTATCGAGCATTGGCCATTCCGGTGCCCTGAAAACCTCGGAAAGTATCACCTCGCGTTCCTCGTGGCTCAGGCCTTTCCTGATAAAGTGTTGCTCGGGATTCCAGTTTAGCAGCACGTTCCCGAGGTCGAATACTATATTCCTGATCATGGATTCTTCATGCTAGTCGGCTGACCCGTGGCTTCAAGAACGTTCCACCACAATTCACCGTTAATGTCAATTTTCTTTCTTTGTTTGGTGGCAAGCGGAATTGGAAGCAGGGTGAAAAGGTTGTTCCAGTTGCCAATTACGAAATCAGTTTTACCGGCCATAACTCCATGAACAGCGTTCTGGGCCAGGAGGTTACAGAACTTGCTGTCGTTAGGGTTAGCCGGTGCACTCCTGATTATATAACTCGGGTCAATATACCTGATCGAGAAAGGGAACTTCTTGTCTGTAAATTCCTCGGTAATCTTTTCCTTGAGGTAGACCCCGATGTCCTTGTGTTTGATATTGCCCGAGGCATCCTTTTGCTGGTCGGCTTTTTCAAAAAAGTCCTGGCCGGCACCCTCGGCAACAACAATTACAGCGTGATGCCTCTCTTCAAGGCGTTTCCGAAGTATCCTGAGGAACCCTCGTTGCCCGTACAGGTCAAAGGAGATCTCGGGGATAAGCACGAAATTAACTTCCTGGATGGCCAGGGCGGCATGAGCGGCGATGAAGCCGGAATCCCTCCCCATCAGCTTCACGAGGGCAATGCCGTTATAGGCCCCGGCTGCCTCGTTGTGTGCATTTCTTATGATGTCGTTTGCAATAGAAAAAGCTGTCTCGAAACCGAATGATTTCTCAATGAGGTTTATGTCGTTATCAATTGTTTTGGGAATACCGGCAACGGCAATTTTCAGTTTCCTCTTCGTTATCTCCTCGTGTATGTCGTGAGCTCCCCTCAGCGTACCATCACCACCAATACAAAACAGGATGTTGACATTCATTATCTCGAGAGTATCAACTATCTGCCCGACATCCTGATTCCCTCTCGACGATCCGAGAAAACTACCACCGCTCGCGTGCAGGTTACTTACAAGGGCAGGAGTAAGGTCAACAACCGGGTGATTGTACTTTGCAACAAGACCCTCGTAACCATATTTGATGCCGAGTATCCTGTTTACTCCATACCTGAAATACAGTTCATAAACCAGACTTCTTATAACGTTATTCAGACCGGGGCACAGACCACCACAGGTAACTATGGCCACTTTCGTCTTTGCCGGTTCAAAGTAAATTGATTCCCTTGGTCCGGCTTTCTCAAATGACAATGGAGTCTCCCCTGCAGCCCTGCATTTCTCGAAATTGTCGAGCGACACGTCGTGCAATATCCTCTCCGTGTCTTCAACAAACTTGTAAAGCGGGCTGTAATTTCTTGCCGCGAGCTTCAGCGGTGATTTAATGTTTGGATTGCCCAGGGTCTTAACAATAAAGTCAGAACTGTTCATCTGTCTTCAATTAAAAATTTCGCGAAGAGACTATCTCTCCTGCCCAAAAATAGACAAAAAATCAGGACTGATAAATATATTGAAAAGATTAGGTCCCCGTCAGATCGTAATAATCTGCTTCACCCTGCCGACTTTCCCGTTGTCAAGCTTGACCTTTATTCCATGAGGATGAATGGGCGCCGTAGTCAGTACTTCAGCCACCCTGCCGCCGGTCAGACGTCCTGATCGCTTATCTTCAGTAAGCTCAACCATTACTACTGTGCCGGGCTTTATATCTTGTCTTCTGGTTCCTTCCACGATTAATTACCTTTTAGTTCTTTCCCTTGAGTCTAAAATACAAGGGGGCACAATGTTATAAAAATTTTGCAAAGCTGGAAATGATAAATGTATTATTTACACTTTGTGGACCCGAAACCCCGAAAAGCTAAACAGATTTGAATCAGTAAGCACCCCTGACCTTCATCCTGATCCTGTAAAGACCTGTGGATGCAGTAATAAACAAGGATTTATGATCTTTGCCCCCGAAACAAACGTTGGCGGTCCATTTTTCCGGGACCGGGATATTAAACAATTTCCGCCCATCGCTGTCAAAAACCGTCACACCATCTCCGGTTAAGTAGATATTGCCTTTTGAATCCATCGTCATACCGTCCGAGCCCATTTCGCAGAATAATTTCCTGTTTTCCAGCCGGCCATCATTCCCGATCGTGAAAACCCAGGTTTTCCCCGCGCCGATATCGGCCACGTAAAGCTTCCTGCCATCAGGAGTTCCAACGATACCGTTTGGCCGCGAGAAGCCATCTGCATATCTTGATGCGACCGCGGATCCGGGTGCCAGGTAATACACGGCCTGGATATCCTGTGGTTGCTGACTGTAGTCCCACCAGGGTCTTTTATAGAACGGGTCAGTAAAGTATATCCCGCCGCCGGGAGCAACCCAGAGGTCATTCGGGCCATTTAAACTTTTCCCGTCGAAGCTGCTAACCAACGTATTCTTTTGGCCATCACGACTGATCTTCCATATTTCAGTTTTTTCATCAGCGCAAGAATACAGGTAACCATCATTGCCGAAAAACATTCCGTTTGATCTTCCTGCCGGTTCCATGAATACAGACAGTTTATCGTTGATATCCCATAGAAGAATTTTGTTATTCGGCTGATCGGTGAAATAAACATTTCCTTCCTTGTCAGAAGCCGGTCCTTCAGTGAATGAAAACCCTCCGGCCAGTTTTTCTGCCTTCATATCCTTGGAGGAAACGAGTTTCTTAAATGCCTTTTGTGCCTCGAGAGACACCGGCAACACCAATAATAACAGGAAGCAGGTGGTAAGAATGATTCTTCTCATTTAAAACTCAGATAAATTTATTCATGACTTCCTGATACTTATTATCCTGGCCTTGTAATCGTCTATCTGTTCAGGTTTTTCAAATCCGACTATTATCATATCGACAGTACCAAGTTCCAGGACGAATTTAAGAGACGCGTTTATTTTTTCGGGGTCATTTCTGAAAGCGCCATTACCAATAAGTTTCATACCTATAACACCTTTTCCAGAATCGTGCAGTTTTTTTATAACCGGAACAACCAGGGAAGGGTCGCGCTTGTCCATGGCTTCACCGTAAGGGTTAATCCTGACGTGTATTACATCGACCCAGCTGCTCTCGGCCGCGGCCTGTAGTGGCTCGAAACCGTGAACGGAAACACCATGTGCCCGGATTATTTTCTTCGATTTCAGTGTTTCGAGTATATCCATCTGACGCTTCTGCTGGTCAGTCCATTTTCCATCGGTCATGCAGTGCAATTGCACGATATCGATATAATCGGTACCCAGTTCTTTTCTGAACCTGTCGACAACGATATCAGCATCGGGTCTTTCAGCTTCAGGAATACCACCAGGGGTCTGCCAGATTTTAGTGCTTATGACGTACTTTTCCCTGGGGATGCCGTCAAGGGCCTCCTTTGTAAATGGATGAGTGCCATAGCTGTCAGCGCAGTCAAAAAATCGTATACCCTTCTCGTAAGCAGATTTGATGACACTTTTAGCCACCCCGTTCCTGGTAATGTTTGAAGACCGGTTGTATCCGCTGAAACCTGTTCCCATGCCCAGCATGGTAGTCCTGATTCCTGTCTTCCCAAGTGTTATTTCAGATAGTGGGTCTGCTGTTTTCAGGGCTGAGCCCTCCAAAGGCAGCGGAGTTGTGTTTCCGGCAAGAACAATGCCAGCACCTCCAGCTGCAATAGTGGTCATGAATTCACGCCTGGTGTATGATTTCTTTTCCATGTTGACTGCTTTTTTCACGATAAAAATACCAAAAATCATCAAACTATGCTGTTAACCAAAACGGGGCTTCATTCCTGAAGCAGAATAAAAAGAAGCAGGAAGACGATAAATCCATAAAAAAGCCGCCCGGTGATCATGGTGAATCTCCGGGCGGAATTTTTAAGACTGACTACAGGAAAAACCTGGTCAGAAAAATATTTTAATTATTTGAGTACCGTCAGAGTCAGATGCGACGGGTATTTACTCTCGTTGTACACTCTTTGAGTTGCTTTCTGGAAATCGTCCTGTGTGCAGGTATATATATTAACGAATTTCTGCGGGTTCCGGTCAACGAGGGGGAACCAGGAATTCTGTACCTGTACCATTATCCTGTGGCCTTTTTTGAATGTATGGGCCACATCGGGAATCTCGTATTTTACTTCGGTCACCTTCCCGGGAACGAAAGGTTCGGGCTTTTCAAAGCTGTTCCTGTATTTTCCCCTCATCACTTCACCCCTGACCAGCATCTGGTAACCACCAAGCGGGATTTTTATATCACTCTCGGCCGGTGCTTTTGTGTCGGGAGGAAAGACGTCAATGAGCTTCACTATATAGTCGGCATCAGTACCGGTTGTCGATACGAACAGGTCGGCAAGAACGGGACCGGTAAGGGTCATATCCTCGGTGAGTACATCTGTCTGGTAAACTACAACATCCGGCCTTCTTGAAGCAAAGCGCTGGTCGTCTGTCATGTATTCTGCAGTCCTGTTCGTGTGAACATCTTCTGTATATGGAACGGGTCTCATTGGGTCGGAAACGTATTCGACCCAGCTGTCTTTAGCTGCGGGTGCAGTAAAAGACAGTTTGCCTCCCGGGAGGAAATACATATTCGTGCTTGTAGTATTTTTCGGTGGCCAGGTTTCGAAGGCCCTCCATTCGTTTGCCCCCGTCACGAATATTGTTGCTTCCGGGAAATTGCCATCGCCCGAACCAACGAGGTAATAATCGAAGAATCTTTTCTCAAGTTCCTGGTATGCCTTGTTTGCATCTAGACCCCATGCGGTATTACCTAGCTTTTCTGCCTTGCCGAATGCCCACTGACCATGTGACCAGGGCCCCATTACGAGGGTGTTTTTCACGGTCTGTGGATTCTGTTTTTCTATTGCCTCGTAGGTGTGGAGTGCGCCATAAAGGTCTTCAGCGTCGAACCATCCGCCTACTGTCATTACAGCAGGGGTAACGTTCTTGAGGAAGGGTCTTGGGTCGCGGGACTTCCAGAACTCATCATAATTTGGGTGGGCTACCGCGTCGTTCCAGAACTTAATAGTGTCGCCGTAGTATTTCTTTGTTATATTGCTGACCGGACCCACTGAAAGGAAGAATTCGTAGTTATCCGGAACCGGGAATTTGAATGAAGGAAAGCCTCTTCTTGACGGGCTTTTCTGCTGTCTACCGTTGCTGTAATAGAAACTGAAACAATCAAGGAGGAAGAAGGCGCCATTATGATGGAAATCGTCACCGATAAACCAGGCTGTAACCGGGGCTTGTGGTGAAACCGCCTTGACAGCCGGATGAGCCTTTATAGCACCCATCGTGGAATAGAACCCGGGGTATGATATTCCAAAAATCCCGACATTCCCGTTATTGTTCTCAACATTCTTGACCAGCCAGTCAACACTGTCCCATGTATCAGTACTTTCATCAATATCCGCGCTGGTTTTCCTGTTCTCGACAACCGGTCTGATATCCTCGAAAACGCCCTCGCTCATGTACTTTCCCCTGACATCCTGGAAGACCATTATGTAATCAGCTTCGGCATAGCGGCTGTAGACCTGCAAGAAGAAGTTGAAGACCTGTGGTCCGCCGGGCTCGATGTCATAAGGAGTCCTGTTGAAGAGTATCGGATGTTTAACGGAGGTATTCTTCGGGGTGTAGATTGAAGTAAAAAGCTTAACCCCGTCACGCATCGTAATATAAACCTCTTTTTTCGTGTATTTTTCTTTCAGGGCGGCCATGCTACCCGGGGCAGGGGCAATGGGTTTCCTCGTGAAGCTCATGTTGTATTTGTTCCCTCCCTGGGTAAGTGCCCCGTCTATTACCGAATAACCCTGGTTAACGGTTCCCTTGAATACGAAACCCGCACCGGCATGTGTGAAGCTAAAATCGGGAAAGGTGAAAACAGTCGTTGTCGAAGGTATGCCAAAGGCACCCTGGTCGGGACTGTCCCATGTTGAAGTAAAACCGTCTCCCGCGGCCTTGACGTGCAGGACGAGCCGGAGTTCAATACCCTGGAGACTTACTTTTGAATACCAGTCTCCCTCTATTGTTTGTGCTATGCTGCCAATCTGCATGATTGCCAGTAACACCAGGCATGATAACCCGCGTTTTAATGTGGATGGTTTCATTTAAAAAATTTTAGTTTATTCACGTAAAAGACTCCAAAAAGCAAAACACGCTGCAACTGATCGC
Organism: Bacteroidales bacterium; assembly: GCA_046329885.1. GTDB lineage: Bacteria > Bacteroidota > Bacteroidia > Bacteroidales > VadinHA17 > LD21. The sequence continues at coordinate 6,759 of JAXLTU010000045.1, forward strand.
GATTTATGTTCATAACGAAAGTCTGGCTACAACCTGCTCCGGAGATACAGGCCGGCCGTTTCTTGTCGCGGCCCCGGTTACTCTTGCATTCACAACATGCTTGTAATCAGGAAGCCTGAATATATCCTGTTCAAAGACCAGTCTCACGTTACCTTCCCTTCTAAGGTTCACCCCGACTATGAAACGATCCCTGCTCCTCAACGGGTATTTGTAGTTTATGGTAACGCTTGTGACGATGAGGTCAAGACCCTCGTCGTGCAGATCGGCAAAAGAAATTCCCCTTGAAACGAGGTATTCATGCCTGGCATGTTCGAGATAGTGCTGGTAGTTGGCATTGTTTACTATGCCCTGGAGGTCACATTCATAATCGCGAACTGAAAACTCCAAAGTGTACGTATAATCCTGTTCTTTCATCTTGCTTCAAGGTAAACAACAATTTTACAAAGTTAAAGTTCCGGCGGTTTTTCAATTATTTAAAATCCGCCGCGGTTATTTCTGACTTAACCCCAGCAGTCGTTTTCATTGTTTTTGTTTTGCTTCCATACCTTACGACAACCTGTCCCGTGAAATCCGGTAAGATCACGGCTTTCACCAGCTCGTTGTTATTCCATTCCTGGCTGACCGTGAAACCGCCTCTTGCCCGTAATCCCGATACATTTCCTTTTTTCCAGGAACCTGGCAGGGCGGGAAGCAGGTGTATTTCACCCAGGTGGCTCTGCAGCAACATCTCTGCAATTCCGGCAGTTCCTCCAAAGTTCCCGTCAATCTGGAAGGGAGGATGTGCATCGAAGAGATTCGGGTAGGTTCCACCACCGTTGTATTTTGTCCCGGGTGTCGGGTCAACATAGTTAAGATGAGTTCGAAGCATCCTGTATGCATGATTCCCGTCAAGCAGCCTTGCAGGTGTTTATTTTCCATGCCTTGCTCCATCCCGTTCCATCGTCACCTCTTAGCTCGAGCGATCTCCTGGCAGCAGCGGCCAGTTCCGGTGTTGTTACCGGAGATATCTGGTTGTCGGGATAAAGTCCTATCAGGTGAGAGATATGCCTGTGATGCGGATCTGTCTCGTCCCAGTCATAATACCATTCCTGAAGATTGCCTTTTTTCCCGGTCTGGTAAGGGTATAATTTATCGAGAGCCGATTTGATCTCGTCAGCCATTTCATTGTCGGTACCGAGGATAGTGATGGCAAGCAGCGATTTGTTGAAAAGTCCCTGACAAGAGCAAGGTCAGACGTGCCGCCATAAGATGTTGCCCCGGCGAACCCGTCAGGAAGCCTGAACTTGTTTTCCGGAGATGTTGATGGTGCGGTGACAAGGAAGCCCCTGGGGTCCTCTACAAGGTAATCGAGAAGAATCTCGCCGCTCCTTTCATCAGCGGCCAGCCATAGTCCCTTAACCAGGCAGTATCGCCAGTAAATGCAAAATGATCGTAAAGATGAAGTGAATACCACGCGCCCGACATAGACCAGTTGGCCCAGACAGGATCACCGTTACCAAAATTCCCGACGGGATTGGTCATGAAGCCCAGATGTCGGTATTGTGGCTACAACACCACCCGCCTGACCGGTAAAAGTTTCTTGCCGTCACTGCTCCGGTAACCGGTAGCTTACCGATGAAATCAAGTAAGGGTTCGTGGCACTCCGACAGGTTAGTTACTTCGGCTGGCCAATAGTTCATTTCCGCATTAATATTTGCCGTGTAATTACTGCTCCATGGTGGTCTCATGTGAGGATTCCAGATGCCCTGGAGGTTGGCGGGATTCCTCTGTCCTGCTGGAGCTGATAAGCAGGTATCTGCCAAACTGGAAATACAACGACTCGAGATCAAAATCAGCAACTGAATCAGTGTAGTTCTTAAGCCTCCTGTCTATCGGGAGATCAGGGGCGATTGCATCATTCAGATTCAGTTCAACCCTGTTGAACAACGATGAAAAATCGGCAATATGTCTTGACCTGAGCTCCTCGTATTTATGAGCGGAAGCCTTTTCAATATAACCCGACGCGATGACTTTTTCGTCCAGACCATCTTTTCCGGGTCTTTGAACGGACCATTAAAACTGGAAGCCATCGCGACGAGAATCACTGATCGTGAAGCACCTGTAATATCTAGCGAGCTGTTTCCCGACCACTTTCCCGTCTGTTTCAAGAACCCTGGCTATCATCCTGAATCTCGTGCCGGAACCGGTTGAATCGTAAATAATTGGCGTGTATTACCCAGGTAATTGGGATCTGCATGAACAGGAGCAATGCCGTCCATTACTAGATCCCGTCCCTCGGCTGAAACAGTATAGTGAAGCTGGCTTTTGGAGTTAATGTTGAATGAAAGGGGTGCGGACTTATCTGTTTCGATTAATATCGCGATGACCCTGTCAGGATTTGAAACGAAATACTCTCGGTGAATTCTGCTGTTCCCCGATTTGAAATCAACACTGGCGATACCATCATCCAGTACCAGTTCCCTCCTGTAGTTTGTAATCGAGTCGGTCGTATTGAAACCCAGATGAGGTTTCCGAGAGGAGCGTATGATTCCGAGAAGCTGCCCTGCATTTTCTTCACAAGGGATTCGGCTTTCCTGTAATCTTCCGAGAAGAGCGCTTTCCTGACCTCGTCAAGATTTTTCAGGCATCAGGATTCATATTGGCATCAACAGGTTTTCCTGACCAGAGTGTCGACTCATTAAGCAGCAGGTTTTCCTCCTTTACCCCGCCATTGACCATCAATCCACTGAATCCGTTGCCAAGAGGAAAAGCTTCTTCAAATCTTGTTGCCGGTTTGTCAAACCAGTAGCTGGTCTTTTTTCCTTCATCTTGCCACACCCGGAGAAAAGCAGAACGGCTGCCGCTATTAAAACAACACTTATCTTCCCGTTATTCATAGTCTTATATTAATAATTACGCGGTTATGTATTTTGTTCTTATTCAGTGATCGTTACATGTTCAAGTTTCCCGAGATACTTCATGTCTGGCGAAGCACCAAGCCCGGGGTGTCATCAAGCGTGATTATACCACCCGGGTTGTATTTTATCCCGCCATCAATAATATCATCCCTGAGCATGAGGGGTGTGTCAAAATCAAAATACCTGGCATTCAGGCTGGCGAGCGCGAGGTGTGCTGATGCGGAGAACCCGAGCCTCGATTCAAGGAAGCCACCGATCTGTACATTCATCCCGGCATCAGCGGCAAGATTGCATATTTTCATTGCCTTGAACAGACCCGCCGACTTCCCAAGCTTAACATTAAACATGTGCGAAGCCTTGATATTAATCAGCCTTTCAGCATCGTGATGGTCGGAACACGATTCATCGGCCATTATTGGAACAGGCGATTTAATTGTCAGCCCCGGAAGACTCATGAAGTCCCATCGCGGAAGGGGCTCCTCGCAGAACTGGACGTTACATGCCCCGACTTCCTCTAGTACCTCTGTGGCTTCATCAAAAGACCAGCCCTGGTTGGCATCCAGTCGCAGGGGTATTTCATTGCCGATTTTCTTCCGGATACTTTTAACCCGGTCGATATCGGTTTTACCATTTTTGCCAAGCTTGACCTTGATTATCGTGAAGCCGTTATTCACAATTTTTCCAGCTTCATCAGCCATGGCCCCGGGATCACCGATACTCACGGTGTAGTCCGTGATAATCTGCCGGTTGTTCTTTCCGCCAAGGAAGGCATAAAGAGGCAACCCTAGCGACCTGGAGGCGATATCGTGCAAGGCGATATCGAAAGCGCTTTTGATGCTGTTGTTGCCATAGATTGTTTCGTCCATTATTGACGTGCATCCTTCGATATCACCAGGATTCTTACCAATGAGCCTCCTGCCTATATATGACCCTACTATTAATCCGGTATCGGCGCTTTCCCCGCTTATGGACCTGAACGGACTGCATTCCCCGAAACCTGTAATGCCTTCACTGGTCGAGATCCTTACTATGATATTTTCCGCGACAGAAAACGAACCAAGCGAAATGACAAAAGGCTCCCTGAGTTCAAAAGGAGCCTTGAAGATTTCAACTTTCCGGATAGTATCGTTTTTCATAAGACGAAAATTTCAGTATCACGACACCAGGTACCAGGAGTCATGGCAGGTTTTTGAAATGGTCTAACCGGTGAAGCGTTATTTCGGGTATCCCCCGAAGAACTTCTTGATCGCCCCGTGAAATTTGTGAAAACCGTTGGGTTTATAATACATCAGGATACATTGACCGGAGATGAGGTTAGCGCCGTTATCTTTCGCGTCTGCTATTGCCTCTTTTGTTTCCGACATCTGCTGAATCCAGATATTCTTTATTCCCCTGGCCAGGGCTGTTTTTACAACCTCGCCGGTCTGATCCTTTCTTGTCATCACTATTATGCCTTTCGTGTTTCCAGGTAAGGAATTTATGTCGGGGTAGACCCTGGTCCCCAGTATTTCATCAGCTGACGGATTCACCGGAATAATATCCAGTCCTTTTTCCTTTAATTCTTTGAACGCGACGTACCCGAATTTCTTGGGGTTACGTGATACTCCAGCCAGGGCAATTGGCTGGGCGGCGATAAAATCTTCGATCTGCCTGAGTGTGGCCATAATTGTATTGTTTTGATTGGATGGTAGGTATAAAGACGTAAAAATAAGATAAAATATGTGAATGAAGGCAATTTTTTACTTACTTGGTATAAAATCCTGACAACCCCTGCAGGGCAGTTGATCAGCACCAGGAAAGCAAATGCAGAACCTTTTCAACAGGAACAGAAATATACTTACCTAAAACGAACCTTATGAAAGCTTCAGAAGACCGCCAGGGTTACCTTTTTTCAAAGGGGTATTCAAACTATGTTTTCATTTTGCTTTTCCTCCTTTATTTTTTCGATTATGCAGACAGGATGATTGTGACCTCGATGTTTACATCCATCGAGAAAGACTGGGGAATATCCCACACCCAGAGCGGCCTGCTCGTTTCAGCGGTTTACTGGGCTATCGTAATACTTTCTTTTCCGGTTTCCCTGCTTGTCGATCGCTGGAGCAGGACAAAGACCATCGGCATCATGGCAATAATGTGGAGTCTCGCCACGGCCTTGTGTGCTCTTACCGGTAATTTCGTCCAGCTGTTTCTTGCAAGGTTGCTCATCGGGATCGGTGAGGCCGGTTACGCCCCGGGAGGAAGCGCGATGATATCAGGGCTCTACCCGATTGACAAGAGATCAAAAATGATGGGTTTGTGGAATGCTTCAATACCGCTGGGCACGGCTGTAGGCGTTCTTTTAGGGGGTATCATTGCGGCCAGACTGGGATGGAAACACGCATTCGGTATAGTCGCGTTACCTGGTCTGATAGTCGCGATATTGTTCCTCTTTGTGAAGGACTACAGGACCGTTGATCTCTCCTTTGTTGACAGGTCGAATCAACATGTGAAGATGGAAAGAAAAGACATGGTAAAGGAGTTTCTTTCTAAACCATCGGTTATTTACACCTATTTCGGGATGGCAGCGATAGTGTTTGTTACAACATCTCTCATCACATGGCTTTCAACGTATTTCCAGAATGTCAGGGGTCTGCCACAGGAGAAGGCAGGAACGATGGCAAGCGCGGTGATGGTTCTCGCGCTCGTGGGCGCCCCGCTTGGTGGCTATCTTACTGATAAATGGTACAAGACCAGGAAAAACGCCAGGCTTCTTCTCCCGGCTGTTTCGTCTCTTGTTACAGCGGTATTGCTCGCTTTCGCGCTTTACGTCTTCACCGGCACACTTCAACTCGTGTTCTTCCTTCTGATGGGGATCTCGATAATGGTGTTCATCGCTGGTGCCGCCGCCGTGACCCAAGATGTTATTCACCCGGGATTGCGGGCGACATCGTACGCCATTGCAGTCGTGGTCCAGAACCTTATCGGATCGTCCACTGCCCCTATAGTGATGGGTAAAATATATGACCTTTCGAACATACAGACAGCTCTTTCAGTACTGCCATTCGTGCTCGTTGTTGGCGCAATTCTCTTCTATCTTGGCTCGAAACATTACATCAGCGACATGGAAAAAGTAGCCAAGGTTCAGTTACAGGTTGAATAGGCAGGGTATGTAAACACCCCGGCAAGTTAAAACCAGGGCCAGACGATGAACACGATTTCCGAGATCGAACAGTTAAGAGAGAAGCAACTGGCTTTCTTTAATACCGGTATTACAAGAGAAGTAGCTTTCAGGAAAGATGCTCTGAAGAAGCTAAGAGCCGCGATAATTGCTAACGAACCGGATATAAAGACGGCCCTGAAAAAAGACCTGAACAAATCCTCGTTCGAGGTCTACGCTACCGAGATAGGGATTGTTCTTGCCGAGATATCCACGCAAATAAGACATCTGGCAAAATGGGCAAAACCAAAACGGGTCAAGACACCTCTTTTCGCCTTCCCGTCGGCCAGTTATATTTACCCGGAACCCTATGGAAGGGTGCTTGTAATTTCACCATGGAACTACCCGTTCCAGCTTCCTATGGTGCCTCTTGTCGGGGCAATCGCCGCGGGAAACGTGGCGGTAATAAGACAGTCGAGAAACTCTCCGGCTACCAACGAGGTTATAAAAAGGATCCTTTCTTCTTCCCTGGCTGAAGAACATGCCGCTGTAATAGAATGTGATATTCAGACTGCAGAGGAAGCCCTGAGGCATCGATGGGACCTGATCTTTTTCACCGGCAGTACCCAGGTTGGTAGAAAGATTTATTCCGACGCGGCCAGGCACCTAACCCCTGTTGTGCTTGAGCTTGGTGGAAAGAGCCCTGTAATTGTTGATTCAGATGCCAATATCCCTATTGCCGCGAGGAGAATCGTCTGGGGTAAAAATATAAATGCAGGTCAAACATGCATCTCTCCCGATTATGTTCTTGTACACGAGGATGTGAAACAAGCTCTTGTCGATGCTGTCATCAGTGAGATCAGGTCAATGTATGGTGATGATCCTGTAAAAAACCCCGACTACCCGAGGGTCATAAATGAAAAAGCCTTTGACAGGCTTTGTTGTTTCATCCGCGAGAACAAGGTGCTGGCCGGGGGAAATTCAGACAGACAGACACTCGTTATTGAACCAACTGTTATTGAACCAGTTGAGGGAAGCAGCGTGATGACCGAGGAAATATTCGGCCCGGTACTTCCCGTCAGGACATTCAGGTCTCTTGACGAGGCTATTAGTAATGTGCGGGCCGGGGAAAAACCCCTGGCGATATATTATTTTTCTGAAAACAGGCTTAATCAGAAGAGGCTCATGAAGGAGACATCTTCCGGGGCCTTTCTCGTGAATGACCTCATCCTTCATATCGCGAACAAAAACCTGCCCTTCGGTGGAGTCGGCGAGAGCGGCCTGGGCCGATATCATGGAAAGGAAAGCTTCAGGTCTTTCTCGAACCTCAAAGCAGTAATGAAAACGTCTACCATAATAGATATCCCGATAAAATATCCCCCTTTCGGGAAGAAGGAAAGACTGATAAAGTGGTTCCTGAAATGATCAGGTATTCCGGGAGGTAGTGTATAAAACGAAAGATCTTAAAGATTCCCTGACATCAGATTCAGGGTACGAGTCAAGTATGGCAAGAGCCTTATCGCGATACTGGTTCATTTTCATTTCAGAGTACTGTATGCCTCCGCTCTCCTTTACGTAAGAAATGACTTCCTGAATCTCCGATTTGGATTTCTTTTTTCTTTTCACAATATGTAGATACCTTCTTCTCTCCGGGAAAGGTGATTTTTCAAGAGCGTGGATGAGGGGCAGGGTAATCTTTCTTTCTTTTATATCGTTCCCCGGAACTTTACCCGTCAAGCCGTTTCCCTCGTAATCGAGGAGATCGTCCCTTATCTGGAAGGCGATACCTATGTTTTCTCCAAACTCCTTCATGGTCTGTATCACCTCCGGATCATTCGTCGTGGAAATGGCCCCGCAGGCAGTGCAGGCAGCAATCAGCGCTGCCGTTTTAGATGTAATTATCCTGAAGTAATCTTCTTCCTTTATGTGGTTCTTGAGTGACTTCTGAAGCTGGAGCAGCTCCCCCTCGCTCATCGACTTCACTGCCTCTGAGACTATTTCAAGCATGTCGTACCTGTTCTTTTCTACGCTTACGAGGAGCCCTTTTGAAAGCATGTAGTCACCAACCAGAACTGCAATTTTCGAGTTCCAGAGGGCATTTATCGATAAGGCGCCACGTCGTTCACTGGCATCATCAACAACATCATCGTGCACCAGAGAGGCTGTATGTAACAACTCAATCATGGTAGCGGCCACGAAGGTTGCCTCGCTGACAGGACCGTTGAGCTTCGCTGATAGAAAAACAAGCAGCGGCCTCATCTGCTTACCCTTCCTCCTGAAGATATAATTCAGGATTATCTTCAGTAACGGAACCTCGCTCCTGAGCGTGTTACTGAAAAAGGCTTCAAATTCAGCCATTTCCTTTTCAACGGGTTTCTTTATATCGGCCAGGGACATCCCTTTTTCTTGTTTGCTCAAATATAGCAAAAACACAAATGATATACCGGAATATTATCCAATCGGGGCCTTTAAATGCTTCCCTGGCTATGATATATACAATACATTGACATATTTATATATATTTGTGATGTATAAATAAACGCGATGGACAGATTTGAACTGACGCCGGAAAACCTCGAAAAAGCTGCAGGCATGCTTAAGGCAATAGCCCACCCGGTGAGGATTTCAATAATAGGGTGTCTTGAGGACGGGCAAAAACTTACAGTTACCGAGATACATAACAAGCTTGGGCTTGAACAAGCCTCGACCTCGCATCATCTCGGTATTTTACGCGACAAGGGCGTCCTATCGGCCAAGAGAGACGGGAAAAATATTTATTATTTCCTGAAGCATGATACCCTTAAGGTCCTGCTAAACTGTGTCAGGGGTTGCTGCAATACCTGATATCAATTCAGGTTCCTGAACATCCTTTTCTGGAAGAGAATTATCGAAAAGACACCACAGGTAATCGCTGAATCGGAGAGGTTGAACACCGGTCTGAAGAAGACCAGCGATTCACCAGGATTTATAGGCGACCACGATGGCCACGTGGTGTTAATAACGGGAAAATAAAACATATCGACTACTTTCCCGTGAAGAAATGATGAATAACCTCCGCCGTGAGGGAATAATATTGCCACCTTGTCGTAGGTGCTTTCACTGAAGATCATACCGTAAAAAGCGCTGTCAATTATGTTTCCAATGGCTCCGGCCATGATCGCGCTCACTGCCAGGATCAATGCTGTTGATGCATTCTTTTTAATGAGGGTTGAAAGATACCAGCCTATGGCTCCGATGGCAATGAGCCTGAATACGCTCAGTATAAGCTTGCCCGGCTTCCCGCCCATCTCCATCCCGAAGGCCATTCCATTATTCTCTATGAAATGTATCATCCCGTGTCGGCCGAAAATGTGTATTTCCTGTCCAATTACCATGTGTGTCTTTATCCAGATCTTGAGGACCTGGTCAATTACAAGGATCAACAGGATGAAAAATATTGCCTTTTTGCCTGCACTCATAAGGTTTTTGATAAGTGCCGCAAAATAACAAAAAAAGAAATCAGAAAAGAAGTATTAACTTTAAACTTCCCCAAATAACAGCAGTGTAAAAAGATGACCTCGAAAGAAATTGTAGCAAAATCCCTGAACCATGATGATCCCGGAAGAATACCAGTCGATCTCGGGTCAACCGGGGTTACCGGTATTCATGTACTGGCCGTTGAAAGACTGCGTCAGCATTACGGGCTTGAATGGCGTCCCGTCAAGGTAACTGAACCTTACCAGATGCTTGGCGAGGTCGATGATGATCTGGCTGGTATATTAGGGACCGACGTAACAGGAATTTTCGGTCGAAATAACATGTTTGGAATAGCACATGACGAGGGCTGGAAGGAATTCAAAACTTTCTGGGGACAGACAGTGATGGTCCCTGTAAATTTTAATACTTCTTTCAGCGACGACGGTTCATTGCAGATCTACCCCGGGGGAGACACCAGCGTTGATCCATGTGCCAGGATGCCCGTGGCAGGGTATTTCTTCGATGCCATAATAAGACAGGACCCCATCGACGACAGCAGGCTGGATGTTAGTGATAACCTCGAGGAGTTTTCTTTACTCGGACCAGAGGATCTGGCTCACTGGAAGAAGGAATTTGAAAGGGTGAGAGGAAAGAATAAAACAGTTGTCGCCAGTTTCGGGGGAACAGCAATAGGCGACATAGCCCTCGTCCCCGGATTAAATCTCAAACACCCGAAAGGAATACGCGATATAGCCGAGTGGTACATGTCGACCGCCATCAGACAGGATTACCTGCATGCAATTTTCGAAAAACAGACAGACATAGCGATCGAAAATCTTGATACCCTTTACAGGAACGGCGGTGATGTGGCTGACGTCGTTTTCATCTGCGGGACCGATTTCGGAACACAGATCTCGACATTCTGCAGCGGTGAGACCTTCGAAGAACTGTATGCTCCCTACTACAGGAAAATAAATAGCTGGATCCATACCAATACTAACTGGAAGACTTTCAAGCACTCGTGCGGAGCTGTTGAACCCTTTATCAGCAGGTTTATTAACTGCGGCTTTGACATACTAAACCCGGTGCAGATAAGCGCCGCCGGTATGATCCCCGATCAACTCAAGGAAAAATACGGTGATAAAATTGTATTCTGGGGCGGCGGTGTTGATACCCAGAAAACGCTGGCCTTCGGTACAGTAAGTGAAGTAAGAGAACAGGTGTTGAAAAATTGCGGGATATTCGGAAAAGGAGGGGGCTTCGTTTTCAATACAGTCCATAATATCCAGGCGAACGTGCCTGTCGGAAATATTGTTGCCATGGTAGATGCACTGGCAGAATTCAACAGGAAATAATCACGTGATGAAATATTTTACACTTCTGCTGCTCCTAGCGATCCTTTTTTCCTGCCGGAATGAGCAGGTAACGGTTGTCCCGGGAAAACACGATCTGCGATTCAACGATCTTGCTTCTTCCTGGGATGAGGCCATTCCCCTTGGAAACGGGATGCTTGGCGAATTGGTATGGAAGAAAGATGGTAAACTCCGCCTGTCACTCGACCGTGCAGATCTCTGGGATCTCAGGCCGATGCCAAATCTAGACAGACCGGAATGGAAATACAGCTGGGTCAGGGAGCAATGGCTTAAAAATAATTACGGGGCAGTACAGGAAGCTTTCGACAGACCCTATGACGAGCTGCCTGCTCCTTCAAAGATTCCTGCATGTGCTGTCGAATTTGATATCGAAAAGCTTGGAGAGGTAGAGAGTGTCACCCTCGATGTGAAAAGGGCTCTTTGTGAAGTAAAATGGAAAAACGGGGCGAGATTTTTATCATTCGTCAGCGCGGATAAGAATTGCGGTTGGTACCGGTTCGAGAACCTTCCCGAGAGTATAAAGCCAGAACTTGTTGTTCCGGCTTATAACACCAGGGGTGATTCAAAAGCTCTTGAAATGTCATTTCACGACCTTGACAGGCTTGGATACCAGCAGGGTTCCATCGAGAAACATAATAACTCTGAGGGCTATAGCCAGGAAGGATGGGGAGGGTTCAAATATCATGCATGGATAGAATGGAAGTCAAGGGGCCGGACAGAAGAGGGATGCTGGAGCGTGAGTTCCGAGTTCCCGGGATGGGAAAAACAACCTGATTCGCGCTCGGTTGTCAGGGAACAGATTAATGACGGGTTCTTTAAATCGCTGATGTCACATCAACAATGGTGGAGTTCCTTCTGGGACAGGTCAGCCATCTCCGTTCCTGATACAGTACTGGAAAAGCAATGGTACCTCGAGATGTACAAGTTTGGTTCAGCCGCGAGGAAAGGGGCACCACCCATTTCACTGCAAGCCGTCTGGACTGCTGATAACGGGAAGATACCGCCATGGAAGGGTGATTTTCACAATGATCTGAATACCCAGCTGAGCTACTGGCCGGCATACGGTTCCAATCATACCGATCTCGAGGAAGGATTCATCGACTGGCTTCTTCAGAACAAGGAGACTTTCAGGAAATATACCTCCGCCTATTTCGGGGTGGAAGGACTGAACGTGCCGGGTGTTGCAACCCTTACCGGCGAACCGATGGGTGGATGGATACAATACTCTTTCGGTCCCACCGTGGGCGCCTGGCTGTCACATCATTTCTACCTTCACTGGCGTTACACGATGGATAGGGAATTCCTTAAAGAAAAGGCATACCCGTGGATAAGCGAAGTGGCTGCCTTTCTTGACAACCTCTCGGTAAGAGACGGGAAGGGCCTCCGGAAACTGCCGATAAGTTCCAGTCCCGAGATCTTTGATAACTCGGCAAAAGCATGGTTCGGCGATATAACCAATTACGATCTCGCCCTTGTCAGGTGGACCTTTTTGAAGGCGGGCGAGCTTGCCGGAGAGCTTGGACTCAAGGCTGATTCGGCTAAATGGCATGATATACTTCAAGAATGGCCGGACTTCACTGTCGACGATGAAACAGGACTCATGTTCGCTCCCGGTGTGAAATATGAACAATCGCACAGGCATTTTTCTCACCTCATGGCCTTTCATCCGCTTGGACTAATTGACAATTCAGGTGGTGCCGATCAGCAGCAGATTATAGAAAAAACCCTGCAAAATCTTGTTAAAACGGGTCCTGACTGGTGGTGCGGCTATTCGTACAGCTGGCTGGGCAGCCTTCAAGCCAGGGCAGGACATGGCAAGGAAGCCTCCGGGGCGCTGAAAACATTTGCAACTTGCTTTTGTCTGCCCAATAGTTTTCATGTTAACGGCGACCAGACAAAAACCGGCAAATCCAAATTTACTTACAGGCCATTCACACTTGAAGGTAATTTTGCTTTTGCCGCCGGTCTTCAGGAAATGCTTATCCAGAGCCATACCGGATCGATCGTGCTATTTCCTGCAATTCCCGGAGACTGGGATAATGTTTCCTTTTCAGGGCTTAGAACTGAAGGCGCCTTCCTGGTCACGGCAGTAAAGCAAAAGGACGGAATAAGTTCAGTGAAGGTGCTTGCTGAAAAAGGCGGATCAGTTAAAATGAAGAATCCCTTCACGAAGGGATTCTCATGCGACAAGACTTATAAAACAGTAGATGGCTGTATCGTCATTGATTTGCTGCCTGGCGAAACAGCCAGCCTCGCGGGTCTTGACTAAAGACCATGCTGACCCGGGTCAACGGGTGGGTTATTCTCGGATAACCCAAGCTTTGACGCCAGTCGCATTATTACTGCCAGGAGGATGAACAAACCGACGTTTCCCGCCAGTAAAGCATAATCATTAAGCGTCAGCAGGACGAAAATGAAACTGTATAGAACAATTAGCATACCCGCTACAGTAAGAGCGGTCCTGCCAGCCCTGAACAACCTCGCGGTGAAAAGGGTAATCATGGTGATTGTTGCTGCTGACGACAGGAGATAGGCAATGCTGAACCCAGTGTGCTCGCTGAGAGCGTTCAGGAGTGAAAAGAAGAGTATGAGGGCAAGCGAGACCAGGAAATAATTCAGGATGTGAATATTTTCTTTCCTTGTAACCTCCAGGAAGATCAGCACGAGAAAGGTAAGCGCTATGAACAGGATGCCGTAACGTGCACTCCTCCACGATTTCTGATAGTGATCGACAGGAAGGAATAGCTGTACTCCATAGGCACTTTCAGAGGGATCATATGCTTTGCCAGACCATGCCTGCGGAAAGTTGCGGTTAAGATGTGTAACCTCCCACTCGGCTGAAAACCCCGATTCTGTCACTTCTCTTTTCGATGGAAGAAAGCTCCCGGTGAAACTTGGTGACGACCAGGTCGATTTGACGGATGTCTTTGTTATTTTCCCGAGAGGGATCATTCTCAATGTCTCGGATCCCGAAAGGTTAAGATCGGCAGAAAATGAAACCTTCTTCGTGTCCGGAGCCAGGGGACTCCTGAAGCTGACTCCCGATGCACTTATGTCACTGTCAATGACCCCTGGCTCGGCTTTAAGCTCCGACGAATCAGTCTTCAGAACCAGATCGCCCTTGAGGCCCCTGTTGTCAGAAACACCGATAGTGTAGTAAGCATCCTGCCATAGAATTTCATTTTTTTCGTCCGAGTTAAGCCCGGGGATAGAGTAAGATCCGGTGAGCCTGATGGCCGAACTGTAAACCACCGACTTGTATATACCACGATACCTTTGTTCTGGCGCCAGCGAGACCGTTATGTCAAGAGATTCAGGCAATATATGCCAGATACTTATAAACGGTTTTTCGTCTTTCCCCGCCGGAAGGTACCTGACGGGAAGGTTAAGAACGGGACCGGAGATACATTGCTCGCCTGCCCATTGGGTAGATATTTCCTTTTTGACGCGTTCAGCATTTCCCTGTCTTTCAAGTATAACGCTTTTTACCATTTCGAGAGGGATAAGAAGGACCAGCCCCATGAAGGCCAGGATCACGAGTTTCAGTGTCAGCGATAGCTGCCATTTTCCATGATTTGAGATTTCAATTTTCATTTGAGTGTTTATTATAAAAGTACTTTGAAAAGCAAAGTGTATTAATAAAAAAAATTAGCTTTTGTTGATCAGGTCCTCGAGAGCTTTCAGGTGATTCCTGAATTGTTTTGCACCCTCGTCAGTTATCGTGTAGCGGGTATTTGGTTTCCTTCCAATGAATTGTTTTTCTACGGCCACTAACCCTTTTTCCTCGAGAGCCTTGAGGTGGCTGGCCAGGTTACCGTCAGTAACGGTCAATGCCTCCTTTAAACTATTGAAGTCGTAGGAGTCATTGACCATCAGTACAGACATGATACCAAGCCTGATCCTGCTGTCAAATACCTTGTTTAAACCGGAAATCAGGTCTTTCATGACTCGTATTTTCTGTACATGAGTAAGCCGTAAACAATATGAAGAATGCCGAACCCTATAATCCAGAATATTATTCCATAGCCGGTAAAGACTGCCGAAACAAGACCGGTAAGTATCTCGAGAAGTCCCAGGTAGAAAATCTCGCCAAAGGTGAATTTCCCGGCGTTAACAAGGGCGAGACCATAAAAAATAAGCATGCCGGGAACCACCAGCTGGAGGTCGTTCCTGAACATCAGTATTATAATGAGCAATCCGCCTGTAACGAGCGGGATCATCAGGTTAAGAAGCAATCTCCTGGTTACAGGGGTCCAGATACTTAAGCCTTTTTTCGAGGCCCTTTTAACTGAAAAATATACTGCAATTGCTACGGAAAGGACGAGAACCACGAGAGCATCGGCAATAAGTTTTAACCTGAGCATCGAAGTACCTTCACCGGTGACATTCCTGAAGTGCTCGTCATATTTGATGCTGCCATTATCCAGTATCAGGAACCAGGCAACAGCGGCACCGGCTATCGCGAATAGCCCCGCGAAAACACCTGACAAACCGCTCAGGGAAAGAAACCTGGACGACTCTTCCATTATCTTCCTGATGCTCTTCAGATCATCGGCTGTTGAATTGTAATTATCCATGGCAAAAAAGTACTTTGAAAGGCAAAGTAAAGTATAATATTTTAATTATCAAAATCTTTTTCAGCATGGTTAAAAATTCAATAGCTTTGATATGACTCAAGAAAAGCATACCGAGATGGAACAAAGAAAAGCCCTGGTCTTCGGATCAACCGGACTGGTGGGCAACCTGCTGCTGGAGGAGCTCATTCTTTCAAGCAAGTATTCAGTAATAAAGGTGTTCGTGAGGCAACCGACAGGACTTTTGGAGCCCAAGGTAGTGGAGATAGTGTCTGATCTGACAGACATCCAGGCGGTGGCAAACGAGATAACGGGAGATGACATTTTCATCTGCCTGGGCACAACGATAAAGAAGGCGGGTTCGGTGTCGAACATGGAAAAGATAGATCGCGACCTGCCTGTAAAGATAGCGGAAACAGCTTCATTCAATGGCGTGAAGAACCTTGCAGTTGTTTCGTCTATTGGAGCTTCTCCATCATCTGCCAATTACTATCTTCGGATAAAGGGAGAGATGGAGCAGCGTATCCTGAGCCTGGGATTCTCAAGCATTTCGGTTGTCAGGCCTTCGATGCTTCTTGGAGAGAGGCGGGAAAGGCGCACGGGAGAGATGATAGGCAAGTTCGTGATGACCGCGGTCAAGCCGGTCCTGACAGGAAAATTCAGGAAATACAGGGCGATCCATGGTCGCGACGTGGCACGGTCAATGATTGCTCTAGTTCAGGGATCACCTGAAAACGGAATTTATGAATCTCACCAGCTGCAGAGACTCTCCGATTCATATAACCAGTGAATACCAAATACAAAATAAAAAGCCTCCCGGGTCTTATACCAGGAGGCTCTTTTATTGTAATTAAAATCAGTTACAGGTCACGTCAAGCCCGTTGCTGTCCCAGCAATGCCAGTTCGAGTCCTGGAAAAAGTCAGGAGCCTTGACCCTGCCATTATGGACAGTGGTGCTCCATTCGATATTGACATTTGTGAAGGCGTGGGTTGACAGATTGTAGTAATGGGCATCATAATACGCGTTAAGAGTGTTTGTTGTAAGTCCGTATTCAATTGTGCTGCCCTTGTAAGGATTCATGCTCCTGTCGTCTGTGAGTTCCCTGACGTAGGTATACGAAATGGAGCCAATCTGATCACCTGTTTTTTCCCAGGCGATGTTTATTAGTGGTTCCTGGAATTGCTGGCTGTGCATCAGTATCCAGTAACCGCTATTGCCGTCGAGGGCGGTTGCTCCCGAGAACCAGAGGAACTCGTCGTAAGCACCGACTCCGCTCTTGCTGATATACATGTACCAGAGTACATCGTCTTCCCTTACTTTTCCAACAAGGCGAGCCTTGTAGGTGGCACCCACTACTTCGAAAGTGTATTCCCACTGCCAGGTTTTCTTATCAATGTAAACAGGGTCGTTATCGATAGCCAGATCAAAAGCCGCCACTGGAATAATAGTGTTCAGGGTAATAAGCGTGTTCCAGGTTCCGGCCACGAGAGCCCCGATGCCCCAGTTAACATTTTCCGCGCCGGCAGTTCCCTTGAGATCAGTACCGGTGTTGACAGACTTTCGACCAACCGTGGTGAACTCGCTGAAATCAATCTTCAGAGATTCAACAGGAGGCACAACTGGTGGATCGCCCTTCTTTTCACAGCCCCAGAAGAGAGGAACCGTTAATAGACAAATCAATGCTACTGGTAATAGTTTTTTCATGATAAAAGAGTTTTAATATAAATAACGTTAATATGCCGATTGTATTATACCAGACAAAGGTATTAAGGAAAAGGTTGTTTTGAAAGGAGAAAAATCAGCCGCCTGGTTCAACCCCGGAATATCGAGTTGAATATGAATATCAGCATCAGAACCAGGGAGAAAGAATTTATCAATATGAAGGCCGGGGTGGTGCTTGTTTTCCCGTCCCTGGCGAAAAGGTAATGCCGGAACAGGAAGATGAAGAGGATATTTGTTGTAACAAGCAGAATATTAAGGTCTTTACCGAATATTATCCCGGATAATGAGGAGCCCATAATAAGAATTGATGATAATAACACCCATGTGAATATGAGCAGCCTGATCTTCTTTTCAGGATATGAATCGGTGATGGTTCTGAAGCCTGCCCTGGCATAATCGTCGCGGTATTTAATAATTATCAGCCAGAAATGAGGCAGTTGCCACATGAACATGAATGTTGCAAAGACCAGGATTCCCGGGTTCAGCGAGTCGGTACCGGCGGCAGTGTAACCGATGAGCGGCGGTATGGCTCCGACAACAGCCCCGGGAACAACCGCGAGATGGGTTACCCTCTTGAGCCTGGTGTAGATGACATTATAAATCACTATTGTCAGGAGTCCGAGGAGGGCGGGAACAATCCCGGCGGGAAGAAGTACCAGGGTCCCTGAAACCAGCAGTGAAACAGCAATTAAAAGAGCACGGCCGGTGCTTATGATGCTTCCGGGCAAGGGTCTTGTCCTTGTCCTTTCCATCTTCGAATCATAATCCCTTTCCGAGATCTGGTTGAAAACGGTGGAGGCTGAAGCAAGTAGAAAAACCCCGGCTATAACCAGGGGCAGCCTGTCGAGAGATGTTGGCTGATGTATAAAGTAACCGGTTACTGCCGAGAACGTGACGGCCAGCGAAAGTCTTAACCTTACAAGGTCAGCTATGATACCAGCCTTATTCATTTTTCAGTTTGCGGCAGATAGTGTTTTGAGGTAATCGGTTATTGCTTTCAGGTCGTCGTCTGAAACGGTTCCCGTGTACGATTTCATCAGTCCCTTGTTAAACCCGTCAGCAATACGCGAATCGGGCTCGTAAATGGCGTTTTTAACGAATTCTTCATCGGCGGTATAGGTTTTCATAGTTCCGCCCTCGTTAACCTTTCTCTGGGAACCAAACAGGCCTTTGAAAGTGGGTCCGACAAGTTTTGCCCCGTCAACGGAATGACAGGCGAGGCAACCGGTATTTCTTAAAACGATAAACCCCGGGGGATCGGGTTGTATCCCTGTTTTCTTGAGTTCAGCAAACCATTTCTCATAATCAGCCTCGTCCTTCACGACTGCCTTCGCCAGCATGGCTGAATGAAGCAAACCGCAATATTCAGTGCATAGGATCTCGTAATCGCCGATATAATTTGGAATGAACCAGAGGAAATTCTCGTAGCCCGGGATCACATCTTCCTTTACCCTGAATGCCGGAATATAGAAACTGTGGTTCACATCTTCCGATCTGAGTTCTATCCTCACCGCCTTGTTCACTGGCAGGACGAGCTCTTTTGATTTCATACCATTTCCATAGTCGAATTCCCATTCCCATTTCCTGCCGATGGCAGTGATAACCATGGCATCTTTTGGTGGTTTTCTCATCGGTGCGAAGCCGACCCACCCGTAATAGAACATGAGCATCACTATCACCAGGGGAACTGCCGTCCAGAGTATTTCGAGCTTCACGCTGCTGCTGAATTGCCTCGCCGGAATTCCTTTTTTCCTGTTAAACTTTATCACGGTATATATCATGAAAACCGTGATCCCCACTATGAACACGAACGCGACCGAGAAGATGAACAGGAAGGCCCTGTCGACTCCTTCTGCTAGATTTGATGCTCCCGAGAACATGATTTATCTGTTTTCTAGATTTAGCGCATTAAATAATCAATAAATGTAATGATGACGACCAGGGCGAATAAGAGAAATACCCCGGATATCATCAGTTTCAGGAAAAGACTCTCGAACTTCATGTGCATGAAAAAGGTTATCACGAGGCCTACTTTAACAGTCGCGATAAGCAATGCAACGAATACCGAAAGCGCACCAAGGTGAATACTCGTCACTGCCACCGAAATCGTTGTTAGCACCAGCAGTGCGATCAGGATGTAGGCCAGTGAAGTATAAGAGGATACGTGTGCTTGTCCTTCTTTCATATTTTGTGAGTTATCATGTTATGAGGTAAAGTAGCGGGAAGAGGAAGATCCAGATGAGGTCGACAAGGTGCCAGTAAAGTGCACTGTTTTCGAGAAGAAGGTACCTGTCGCTGTTCACAATTCCTTTCCTGATCTTGACAAGATTAATTGACAGGAGGACCATGCCAACGAAAACGTGAAGTGCGTGCAGGCCGGTCATCATGTAATAGAGTCCGAAGAAGAGAAGCTCGCCCCTGGGCATGTTCTTAAGTACTGCCGAGCCCGGGACGATGTGATACTCGAACTTGTGGGTCCACTCGAAATACTTGTTTACCATGAACAGCGCGGCGAAAAGCAGGGTTATGGCAACAAGGAAAAGGGCCAGGTTTACCTGGTTCTTCCTTATGGCAGTAAGTGACATCGCAACCGTCATACTGCTGGTGAGAAGAAACACGGTGTTAAGGGTCCCGATAAAGGTGTTAAGTTCTTCAGCCGCTGTATGAAAATCAGCTGAATATTTTGTCCTCATTACCGCGTAAACAAGAAATAACCCGCCAAAAAGGAAGAGCTCGGTGAGCAGGAAGATCCACATCCCCAGCTTGCCACCTTCATGATCAAAATGTTCGTGTACTTGATGATTCTGTGTCATAAGGGTGATTCTTAATTTTCCTTGCCGTTACCAAACAAATATGGCTGGTGTTTGATCTCCGGGATCTCGTCGAAATTCTCGAGTGTCGGGGGAGAAT
>JAXLTU010000046.1:0-26305 GCA_046329885.1 Bacteroidales bacterium
ACAAGAGTGTCAGGAAGTGCCCTCCTGTAAACTTCAGGATAGCTCTTGTACACTCTCCTGAGCCAGTGAAGGTATTCCCTGTAGTCAACATTTCTAACCTCCGACTCATCCATGTAGAACGAGGATACTGTAACAGTCCTCGGTGTGTTGTTCCAGTCAAACATAACATCCTGCTGAACGCGTCCCATCCTGAAGACTCCGCCCTCGATAAGAACCAGACCCGGTCCGGTTATCTGCTCGGCACCCATGGTGACTTCAAACCCTCCCATGTCGGGATTGTTATATTCCCAGCCTGTAGTCGGTGAAACGTTTGAATCACCACCCTTTTTCTTGAACAGGCTGCATGACGTAAGCAATAACGCTGCTAGGATTACAACTGGCAAGGCTCTGAATCTGTACATATCTCCGTTAGTTTGTTTTCTTAATAAATTCAAATATACAAAAATTTTAAATCGACAGTTTCAATCATCAAATATAACTACAATTTAGGAAAGTTTATTGCATTGATAATTTTTCTTTTATCAACATTATTTAAACTGAATGAAACGCCAGCTCTGTGATATAATGACACGGGCAGAAGTTTGTTTTCTGAATAAAGGTTGAAATAATAATTGTAAAAAACAGAGAAATTACCTGTTTTAAACGAGAATCCTGAATTTAGGTCTATATCTCCTGAAGCACTTGTAGCAAAGATCAGATTAGCTGAAAGCGCCTGCATTTCAGCAACTGCACCAGCGCCTGTAAGCCAGTTTCCACCACCTGATTCGAACAACACAACTGGCTTAATGAATGTCGATTCCTTTTCTCCTAAACTGAAATTCCCGTTGAGTCCACCGTATATCCTCCTTGGCAGTCTGCCATCTGCAATCCTGTCGCCTGTAAAATCAGGCCTTGCAAGGTGATCGACGGCAAAAGCAAGGGAAAACAGGCGTGAAGAAAGGATGAATCCGGTGCTTACGTCGAATACTGTCCTGCCCCTGAAGTCCATTAACCCGGAAGTTGGAAGACTAACACCTCCTAAAGCATCAATCTGATCCGGCAGAATTATTTTACCAGCGTTTATACCCCTGTGACACAAGGAGGCACTCAAACCCGCGTTGAGAAAAAGACCAGGGCTTAACTTCAGATGATATGAATAGGCAAGTCCGCCTGAAAGCTCATTAATTATTCCACCGAGGTAATCTTCAGAAATGAACAGCCCGACGCCACCATGAAGTCCCTCGATATAAGTATCATAGGTTAAAGAGAGTGAATGAAGGTCGAGGTTCCTGCCCGGATAATGATTCTGGTACGAAAGTCTTCCTATACCTTCACCATAGGCACCGGCAAAAGCCGGGTTATAGAGCAGTGCTGAACCCATTGTTGCCCCATGCCAGGTATCCTGCGACCTTGTGAAGGTAGTCAGCATCATTAAAATCATACTAATTACAACTGCTTTGCTCATCATTCCGGGGTGCAATATCAACGATAAAAGAACGTTAATATTTCATCAAAATGGTAACTACGCGAAAATAATTAAAGGGATACGCCTCGCAAACAAATCACACATTTCTATCTTTGCCATTGATGAAAAAAACGAGGGCTGCTAAAATACTTGTGCAGATGATGATTGCCCTATTGATTCCTGTTCTTGTTAAAGGACAGGAGAAGTGGGTCAATTCGTCCGTTCTCGCCACAGGGCAATGGGTAAAACTTGCAGTTACATCGGGTGGAGTCTACAGGATCGATTATTCAAAACTGAAGCAACTAGGCTTTTCAAACCCAGCTAATCCTCGTTTATTTGGAAATAACTTCGGTCAGTTGTCTTATTACAACAACGACCCCAAGCCTGACGACCTGAAGGAAATACCTGTCTTCCTTTCCAAAGGCAGTGACGGAATTTTCAACGAGGGGGATTACCTTCTCTTCTACTCCTCTCCCACTCACAGGTGGAGATATAACGCCCCGACAGGAGAATACTCCTTTTCAAGGCATAATTACTCCGATACAGTTTTCTATTTCATAACCTCGACCCTTGAACCCGGGAAGATGATCAGCGAGGCTGTCCAGAATACTTCTCCTGCCAACTATGTCACTTCATCGACTGACATGTTGTACTGCCACGAGAACGAGACAGAAAACCTGATAAAATCGGGCCGTGAATGGTATGAACCAGTATCTGTGTTCCAGAGCACACCAATCAGTCCGGCCTTCCCTGATCTCATTGCAGGTGAGAGCATCAGGTACACTGCCAGGGTCCTGGCCAGGGCCTCGGTACCAACAACCTTCCGGTTCCAGGACGGCGAAAGCATTATATCGTCTATCCTTGTCCCGGAGGTTTATCTCATGTCAACCACAGGAACCTATGCCCGCGATGTGCTGACAACCGGTAACTTTATCCCCTCGTCAGATCAGCCACTTCTCGCGATGAAATACGTGAACGGCGGCGAAACGGGAGCCCGGGGCTGGATCGATTATGTATGGCTCCAGGCAAGGGGTAGTGCCGTTTTCTCAGGAAAAACCCGCGAGATTTTTGATTCACGAACCATCGACGAGGGAAGAATAAGTCAATTCAATGTAAAAAGCTCTTCTGCCGATTTGATAATCTGGGAAATTACTGACCCTATGCAACCGGCAACAGTGCAGTACTCAAGATCCGGCGATAATTGCAGATTCACTGTAAACACGGATAGTCTGAGAAAATTCGTTGCCTTTTCCTTATCATCCGCGGCAGTCCCGGTTTTCCATAAAGGATTCGTGACCAACCAGGATCTTCATGGCAGCGATGATGCTGATATGATAATTCTTACTCATCCGCTGTTTACCAGATACGCGGGAAAGCTTGCTTCCGTCCATCTTGCAGCGAGTGGTCTGAAGAGCCTCATCGTCACACCTGAAATGGTGTACAACGAGTTCTCGGGAGGCATTCCTGATATTGTCGCGATAAGAAACTTCATCAGGATGAAATACATTGAACAGGCAGGTTCAAGACCGCTCAGGTACCTGCTCCTGTTCGGGGATGGTTCATTCGAGAACAAGACTGCTCCACCTGATAATCCGAATTTCATTCCAACATACCAGTCGCAAAACTCCACGGTAGTTGTTTCATCTTTCACATCCGACGACTTTTATGGACTGCTGGAAGATGGTGAAGGAGAGGCAGATGGAACTGAGGATATCGGGATCGGACGATTCCCGGTTTCCGATACCGCTTCTGCAGGGATCCTTGTCGAGAAAGTGAGAAAATATATCGCGGGATCTGCTGCAGGTGACTGGAGGAATGTTATTGCTCTATGCGCTGATGACGAGGATGGAAACGCTCACATGTCGGATGCGGAGGGACTATACAGTTTTCTTAATACCAGCTACCCCGAGTATAATATTGACAAGATATATTTTGACGCGTTCAAACAGGTTACTTCCGTGAACGGGCAGACCTACCCCGATGTGACAAGAAAAATAAATGACAGGATCAATGCCGGTTGTCTCATTTTCAACTATCTCGGGCATGGTAACGAGATAGGCCTCGCGCACGAGAGGGTTGTTAAGACCGAGAATATTAACTCGTGGAAAAACGGGGCGATGCTGCCACTTTTTATAACAGCAACATGCGAATTCAGCAGGTTTGATGATATTGACATTAATCCTGTTAACAGGAAGATGACGGGGAAGACGTCAGCAGGGGAACTTGTGATACTAAACAACAATGGCGGTGCCATAGCCCTTATGACAACAACCAGGGTTGTTTATTCGGCCCCGAACTACACGTTAAACAGGAATATTTACAATTACGCTTTCAAAAGGGACGAGAAAGGACAGGCACTTGCTTTGGGTGATATTATTAAGCTCGCTAAACGGAATTCCGGCAACGGTATGAACAAAAGGAATTTTCTGCTTCTTGGTGATCCTGCCCTGCGACTCGCCTGGCCATGGCACGGCAGTATCGTTACAGATTCAATAAACCATAAGAGCGTGAACCTGCCTGCCGACAGTCTCAAGGCTCTTTCTGATATTACCGTTTCGGGTCATCTCGACGACACTACCGGTACACTTAAAAGCAACTTTAACGGGGTAGTGAGTGTTATAGTATATGACAAGGCTGGCAAGGTAAGAACGCTTGCCAATGATGGAGGATCAGTTATGGAATTTGATCTCAGGAATAATATTATTTTCAGCGGCAAGGCACAGGCTGTTAATGGCAGATTCTCGTTCAGCTTTGTTGTTCCCAGAGATATAAATTATTCTTTCGGAAACGGGAAGATAAGCTATTACGCCGGTAACTCGGGCATAGACATGAACGGTTTTTATGGTGATGTTGTTGTTGGAGGATTCAGCAACAAAGCTGCAAATGATACTTCAGGTCCAAGGATAATGCTTTACCTGAACGACACCCTCTTCAGAAACGGTGGAATAAGCGGCACCGATCCGGTGTTGCTTGCAATAATTGAAGACGACGGGGGTATAAACACCACGGGTTCAGGTATTGGCCACGATCTTACAGCATATCTCGATGGAGACAGGAATAAATCTTTTGTTCTGAATGACTATTTCGAGACCGATCTCAATAACTACAGGAAAGGACATCTCGTGTACCCCGTGAGCCTGACAGACAGGGGTTTACATACTATATCGGTGAAGGCCTGGGATAATTACAACAATTCTGCAGAGGCTACTTTAGTATTCGTTATCAGGGGCGAAGATGGTTTTATTCTTACAAATCTCATCAACTTTCCGAATCCTTTTGAGGGAGAAACCCGTATAAGTGCTGAACATAACAGACCTGATGCCAGACTAGCGATCACGATTGACATCTTCAACATGAACGGGATGAAGATAAAGAGGATTGAACAGGAGTTAGAATCTACTGGCTACAGGCTGCCGCCAGTATTATGGGATGGGAATGATGACAGGGGAGGCAGGGTTGGAAGAGGAATTTATCCTTATACTGTAACAGTCAGAACATCAGACGGTGAAGTATCGAGGGTATCGGGAAGGATGATTATTTTATAGACAGACTGCAATAACTCGGAAAGAAAATAGTTATATATTTGTGAAATCTTTGAGAGAAGTAATACTATGAAAAAGAAAGCCTTAGGAATTTCTGTAATATGCCTGTTTCTATTCGGGCCACTCGTGATACAGGCCCAGACCAGTGAAGGTGAATTGAACGCCATCCAGACGGTAGTCCCGTTCCTGACGATTGCACCCGACTCGAGGGCCGGTGCAATGGGCGATGCAGGTGCGGCAACGACACCCGACCTGTACAGCATGCACTGGAATCCTGCCAAATACGCCTTTATCGACGGGAAAGGGGGCTTCGCTATTTCTTACTCTCCCTGGCTCAGGACACTGGTACCAGATATAAACCTGGCCTATTTCTCGATGTACAAGAGATTTGACTCGAAACAGGTGGGCGCCCTGAGTCTGTTTTACTCATCACTTGGAAACATACCATTCACAGATAACGCCGGTAATATACAGAGAGAATTTAAACCCAACGAATTTGCCGCTGACCTTGGTTACTCGAGAATCTTTTCCGAACATTTCTCCGGTGGCGTTGCCTTCAGGTTCATCTACTCAAACCTGACCGGTGGTATTTCGAGCGGGGGAACGGAAACGAAACCAGGGACATCGTTCGCTGCAGATATTTCAGGCTATTATAACAGGGATATAGAATTGGCCGGTAAAAAGGGCAACATGGCCTTCGGTCTGAACTTCTCCAATATAGGATCAAAAATGAGTTACACCGATTCAAAAGATCCTGATTTCATTCCTATGAACATGAAACTTGGAGGAGCCGGAACAATCGAACTCGATAGTTATAACAAAATCTCCCTCGCTATTGATTTCAATAAACTGCTGGTACCTACTCCACCGAAATATGATCCTAACGATCCGACCGTAATAATCGATGGCAAGGATCCCAACGTCTCTGTACCGGTTGCAATTTTCCAGTCATTTTTTGATGCTCCGGGCGGTTTCAAGGAAGAAATCCACGAGATCACTACCTCTATAGGAGCCGAATACTGGTACAACGACCAGTTTGCTGTGAGAGGCGGCTATTTTCACGAGAGCGAGACAAAGGGTAACAGGAAATATTTCACTGCAGGCGCCGGCCTTAGGATGAATATCTTCTCACTCGATTTCTCATACCTGCTGCCGCTTGCTCAAAATCACCCGCTTGCCAGAACCCTCAGGTTCTCGTTAGCCTTCGAGTTCAGCTCTTTCAGGAATGCTTCCAAGACAAGGGGATGAACATCAGGATAGGCCAGGGAATAGACTTCCACAGGCTTGAGGATGGTCTTGAACTGTGGCTTGGAGGTGTAAAGGTCCCTTCCGAAAAAGGTTGCGTCGCGCATTCCGATGGTGACGTACTGTTACATGCTATCTGCGACGCTCTGCTTGGTGCGGCAGGATTACGTGACATAGGCCATTATTTCCCTGATAATGATCCGGCATATAGAAAGATAGACAGCAAGCTGCTTCTTGAAAGAACAGTGGCCGAAATAACAAAATACGGGTTCAGCATCATAAACATTGACTCGACTATCTGCCTCGAGAGACCCAGAGTAGCTCCCCATATTGCCGCTATGAAAGAAGCTATAGGCAGGTCTGCCTCCATTTCTCCGGAAAATATATCAGTAAAAGCAACAACATCAGAGAAGATGGGATTCACCGGCAGAGGCGAAGGCGTATTCGCGGTTGCCTCTGTTCTGCTCGAAAAAGCTTGATATGGAAAAAACAACACTGATTTTGGGTGCGAGTTCCAATCCACAGAGGGCCTCGTACGAAGCTATAAGACGACTAAGAAGAGCCGGGATAAAAACGTACGCTATCGGACTTCGGGAAGCCAAAGTATATGATGTCGAAATTGTAACCGGTCACCCCTCGTTCGACGATAAAATTCACACCGTAAGCCTTTACCTCGGGCCGAAAAATCAGGAAGAACACATCCAGTATATACTCTCGCTTTCCCCGGTAAGAATAATCTTCAATCCTGGCACCTTTAATGCTGACCTTGAAGAGGAAGCAATTAATGCAGGAATAGAAGTAATAGATGCCTGCATGCTAACCATGCTTGGCGATGGTGGATACTAAAAGAGTGTGTCAATAAGCTTATCATCTGCCGCGTAAGGAAGTGTCACCTCAAGACCTGAGGTTCTTTTCATTTCCCTTTCAATCGCAAACCTTGCACCTTTGTTTCTTGCCCAGCTCCTGCGCGCGATACCATTATTGACATCCCAATGGAGCATCGCGGTAAGTCTGGCCCGTGCTTCTTCCGTGCCATCCAGTACCATTCCAAAGCCCCCGTTAATAACTTCACCCCAGCCTACTCCTCCCCCGTTATGTATCGATACCCAGGTTGCTCCCCTGAAGCTGTCACCAATAACATTTTGTATTGCCATATCGGCAGTGAAGCTCGAACCATCATAGATATTCGAGGTCTCCCTGTACGGTGAATCAGTGCCTGACACGTCATGATGATCTCGGCCAAGCACAACCGGGCCGGATATTTTTCCATCTTCAATGGCTTTATTGAAAGCAGTGGCAATTGCTATCCTGCCGGTTGAATCAGCGTAAAGTATCCTTGCCTGCGAACCCACTACAAGCCTGTTGCGCCCGGCTTCTTCTATCCACCTGATATTATCTGCCATCTGCTGCTTTATCTCGTCAGGCGATTCATTCTTAAGCTTTTTGAGAACATCTAGTGCAATTCTGTCTGTCACTTCCAGGTCACCTGGATCATTTGAACAACACACCCATCTGAATGGCCCAAATCCGTAATCGAAGCACATCGGACCCATTATATCCTGAACGTACGAGGGATAACGGAAGCATCCCGATTTGTCAATTATATCTGCACCGGCCCTTGATGACTCGAGCAGAAAAGCATTGCCATAGTCGAAGAAGTATGTTCCTCGGTCAACATGCCTGTTAATGGCAGCAACCTGTCTACGCAGGGAAGCTTTCACCAGTTCCCTGAACTTTTCAGGTTCTGCTGACATGAGATTTTTGGATTCTTCAAATGATAATCCTGCAGGATAATAGCCACCAGCCCATGGGTTATGAAGCGAGGTCTGATCTGAGCCTAAATCAACCTTCACCCCTCTCTCGTCAAGTATCTCCCAGAGGTCAACTATGTTACCACGAAAGGCAATTGAAACTGGATCTTTATCCTTCCTGGCCTTGTTTATTCTGGCGACCACCCTTTCAGGATCGCTGATTATCTCGTCAACCCATCCCTGGGAATGCCTGGTCTCAACTGCCTTGGGATTAACCTCGGCGACAACAGATATAACTCCCGATATCTTCGCTGCTTTTGGCTGGGCTCCGGACATTCCACCGAGACCCGAGGAAACGAATAGCTTAATGTCTTCTCCGCTGCCGGCAGGTTTTAACATCCTGGCCGCGTTCAGAATAGTGATGGTCGTCCCGTGAACAATACCCTGCGGTCCTATGTACATGTAAGAACCCGCTGTCATTTGTCCGTATTGTGAAACACCAAGCGCATTGAATTTCTCCCAGTGATCCTGCGATGAATAATTAGGTATCACCATCCCGTTGGTCACGATAACTCTTGGAGCATCGCATCGCGAAGGGAAGAGCCCGAGCGGGTGCCCCGAGTACATTACAAGAGTCTGCTCGTCAGTCATCTCCGACAGGTACTTCATTGTAAGCCTGTATTGTGCCCAGTTCTGAAATACAGCACCGTTTCCGCCATAAGTGATAAGCTCGTCGGGATGTTGCGCCACCCTCCTGTCGAGATTGTTACTAATCATCATCATAATTGCCGCGGCGCTCACGGAACGATGAGGGTATTCATCAATATGTCTCGCCCTTAGTTCGTAGGCTGGTCTGAAACGGTACATGTAGATCCTGCCATGTGTCAGCAGTTCATCAGCAAATTCGCCAGCGAGGGTTGAATGAAACTTTTCAGGGAAATACCTGAGAGCATTTCTTACCGCCAGCCTTTTTTCCTCAGTCGTGAGAATGTCTTTTCTCTTCGGGGCATGATTAAGCGTGTGATCCAGTGGCCTCGGTTCCGGAAGTTCAGCGGGAATACCCTCGGCAACAAGTTTTTTAAAATCTGCCGTTGTCATGTTTTTCTCCTTTGTACTAATTTAATCATTTAAAAGCTTTTACAAAGCGTCGATATCATGCCTCGATTATTAAGCATGCCACATGGTTTATTACTGGCCACGTGTTGCAGGCAAAGTATGAAAATAATTAAATAAAAAAGGCTGATCAAAATGACCAGCCTCATCGAAATCTATCTTGTTTTACAAATGCCCTGACTGAATAATCTCATCATCAACAAGTATCCTGCCGCAATATTCGCAAACAATAATCTTCTTTCGCGATTTTATATCAAGCTGCCTCTGTGGCGGTATCTGGTTGAAACAACCACCGCAGGCGTCCCTTTGTATCGATACCACGGCGAGTCCATTACGTGCATTCGATCTGATACGCCTGTAGGCCGTGAGAAGTCTTTCTTCAATTAAGCCGGATATCTTGTCCGATTTTTTGTACAGACCTTCTTCTTCCTTCTGGGTATCGGATATGATCTCCTCCAGTTCTGATTTCTTATTTTCAAGGTCGGTCTTGCGATCGTTAAGCGTGCCTTCCGATTCAGCTATCAATGCTTTCTTCTCATCTATCTGAACGTTGAATTCCCTTATCTTCTTGTTACAGAGTTCAATTTCAAGATTCTGGTATTCAATCTCCTTCGAAAGAGAATCATATTCCCTGTTGTTCCTTACATTCTTCTGCTGCTCCTCGTATTTCTTGATCAGGCCTTGTGCTTCCGAGATCTCGTTATGCTTCTTGGCAACGTTTTTGTCAAGATTATCAACTTCTTCCCTCAGGTTACCAAGCCTGGTCTCAAGTCCCACTATCTCATCTTCCAGGTCCTGAACCTCGAGCGGCAGTTCACCGCGGAGTGTCTTTATCTTGTCAATCTCTGAATCGACAAGCTGCAGACCATATAGCGCCCTGAGTTTTTCCTCAACTGAAATCTCTGTTTCGTGTGATTTACTTTTTTCCATCTCTACAGATAATTTATCGGATTTTTATTTTTCCCGGAAAACCGGAGTGCAAATGTAGGGAATTTTTTGATAATTAAGTCGTATAATATTTCTGTTGAATATTTTTCAGTTTCAAAATGCCCGGCATCAACAAGCAAAATTCTCCCTGCTGCTTCAAGAAAGTCGTGATACTTCACGTCGCCTGTAATCAGTGCATCGGCTCCGACTGCCAGTGCATCGCGCAACAATGAAGCACCAGCTCCGCCAATAACCGCGACTCGTCTTATGTCTTTCCCTGTCGGCTGTGAATACCTCAAACCTTTTGATTCAAGTTTCAGTGCTATCATTTTGAGAAACTCACTCTCCTTCATGGGTTCAGCCAGGTTTCCTGTTATGCCCATTCCCGCGCCATTATATTCATTCTCCAGGGCAATAAGATCATAGGCCACTTCCTCGTAAGGGTGCGCTTCGAGAAGGGCCTTGACAACCCGTCGGCTGTCGCGTGCGAACAATACCGTTTCAAATCGTATTTCCGGTTCACTGTGAACATCACCCTTTACACCCTTGTATGGATTGGAATCCTCGTTACCCCTGAAGCTACCAGTCCCCTCGACCCTGAAACTGCAATTATCATAATTCCCCGTTACACCGGCACCGGCATTGAACACGGCCTTGCTGACCTGATCAACATTTTCCAACGGGATGAAAGTAACCAGCTTCATTAATTTGCCTTTCAGAGGAACCAGAGGTGATAAACTCTCCAGTCCAATAACATCAGCTAGTTTCCTGCTTACTCCATTCTCGTGAACATCAAGATTTGTATGAGCTGAATAAACCGAGATGTTGTTCTTTATTGCCGTTGAAATTACCCTCTCCACGTCACTACCCATTGCAATCCTCTTCAATGGTTTGAATATCAGCGGGTGATGTGTAATAACCAGACCAGCTCCTGTTTCACAAGCTTCCCGTATAACTTCTTCAGTTATGTCGAGCGAAAGCAAAGCGGCTTCGATAATGGCATCAGGATTACCTACCTGAAGTCCTGAATTATCATAACTTTCCTGGTAATCAGCGGGTATCTCGCTGTCGAGGTAAGATATTATATCACGCACTTTCACCTTCATGGGCAGTCCCGATTGAAGCTTTTAGTTCCGCGAGTAACTCCCTGATGCCAAGAAGTTTTTCCCTGACCTCGTGTTTATACTCTGTCTCGGCCCATTTCTCTGAAAGCTGTTTCTTCACACCGGCCATCGTCATGCCTTTCTCTTTCAGCAGGTGATGTATAATCCTCAGATTCTTCAGATCTTCCGGCATGAAAAGCCTGTTGCCTTTCTTGTTCTTTCTCGGCTTTAGTATATCAAACTCGTTTTCCCAGTATCGTATTGTCGATACCGGAACATTGAGCAAACCTGCCACTTCACCAATAGTGTAAAATAGCTTTTCAACTGTTTTTTCCCTGTAAGGCATATTTTAGGACTGACTAAAGTTTTAATTCCGTTAAACCATCTTTAGCATTTGCTGATCAGAAAATTAAGAAATACTTTCAGCCGCTTTTCAAAATTAATCATTTTCCATTACAAGTATTTATAATCCAAACAATTTGAATTCTTCGTCAAAAAATTAATTTTGCCATACTTCACTTCGCGATGACACGAGAGAAACAGGGCTTGTCTAATTTTTGCATGCTGCTTTTAACCGCGGCCTTTCTTTTTTTATTATCCCGGTGTAATACAACTCCCGTGAAACCTGCTGGTCAGGCCATATCCGATTCGACAGCGATACAGGGATTTGTAATTCCGGAACTGGCAGACACCGGCTTTTTGTTTGAATCGCTTCCTCCCACCCCGCTTGTTTATGATGATCTCGATTTCGGGACAACCAACATCGACACGACCGGCATTTACACCTTCAGGGGCGGCAGCCAGAGGAATACCCCCGTTCTGGGCAGACTCGATGGCAGGCCCCTGAGGATAAGATATAGCTGGAGTTTCACTACCGGCAGCGACACCACCAAAGGACTTTACGGAGTCTGGGGAGGTGGCGCGGGATGGACAGGGCAACCGCTTTATGTCAAATGGGACTCTTCGGATGTCGCGAACCTGGGTGGACTTCTGCCCCCGTACAGCAAGAATAAACAACCATACAGTGAGATAATCCAGGCTTCACTTGACGGGAATGTTTATTTTCTCGATTTCGAAAAAGGAAAAAGGACAAGAAAGCCTTTGGAAATCAATAATCCAATAAAGGGCACGCCTTCAATAAACGGTTGGAAGAAGGAATTTATACTAGTTGGCCAGGGTATCGATAACAGGGGTGGATTTGCCTGGCGGTTGTTTGACCTGAGGAGCCAGAAAAAGATTCAGTCCGAGCGACAGCCTGACAGTTACGCGATCAAGAAGTGGGGTGCCTGTGATGCCTCCCCCCTTGTCGATCCCGTATCGGGTGTATTCATCTGGCCCATGGAATCAGGGCTGATTTACAGGGGTATTCTGGGCAGGGATAAAATAACTAACCTGGAAAAATTCCGTTATCGGATTCCCGAACACGACAGGCTCGGAACAGAGTCGAGCCCGTCCGCTTTCCGCCACCTGGGATACATTACTGACAACGCCGGTAACATTATTTGCATCGATCTTCAGAAAATGATCCCGCGATGGAGGTTCTTCAATACTGATGATTCGGATGCAACACCAGTGATAAACATGAACGGGGATTCGGTCTTCGTCCTGGTTGGTAATGAAGTAGACAAGCAGGGATCACTGGCAAAAGCCTATCTGAGGAAGCTCGACGGGCTTTCCGGCAGACTGGTATGGCAGTATTCGAGAGACTGTTATTCGATAACTGAACCCAAGACAGATAATGGGGGTTTACTTAGTACACCTCTTCCAGGGAAGGAGAAGGCAACCGGCCTCATCTGGGCCATTTTTTCGAGAACGAATACAAAATACGGAGGGGCGTTTGTCTGCCTCAACGATAGCGACGGTTCGGTCAGGTACGAGCTGAAACTGAAATATTACAGCTGGGTATCACCAATCGCTTTGTACGACAGGGAGGGCAATCCCTATATCTACTTTGCAGATGTAGCGGGAAATATTTTTCTTCTCGATGGTCTGACAGGTAAAATTATGTACACTGAAAAGCTCAAGTTTACCTTCGAATCATCTCCCGTGGCTATAGGAAACAGGATAATACAGCCTGCCAGGGGAAACAGGATTATCAGTTTTGTTGTCGAGTAAAGTGGCTTTTAGTCGAATGACTGACCGCTCCGCGAGGCAATCTCAACAATCTTCTCGTATTCAGCAGGGGTGAGATCATTAAAGAAATAATTCGCCGGGTCGATTTTTTCGCCGTTAAGTAAAACCTCGTAATGGAGGTGAGGTGCAAGTGACATTCCCGTGTTGCCCACGAAACCGATAACATCACCTCTTTTCACCTTCTGGCTTGGTCTGACATTAAACCTGTCGAGGTGCGCGTATATTGTTTTATACCCGAATCCATGGTCAATAATAATATGATTTCCATAGCCTCTCTTGTCAGGGACAGTTTTTTCAACAACCCCGTCTCCTGTAACATAAACATCCGTTCCCATGGGAGCGGTAAAGTCAATACCATAATGAAACTTGGCAATCTTGTAGTAGGGATGAATCCTCCAACCCCAGCCAGATGCAGTGCGAGTAAGATCATTATTATAAATGGGCATTATCGCGGGAATGCACGACAGCATTTCCTCTTTTGCCTTGGCCATTACGGTCAGTTCGTCGAATGATTTTGATTGCACTACAATTCGTTTGCGAAGTTTCTCGAACCTCCTGGCCGTTTCGATGACTATTTGTGAATTATCAAAACCCTCGAGTTCGCGGTACCTGTTCACGCCGCCAATACCTCCCTGCCTCTGTGCAGATGTTATTGGTTCAGCCTCGAAGATCGACCTGTAAAGGTTTTCATCTCTCGCCTCGAGATTGTCGAGTACTTTTTCAACAGTCTCCATGTCCTTGTTAATTATCTCGTACTGGACTGTCAACTGTTCTATTTCGCGTTTCAGGGCTTTCTCTTCAGGAGAATCGAAGAAGGCGGCGAAAAGCACACCATAGATAATGGCAAGGATCACGGAACCGAGGAAATAAGCGGCGAAACGCAGAACTATGGCCCTGAAGCCGAGCCTGACCCTGTCGAAGCTTAGTGATTCCGTGTTGAATTTGTACCTTATCCTTGACATGATGGCGCGAAGATAGAAATTTTACGATTAATATGTACCTTATGCGGTATTGGAATCAGGTAAGCCTGCCGGCCAGATTAAAACCTCGTCTTTGAACTGAGGGTCAGTATCATTTCACGGTATTCCTTCGGAGTGAGATCGTCAGCGAAGAACTCGAGAGGGTTCTTCTGTGTGCCGTTAAAATTTATCTGGTAATGAAGATGAGGACCTGAGGAGGTACCTGAATTACCGCTGAGTCCTACCTGGTCGCCGCGTTTAACATTCATACCCACTGTTACATCGATCCTGCTTAGGTGTCCATATACTGTGCTGAAGCCATAACCATGATCTACTATGACATGATAACCGAACCCGCCATTTGACAAGCCGGCTGTAACTACAACACCTGCACCGGTGGCATGAACATCAGTTCCATAAGGGGTATCAAAATCCTGACCCAGGTGCCAGCGGGCAATCCCGAGAACAGGGTGCTCTTTCCTGAACTTGATGCCATCGCCCCTGGGGTATTTTACATCAACAGGACATATCTTCGGAAGGTGTTCATTTTCCCTTATCCATTCGTCTCGTTTCTCTGCTACAATCCGGAAAGATTCATCCTGTACCTTGGCGAGATTTATTATCTCGTCAACTTTCTGTTTCGTGCCGGTTATAACATCACCCCCGGGCAAACCGTTAAACTCCCTGTACCTGTCGACACCACCATAACCAGGTTTCCTGAATGGTTCGGGTATGCTGTCCATGTTAAGAACAGGTCTGAAGCATATTTCGTCATTTTTCCTGTAGTTCTCCAGTGTCCTGAGCGATTCATCAAGTTTCATGTTGATGAAGGAGTACTTGAGCTTCATCTCCTCCACGCTCTGGCTCAGCAACTTAGCCTTTGGGGAACCATAGGCTGTTTCAAAAATCTTGAAATATGCAATAGATATTATCACAGATAGGGAAAACCAGAAAAAAACACGTATGATCCTGTGTTTCCAGGCTAATCTGACCTGTTTAAACTGCAGGTCGATTGGGTCTAGAAAGTATTTCCGGTTACGCATAAGTTCAGAAAAACCCTATTTTTTCTTGTTAACGGGCAAATCTAAAGTAAAAAAATTAATTTTACAAGCCCAAAAAAACATAAAATTATTTAAACAGAGGATTTTAACTATGAAGGCAAACGATCTCAGGCAGAGATTTTTCGATTTTTTCTCGACAAAACAGCACGATATAGTACCATCTGCCCCGATGGTCGTTAAGGATGACCCTACTCTCATGTTTACCAACGCGGGAATGAACCAGTTCAAGGATATTTTCCTTGGGAATCAGGCAGCTTTCAGCAAACGTGTTGCCAATTCACAGAAATGCCTCAGGGTGTCAGGGAAGCACAATGACCTTGAAGAGGTGGGACATGACACTTACCATCATACAATGTTCGAGATGCTGGGTAACTGGTCGTTTGGTGACTATTTCAAGAAGGAAGCCATCGAATGGGGATGGGAATTCCTGACAAAGGAATTAGGCATCCCTGAAGACAGGTTATACGCGACAGTTTTCGAAGGCAGTAAAGAGGAGAATGTCGAGCGCGACAACGAGGCAGCCGGGATTTGGGAAAAATGCTTCTCCAATCCGAAAAACAGGATCATAGAGGGATCAAAAAAAGACAACTTCTGGGAAATGGGTGACACGGGTCCATGTGGTCCCTGCTCCGAGATTCACGTTGATATAAGGTGAAAAAGGAAAGAGCAGAAATCCCGGGGCATCAGCTCGTTAATAAAGGCCACCCCCATGTAATTGAAATCTGGAACCTGGTGTTCATCCAGTATAACAGGAAGTCTGATGGCAGGCTCGAGCTGCTTCCTGCCAAACATGTCGATACCGGTATGGGTTTCGAGAGACTTTGCATGGTCGTTCAGGGTAAGAAATCGAACTATGACACTGATATTTTCCAGACATTAATCTCGTCAATTGCCACCCTACAGGAAAGGAATACGGCGGGAACGAACAGTGGAGCATAGCGATGAGAGTAATTGCCGATCACACTAGGGCTGTCTCATTCTCCATCGCCGACGGTCAGCTCCCGTCAAATAACAAGGCCGGATACGTGATAAGAAGGATACTCAGAAGAGCAGTCAGGTATGGCTATAATCATCGGGGCATGGAAGAGCCTTTATATACAAGCTTGTGCCTGTCCTCGCGGATATCATGGGAGCCCAGTACCCTGAACTAAGAAAGTCGATGGACCATATTGCAAGGGCTTCGTCATTCTCACGAGGAAGAAACCTCTTTCCTGAAAACCCTTGGCAAAGGAATAAGGATGCTCGATAAGAAGATGGAAGAACTGAAGAAGGAAAAAAGCAGCCAGCTCCCGGGTGACGTCGCTTTCGAATTATATGACACTTACGGATTCCCGTCTGATCTCACGCAACTCATACTCAGGGAAAACGGCATGAATCTCGACCAGGAAGGATTCGATAAGGCGATGGAAAGCCAGAAAGAAAGATCAAGAGAAGACGCGAAGTGTGGCTGCCGTGACTGGACAGTCTTTAACGAAACGGAAGGGACCGAGTTTACAGGGTACGATAAAACCGAGGATGATATCGTTATCTCCAGGGTAAGAAAGGTGAAAAGCAAGGGCAGGGAAGGATACACCCAGATTCAACAAGACCCCATTCTATGCCGAATCTGGCGGCCAAGAGGTGATTCAGGTTTCATAACGAATGGCTCTGAGAAGATTGCCATACTCGATACGGTAAAGGAAAACAACATGGCAATTCATCTCGCCGAGAAATTACCATCTACTAAAGCGGGCAACTGGAAGGGCAGTAATCGATGTGGAGAAAAGGAAGAGTACAGAGTGCAATCATTCGGCAACACACCTTCTGCATCACGCTTTAAGAACAGTTCTTGGCACCCATGTTGAACAGAAAGGATCGCTCGTGACCCCCGAGAAACTCAGGTTCGACTTCAGTCATTATTCAAGACTTAGCAAGGAGGAACTGTTATCAGTTGAGAAGATTGTCAATAACCTTTGTAAGAGAGAACACTGCACGGCGTCCATAATAATATCGAGATTGCCAGCAAAAGAGATGGTGCCATGGCTCTTCGGAGAGAAGTACGGCGACAGGGTCAGGGTGGTCAGGTCTGGCAATTCGATAGAACTTTGCGGTGGTACTCATGTCGAAAATACAGGGAAAAATTGGTCTGTTCAAGATCATTTCGGAGACAGCCATTGCCGCGGTGTAAGGAGAATAGAAGCAGTGACGGCGGGCATGGCGGAATCATACATAAATGCAAAGCTCGATGCAGTCGTGAGATCGCCACCCTGTTGAAGAGCACTGGTAATGTAACTGAGAGTGTTGAAAAGCTTATTTCAGAAAATTCTTCTCTCAGGAAAATGATAGAGAAATTCCAGGCCCAGGCTTCAGCTTCAATAAAAAGAGATATCGAGTCGGCAATGGAAAAGATCGGTAATATCAATTTCATGAAGGGTATTGTTGATGTTGACTCGGTCGAAACGATGAAGAACATAGCACACCAGATCAAAAATTCAGGCGAAGACATAGTCCTGGTAATGGGATCAGAGGTTTCCGGCAAGGCAAATCTACTTGTCATGGTAAGCGATAGCCTCGTTAAAAGTAAGAATATCAATGCCGCCACCATAATAAAGGAAATATCCGTTGAGATTAATGGAGGTGGTGGTGGACAGCCTTTCCTGGCAACTGCCGGTGGCAAGAATCCCGGGGGTCTTCAAAAAGCCCTTGATAAGGCGAGGAAACTTATCGCTTCAGTCTGAAAGGGTATCAAGCAGCATCATAAAGGCTATTCTCTAACATATTTTATAATCTCCCTGGTAAACAATCATTTGCCAGGGAGTTGTCTTTGATGGAAATAAAGAGCATGAGATTCTGCTGAAAAAATTATTAGAATTGCATTCTTTTAATTTTTTCAATGGAAGTAACACGCACTTTTGATATTATCAGGCTCAATCTCGAGAAATATCCAAGAAAAGACATGTACTGCGGGAAAAGTGATAATAAATGGATCGCTTATTCCACCGACGAAGTAGCGGAAATCACTGATAGCGTGAGTTATGGTCTGATGGCCATGGGTTACAGGAGAGGTGATAAAATAGCCACGATAACAGCCAACAAGCCGGAATGGAATTTCGTCGACATGGGACTCTCGCAGGCTGGAATGGTACACGTTCCGATCTATCCTACAATAAGCACTTCCGAATACTCATATATACTTCAGCACGCGGAAGTGAAAGCAATAATAATCGGAAACAAGTCGATATTCAATAAAATAAACACCATACTGCCCGGACTTAAGGACCTCAGGGAAATCTTTTCATTTGAAAAGGTTGAAGGTCTCAGATCGCTTGATTCAATAATCGAGGAAGGAAGAAAGAACAAGGGCACCTTTCATGATAGTCTTTCGAACACGAGGGAAAATATTAAGCCTGATGACCTGGCGACAATAATCTACACCTCGGGTACAACCGGTAATTCAAAGGGGGTGATGCTGTCGCACAGGAACCTGGTATCGAATACACTGGCAACAGTAGGGGCTCATGAGCTTGGTTACGGTCACAGGGCCGTTAGCTTTCTTCCGCTCTGCCACGTGTATGAAAGAATGATGAATTATCATTTCCAGTACAAGGGCATAAGTGTCTATTATATTGAGAACATGGGGACCATCGCCGAGTCGTTAAGGGAAGTCAAACCCCATATATTCAATACCGTGCCAAGGCTTCTCGAGAAGATTTATAATAACATCGTGAACAAGGGCGAGAGCCTGGGCTGGATGCGAAAGACAATATTTTTCCAGGCAGTCAGGCTGGGATTGCGCTACAGGTTAAAGGGTAATTCCTCATTTTACCTAATGAAGCTAAATCTGGCCAGGAAGCTTGTATTCAGCAAGTGGAAGGAGGCACTGGGAAACGAGATTGTAGTGGTAGTATCCGGAGGTGCCGC
The DNA here is from genome assembly GCA_046329885.1 of Bacteroidales bacterium. Taxonomy (GTDB): domain Bacteria; phylum Bacteroidota; class Bacteroidia; order Bacteroidales; family VadinHA17; genus LD21. The sequence continues at coordinate 19,179 of JAXLTU010000046.1, forward strand.
GCTGCAGGGGCGGCTCGAAAGGATCTTCTGGGCAGCGGGAATTCCAATTATCCAGGGTTATGGGCTAACTGAGACATCGCCTGTAATCGCTGTAAATGCCTTCAGGATAGACGATATCAAGTTCGGCACAGTTGGCCCTGTCATAGAAAATGCCGAGGTCAGAATTGCCGAAGATGGTGAGATCCTTTGCAAGGGACCCAATGTTATGCTCGGGTATTACAAAGCACCTGAACTGACTTCGGAGGCAATTGATAGTGAAGGATTTTTCCATACAGGTGACATTGGGGTAATCGAGGATGGCCGATTCCTTCGTATTACTGACCGTAAAAAGGAGATGTTCAAGACATCAGCTGGAAAGTACATTGCTCCCCAGGCTATTGAAAACAAGCTGAAAGAATCGCTTTTCATCGAACAGGCAATGGTGATCGGGGAAAATGAAAAGTTTGCAAGCGCTCTTATATCACCTAATTTCGCCTACCTGCACGACTGGGCATCATCGAACAAGCTCCTATATACCGATAATGCTGAACTGATCGATTTGCCTGAAGTAATTGACAAGTACAACAGGGAAGTCAGGGATGTAAACAAATCGCTTGGTGAACATGAACAAATAAAGAGGTTCAGGCTGGTAACTGAAGAATGGACTCCTCAATCGGGCGAACTCTCTCCCACCCTCAAACTCAAACGTAACCTGATCGCTAATCATTACAAGGACCTTGTTGCCGATATTTACATGCGCGGCGAGAAAGAAGCCAATGTAATCGGAAAGATAAAAAGCGGTATCAGCAACGCGATGAAAGGTCTTCCGAAATTCTGAAATAATAGTGTTTGCAAGATGCAGGAGCATCTCGCTGCCGAGGTGCCCCTTTCACTCTTGTTTAGCAAATTTGATTAAATTTGATCCCTGAAAAATAGTGGTACAGTGTTAAAGAATCTTACAGTACTTTCAATTGTTGTATCGGTCATCATGCTGATTTCGTGCACACCACAATCGTGCATGGAAGAAACAATTGCCACTGCCAAGGCATCATTTTACAAGACTGGTTTTTCATCTGTCAGTGCACCAGACTCCGTTTCGCTTGTTGGCATTGGCGTCGATACTACTTTCCTCTATGAAAAAGCTCTTAAACAAAAAACCGTTCTTTTTCCTCTCGACGGCTCACGGAAGACTTGTTCCTTCGTTCTAAAAATAAACGGGAACCCCGATACCCTGAGGTTTTACTACAACAGCTATCCTCATATGATTTCGAAGGAATGCGGGCTGACCCTCTTCCATTATATTGACTCTGTAACTTCATCTGTCGATACTATAAAGCTTGTCCTGATTAATCCAACTGCATCAACCTTCAATGAACAGAACCTGCGCATCTTTTATTAGTTTACTGCTTCTGTCTCTTGCTTTTCCCGCGAAGGGGCAGGATACTATCAGGTTCCCTTTAAACCTGAAGGTGGGAATAGATCTTTTCGGTCCTGCCTATAACATTAAGGATAAGAACAAACTGGAAATTGAAGGATTCGTATCGCTCGACATTGATAGTACAAGGTCGGTTGTATTTGAGGCCGGCTGGCTAAAATATAAATACTCCCAATACAATTATGATTACACTTCAAACGGTGCATTCTTAAGGGGAGGTGTCGACTTCAACCTTGTAAATCCGGCACTCACAAGAGGAAAATACTTTGCCGGTATCGGCTTACGATACGGGCTTGGAATCTATTCACACGAGTTTTCTTCATTCTCTTCATCCAACTACTGGGGTCAGACCGTCGGGAGTGTACAAAAGAGTACCCACGCTGCACATTTTATCGAGGCAAACCCTGGTGTCAGGGCAGAATTGTTCAATCACATCCAGATCGGGTGGATCATCCGACTCAAGATACTCGTTTACAGTGGAGCCAGTAAAGATCTTAAACCGGTAGACATACCCGGTTACGGGAACGGGACAAAAGGCTTCTCTCCTGGTTTAAACTATTACCTGATCTGGACTTTCCGTTACAAGGACATCTAGATCTTCTCCGTACCTTTCCTGCTGAAAATAAACAAGCCGGCAAACGTGAGGAAGCCATTCAGGAGCAGCAATTCAAAACCGAACTTGTAACCATTGAAAAGCTCAACCGAGTAACGGCTTAGAAACCAGCAAATAACCGGGGAAAGTATGGCAATAAATGGCGTGGCGCCGTCCTTTACTTTCCTCGTCGTGAATAATCCGAAACTGTAAAGACCAAGCAAGGGACCATAGGTATAACCAGCTATGGTGAAGAGTTTATCGATCACTGCCCTGTCATTCATTTTCTGGAAAATCATTATACAGACAAAGAAAACGAGAGCGATAGAGATGTGAACGATATACCTGATTCTTGTCTTCCATTTTTCATCCATCCCTGCCTTGGTATTCAACCCAAGGAAATCGATGCTGAAAGATGTTGTAAGAGATGTAAGGGCTCCATCGGCACTTGGAAATGCCGCGGAAATTAACCCGATCAGGAATACTATTCCGGCGACAGGACTAAGGTGCTTTAAAGCTATTGCCGGGAATAGCTCATCTGTCTGATCAACCTTTACACCCCTGGTATTGGCATAAATCAGAAGGATAGCTCCCAGGAAAAGGAACATGAGGTTAACGAAGACGAGGATGGCACTGAATGTGAACATGTTCTTCTGAGCCTCCTTTATGTTTCTGCAACTCAGGTTTTTCTGCATCATCTCCTGATCAAGACCTGTCATCGCGATCGTGATGAACATCCCGCTGAAAAATTGCTTAAGGAAGAATCTCGGGTGTTCCCACTCGGTAAATATCATCCTGGTTGCTCCCGAGGCTTTTATCTCTCCGACCAGATCGCCAATTGGTTTCCCGAGATCCCTGGAGATATAGATAATCGAAAGAACAACAGCCAGAAGCATGAAGGTGGTTTGCAAAGTGTCGGTCCAGACTATGGTTCTAATGCCTCCCTTGAGTGTATACAGGATTATCAGGAAGATGAAGATAAGAACATTGACTCCGAATGGTATGTTCCAGGCGTCAAACACGAAAACCTGAAGCACGCTTATCACGAGAAACATTCTAAGTGAGGCACCAAGTGTCCTCGAGATCATGAAGAACCCGGCACCTGTTTTATAAGTCCAGAAACCGAAGCGTTTATCGAGATATGAATAGATAGAGGTCAGCTTCAACCTGTAATATAGTGGCAGAAGAATAGTCGCGATAACAATGTAGCCGAAGAGGTAACCGAATACAACCACCATGTAACTGAACTGGGTAGTGCCCACCCATCCAGGGACGGACATGAAAGTAACGCCTGACAGTGATGCGCCGATCATCCCGTAGGCTACCACAAACCAGGGAGATACCTTGTTCCCGAGATAAAAAGAATGTGAATCAGCCTTTCGAGAAGTGAAGTAAGTGACTGCGAACAGCAAGGCAGTGTAAATCAAAAATATACCAAGAATGAGATATGGTGACATTTAAATACTTTTTTACAAGATTAGCAAAAAGAAATCAAGGTAAAAAAGACAAGCTGCTTTTAATAATCCCGGGAAGCATTAATTTTACAGGAAATTGAATTGAATGAGTTTTTCAGAATTCCCGTCGAGATTGCTTGAAGAGGCAGTGAATGAATTCGCTTCTTTGCCCGGTATAGGACGGAAAACAGCCTTCAGGCTAGTGATGAACCTGTTACGAAGGAATCCATCCGAGGTGCAGCATTTCGGTGAAACTATTTCAAGACTGCATTCAGAAATACATTACTGCAGTGTTTGCCATAATATCTCCGACACTGAGATCTGCAGCATCTGCAATGACAAGAGCAGGGACGGTACAATATTGTGTGTTGTTGAGAACATACAGGATGTTATGGCAGTTGAGAATACCCGCCAGTACAGGGGGCTCTATCATGTCCTGGGAGGAATTATTTCGCCGGTCGACGGCGTGGGTCCGTCCGATCTGCGGATAGACAGTCTCGAGGAGAAGATCAGGAGCGGAAGCATAAAAGAAGTAATACTCGCGCTCAGCACAACAATGGAGGGAGACACGACTAATTTCTACCTTTACAAACGGCTAAACAAGTATGATGTAAACATCTCGATACTTGCAAGGGGTGTTGCCATCGGCGATGAACTTGAATACACTGACGAAATAACTCTTGGCAGATCAATAATTAACAGGACCCCATTCATCACCCCTGTTTAAAACTTTACTGGCCAGGCCTGATCTTAATCACGCGATTGCATGAGGTATGTATTTGGATTATTCTCCTATTTTTCTGACCTTGACTGCACGAGTAAAAATTAGAAAACCAGCTAATTAATGATAAATTCAATAGATCATTTTCTTTCACGGTCGGCGCGCGGCATGAAGAGGTCAGCCATAAGGGAGATACTTAAGCTGCTGCAAAAACCAGGCATGATTTCTTTCGCGGGAGGATTACCATCTCCCGAGACTTTCCCTGTTGAAGATCTCAAGAAGATAACTCTCGAAGTGCTCGAGGAGGATGGACAGAATGCCCTTCAATACGGGACTACCGAAGGGGACCCCTTGTTGAGAAAGCTTCTTGCTGAAAGACACAGGAAAGATGGAATTGATGTGACATCTGAAAATATTATTGTAACCACGGGGTCGCAGCAGGCACTCGACCTCATAGGTAAGATCTTCCTCGATCCTGACGACCATGTTCTTTGCGGTCTTCCTTCCTACCTGGGTGGATTGAACGCCTTCCAGGTTTACGGTGCCAGGCTAAAGGGAATACCTCTCGACGACCTGGGAATGATCCCGGAAAAACTTGAAATTGCCGTGGCCATGCTCAAGGATCTTGGAAGAAAGGTGAAGTTCATCTACGTTATACCGGATTTTCAAAACCCGGCTGGCATCACCTTGCCCGAATCGCGAAGGATGCAGATTCTCGAGATTGCTCATAAATATGATCTTCTTGTCATTGAAGATAGCCCTTACCGGGAGGTGAGGTTTGAAGGCGAACCTCAAAGGATGATGTACGGGCTTGATACCGATGGGAGGGTTCTTTCATTATGCACGTTCTCCAAGATATTCGCCCCGGGCTTCAGGGTCGGGTGGATACTCGGGCAACCACTACTGCTCGACAAGATAGTAATGGCTAAACAGACGGCTGATCTTTGCACTTCCTCCTTCGTCCAGAAAATTCTCGCGAAGTACATCGAGAAAGGCTTGCTCGAGAAGAACCTTCCGAGGACAATATCTATGTACCGTGAACGACGCGATCTTATGCTCTCGTGTTTCAGGAAATACATGCCGGAAGGCGTGAAATGGACAGAACCCCACGGCGGCCTGTTCCTTTTCGTTACTATGCCAGGGAAAATTGACGCCGGGAATATTTTGAGAAAGGCCATTGACAATAATGTTGCTTTCGTCGACGGGGCAACATTTTTTTGCAACGATTCCGGACATAACACGATGAGGATCAATTTTTCCTTTTCATCTCCGGCAGAGATAGAAACCGGTGTTGAAAGATTATCTAAAGTCATTGCCGCCGAGCTAAACTTGAACATGTAGCAGGTTGGATGTTTCAGTAATTATAGTAAGCTTCAATGTCAGGCACTTCCTGAAACAGTGCCTGAATTCCGTGATATCGGCGTCTGCCGGACTCAGGGTAGAGATTTTCGTTATTGACAATAACTCGGCCGATGGGTCATGCTCCATGGTGGCCTCAGAATTCCCTGCCGTTAAACTGATAATGAACAAGGAAAACAGGGGCTTCGCCACCGCGTGCAACCAGGGAATAGAAAGATCTTCCGGTAAATTCATCCTGTTACTCAATCCTGATACCGTTCTGGAGGAAGGCACTTTTTCAAAATGCCTGAGCTTCATGGAAACTCATGCCGACGCCGGAGCAACAGGCGTCAAAATGATCAATGGCAACGGGAAGCTTCTTCCCGAATCGAAAAGAGCCCTGCCAACCCCGGCAACAGCATTTTTCAAGATGACCGGGCTGGCATGGTTGTTTCCGAAATCAGCTTTTTTTAACAGGTATTACCTCGGGCACCTGAATAGTTCAGAAACAACCGAAGCGGAGATATTATCAGGAGCGTTCATGTTTATAAGAAAAGAAGCTCTTGACAAAACAGGTCTGCTCGACGAGGCATTTTTCATGTACGGCGAAGACATTGACCTCAGCTACAGGATTGTCAAAGCCGGCTTCAAAAACTATTACTATCCTGGTGTGAGTATTATCCATTACAAGGGTGAAAGCACGAAAAAAAGTGACATCAATAACCTTGTCCAGTTTTACAAGGCGATGATAATCTTCATTTCAAAACATTTTGCAAATAACGGGCTCAGCAAGATAATTAACCCGTTGCATATTGCAGTGGTGTTCTGGGGAATTATGGCAGTTCTGAAAAACCTGGTGAAAAAGACAATCTTACCGCTGATCGACACCATCCTGATGCTTGCCATAATAATCATTACGGTCCCGTTCTGGGAAAATGTAAAATTCGCTGGCGCCTACTCCTACCCTGATTCATACAGCAACACCATTGCTGCCGTGTTCACAATCATAAATCTAATTTCTCTCTGGATTTCTGGCAGTTACAAGCTTCCATCAGGATTTGGCAGGACTATTCGCGGACTTATCGCGGGCAACGCCATCATTCTGATCGTGTATGCCTTATTACCAGCAGGTTTACGTTTCTCCCGGGCTATTCCCCTCATCGCGGGTGGTCTGTCATTGCTTGCCATCCCCTTGTCAAGGATAGTGTTTTCGCTCGTGGGAAACAATATCTCCCGAAACCCTTTCAGCAGGACGCGAAAGACAATTATCGTGAGTGACAGCAGGAGTTTTGCCGAGATAACAGGAATGCTGGGCAGAATAAGGAAAAGGGTCAATATCAGGGGCAGGGTCAGCCTGAGCGAAAATGATCTGACCCCTGAAGTGCTAGGCAATATATGGCAGTTAGCCGAGATAGTGAGGGTAAACAAGGTCCACGAGATAATTTTCTCGGCAGATTGTCTATCAGCATCACAGATCATAAGTAATATGCACCAGGTGTCCGGTCAGAATGTGGTAATGAAAATTGCCAGTCCCGGCGATAACCTCCTCATCGGGAGCAATTCAATTAATCTCTGACAGGACCCTGCTCTTTATCGCGGCCAAAGCAT
>JAXLTU010000047.1:0-26140 GCA_046329885.1 Bacteroidales bacterium
GCCCTTGTCAATCATGATATCGATCTGGAAATCCTCCATCGCGCTGTAAAGGTATTCCTCGACAACCGGGCTTAACCTGTGAATCTCATCTATAAAAAGAACATCGCCTTCCTCGAGATTAGTAAGTAAACCTGCAAGGTCACCCGGTTTATCAAGAACGGGGCCGGAAGTTACCTTAAGACCAACGTTCATCTCGTTTGAAATTATTGACGCGAGAGTTGTCTTTCCAAGTCCCGGGGGGCCGTGAAGCAGAACGTGATCGAGGGCCTCGCCTCGCTGTCTGGCAGCTGTAACGAAAACAACAAGATTGTCAATTACCTGTTTCTGTCCCTTGAAATCGTCAAATGCAAGAGGCCTGAGCTGTTTCTCGAACTCCCTTTCCGTTTGAGTGAGGTTATCCTTTCTGATGTTGAAGTTGTCGCTCATTCAGCAAAGAAACTACTTTATTAGCTTAACATCACTTTCCGGCAGCTTTATTTTGACACCGTTAATGCTGATTTCAACATCGTCCTTGTAGCTTATAGAAAGCACGAGGTTGCCCTCCTCGTCGAATTTTTTCCAGGTTTTTTGTCTGATGCCGTTATCGTAAATCCTTTCTTCCTTAACCTTCCCGTTCTCGTGGTAATAAAAATGAGAACCGTCCGGATTTCCCTGAACCCAGTTTCCTTTATATCTTAACCTGCCATCGGGATAATATGATTTCCATGTTCCGTCCTTCAGGCCAAGTATATATTTCCCTTCCTCTGTCAGGCCGGAAGTGCTGAATTTCCATTCACCATTCCTTTCCCCGTCTGAGTATTGTCCTGTTGCAATCCTGGATCCATTCCGTGAAAATTCGGTGAATGAGCCATCTCTTAATCCCTGGAAATATTCCTCTTCCCTGAGCACTGAACCGTCTTCATAAAACCAGGTCCACAAGCCATCCGGTCTTCCATTATTATAAGAACCGTTTTGTTCCACTTTTCCCTGTTCGTTATAGAACTTCCAGGTACCTGACCTCCTGTTATCAGTATACTGGCCTTCCGCCTGAATTTTTCCGGATGCGAAAAAGTCTTTCCACTTGCCATTCCTGTTCCCTGCTTCATCGACGATACCCTCCGACAATAAAAGACCATTGTCATTATAAACTTTTGAATTAATCACTTTACCATCGTTGCTGAATTCGCGGTGAACACCAACAGGAACCTTGTTTCTGAAAGGTCCGCTGTAAATTACCTTGCCAGCGTCGTTATATTTATTTACTATTTCAATATCGGGTTCATCCTCCACCTTCGATTTCACAATCGACCCGTTATCATAAAGCATTGTAACCGTGAGATTGCCTTTAAGATCATACTCCTTGTAATAGCCATGCAACAGGTTATCGCGGTAGGTTCGTTCTGATTTGATTGAACCATCAGGATAAAACTCCTTCCATTCACCCTGCCTGAGACCATTATTATCAGTCCTGTTTATCTTTTCCCTGCTTATAAGAAAATCGTTATTATACTCGAGAATAGAAATCACATTACCGTCGGAGTCGAACTCTTTTGATATGCCTTCCTTTCTTCCCGTGTTATAAGTAATTGTTTGTTTCACTTTGCCATCAGGAAAAAAGATCAGCGCGAGTCCTTCCTTCCTGTCACCGGCGAATAGTTCCTTCGACCAGATGTAAAGGCCTGCTGCCGGATCCTTTTTATACTTGAGGTAATAACCGTTTTTCTTTCCATACAGGTAGCTTATCTTCTCAGTTGTATCACCAGCCTGGTCGAAGAAAACCCATATACTGTCGAGCAGGAAATTTGAACGTTTACCCTCTGATTTTTTTATACCGGTCACATAATAACTAATCCAAAAACCATCCGGTTTACCATTCTTTATATAACCCTTGCTTGAAACGTTTCCATTAGGGTACTTGAAGACGTGGTATCCATCAGCGATATTCCCGTCATTCTGAGCGAGAATGGCAACAGAAATAAAAAGGACAAATACTGAAAATATCAGTTTCTTCATAATCCGGCTTTTTCAGAAATCTCAAGCATCCTTAAAATAGGTCTCCTGGCCTTTTCAACAAGTGAATCGTCAAGGAATATTTCAGGGCTTTCTTTGTCAAGACACTCGTGAATTTTCTTTAACGTAATAAGTTTCATGAAATTACACTCGCTGCAGGCGCAGGTGGAATCCCTTGGGGGAACAGGTATGTAGTTCTTTGAAGGGTTTGCTTTTTTCATCTGGTGTATTATGCCCGGCTCTGTAGCAACGATGAAAATATCAGAATCATCCTTTTTGGTGAAGGCCAGAAGAGCAGCCGTTGAACCAATGAAATCTGAAACCATCCTTACAGGTAATTCACATTCGGGATGTACTATAACTTTTGCCGAAGGGTATTGTCCTTTAAGCTTTATTATGGCCTCGAGCGAGAATTCCTCGTGAACATGACAGGTTCCATTCCATATCAGCATATCGCGACCGGTCTTGTTGAGGATATAATTTCCAAGATTCCTGTCTGGTGCGAATATTATTTTCTCGTTGGCTGGCAACGATTCTATTATCTGGACAGCGTTTGAAGAAGTACAGATAATATCAGAAAGTGCCTTTATTTCAGCTGAAGTGTTCACATAGGTAATAACTGTCCTGCCGGGGTTATCGGCGATGAATTTCTTAAAATCAGCTGGCTTGCATGAATCGGAGAGTGAACAGCCGGCAGCCAGGTCTGGCAGAAGTACCTTGCTGCGGGGTGAAAGTATTTTTGCCGTTTCAGCCATGAATTTAACACCAGCAAACAGAATTATGTCTGCCCTGGTCTGAGCTGCCTTCTGAGCCAGGGCCAGGCTATCACCAACAAAATCCGCGATATCCTGTATATCACCTGTCTGGTAGTAGTGAGCCAGAATAATGGCATTTTTCGCCTCTTTCATTTTCAATATATCCCTTACCAGATCTCCCATTTTTCTGAAGTTTTTAACAATCAATTATTCATCATTTTCTTTATATGTATTTAAATCTATTTATAAATGATGAAGATTATATCCTGTTAACCAGGTTGAAATTTAATTAAGATTTATGTTGTTTTAATTCCTTTCAAAAAACAAAAAACACCTTATTAACAGCTCAAAAAATATACCATTTTTGAATATCAGCCTGTTACGAGACTAATTAACAAATGTTAATAACAGCTTTTCAAGTAACGGAACACGGGCAAAATTAAATCAATTACTGTTCATTAATGGTTTATATCGTGATATTAATTTCTAAAAAGCCTTCCCGTTTTGTCATCGTCATGTTAATTTCTGCTTCCGGCTTTAATAATTAACAATTCTCGCGGGTTTATTATTATTTATAAACACATCTTATTAACATCAGATTAACCACGGCTTTTAAAAACTGCATTGTTCATCACGAGATATTAAAGATATAAGCATATTTTTTTCTTGATAGAAATCAATTTCTTTAATTTGCAGGAAAATTTACCGGAGCAGTGAAAAAGAGAAAAATAGCCATCGCGGCAGATCATGCCGGATATTACCTCAAGGAGAAAATAGTTGGTTATCTTAAATCGGAGAAGCTTGAGGTAAGGGACTTTGGTACATTTTCGGCTGACAGTGTTGATTATCCCGATTACGCTCATCCGCTGGCAGATGCGGTTTCCCGCGGCGAATTTGACCTTGGTATTTCCATTTGCGCGACGGGCAACGGAATAAACATGACAGCCAACAAGCACCAGGGAATAAGAAGCGCGCTTTGTTGGAACGAGGAGATAAGCAGGCTGGCCAGGGCACACAACGACGCGAACATTTGCGCCCTTCCGGGTCGATTCATTTCTGAATCTGAAGCCCTCCTGATAGTCAGGACTTTCCTCTCGACCGAGTTCGAGGAAGGCAGGCACTCTCGCAGAATTAACAAGATCGCCGTCAAACATATCTGACATGTTATCAAGCTCATCAAAATACGGGATTAGGGCAGTCACCTATATCGCGAGCAAATCGTTGAAGAACGAGAAGATCGGAATAAAGCAGATATCCGAGGACCTTGGACTTCCAACACCCTTCCTTGCAAAGATTCTTCAACTTCTTGCCAGACAAAAGATCCTTAGTTCGTCAAAGGGACCTCATGGTGGATTTTCCCTTCTCAGAAAACCATCGGAAATAAGCCTTTATGACATTATTGTCACTATTGACGGCCCCGACATCTTTGAAAACTGTGTCATTCACAATACAACATGCGGTTGTGTTGCCAGTGAAAAACTGATTTGTCCAATCCACAAGGAATATTCCAGGGTAAGGACCGACATGGTGAACCTCTTCAGGAAGAAAACAATCTCCAGTCTCGTCAGGGCAGCCGGGAAAGATGACTACATACGTATCTGATCGCGATGTTCCCCGCTGAACAGCCTTCTAATTATAAGCCAGAATAGAACGGCAAGGACAATACCGGCCGCATCTGCAGCCAGATCCAACACATCACCGGTCCTGGTAACTGTGAACATCGACTGAAGTATTTCAATAAGCAGACCAAAGAACAGGGGAATCAGCGAAAGGTACAGGTAGCTCCTGGCGGATAATAGATTTTTCCTGTTCTCGATTATCAGGACGAACATTAGCGCGGCGTACATCCCCAGGTGTACCAGCTTGTCGAGATAAGGTAGGTCCGGAATTTTCAACCTGTCGAAGGTGGATGGACCAGTGAAGCTCAGAATAATTATCACCAGGGCCACTGAAAACGAGTATATATTTTTTCTAATCATCCCTTATGTTTGCGGCAAATTTAATCAGAATTACAATTTATTCTTAATTTTATCGCTGTCAGAACTATGGCAGGAGTTTACATACATATACCTTATTGCAAAAAGATATGTTCTTATTGCGATTTCTACAAGACAATTCTACCGTCTGACCATTCCGGATTTCTGGAAGCTTTGAAAAGAGAAGCCGAGACAAGGAGGACTTACCTGTCGGCCGAAACTGTTGGTACTATCTATTTTGGAGGAGGGACGCCATCGGTGCTCAGGGCATCGGAATTTTCAGAGATCATATCATATTTGTCTTCATTTTATAATCTGGCTGGCGACCCCGAGATAACCGTTGAGGTGAACCCCGATGATGTGAACCCCGATTACATGAAAGAGTTGCACGATACCGGGATTAACAGGGTCAGCATTGGAGTGCAATCGTGGAATAACCGCGAGCTTAAATTACTGAACAGGCGACACGATGCAGCCGGGGCCGAAAAGGCAATAAGAGACACCCTTGCAGCGGGTTTCACCAATATCGCTATAGATCTTATCTATGGTCTGCCCGGGATGAAGACCGCAGACTGGGAAAAGAATCTTGATAAAACTTTCCAGTTTGACATTAACCACCTGTCTGCCTACCATCTTACAATAGAACCGGGTACGGAGTTTGGAAGAATGAAGGCAAAGGGGACCCTCGAGGAGCCCGACGAGGAAGAAAGCGTGAACCAGTTTTCTCTTCTTATTGAAAAAGCGGAACAGGCCGGCTTCATACATTACGAGATCTCCAATTTCGGAAAGGAGGGATACTTTTCACTTCATAATTCAAATTACTGGAAGCAGGTCAATTATCTCGGCCTTGGGCCCTCGGCCCATTCTTTCAATGGTTATTCCCGCCAATGGAACATGAAGGATACCGCCGAATACATCAGGAGGATAATGAACGACCTGCCCTGTTTCGAGATAGAGGATCTTGATCTTAGAACACGTTTCAACGAATATATCATGACTTCCCTTAGAACGATGTGGGGCATTGATCTCGAGTACGTCGAGCAGGTTTTCGACAAGGAAGGGTACGATTATATTCTTAACATGGCAGGCAAGTTCAGGCAATACGGCCTCATGCGTCACGACAAAAAAAACCTGGTCCTCACGGACCAGGGTAAAATGATATCTGATAATATAATTGCAGAGTTTATGATGACCGGGAAAGACTGATTATCTTTTCGTTATCATGAATGTGCATCCGCCTATAAGGTTACCTTCCAGGTAAAGTTCCGCCTTGTAATTACCGATAACGAAATCGCCGGTATTGTCGACAAAGATACAGACATCGATATCCTGGTTGAGGTATTCCGCCTGCCTGCTAGCTGTATAAATCATTTTGGTGCCGTTGAAATCGAACAGGTTATCCGGGCTCGACGCGATTGCAAGTGAATCGGGTCTCAGTATTCTCAGGTAGACCGTCTTGTTGCCAGCCTTTGCAATCGGGTTTTCCCTGAGGGTGAAGCACACCCTGATTTTATTGATCCTGTCGAGGCGTGTAGTCTCCTTGCTGCTTTTGTTAAGCGCGACGGCCACTACATCCTTGGCCTGGATAACTGAAGCTATTTCAACTTTCGAGGACAGTTCTTCCCGGGCCTTGTTCAGTTCGACATTGGTCTTCTGCACCTGGTTTATCTGCTGCTTGATATCCTGGTTTTCAGCCACGAGGATTTTGTTTCTTGTATTCAGCGAGTCGATCTGCACGATATAGCTTTTCATGATTTCGCGCATTGTAGTTATTTCGCTCCTGAATTTTCTTATCAGCTGGATGTTTGAAGCGTTAATTGCCAGTATTTGCCTGATCCTTTCCTTTTCCCTGTCAAGCCGGGCATTCAGGCTATCATTATTAGTCCTCAGGGTATCATACCCGTGAATCATCTTCCTCAGCTCGTTAGCCAGGGAATCTTTCTCGTGAGTGAGAACCGTTTCTATCTCCACCATCTTCCTTTTCTGGCTAGAATAGCTGAAGATAAGGAAAGCCAGCGCCAGTGTTAGTACTACAGTCGCGAATATCAGGAATACCGGGGTACCCTTGCTGCCACTGCTTACCGCCTTTGATTCTTTGCTATCTGTCATTTCGTTAAGTGTTTAAGTAATAGGTGTGCAAAAATAATAATATCCTTTTAATTAACCATTTAATAATCTTCTCATCACCAACCCGTGAAGAGTCGGCAGATGAGTGGCGTTATTATGATGTTTAGTCCGGCAAGAGATTTTCCGACCCCCTGCCTTAAAACCCGATCCCTGCATAAAAAACGACAGGTGGTTTTTTTTATTGCCCAAAATTATCAGCGAGAGGCAAGACTGTCGTTTATACCTTTTTCTGAAAGCAATTTTCTCGTGGCGGGAGATCCGAGTATCTTCCTGGCATACTCGTAACCGAGAGCAAAGACCTCGGCAGACTGAACCGGGTCAAGTATCTTGTAATTACTTAATTCCGGTGGGGCGAACAACAGGCTGAATCTCTTTTCCTTCTCGTTAATCTCCTTCGACAGGCTAAGAAGAAAGGTCCTCTCGGCGATCTGGATGATGGAACTTATACTTTCCACTGGTCCTATCGGGTTCACGAACGAGCCGATTATAAATGAGCACTTGTCTTCAATGGGAGCGACAGGCAGGTTATCAAGTACCCCGCCATCGACATATTGTATTCCATCTATAACAACAGGACTGAAAAGGACGGGTATACTGGCAGAGGCTAATACAGCATCAAGCAGGGGACCATCAGAAAAATATTTCACCCTGCCGTTAATAAGATCGGTGGCAGCAACGATCAATGGCAACTTCAGATCTTTAAAAGATTTAGCCCGGAGGTGGGTCCCGAGTATTTTTTCAACACCCGATATTTTCATAAGGCTGTCCCTTGTCATTTTAGGACTTATATAATCGAGCCTTTTATTTGAATCCAGTATTTTCATTATATCGTCAGGACAGTAGCCGTCAGCATAAAGGACGCCGGCGATTGCCCCGGCTGAAGTTCCCGTAACGACATCAGGGTATATACCTGCTTCATGGAGGGCCTTTATTAAACCAAGATGAGCGAAGCCCCTGGCTCCACCACCGCTTAATACAAGTCCCGTTTTAAATGTCTTGCCGCTCATTGCCTGTTGTCTTAAGCTGATATGATATCAAAAAGCAACCTTATATTCAGGTAGGTGACTATGGCCGTGATTAATACCAGCAATACTCGCAGGTAAACGGAATTGGCATATTTTCCCATCACCTTCGATGAAGAAGTCAGATAGACCTGAATGGCAACGGTGAAAGGCAGTTGTATGCTCAGGAAAACCTGCGAAAGGATGAGGCCCTTGAAGGGATCTCCTATGAAGAATATTATTACCAGGGCAACAACAAGAGATATAAAAACACCAGTCCTCGTGTGGTTGTCTTTAATATCGTATGGTTCACCATACATCCCCGAGAAGATTGTTCCGCCGGCCATTGCCGAGGTTATTGTTGAAGAAAGGCCTGAAAAAAGCAGGGCTATCGCGAACATCAGCGAAGCGTTTGATCCAAGAAGTGGACGCATTATGCTCTCCGCGTCTTCCAGTTCCCTGACTGGAATATTGTTTTTGAAGAAAGCGGCAGCGGCAAGTATAATCATAGCGCTGTTTATTGCCCAGCCGACTATCATTGAAAGCAGGGTGTCGGCAAACTCGAAACGCAATTGTTTCCGTATTACCTGTTCGTCCTGAAGGTTCCATTTCCTGCTCTGGATAATCTCGGAATGAAGGAAGAGGTTATGGGGCATGACCACGGCTCCCAGCACGCTCATTATTAAAAGCATGGAACCTTCCGGTATCCCGGGTTTAATCCACGAAACGGCGGCTTCTCCCCAGTCAACATCAACAAGGAAAAGTTCATATAAAAATGAAAGTCCTATAATTGACACGAAACCTATTATCCATTTCTCAATCTTCCTGTAAGAATTTGTCAGGAGCATTATCAGGACAAATATTACTATAAGAACGGACCCGGCCCTCAGGGGTATATCGAATAGCATGTTGAGAGCAATCGCACCGCCAAGAATCTCGGCCAATGAAGTAGCCACCGAGGCCAGTACGGCAAATCCAAGAACTGACTTTGAAACCGCTTTCGGCAGGTATATCGTTGCCGCTTCTGACAGGCACAGACCGGTAGCGATGCCAAGATGGGCCACGTTATGCTGAAGTATTATAAGCATTATTGTCGACAATGACACAACCCATAGCAAAGTGTAGCCGTATGACGACCCCGAGGCAATATTTGCCGCCCAGTTACCCGGATCGGTGAAGCCGACAGTGACGAGTAACCCCGGTCCGATATATTTCAGAATTTCGAGACCACCCTGGACCGGTTTATGATCCTTGCGTCTCAGGTCGCGCACGAAATCGATGGGATTATATTTAGACCACTTGCCCATTCAGGTTTGTATTATATCCTTTTCACTTATTAAGCAAAATTAACTATTAGTGCTCTAATACCAATAGCATTAAAAAATACCTTCATATCCTCTTTTGTAATAAATTTGAAGCAGATTATAACGAACGGGAGGGAAGAATGAAGTTCAGGGATCTTAATCCTGCAGTAGACAGGAAGTATTTATTATTGCTGGCGGGAATGGCCTGGGCGGCTGTTGGTGTCCTGCTGGTTACGTATGCCATTACCTGGTTAAGTGAATATCACGGCAACACAATTCCTTATTACGTTGCCGGAATCGGGGCCGGGTTGATTATATACAGGTTTGGTTTTTCAAGGATAGCCAGTAAAAATATTTCTCGGCTCGTTCCATTGAAATCGAAGAGATGCGTCTTTTCATTCGTCACATGGAAAAGTTATCTTGTTATCGCCTTCATGATGACTCTTGGTATCACGCTCCGGCATTCTTCCATTCCCAAACATTACCTGTCTATACTCTATAACGGAATAGGGATAGGCCTTTTTCTTTCCGGACTGGCATACTTCAAAAACTCCTTTTTGTTTTTCATGAGAAAGCACCCCGTTCTCCAGCAGGAAATTATGTAACCAACCCAAATAATTTTTAAAATGAAAAAGAACCTGATATTTCTGCTGCTTCTCCTGCTATCTGTCGCTGTCGTGAGCGGACAAGTTACCAGGGAGCTCCCGTTCAAATATGAAGAAATAACTTCTCCGGAATTTGCCAAAGCTGTCGAAAAAGCCGGGGGTGTATGCATAATACCCATTGGTATAATGGAGAAACATGGTCCTCACCTGCCACTCGGGACCGACCTTTTCGAAATCAGGGAAGTGGCAACAAACGCTGCACGGAAAGAATATGCAATCGTTTTTCCACCTTATTACACGGGACAAATTTTCGAGGCGAAACATCAGCCAGGCGCAATTGCCTACAGCAACGATCTGATGTGGAAAATGCTCGATGAAACATGCCGTGAGCTTTCAAGAAACGGCCTCAGGAAGATCATCCTGGCCAACGGACATGGAGGCAATAATGCCTTCCTGCAGTATTTCTGCCAATCGCAGCTTTCCGGTGACAGGGATTATGTTGTCGTGCTTTTCCAGGGATCGGAGGAAACACCGTTCGACAAAGAGATAGCATCACTTAAAAAAGCGAAACTAGATGGTCATGCCGGCGAGGAAGAAACCTCAATGATGTACTTCATAAGACCTGATCTTGTAAACACTTCAGCCATGACCAGCGAATCGGGCCTTGACCAGGACAGGCTTGCACGGCTTACAAACGGTTACACAGGAATATGGTGGTACGCGAAGTATCCAAACCATTTCGCCTCAGATATTACCAGGGCCGACAGGAGGCTTGGAGAGCTTCTGGTTGAAAGAGACGGGCTGTTGCTTTCACGACTTGTGAAATTCATGAAAACCGACAATTCCGTGGAAACGCTGCAGAAAGAATTCATTAAACGTGCCGGGAACCCAACCGGGAAATAATTGTTTATTATTTATACCTGGTATTTTTTCATCGTGAAATGATTGAAAAAATACCAGACACACTATAATAAAATTATAGGTTATGGCATTTACACTACAACCCGGCGAGAAGGCTATAGACTTCAATTTACCCGCCACCGATGGTAAGAAATACTCGCTTTCCGATTTCGCGGACAGTAAAATACTTGTTCTGTTCTTTACCTGTAATCACTGTCCATATGTTATTGGATCTGATGAGATTACAAGAGCGACGGCAGACAAATATAAAAACAAGGGGGTGGTCTTCGCAGCTATAAATTCGAACAGCGAGAAAACATATTCCGAAGACAGTTTTCCCAACATGGTCAGGAGGATGGCGGAGAATAAATTCCCCTGGGTATACATGTATGACGCGGATCAGTCGGTCGCGAAAAAATACGGGGCATTAAGAACGCCTCATTTTTATGTTTTTGACAACGACAGGAAGCTCGTTTATGTTGGAAGGGGGGTGGACTCTCCGAGAGACACCACCAGGATGAAGGTAAATGATCTTGACAGGGCCCTGGATGAACTAACATCAGGAGGTTCTGTTTCAGTTCCCGTTACCAACCCGATTGGATGTAACGTGAAGTGGGAGGGAAGGGATGCGCACTGGATGCCACCGGAAGCCTGCGACCTGGTTTAAGCAGGAGCATGTCGGCTTCAGGGAGAGAGTCTGCTCTTTTTCCAGCCGTGATCTTTTCTTTCAAAGATGATCCTGTCGTGAAGCCTGTGTTTTCCTTCCTGCCAGAATTCAAAGTAACCAGGGATGATCCTGTATCCGCCCCAGTAATTTGGCCTGGGGATCGATCTGCCATTAAATTTCGCTGAATAGGAATCAAATTCCTCCCGGAGATAATCCCTGTTTTTTATGATGTTGCTCTGTTTGCTGGCCCAGGCACCGATCCGGCTTTCCCTTGGTCTTGAAGTAAAATAGGCATCAGATTCACTCTCGCTTGTTCTGATTGCATTACCTTCTATCCGTATTTGTCTGCCTGACTCGGGCCAGTAAAAAAGCATCGCGACCCTGCTGTTTGATTTTATCGTTTTGCCTTTTCTGCTATCATAATTTGTAAAGAAAACAAAACCCTCGGAGTCAAATGATTTGAGAAGGACAATTCTTGCAGATATATCTCCCTGGGGAGAGGAAGTGGCAAGACTGAAGGCATCGGGATAGACGCTCACTTTTGCAATCCTTTCCCCGTACCATCTTTCAAAAAGGCTGATTGGATCGGCCGGAACATCTTCTTCCTTTAGACCCTTGTACTTTTTCATTTGAAGATCATTAATATGCGAATAACATTTTTTTGAAAGCATTGTTCCCGCGGGTAGAAAAATTTCTAACTTGACGATCCAAAATCTGACCAAGATGAAAAAAGAAAAATCAACTACAAGACCAAGGGCATTGTTTGCCATTTTAATAATTATGATCATGGCATCCTGCACCAAACAGGCGCCATCAGATCTTTCGAAGGAAAGTATCATTCCAAAACCCGTTTCTGTTGTTGGTACCGGGGAATACTTTACCCTGGGACCGTCAGCCACCATCTGTGTAATAGGTGAATCAGAGGAGGTTATGAAGGTTGCTGATTTCCTGGCGGGAAAGCTTCGCACCGCGACCGGTTTTCCACTCGAGGTGAAGAAAGTTACGGAAGCTCCGGCAAAAGGAGCCATCACGCTATCGCTTTCTGCCGACCTGACAAGGCCCGGGGAAGAGAGTTACGAGATGGACATAACACCGAAGGGCATTAAAATCACTGCCACCGCGCCGGCCGGTCTTTTTTACGGGGTACAGACCCTGAGACAGCTTCTTCCAGCTGCCATCGAGGCATCAACGGTTCAGAAAATAAAATGGACCGTAGCCGCGGGTAAGATTGCCGACTCTCCTGTTTACTCATACCGGGGGGCCATGCTCGATGTTTCCAGGCATTTCTTCGGGGTCGACGATGTCAAGAGGTTTATAGACCTGATTTCATGCTACAAGATGAACGTGCTTCACCTTCATCTTTCAGACGACCAGGGCTGGAGGATAGAAATCAAGTCGTGGCCAAACCTTACCACCCATGGAGGAAGCACCCAGGTGGGTGGCGGACAAGGTGGGTTTTATACCCAGGAACAATATTCAGATATTGTTAAATATGCCAGGGATCGTTTTATGACGATTGTTCCTGAAATAGATATGCCGGGTCATACAAATGCAGCACTGGCCTCCTATGCCGAGCTCAATGCAGACGGCAAGGCGAGGGAATTATACACTGGTACAGAAGTCGGCTTCAGCACCCTGGCTGCCAGGAAAGAAGTTACTTACAAGTTCATTGACGATGTTGTAAGGGAAATAGCTGCGATAACCCCCGGGCCTTATTTTCACATGGGAGGCGACGAGTCACATGCCACGAAAAAAGATGACTATAAATTATTTGTCGAAAAGGTACAGGAAATTGTTAAGAAGAACGGCAAAGTGGTGCTTGGTTGGGACGAGATCGCGACCACTAAACTCACTGAAGGTGCAGTTGCTCAATACTGGGCAAAGAGCGAGAACGCGCAGCTGGCTGTTAAACAAGGGTCCCAGGTTCTGATCTCACCAGCCGACAGGGCATATCTTGACATGCAGTACGACTCTACAACCACACTTGGGCTTCACTGGGCTGCTTATATTGAAGTTGATAACGGTTATAACTGGGATCCGGCAACACTGGTACCCGGTATCGGCAAGGAAAATATACTAGGTGTTGAGGCACCATTGTGGTCAGAGACCGTGACAAGGATGGATGATATCGAGTACCTCGTATTTCCAAGGCTGCCGGGTATAGCCGAGATAGGCTGGACCGCGCCAGAATCGAGAGACTGGAACGAATACAAGTTCAGGCTTGGAAAACATGGCGCCCGTTTCGAGGCAATGGGAATAGATTACTACAAGTCGAAGCTCGTGCCCTGGGACGTTCAGGTAGTGGCTAAATAGTTACTTCTTTAACCATCCCTCGGTCATTATTGCATGAGCAATATTCTTGACATTTGATTTACCATCTTCCGATGGAACCTGATTCGTGAAAGTTAAATGGATCAGACCTTCGGAATCCTGAATGATTGCCGGGTAGTGAGCCCTTGTCTGGCTGCCCGGCAATCCATTTATTACATGTTTCCTGTAGGGCCACGATTTACCCTCGTCTGTCGAAAGCATTACTGTCAGACGATGTCTGCCCTCGTCGAGATCGTTACCAACCAGAACCCAGTTACCGCTTTTCAGTTTAACAAGATCCGCGGCCGAGCCCGGGTTGGGTATATCGCTGTCTTTCACAACAGTCCAGGTCTTTCCGAAATCGCTTGATGTACTTGTCATTAACCGTTGTGGCGGAGGGCCGTTATCGCGCATGTAAGCCACTATGGTGCTGTCTTCGCGGAGAGCCATTGCAGGCTGTATGCAGGCGGCCCCGACAATTGGTTCACTGAAACTCCATGAATCACCACAATCATTGGATATTGCTATCAGCGAAAAGTCAAAACCGTCAGAATAGAGAGGCAGGAGAATTTTGTTACCTATCTGGAGTGGCTTATTCCTGGTCTGCCATCCAATCCTCCTCATCACCGGGTAGCCAAGAGGTTTCCTTACCTTTTCCCCCTTTTCGTTTATTTCAGCACCATCGCGGATAAAAGATGAACCGAGGGCTATATCCATGTAGCGGGAAACTCCTTTTTTCCACATTTCTTCAGTGACAACACCCGAACCATCCTTCTTCAGATAACCTGCATCGACAAGAGACTTATGGTACTCTTCATATTTAGCTTCCAGCTTTTTGACAAAAGCATCATTTTTTCCAATTCCCTCGGGGGCGCTGCCATCGGCTTTTACAAGAAGGACATCCTGCCAGCTCCATACCGGCGGCTTAGACGGGTCTGAATAATCCTCGCTTATCCTGTATTTCATGAGAGATGACTCCCACTGGTAGGCAAGCACCGTGTACCAGACAAGCCAGAGTCTCGATCTGTTGTCGACGAAAAGAACAGGGTTTATGTCGGGAAATCCCGGATCGTCAGCCAGTATGAAGGGCTCTGACCAGCTTCCCGTGAGGTGATTAAACCTGGATCCCTTGATTACAACATCTTCAGCTGCCCTCTCGCCACTTCCCTGGAACCAGGCAACAAGCAGATCCTTGTTGGGGAGCTCTGTAATAGTTGAGGCGTGACAATGCTGATTCTGGTAAGGGAAAATATTCTCATAAACGATTGAATCGGGATTCACTTTCACAGCGCTTGTTTTCCCATCACGTGGATTACAGCCAGTTAATAAAATCATTGCCAGCAGGATAAGAACAAGATTTTTCATATCATTAATGTTGAATGTGTTTGCTCATTTTTACCGGTAACAATACGGGTGCATATCGCTACCATGGATTTTAAAGATAGTAAAGTCCTGACATCAAACACAAGTGACTTTGTCTGCCGGTATAAAAACGATGGCTGGGGTCATTACATTTTTTACCAGTTGAAATCATGATTAGCATAAACATTTACCGGATATCAGGAAAAGGGATTATTTTTGAACAAGCCGTTGGAAGGCCATGGCGTACCAGATAAAAACACGGCAAATCTTTACCATTACTTGTATGAAGCAAATTTTTATATCTGTCCTGTTTGTCATCCTTTTCGTCTCGTGCAATAATAACGCGGGGAAAAGACAGGCTGGAGGAGAATCGGGGATTGACAAGTCTATCAAAGACACCGCGATGGTTGAACCGGGGCAGCCGGATAATGTCCTTCTCGATGAAACGGAAGATCAGTCAAACGGGCCCGTTTACATGTTTATCGGCCAGATGCCTGAATACGCTGGAGGAGAGAAGGCATTCCGCGATTTCGTGATAAAGAATATGAATTATCCATCCAGTGCAGTAAAAGACAAGATTGAAGGCAGGGTTGTAGTCAAATTCATTATCAGGCCTGGCGGGAAGGTAACTGACATCAGGGTTATAAGGAGTATCAGGGCTGATCTTGACAATGAATGCCTGAGGGTGATGAAGATGCTGCCTGACTGGAAGCCTGGTTTAGTTAACGGGAAAGAGGTGTCAGTTTCTTTCAGTATCCCGGTAAGGTTCATGCTCAAATCAGAGGGAATGCTCAACGGTATTTGCATACTTCCGGCCGGATCAAAGTAATGACAGCGCCTCACAAGGAAGGAATATCCCGGAATTTTATACTTTTATGTATTATCTAATTTTACACCCGGCATGAAATATTCATCATTTTTATCTCGCATCATATGTTCATCACTTTTACTGGTTACTATCGGGTGTGGCTCTGGTATGAAAAGAAGCAATGGTGAGATCAGATCGGTAAAAATTGGTGAGCAGGTCTGGATGGCGCAAAATCTTGATGTGACAAGTTTCAGGAATGGCGATTCGATACCCGAGGCAAAAACAGCAGAAGAATGGACCCGTTTTGGCACCGAGGGTAAACCAGCGTATTGTGTTTTCTCGAACGACCAGGGAAACCAGAGGAAATACGGGTTGTTATATAACTGGTATGCCGTGAACGACCCGCGAGGTTTGGCTCCCGGGGGCTGGCATATACCAACGGATTATGAATGGACCAGGCTCACGGTGACCCTGGGTGGTGATATGGCCGCCGCGCTCAGGATGAGGTCAGGGGATATTGCCATGACAGGCAAAAAGAACAGTAATGCCGGGTTTTCCGGTCTTCCCGGCGGGGCAAGGGGTAGCAATGGAGGGTTCTATGGCCTTGGAAGTCATGCCTGCTGGTGGTCATCCTCGCCTGTGTCGGAATCAAATGCCTGGGTAAGAGTTCTCGATTATGTTAAGGTTGAAATAACAACTCTCAGTTTTCACAAGTACAGCGGGGTCTCTGTAAGATGTGTTAAAGACTGAGGCAGGATTTATTCTTTTGAAACCAGCTTCCCGGTATTTGTCCAAAGCACTACGCGGCCCAGCCTGTCGTATGGCGGGTAGGCATGCATTCCCCCGGTAACAAAATCTATTTTTCCGTCGGCATTGAAATCTCCCATCTCCATTGTAATAATATGAGTCGGGTTGGAAGCGATGTCGTGTTTCACATATTTCATGCCTCCTGTATTCTCCAGCCAGATAAAACTCTGGGCATCAGTCTTTTCCCAGAGGTTAAATGCACTTACTGAAAAAAGGTCAAGATCGCCATCTCCATCAATATCATAGGGCCTCGCGTTGTAAGCACCGATAAATGTTGCCAGCCTGTGAAACTCGAACTGGAGATTCCCTTTATTCTCGAGCCATTGTATCCCGTGCCATGGCCTGCCCTGTGGGGGTATATAATCGAATGCGTCGCCATTCGTGTATAGTATATCCTTGTCACCATCGAGATCGACGTCTGCAAGGTAAATACCGCTTGAGCCAAAATCCTCGTTACTTGAGCCGAAAACCAGGTTTGGTGTGAAATTTCCCTTCCCGTCGTTTATGAAAACATATATTTCCTCCCACTCCTGGCTCACCAGCGACACGAGATCGAGGTCACCATCAGCGTCAATATCTTCAGGTATCACGTTAATCGGACCGGAAAGATGCTGGAGTATATGACTCCTGAATTTCCAGTTACCGAGATTTTCAATCCATCTTGTTTCGCCGTCGTCGTATCCGAACTGACCGGCAACCAGATCCTTATCTCCATCGCCATCGAGGTCGGCGGCGCGGACATCCGAGACCCTGGCTATCTTTTCCTCGATAACATGTTTCACGAAGGTGTTTTTCCCGTCGTTCTCGAGGACAACCACGGAGCCAATCTTGTCGTTGCTGGGGAAGAGCAAACCGAGCACCGCGACCATAATGTCGTTATCACCGTCGCCGTCGAAGTCAACAACCTCAACATGTGCAGGGGCCACCAGGTTTTCTGCCAGCTTGCTTTCAGTGTATGTTCCCGCCGGGTACTGCCGGATCCATGTTACTGCGTTGGCCCGGCAGTCGCAGACCACAACATCGAGCAGGCCGTCCTTGTCAAGATCGGCCACCGCGAGGTTCGAGATGAGGGGCGGCTCCATCGCGTTTTCGCCAATCGGTTCGGGTGTCAGGAACGGGATGCTTTCACCATTCTGATTTTCGGGCAGCCCCGATACCACATCCGATTCTCCCGTCCTGTTTAAAATCCTTTTCAACGAGGCACCCATGGTGAGTCCGGTCCTGGATGACTGAATATTCAGTATCAGCAGCGGGATGCCCGCTATGACGAGAAGAATAAGAATGGCTGGTATAAAATTTCTCAGGCCTTTTCTCCTGCCCTTTGTATCTTTTGTTCCTTTAGTCATTATCTGCCCGGGGGTTGATTAACTATTTGCGAAGGACACAAATCTAATAAAAATAACACCCGGCTTAAATCATGGGAAAAAACAATTATCTTTTAAACTTTGTATTCCGAATAGAACAGTTAAACTAAAAGCGTGAATATCAGGAAACACCTGTTGGCCGTTGGTATAGTTTTTTTGTCGGGTTTGCTGCCCGCCTTGCTATGCCAGTTTCTATCGGGGGACCCGGTCAGGAGGGATATTCATATCAGGAGCTTCCGGTACGGGAAAGACCCTTCGGTGATCCGTTGTAACCGTGGAGACACACTTGTTCTCACCTTTTCGAGTGACGATACCGGACATTCGTTTTACCTTGAAGAGTTTGATGTTGATGCGAAAGTGAGCCCATCGTCAGATGAGGTAACTGTTTTCAAGACCAGCGACCCCACTGCTCCCCCGGTGTTTACCAGGCAGGTCACTATAGTGGCTCGTCACCCTGGCATGTTAAACTGGCTTGTTTCAAAAAGCAATTTCCGGTGTCATGTCTGGTGCGGGCCAATGCACGCTTTCGAACAAGGGAAACTGGTAATTTTCCCAAACACGTTGCTTTTCTTCAGCCTCGGGGCACTTGCCGGCATATTCTTCCTCTGGTTTTCAGGAATGGGGAAGAAGCAATCATTCGAGGAGAAATCAAAGCCAATGAATGATCTTTTACGAAAAAACGGCCTTCTGAAAAAGCTCATCGTGTCGAGATGGCCACAACTAATCCTGACTGTTGTGGCGATGCTGCTTATATATATTGTTATACTCACTTCAGTCCTGGGAACGAAAGTATCGGGGAGAAACCTTGGCGTGCTGATGATGTGGGCCATCTGGTTGTTCGTGCTTGTAGCCTTTCTCACGCCCTTTTTCGGAAGGGCCTGGTGTACAATCTGTCCTCTTCCTTTGATAGGCGACTGGTTCCAGAGAGGTTCATTCTTTAACCCGGAAGAAGGTAATACCGGTGGTTATAATAACCGGTTTTCGGGATTATTCCTCAAATGGCCGGCTTTTCTTAGCAACGACTGGCCAAAGTTGTTTGTTTTCATGGTGCTGGCAACTTTTTCCACAACCCTGGTGGCAACCCCGAGAATATCCGGGCTCACAGTTCTGATGCTTCTTCTCGTGCCAACGTTGATGGCTGTTATTTGGGAGCTGAGGGCCTTCTGCAGGTTTGTTTGCCCGGTCAGTGTCTTTGTCGGACCATTCTCGAGGATGAGTCCATTAACACTTGGCAGCAGATCGAAAGCAGTTTGCGAAAGATGCAAGCCGGGTTTTTGCAGGAACGGCAGCAAAACCGGATGGTCTTGCCCATATGGTATTAACGTGGGCGAAATGAAGGAGAATAACGAATGCGGACTCTGCCTCGAGTGCATGAGGAGCTGTCCTTACGACAACGTGACTCTTTACAAAAGACCATTCGCCCCGGAAACGGGAACAAGGAATTTGGGACAGGCATGGCTGACTATTGCCATCTTCACTCTTGCAATGGTTTACAGCGTTTTATACGAGGGACACTGGCCTCTGGTAAGAGATTATGTTAATATACTTGACAAGGGGAACTGGGATCTTTTTGGCATTTACACTTTAGTGGTCTGGATAACTGCATTGGCCCTCATGCCGGGTATCATTTACCTGTTGTCGGTTCTGTCAGTTAGGATTGCAGGGGTACTGGATAAGACCAGGCAGGTATTTCTTCAGGCTTCAGGTGCATTGCTGCCAGCCGGGCTCTCCATGTGGATAGCCTTCGTTATCCCGATGTTGTTTGTAAACGTGAGTTTCATATTACAGTCCTTATCCGATCCCTTCGGCTGGGGATGGGACTTTCTGGGAACTGCCAATACCCCGTGGCATCAGCTTTTACCACGATTTATTCACGCTATCCAGGCAATCGTTATACTCGTTGGCACCTGGCTTAGCCTGAGAAATCTTGGCAGGACTTTTACTGGTGGCAACAACAGAAAACAGGACCTTTTAAAAGCCCTGCCATTCGCCATTTTCCTTACCGGAATTTCAGTGGCGATGCTTCTGTTCTTTACCAATTAGTTATTATTGACCCTTGTCGGTGAGATGGCTGTACTTGGAGAATGTTGCCATCACGTTCTCCGCGAAGGTTTTGGTGACCGGTATATCCATTATCGAGGGCTCGTCAAGTTCCAGCTTGAGTCCGTCTTTATCCTTTCGTATGACTTTCACTTTCTCGAAATTAACCATGTACGACCTGTGGCACCGTATTATTTCTGTTCCCGCGAATGCCTCTTCCATCCGTTTCATGGTATTCCGGAGTAAGTATTTAGACAGCTTATCCTTGTTAAGATAACAGATGCTCACGTAATTTTCGGTCGACTCGATATAAAGCAGGTTTTCCTTCTTGACTGAAAATTTCAGGACCGACTTCTCGTCATAGAATGGTATCATGTCTCTCGAGTTATCGGGAAAGGTCTGTGAATCGGCCAGTCTTTCTATTTGTTCCTTCTTGTCGCGCCACGAAAAATACAACCAGCTGACAGAATAGGGGAGAAGGATCACGAGTGCGGTATTTCGTGCCGACAGTTTCATTATCCCGTCAAACTCCCTCGTGTCGTTCAGAATGAATTTCTCGAAGATGGCATAGAATAGAGCCATCAGCATTATCTCGAAAAAAACCCAGACGAGATATTGCCACAGGCTTATGAGCTGCTTCCTGCAGAAATAATACATCACTATCCTGCTTATCACTACTATTAACACCCCTGTAAGTGTAACCAGGCTGGAATAAAAGAATAACTCGAGATTGGTGACACTATACCATTTTTCAACCCCGAACGGGGAATATATATTTATGAAAACAAGGGCGAATATCGCGGTGAAAAGAATGAGCCGAACGATATTTCCCTTTTCATAAAGGTAGGGTGGCAGTGGTTTTTGAAAATCAAGCATCTCTTTCCAAAAATGTTGTAGCAAAATTAACCTTTTTCTTTTTTCAGGTAACAATCAGGTCAACAAGCCCGGGAAGCGGCCCAGTAATTTCGTCCCACATAATTAAATTTCGTCCCACATTGAACCGTTACGTCCCAATAGTGCCTCATCCGGCACAATTTTTTGCCATGGTCGTTTTCTCCTGTTTCATTTGTATCAAAATTACCGCGTCCAAAATGGAATACACGAAGCTTCATAACCAATTCAAATCACTATATGATCCCTCACTGAGGGAAATGAGCATTGGTGACAGGGGTATGAAGATCTTTAATATCGATTTCACCTCCGATATAAGGAGCGATCGTTTCTTTAACACCAGCGACATTACAATAAGCGAGAATAACTCGTTTTCATACCCGGTATTTGTACCCCGTGATGCAGACCCGGGCAAGACGATTCTTCTCCTGCACGGGCTTAATGAAAGAACATGGACAAAGTATCTTGTTTGGGCCTATTACCTTGCTGACAACACGGGCAGTTCCGTCATCCTGTTCCCGATCTCCTTTCATGTAAACCGTTCACCAGAATCGTGGAGGGACCCGAGATCCCTTTTTGAAACGATGAATGACAGGAAGTCCATTTTCGGGAATATAAACAAACTCAGCTTTGCCAATATCGCGTTAAGCAAACGACTTACCGACGACCCGAGGAGGTTCTTCAATTCAGGGTACCAGACCGTGAATGACATAGTAAAGCTTATGACGATAATCAATGAAGGAAGGCATCCGGTTATCAGTGGAGGTAAAACGGTCAACATATTCGCGTATTCAATAGGGGCTTTCCTGGCGCAAATACTCATGATGGGAAATCCATCAGGGCTGTTCTCCGATTCGAAGCTGTTCATGTTTTGTGGCGGTTCGGTCTTCAGCAACATGCACGGGACATCGAAACTGATAATGGATGGACTGGCTTACGAGAAGGTTTACAGGTATTATCTCGATGAATTCGAAAAAAGCTTCAGGTCTGACAACCCGTTTACCGATTATCTGCAGACTAACAAGACAGGCATCGCCTTCAGGTCGATGATAGATCTTGGAAGACTGAAGGAGTTTCGTGAAAAAGCATTAAGGAAACTTCGTGAACAGATTGGGATGATAAGCCTTGAAAAGGACATAGTAATACCGCCATCAGGAATTATTGACACGATGAAGCCCGCTGGTGATCACGAGCACAATCCCGTCAGGATATGGAATTTCCCGTATCCATATTCACATGAAAATCCATTTCCAATATACGAAGGTGACATATCGCTTCAGGTCGATTACTGGTTCGAGAGGTTATTTTCTGAAGCGGTCACCTTCTTTCGTTAAACATTCAACGCCAGTTGATTGTTAGTGCATTGCAGAACTAATTGTTAAATTGCAGAAGCAAATAGTTAATCAAAACAGTTGTCCATCCTGTTTATAACACCCGTGGTGTTCAGGCTGGAGACCGAGGAACGACGACATTGTTAATTTAAAGATATGTTACAGACTATTATTGGATCGGGAGGAGGAATTGGAATTCCCCTCGCTAAAGAACTCACCAGCTACACTGACAGAATAAGACTTGTAAGCCGGAAACCTGAAAGGGTGAACCCGTCAGATGAACTTTTCACCGCAGATGTAACTGATCCTCTTCAGCTCGACAAGGCGATAGAGGGAAGCGGGGTTGTCTATGTTACTGTAGGTTTTCAATACAACATTAAAGTCTGGGAAAAAACATGGCCCTGGTTCATGAAGGAGTTAATAAACTCGTGCATGAAACATAATGCCAGGCTGGTATTTTTTGATAACGTGTACATGTACTCGCGCGACGCGGTTCCCTTCATGACCGAGGAATCGAAGGTTAATCCCCCGTCAAGGAAAGGCCAGGTGCGGGCAGGGTTACGGGAAATGATACTGAATGGTATTGGAAGCGGAAAACTTACAGCTCTTGTTGCCAGGTCAGCAGATTTTTACGGACCGGATAACAAGAACAGCGTGTTGACTATAATGGCCGCAGATAACCTGCTTAAAGGAAAAAAAGCCCAGGCTTTTGTAACGGCCGATAAAATACATACTTACACGTATACTCCAGATGCCGCTAAAGCAACCGCGTTACTTGGTAACACCCCTGACGCGTTTAACCAGGAGTGGCACGTGCCAACAACAAAGGAAAATCTTACCACCCGCCAGTGGATAGAGTTGATTGCAGCCGAAGCCGGGAAGGAACCAAAAATTCAGGTTGTCCCATTATTCATGCTTAAAGCCCTGGGTTTATTCGTACCTGTTATGAAGGAATTCCCGGAAATGATGTACCAGTATGATCAGGATTATATATTCGATTCGTCTAAATTCGAAAAGCGTTTCGGGTTGACTGCAACCTCCCCGGCCGAAGGGATTAAAAACCTGGTCAGGAGCCTGAGATAATCGCTTTAACAACCGGCAGGCTTGTTCTTTTTAAAATAGTGCCCGCCGGTTAATCGGTTTATATGGGCAGAACATCGGGTTAAACAGCCCCTACTTCTATATTTCTTTCCTGGAATATTCCACGGATATATATTCATCCTGTAATCAATACCTGCAGGATGAATAAATCTGGAGTGCTTTCAGGCCATGGCGGTTTGAAAATAGCTGTTTTGCTATTATTATCGGTGACCGTGTTCACGGCAGCCAGGGGACAGGGCAAGGAATACAATTTCAACACACCGGGAAGCGAATGCTTCTTCAGATACCTCTGTTTCTCCGCCGACAGCAATTATTCTATAACCAGGCGTCCATACATGTTCGTGCTTGGTGACGAGTATGTATCAGCCCGCGACACCTATATTGCTGACACGATGAGGTTGTCTGACAGATTCCGCGATTTCCTTTTCATATACATACCGGGGCGTGGAAACACCTCTTTCGAGAAACTAGGGTGCGTGAGGGCAATCGTTGACTTTTTCACCGCAGGCATACGATACGAGAAGAATAAAAGGGTAAATGTATTCTTCCAGGTTAACGATACCGCTATAACGAGGTCTGATATAAATAACCTGGGTTTGAAGACTATCTTTTCGGGAATCAGGCTGGGAGGGGAGAAACACGGCCTCACGGGTGATCTCATGTCAGAGTTCACTGCCGAAACGATAGACTACAGCAAGTATGATAAACCTGTTGTCGATTACGCCACTTATTATGTTGATGATACCGGGACGAAAAACGAGGAAGCCGACACATCATCAAAAGAAATAGTTAAGACATATTTCGGACCACCATCGAAATTTAAATATACCTTATCGGGAAGCGTTCATGACCAGCTCACCGGTGAAGCGCTGCCATTTGTAGCGATACAGGTAAGAGGGACGAACATTGGTACAACCACTACCGCAGATGGACTGTTCTCGCTTGTAAATGTACCATCCGACACCAGTACCCTCCTGGTTCAATACGTCGGATATGGTACAACAAAGGTATTTCTTGATCCCGGGTTGCCAGGGAATAATTTCAGGATAGATATTAAGCCTGCCTCGCAGACGCTCCAGGAGATCAAGGTAACTGCCTACCGCGACGATGTTGTTTTCGCGAAGAAAGCGGAGGTTAGTACAATCAAGATAACCCCGCTTAAAATTTCACAGCTGCCCAGCATCGGGGAGCACGATGTAATGAGGTCATTCCAGCTAATGCCAGGAGTCAGCGCGTCTAACGAATCATCTTCAGGGCTTTACGTCAGGGGTGGCACGCCAGACCAGAACCTCGTGCTGTATGATGGATTCACTGTTTATCACGTTGATCACCTTTATGGCTTTTTCAGTGCTTTCAACTCCAACGCGGTTAAGGATATTCAGCTTTACAAGGGTGGCTTCGAGTCGAGATTCGGGGGCAGGATATCCAGCGTGACCGAAATAACAAGCAAGGAAGGCAACCAGAAGAGGATCAACTTCGGAACGGATGTCAGCCTCCTGAGTACAAATGTATTTCTTGAAATACCAGTCGGTGAAAAATTTTCATCGTTCGTTGCCTTCCGGAAGTCGTACCAGGGTGCCCTGTATGATATGATTTTCAAGAAGTTCAATAACAGCAGGACAATTAATTCGCCAGATGTTGGAAATGGCCCGGGAAGAAGATTTTCGCAGAGCAGCCAGATCACATCTTATTTTTACGATCTGAATGGGAAATTCACGTACAAGCCCACTGAAAAGGATATTATTTCGTTAAGTTTCTTCAACGGTACCGACAAGCTAGACAACAGCTTCTCCTCGAACATACCATCCTTTGGCCAGATGAATGCTAACTTCAGCATGAATTCTGTCGACCTCACCAGGTACGGTAATATAGGATCCAGCCTCAAATGGGCAAGAAAATGGGGTTCAAGATTATACGGGAACACTATTTTAAGCTATTCCAATTATTATAATTTCCGTAACAGGTCGCAGGACAGGATGCTTGTTGACCCTGACAATAATTCGACCACCAGCCGGAGCGGGATATTCGAGGATAATGATCTTCGCGATTACAGCATAAAGTCGGATTACCAGCTCGAACTATCAGCCTTCAGCCAGATCAAATTCGGGATATTCTCGACACTGTATGATATAAACTATTCGTATGCCCAGAGCGATACTATTGATATACTTAACCGTGACGGGAGCGCGCTGCTTGGTGGGGCCTACGTGCAGGCCGGTTTCAAATTTCTTGATGGCAGGCTTCAGCTGATCCCGGGTCTAAGGGCCGATTATTTTGAAGCGACGGGGAAACCGTACCTCGAGCCAAGGTTCTCCCTTTCATACAGCCTTACAGACAGGATAATGCTTAAGGCTGCAACAGGTAAATATTACCAGTTCGCGAACAGGGTCACAAGAGAGGACATCATGTCGGGAAGCAAGGAATTCTGGATTTTGTCGGACGGGAATACTGTTCCCACAACATCTTCAGTTCATCTGGTTGGAGGTATTTCATACGAATCTGAAAATTATACACTGAGTGCCGAAACTTATTACAAGAAGATTTCGGATCTGACAGAGTATTCTTTGCGGGTAAATGCCAGTCCTTTTGGAGTCGACTACAACGAGAACTTTTTCAATGGCTCGGGTTATGCCCGGGGTGTTGAGTTATTAGCCCAGAAGAATTCCGGTAATCTGACAGGCTGGCTGAGCTATACCCTTGGTGAAGCCAGGAATAAGTTTGCAGCTTATTCTGATGTCTATTACCCTGCAAACCAGGATGTAACTCACGAGTTCAAGATAGTTGGCATGTACAAGTTCAGGA
>JAXLTU010000048.1:0-25562 GCA_046329885.1 Bacteroidales bacterium
GGCACGAAGTATTGTTATGCCTTCGAGAGTAACGTTCCGGCATAGCTTGAGGGCGATTGCCTTGTTACCGAGTCCGGGTGTTTCCCGGCCAGCCCTTGTCAGACCGTTTCCAATAATCCATCCATTGCCCGTGATGGCTATATTCTCCAGGTTTTCTCCCCAGATAAGGCTGTTATGCCAGTGGCTGTGACCAAAGTCCTGGTACTTGTTGAACTCGTTTGGCTCAGGGGCATCATAACCTCCCTTCCCTGAAGCTGGATCAGCGCCGATTAGAAATGCCCCGTTATCGAGATGAATTGTGATATTGCTTTTAAGGTGAATTGAAAAGCTCAGGTAATCACCGGCAGGCACCCAGACTGTCCCCCCTCCGTTTGCAGCTGCAGCATCAATAGCCTTGTTAAAAGCATCTGTATCTATTGTGGCACTATCTCCCTTTGCACCGAAATCTCTCACGTTATAAACAGTATTCTCGTTTCCTGAAGTGTGCTTATCCACCGGTGCGGCTTTCGGTTGAACTATTGTACAAAATAAAACGAGCAGAACAAGGATGGTTTTCATAGAGTAGGTATTTAAAAGCTGGTATTTGTATTGTTTGTCAAATTTAACAAAAGGTCATCATTTTGTTTAAAAAGCGGTACTCAATTGAGAAACAACCCCGGTTGACAAAAAGCAAGTGGCATTACTCGTGTTAATCATAAGCTGTTTACTGCGTTTTATAAACCCGTTTATGCAATCCGTAGAACGGTAAAGTGAATCTGACCTGTAATGATATAAATTTCGGTAAGTGAGCATGTAGTGCTTTTTGGACAGAAGAAGTATCGCTTCATTTCTCACTGCAATATTATTACTAACCTAAATTGAAAGTTATGAAAAGACTATTCCTATTGTCTTTTGTCTTTCTCTGTTTTTTTGTCATCGCCACGGCGCAACAAAAAACACTGACAGGCACTGTAAAAAGCTCTGCTGACGGGGAACCTGTTATCGGGGCTACCGTGGTTCTGAAAGGAACATCGACCGGAACGACGACTGATGTCAACGGCAGTTTCCGGATTAATGTACCTCCTGACGGGGCTGTACTGGTAATAACGTATATCGGTATGAAAAAGCAGGAAGTGAATGTTGGAACCAGAACAACGGTTGATGTACTGCTTGAACCAGACCTTCTCGGGCTCGAAGAGGTTGTTGTTACCGCCATTGGCATATCGCGTGAGAAAAAATCACTTGGTTATGCAGTTCAGGATATCGGCGGGGACAAGATCACCAGGGCGGAAACAGGAAACCTCCTGTCCGGCATAACCGGGAAGCTGGCCGGCGTGAACATAACGAGCTCAGCAGGTGCGGCAGGTGCGGCATCTTTTATTACAATCAGGGGGCAGAACTCCATTACCGGTGATAACCAGCCGCTATTCGTCGTTGACGGGGTCCCAGTCGACAACTCGATGGATTATTCCGGTAACCCCGATGATGGCAGGAACAACCTCACCAATGGTGTAAACTACTCGAACCGACTTATAGACCTCAACCCTGATGATGTGGCTTCCGTCTCAGTGCTCAAAGGTGGAGCTGCCACCGCGCTCTATGGCATGAGGGCAGGTAATGGTGTTATAATAATCACCACCAAAAGAGGCTCCGATACCGGTGGAAGGATGAATGTAAGCTTCTCCTCATCAGTGGCTTTCGACAAGGTCAACAAACTTCCGGAGATGCAGATGCTCTACGCCCAGGGCAACAATGGCGTTTACAGCACCACGACAACTAACTCGTGGGGTCCGCTCATTTCCGATCTCAGGTTCGACGGGGCAACTGACTATCCGCGCGACAGGAACGGGATGCTCGTTCTGGCAACTAACCCTGCCGCGAAACAGGATATGCCAGCCATCGCTTACGATAATGCCGGTAATTTCTTCCAGACCGGTATGACAGTGAATAATAATATCTCCGTCACCGGCGGCAACAAGGATGCCAACTTCTTTCTGTCCGTTGGTAATAACTCAACAAGGGGTGTAATCCCAAGGAACAAGTTCGGTAAAACGACTATCAAACTTTCGGGCGAAAGTCACCTTGGCAAGTCTCTCGTTGTCTCGGCAACGGCAAACTATATCCGTTCCGGTGGTGACAGGATGCAGCATGGATCAAACGTTTCTGGCGTGATGGTCGGACTGATGAGGTGTACACCTACATTCGACAATTCGAACGGGCATGGCAGTGACGGGTACAAGTTCCCTGACGCTTACATGTACGATGATGGAACACCAAGACGATACGCGACCTACGATAACCCTTACTGGACAGTGAACAAGAACGTGCTGACCGACCAGGTAGACAGGATAATCGGAAACGTGATGGTGAAGTATAACCCGGTGAAAGACCTTACTGTAACTTACAGGCTTGGTGATGATTTCTATTCCGACCGGCGTAGCGGACACACTGCCCTGCTTTCCGCTAACATTCCTGAAGGACAACAGGAAGAGGACCAGCATTATAATAACTCTCTCAACTCCGATTTTACTGTCAATTATTTTAAGGAGATACTCAGTGGAGTGACAGCAAACATAACCGTTGGACAGAACCTGTACCAGAGCTATAAACAACAACTTTACACCCAGGGAAGCAGTTTCGTAATCCCCGACTTCTACCACATGTCGAACACCAGTTCACAGCTTGTGAGGGAGAGCAAGACCAGGTACCGGACTGCTGCTCTTTATGCTGACCTGCAATTTTCATACAGGAACATGATCTTCCTTGGTTTCACGGGGCGTAACGAGTGGTCGACAACTCTGCCGGAAAACAATAACAGTTTCTTCTTTCCTTCGGCAAGCGCCGGATTCATTTTCAGCGAATTGCCATTCCTGAAGAACAACAAGTTCCTTTCTTATGGCAAGCTGAGAGCATCATACGCGCAGATTGCTAACCATGCCACACCATATAATACCATAAACACGTTCACCCTGGCTGTTATAACAGATGGCTGGGCAACAGGTGATTCATTTCCTTTCGATGGTATACCCGGGTTCGTGCCGAGCAATGTGCTTTCAAACCCCACCCTAAAACCCGAGAGCCTCCTGTCGAGGGAAGTTGGTGTTGAACTCAAATTCCTTAATAACAGGATGAACCTCGATTTCACCTATTATAATAACCAGAACAAGGATCTTCTGATACCCGTACCGATAACTGGCAGCAGCGGCTTTAACAGTACATACATAAATGCCGCCACCATGGAGAACAAGGGAGTAGAGATAATGGCAAACGCGATACCGGTCCAGACCGGCAAGTTCTCGTGGTCAGCGACAGTAAACTTCACGATGAACAAGAACAAGGTTCTTTCTCTTGCAGAGGGTGTAACAGATATCGGTCTCGGTGGATTT
The DNA here is from genome assembly GCA_046329885.1 of Bacteroidales bacterium. Classification (GTDB taxonomy): domain Bacteria; phylum Bacteroidota; class Bacteroidia; order Bacteroidales; family VadinHA17; genus LD21. The sequence continues at coordinate 3,366 of JAXLTU010000048.1, forward strand.
ACCGGAACTACCATTAACGTCGTTGTCGGGGAGGCTTATGGCAGCATGTTCAGTACCTCTTTTTACAAGGATGAAAATGGAAACGTGATAATCAATGATGACCCCCTCAGTGCCGGATATGGCTATCCTATCAGGGACGAAACCATGAAATCGCTCGGTGGTATCGCACCCAGATGGACCATGGGTATAAATAACGAGTTTTCATACGATGGGTTGTCCTTATCATTCCTCTTTGATATTAAAAACGGAGGCATCATGTGGAACGGGACTCTCTCGAGGATGATAGGTTTTGGAACTTCGAAGCTAACTGAAAAACGAGGGCAGCCTGTCATCATGGAAGGTGTGAAGGGTCATATTGAAGATGGTGAGATAGTCAGCTCGGGAGAAAAGAATGATATAGAAACCACCTGGTCTCAATACTATTTCCAGAATATTGGAGGAGGATCCGGTCCGGCCCAGGAACAGTTCGTTGACAAAACTGATTGGGTAAGGCTTCGTGAACTGACCCTCTCGTACGACCTGGGAAAAGTAATAAACAAGAGCTTCCTCAGGCAGGCGAAAGTGTATTTCACGGGTCGTAACCTGTGGCTGCAGACACCTTATCGCGGCATCGATCCCGAGACCAACCTCATGGGAGCCTTCAACGCCCAGGGACTTGACTATTTCAACATGCCAAATACAAAATCGTACGTGTTTGGATTGAGATTCGATTTCTAATTAAAAACTATTGTTGTCATGAAAAAGATATTAACGACCTTATTGATTTTGACATTGCTTACCGGATCGTGCAGTAAATGGATTGATCCGGAAATGAATGTCGACCCCAACAATCCTACAGACGTGGGTGAACCACAATTGCTGGCACCTGTTGAGGTTAACCTGGCCTACATAGTGGGCGGTGAACTGGCAAGGTGGAACTGCGTGTGGATGCAACAGATCGCGGGGCTCCAGAGCCAGTCGGCCGAAAATGATATTTACACCATCAGCGAGGCCGATGTCACAAACGCCTGGAGCTGGAACCTCTATTCTCCTGGTATGATAAACACGAAGATCATAATGGAAAAGGCAGCCAAAGGCGGTTCACCACACTTTGCCGGTGTTGCCAGGGTACTAATGGCTTATCACCTGGGTGTTACAACTGACGAGTGGGGTGATATACCCTATTCTGAAGCCCTGAGTGGTTTACAGAATAATTTCAAGCCCAAATACAATACCCAGGCCCAGGTATACGACACGATCTTCGCTCTACTCGACCAGGCAATCGAGGACCTGGGAGCTCCTTCCAGCGTGTTAAGTCCAGGTGATGAGGACATCATTTACGGCGGTGATCTTGATAAATGGATAAAAACAGCCTATGCACTCAAGGCCAGATACAACATGCACCTGTCAAAAAGAAATGGTAATGCTTCATATACCGCGGCGCTGGCAGCTGTTGCTGACGCGTACACGAGTAACGATGACGATTTCAAACTGATATTCGGAACAGCTTTCAGCAACTCGAATCCGATCTACCAGTCGGAACAGAGACGTGCAGGTTATTATAGTGCCAGTGCCACCTACCAGGCAAAGCTGGCTCTCACGGGCGATCCAAGACAGACAGTGTATTTCACCGGGACAGTTGGTTCAAAACCGGGGGAACCAAACACGGAAGCTGCTTCAATCGGGGCGGCTTATGCATCCTCCAATTCACCCGTGTACCTGATGTCGTTCGCCGAGGTAAAATTCATCGAGGCCGAAGCCAGTTTCAGGACAGGAGATCCAGTGAGGGCAGCAAATGCTTATAACGACGGTTTAAAGGCATCGCTGCAACGAGAGGGGGTATATGGTGATGGTACCTGGTATAATAGTCAGAAGGAGACAAGCGCCTCGATAACCCTCGAGAAGATAATGAACCAGAAATGGCTCAGCTCCTTCCTCCAGATCGAAACCTGGTCCGACTGGAGAAGAACAGGCTTCCCCGTTCTTCAACTGGCCACCGGGGCTGTTATTAACCAGATTCCAAGAAGGCTCCCTTATCCCGATGACGAGAGATTGTACAACGGGACCAACATGCCTGCAGGGTTAACAATAACTGACAGGGTATGGTGGGATATGGCCAAATAGGATGATTGTTCAGAGCAAAGTAAAAAGAGTATCCAGCCGGGTACTCTTTTTCATTTCATCAAATAGAATATGCAATTTGTTAACCAGGAACAGCCATCCGTTAATCCATCAGTGTTTTTGAGCCGGGGATAAAGTAATTTGTGGATAAACCTGAGAGAGATAATACTTTAGAAATATTTCATGCAATTTTGTATTATGAATTGCCCTAGTTTAATATTCAAGAAAAGACCAGTCCTGGTATTTTTTGTCATGCTCCCTGTTATTGCTTTAAGCATGAACAGGGCCATGGGAAATAGTTTTTCATACGACGACCCCGGTTTAAGAACAGTGCCTGACAGTGTAAAGCTTGCATATTACATGAACATGGCAGAGAAGCATCTTAAAAAGGGCGTGTTGAAGCTTGATCTGGTGAAAGCCTACATCGATTCGGCGATGAGGATAAGCCTGCACCAGGGGACAGAAATGCCGGCAGAGCTCCATTTTCTTACCGGGCGATATTGTTTTGAGACAGGCGATTTCACGAAAGTTGAAGAAGAGCTGCTGCTGGCAGAAAACATTGCAAGGGAAAAGCAGAACAAAGTACTCCTCGCGTGGATACTCCAGTTCAAGGGCAGGTATTTTCTGAGGACAGGCTTTTTCCAGGAAAGCAGGAAGGCATACGAGGAGAGTATCGATCTGGCAAGTCGTGAGAAGATAAGGAAGGTAATTCCCGGGGGCTATGACGGGATAGCGAGCGTGATGTTCGCCGTGGGTGATTCAGTCGGTTACAGGCATTTTCTAAACGAGGTAATTAAGTCGGCGTTCGCGGAATCTGACTCGGCCACGGCCCAGTCCGGCTTGTTACGTCTCGGAAACTCATACGTGGAGGGAGACCGCGACAAGATAAAGGCAGATTCAATTTTGAGGAAATGTCTTGCCCTGTCTGTGTTGACGAAGAACTTTTACTACTCGGGGTTTTCAACCGCTAACCTGGGATGGAACTTCTACCTTGAAAAGAACTACGATTCCGCGATGTATTATTATGAAAAATCATTGAAGTTCAGTATCCCGGGTAAACAGGATGGAATAACAGCAAACTCGCTGGGCAACCTTGGTACCATTTACAGGGATCTCGGTGATATTAAAAAGGCCAAGGCCTACTATGCCAAATCGCTACAGTTCGCGACAAAGCTTAATGACTGGTATAATCTCTCGTGGGTTCACAACGATCTTCACAAGCTGTATCTTTCTATCGGCGATACATCAAGGGCTTACACGAATTACGTCCTATACAAGCAGTATAATGACTCGCTTCTCTCGCGAAGGAACAACCAGGGTCTCGCGGACGCGAGGATAAGGTACGAGGCCGATAATCACAAGAAGGAGATTGTCCTTCTGTCGGAACGTTTGAAGAACAACAGGTTCATGAACATAGCCTTCACTGCTTTGCTGGTTCTGATAGTATCTATAGGCTTGCTTGTTATAGGGGCTTCGAAGATAAATTCGAGAAGGCGGCTAAGCGAGATGAACGAGAAGATAGCAGAACTGAGGCAGGCAAACCTGAGGCAGCAGATGAACCCGCATTTCATCTTTAACACTCTTAATTCGATTCAATATTTCATGTACCAGCACGACAAGCTGGCAACGAACAATTATCTGACTAAATTCTCGAACCTCATCAGGAAGGTACTTGATAACTCGCAACACACGTCAATACCACTTCGCGATGAGCTCGATGCACTCACTTTGTACCTCGAGCTTGAAAGCCTGAGATTCAAGGATAAATTTGAATACAGTATTAAAGTGGACGAGGAGATCGACCCCCTTCTTTACAAAATACCTACAATGCTGATTCAGCCATACGTCGAGAACTCAATATGCCACGGGCTTATGCCGCTTGATCACAAGGGACTTGTCGAGATTGAGTTCACTTTCAAGGGAGATCATCTGCTCTGCAGGATAGAGGATAACGGTATAGGCCGCGAGGCCGGCCTGGAGAACAAGATTTCGAAGGGTACGAACCATAATTCGCTTGGCACAAGGATAACAGCCTCAAGGCTTGATCTTGTGAACTCGATACATGGTACTGATCTCCGGACCGTTTTCACCGATCTTAAAGACGGTAACGGTAAAGCCACCGGCACCAGGGTTGAAATTCAAATCCCCATACTGACATGAACAGGAAATTCAGGACCGTCGTTGTTGATGATGAACAGTATGCCGTTGATTTCATTATCTCGGTAATAAAAGAATACTGCCCCTCTCTGGAGGTAGTGGGAAAAGCAAATAATGTCGCTGAAGGGATAGCTGTTATCGAAAAAGAAAAACCCGACCTGGTTTTACTGGATGTTGAAATGCCTAACGGGACGGGGTTTGATCTTCTCTCACATTTCCCTGAAAAGGATTTCAACGTGATCTTCATCACGGCATTTAACCATTACGCAATAAAGGCAATCAAGTTCAGTGCCGTTGATTACATTCTCAAGCCAATCAACATTAATGAATTCATCGAGTCGATAGACAGGGTCACAAAGAAACATTCCGACGATCTGCTCAGGAGTAACGAGAAATTCAGGATACTCATGGAAAACCTGAGGACACCATCGCCGTCAAGACTGGCAATAGCGACCAGCGAGGGGATGGAATATCTTAACCCGCGCGAGATAATAAGGATAGAGGCAGACAGGAGCTACTCGATGTTTTACCTCGCCGGCGATCGCAAGCTTCTCGTTTCAAAAAACCTCAAGGAGTTCCAGGATCTCCTTGGAGAAAAATATTTCTTCCGCCCTCACAACTCCTATCTCATTAACCTCAAGTACGTGAAAAAATTCGTCAGGAAAGAGGGTGGATATATCGAGATGACTGACGGGTCGCAGATTCCCGTTTCACGTAACAGGAAGGATATATTCCTTGTTCACATGGCAAGATTCAGGGGGTAGGTATAAAATGGAACCGTCCCATAAGCTATGAGACGGACCCGTTGTAAACTAAAACCTAAAACTGATAGAAACCCTTCAGCGGAGGCTGATTGTCTGCATCATGTTCATGCCTGCTGTTCGGGCAAAAGAAGATAGGTGAAATAAGCTGCAATCAGCGAGGTGGCTTCAAGCTCAGTCTTCTGACCAGGCCCGAGGACCTTCTGATGGAAATACTCCAGCCTGTTAAGGTTCTTGTCGGACGTTGAATAACCCATTGGTTCAAATTTCTTGTTCACTTTTTCAACCCCGAAATATTCAGGATGACACACGTACTGAACAGAAAGTTTATCCGAAAGAACCAGGTAGGTCCTGCAGTTCTTCTCCTTGCAAACGATAACTTTAACCTCGAGAGGAGAGTTCTCGTACTTGATCGTGTAGGCCTGACAATCCTTACCCATCATGGGAACGGCTTCGTCGACCCTGATTACCTTGTAGTCACCAAACGATGTGAAGGTCTGGCCTTTTGCAACCACCTTTTCACCGAAACTTGCAGCGCTTACAAGCGTAAGCATTACTGCTGTGATTAAAAATCTTTTCATGGCTCATAGATTTAATTTAACCTTAAAGTGCTTTTTACTGTCAATGTTCTTTTTTACTGTCGCGGAAGGTCTGTCCTTACCTTCCTGAATCGAAATTAAATCAATAAGAAATACCGTTTAAGCGGGAATATACAAAATGCTGTTCCCGGTTAACGGATGGCCATCCTGATTTTAGGATTACATATCTGGCAATGAAAAAGCGGAAGCCCGGAAGACGATTTTCAAAAAGTCGGTGGTCGGCGGATGTAACAAAGACACCGTTTTCTCCGTTCAAATGGATGACTGCAAAAAACCTTCTACCTAATTTATCTTTGATATGAAACCATTCGCATTGTGCTTAGCTTTAACCATGCTGGCTGCAGGATGCAGCAAGGATGAAGAGACACCTGAAATCCAGGGATCATCGGAAGCAACTATTAATCATGAAAGCACTGTCCTGAGCTCCATTCCCTCAGAATGGATCACTAAAGCCAGGCAAACATTGCACATAGCGTACGGTCACACCTCGCATGGCAGCCAGCTGACTTCCGGGATGACGGAACTCGCGGGATTCAAGGGGAGCGCGTACGCCTGGAACGAGGGAGGAAATAACGGGGCACTCGATCTGAGAGACTATGCAATGGATGGCGATCTGGGTAATCCTGACAGGACAACCTGGGCCTCGAGAACACGTACCTATCTTGATGCAAATACCGATATTAACGTGATTATTTGGTCGTGGTGCGGGGAGGTTTCTTCCGCCACGGAGGCAGACATAAATACTTACCTGTCGTTAATGAATGACCTGGAATCTGATTATCCCGATGTAAGTTTCGTTTACATGACCGGGCATCTTGATGGTACCGGGCTGACCGGGAACCTTCACCTCCGAAACCAGCAGATAAGAGACTACTGCAAAACAAACAAAAAGTTATTGTACGACTTCGAGGATATAGAAAGCTACAACCCCGACGGGGTATACTTTGGAAACAAAAAACCGAATGATAACTGTGATTATGACAGTGACGGTAACGGGAGCCTTGATTCCAACTGGGCAATAGAATGGCAGAACTCGCATACCGAAGGTGTTGACTGGTTTGACTGTTATGCAGCCCATAGCCAGCCATTGAACGGGAATCTTAAAGCATATGCTGCCTGGTGGCTCTGGGCCAGAATTGCAGGATGGGATGGTAATTAGAAATACCTGCCCTTCTAAAATTTTATCCCGGGTACCTCAGACAGGGAATATTAAGGGAAAAAGCTGTCCGGTACTGTAAAAGTCCATTTCTTTTACATTAAAACACCATCAGGAAACATTCCGAAATGCCCCCGTGTCGTTTACATGTAAGCCCCGGCCCCGGCTCGTGGCATAAAAAACAATCCACCTGATAAACATAATTTGACAACTCTGGTTATATAATATGGTCAACAGTGTTGTTATACTAATAGTGAACAAAGACCTAAAATTCCCTCTTGAAATTTCTCCGGGAATGTTGTTATTTGTATAGAAATATTTCTGTTATGAAAATAGTATCATGGAACGTCAACGGCATACGCGCGATTGCCAAGAAAAATTTTTTCACCGATGTCAAGCTGATGGACCCCGATATGCTTTGCCTGCAAGAGACCAAGGCTAATAACGATCAGGTGGCGGAAACTTTAAAACCCGTCGAGGGATATCACCTGTACTCTAATTCCGCGGTGAAACCGGGTTATTCGGGAACCGCAATATTGTCAAAGCAAAAACCACTTGATGTGACAAAGGGCATCGGGGTGGGTGAACACGACACCGAGGGAAGGGTGTTGACTCTTGAGTATCCCGGCTTTTATCTTGTCGATGTCTACGTCCCGAATTCGGGAAGCGAACTGAAGAGACTTGGATACAGGCAGGAGTGGGACAAGGCATTCTTTTTATTCCTCAAGAACCTGGAGAAGAAAAAACCGGTAATTGTATGTGGTGATTTAAATGTCGCGCATAAACCCATAGACCTCGCCCGGCCGAAGGATAACTATAACAAATATGCCGGTTACATGCAGGAGGAAATTGACGGGATGGACAGATTCACTTCCGGGGGCCTGGAAGATACCTTTCGCCATTTCTACCCCGATATGAAGGATCGTTACTCTTGGTGGAGCTTCAGGATGGGGGCAAGGTCGAAGAACGTGGGCTGGAGAATTGATTACTTCCTGGTGAGTACCACTCTGCTTGGTTCACTTAAAGACGCTTTTATACTTGAAGAAGTAACAGGGTCGGATCATTGCCCTGTCGGTATTGTATTGAAGTGATGCGCTGGCTCTTGCTTAACCATCGGTTTTCCTGGTAACAAAGTGAATGGCGCTAATTAACAATTATTAAGTGAATCAATAATTAATGATGTTAAAGGGTATGAATGGTGAGTTTTTAAAAGTTTAATTTTGATGGATTATACCATTATTTACCCCGATGAAAAGGTTAGTTCTGTTTCTTCTTGTTTTAATGAGTCCCCTGACTCTCTTCTGCCAGTCCACTATTTCAGGAAGAGTCCTCACCCATGACGATAAGCAACCTCTTGCCGGAGCGACAGTGTCGGTAATGAAAGAACATACCGGGGAGCTCGTTACCGGCTCAATTACCAATGAACAGGGAAGGTTTTCTGTTTCGGGTCTGCCTGAAGGTGAATACAATTTCGTAATCTCTTTTATTGGCTTCGAGTCAGTTAGCCGGAAAGTTCTGGCTGGTACTATTAACAAGGTGCTTGACCTGGGGACCATTATCCTCAATACATCAAGCCAGTCGATAGCAGAGATCCAGATAACTGGACAGAAACAATCCGTTTCTTCCACTCTCGACAAGAAAACATACTCGGCCGAGAGTTTTGTTACCGGCTCTACCGGATCAGTCCTGGATCTTATTAAAACACTGCCGGGAGTTGTAATAGACCAGGACAGCCGTATAATACTCCGGGGCAGCGATAAAGTAGCAATACTCGTTGACGGGAAACAGTCGAGTCTCACGGGCTTTGGAAGTCAGAAGGGTCTGGAGAGTATCCCGGCTTCGCAAATAGAAAGCATTGAAATTATAAACAACCCATCGGCGAAGTATGATGCTGCCGGCATGGCAGGAATCGTGAATATAAAGTTCAGGAAATCGGCTGTTAAAGGCATCAGCGGGGATTTAGGATTCGCACCCGGTATTGGTATGCTGACAAAGAGAAAAGCAGATCTCCCTACCGGGATGCCAAGCTATTCAGATAACTGGAAGCTTACTCCCTCGCTGAATCTGAACTACAAGACGGAGAAACTGAACCTGTACTGGCAGTCTTACCTGATACATCAAAAAAGGCTTCCAAATAATGAGTTCACAACGAGGTATTACGAAACTGGTGATATCACGGAAAGCCAGGTGTCGGAAAACAGGTCACAGAATCATTATAATTTCAAGGTGGGTTTTGACTGGAATCCAACCCCGGCACAGACCCTTACCATTTTCGCACTTTACGACTATGAATGGCATATAGACACTACCAGAGTCTGGTTCTTCAATAACAGTGATTATGACTCGCCCTCTCGAAAATGGGGGTTTCACGAAAGCGAGGGAACGGGATTCACGAATGTTACACTACAGCACAAGTACCGGTTCCAGCAGCCCGGGCATGAACTGAATACCCAGTTTCTTTTCACAAAGGGCTGGGAGGATGAGACATATAACCTGAGCCAGGATGGTCCTTCTCCTTACCCGGTAATAAAAACAGACAAGACCTGGGTAATGGCGCCGGAATATGTTTACCTGGTCTCGTCAGATTATACACGCCCTTTGCCTTTCGGGCGTCTAGAGGCAGGCATCTCAGGGAAATTACGTCATATGCCAATTACCTACACCGTCACAAAGGATCCGGCAAACACTGCTCTAATTTATAATTTCGGAAACTGGTCTAAATGGGATGAAGATATAGCCGGGGCTTATGTTAATCTTGTTTCCGAGTTTACAAGACTAGATATTGAAGCCGGTTTGCGAGGTGAGTATACTACAGTCAGCTACAAATTCGCGCCAAACCCGTATTTCAGCGAAGACGGGTACGACTATTTTAAACTATTCCCGAATGTCAGGCTGACATTCAAGGCTGACAAATCTAACAAGCTCTCCTTGTTCTATAACCGAAGGATTGATCGTCCCGGTGAAGATATCCTGAGAATATTCCCGAAATATGACGATCCCGAGTTGCTTAAAATAGGAAATCCCTCTTTAAGGCCACAATTCACCCGGAATCTTGAACTGGCCTATAAACTGCTCTGGGGCAACGGGTCATTCTACGCTTCACTTTATCACAAGATCATAGATGATTATTACACGAGGATCTACATCCAGGATCCCACGCATGAAGAAATTACAATAAAGGCATATGACAACCTTGGTAAAGCCACTAATTCAGGGCTGGAGTTAACATTCGACCAGAAAATATCGAAGATGTGGAAACTTTCAGCAAGCGCTAACCTTTACAGTAATACCATTTTCGCACACGAGGGGCAGATACTTTTTCCCGAAGCGCAGTCATATTCAATAATCAAAAGAAACGACACTCCTTTTTTCGCTAAACTGACAAGCCAGCTAAACCTGCCTTCAGGTTTGATTATTGAAATGACAGGACAATATTTCAGTGCGAAAAATATAGGGCAAGGTCGTGAACTGTCGAGAGGTGGGATTGATCTTGGCGTGAAAAAATCATTCATCTCGAAGAAACTCGAAATTAACCTCACCGCCTCGGACATTTTCAACACGATGGGTTTACAACAGGAAATTAATGGTGATGGCTTTAAAGTTATTTACCAGAATTTCTATGAAACACAAGTCTTCTCGGTGGCCTGCAAGTACAAGTTCTAATTCCGGGTTTAAAACACTTCATAACTTCTGTCTTCATGCAATTATCCAGAGTATGAGTAATTGTCTCGCTATTAATAGAAGAACTGACAATTCCTAAAGTTTTGAACTCCCGTAATTGTACCGGAAGGAAGGTCTTAAACATGTTTGACAACACAAGCAAGAAAAATTTATTGAACTAACCGCCTCATTCTTAATTTGGATTTATTGCAGGCTACAACTACATGGTACCAGTCAATAAAACCGGATTTCTAATTCCATATATTTACTATAACCTCAATTGTGACTGCAATGGAAGCTCTCTTTATATCAATATGGGAGGTCATGCATCCTCCCGACATGAATATCATCGAGTAATTACAGTCACTCACTTTTCTCCCTGGTCATCCCATTATCAACATTTAACTCAACAATCATCATGAAGATTCAACTTGTGTTTGTCTTACTCGCTCTCTCGTGTGTTTCCTTCTCTCAGAAAGCCAACTCCTATTTGATTAAGGGGTCGGGGCAGAGCAAGGAAAAAGTAGCGGGAAGCCTGTATGGGGATAAAATCTCATCCCAATACCTGAATGATGTTTTCAATATAACCGCTGTTTACATAGATGATATTGATCCTTCAGCCGCAAAAATTGACATAAAGAGCAAAGACGAATTTGTTTTTCATAACTACCTGGGGAAAAAAATAAGTTTTGGTATCATGGAGAAAAACGGGAATTTCCCGCTACCACCATTATATACTCATCACCAGGAATATTCTCCTGTTAACAGCCCCGGGAAGTACATATTGCTGGGGCAGAAACTTGCCAATGGAAACTGGCGGGCCGCGGCAATAAACCGTTATCCCGATAAATGGATCTTCAAGGCGGGATTATTACCTGAGATGAAAGATTATAACCTGATGGGGCCTGATCTCATCGTGTTCCGGGACCTGAAAGACAAGATCGGTATAATGGATCTTAACGGGAACATAAGAGTTAATGCCATCTATGATTCGTTAAAGGGAGTTATCAATTACCTGGTTTACGATGATGTAAAGAAAACGGGATCAAAAGCTTTAAAGGAAGTATCGCCAATTGAAGAAACCATGGAGGAATGCTATAAATTATCAGGATCAAAATTTGACAATAGCAGTTCCGTGAGGATACAGAGGAATACCTGGTTCCCTCTCTATATCATGAAAAACAATGATTCGGTTATCCTGGTGTCAACAATGTACAAGACCAGGCCTGTAAAAAATCCGGTGATTTCATCTCACAGTTTCGGTTCGACGATGTTTTATCTAATTCGCGGCAGCGGGGGTATATTCGATATAATTGACAGGGATGGCACGAAACCGGAAGATAAATTTAAATACGCCTATCTTGAAACAATCCGCAGGGACACAACACCCGGGATGGAAAAGAAATGGGAGTTTGATGTGCAAAAAGATTATACAAAACCTTTTAAAACAGTAAACTACGATTCAATCAAACTTGCTGAAGAAGCCAAGGCAGCTTACATGAAAAAAGTGGAAGAAGAGAAGAAGGCTAAAATTGCCCGGGAAGCCGCGGAACGTCGCAGGGAACTTGTAAACGATCCAACTAACTACGCGACTGATGTCGAGGGTACTTACGAGGTTTCAGAATTCAAGATTAACGGATTCAAGTATCAGAAGTACACGAGGGGATCTTACTCAGATAACTCGATGAGTGTAACTATGCCTGAAAAGAACAGGCTCGTCGTAAACGTGAAATTCGCAGGTCTGGCCAGTTCAACTGATGCCCAGTACCAAAAGTACGAGGTTACACTCAACCTGAAAACTGATGAAAGTCTTATTATGCCAAACGGTCCCGGATCTGATGGAAGCGCTCTGATGGGAGTTACACTTTTGAAAGAAGGTGCCATAATAATGAACAACGGCCTTTTCGACCTTTACGAGGGTTACTATAACAGGCAGACGAAAGAGTTCCATGTTACCTTTAAAGCCAGCTCAGGTGAACAGGTCTCGATAAGGGCAACTAAAAAATAATCGCTGCAAATAAATGTAAAAGCCGGGTTAATAAGTTCCCCGGCTTTTTTACATTCCCGCGGCAAGCAGATCAGTTCGAAACAACAGACAAGAACAAATCGTGGACTGGTGAAATATGCCTCGATCACATCACTGAAAGCCGGGCTTTAAGCAAGACAATTAATTGGGAAATAAAATCCATAACCCGGTGGATGACGAATATTAAGTCTTACAAGGGCTGCCTGTATTGAAACAAACAATCAGGTATTCTGAAAATACCTGTCTGCTTGCCTTTTAACAAACTTTAATGTACTAAATACACTTATCGTGAGATTTCTTTTTACCTTGTAAAGAAAAACCATGAGATTTCTTGTCGTTTTTCTGTTCGCGATACTTTTTCTGCCCGTTCCTTCTAATGGACAGGATCAACTGAAGCACGCTCCTGCAGGTTATGATTCACTCAGGAATAATATCCCAAGGGGTAATATTGATACTATCAGGTATTTCTCCAACACGGTAGGTGTTGAAAGAAAGGCAATAATCTATACACCACCAGGTTATAACGAGAACAGGAAATATCCTGTACTATACCTTCTTCATGGAATTGGCGGTGATGAGAAAGAGTGGCTCAATAACGCGGCACCCCAGGTTATTCTCGACAACCTGTATTCTGAGAAACAGATTGAAGACATGATAGTGGTCATGCCAAACGGAAGGGCCATGAAGAATGACAGGGCGGGCGGGAACATAATGGCCCCCGACAAGGTGCAGGCTTTCGCCACGTTCGAAAAGGATCTGCTGAACGATCTTATTCCATTTATCGAGACCAGGTACCCTGTATATGCTGACCGCGATCACAGGGCTATAGCAGGTCTCTCGATGGGTGGCGGGCAATCTCTTAATTTCGGACTTGGAAACCTCGATAAATTTGCCTGGATAGGAGGTTTTTCTTCAGCTCCAAATACCAAAGCTCCCGGGCAACTGGTTCCTGATCCCGATAAGGCCCGGGAACTAATCAGTTTACTGTGGATTTCGTGCGGAGACAGGGATGGTCTGATCTCGTTTAGCGAAAGGCTCCACAAATACCTTATTGAAAAGAGTGTTGACCATATCTACTATATTGAGCCAGGGGTTCATGATTTTAAAGTCTGGAAAAACAGCCTTTACCTGTTCTCGCGTCTGGTTTTCAGGGAGCGGCAGGTCAAGACAACAAATAACAACAATCCTGTTCCTCCCGTTGAATCAGACGCAACCGGCAGCAAAGCAAGGAACCCGATTATTTTCGCAGATGTCCCTGATATCTCGATAATAAGAGTTGGAAATTCCTATTACATGAGCAGCACCACCATGCATATGAGCCCGGGGGTTCCTATAATGAAATCGGAAGATCTCGTGAACTGGAATATGGTCAGTTACGCGTATAACACCCTTGGTGATAATGATGCACTTAACCTTGCCAACGGTAAGAACGCCTATGGCAAGGGATCGTGGGCAAGCAGCCTTCGTTATCACGATGGAACATTTTATGTTTCCACCTTTTCGCAGACGACTGGCAAGACTCATATCTACTCTACAAAAAACATCCTGAAAGGCCCGTGGAAGGAAAATTCCTTCAGCCCGAGCTTTCACGATAACACCCTGTTCTTTGATGATGACGGAAGAGTGTACCTTATTTATGGAAATAAAAAGCTCACCCTCGTGGAACTGAATTCTGATTTGTCAGGAGTTAAACCCGGGGGGATTAACAAGGTAATAATAGAGAATGCCAGCCTCCCTTCAGGAAACGACAGCGGGCTTGGCGAGGGTTCACAGTTATTCAAGGTTGATGGTAAGTATTACCTCTTCAATATTACCTGGCCACGAGGCGGGATGCGAACTGTTGTTATTCACAGGGCTGAAAGCATTACAGGACCGTGGACAGGCAGGGTCGTTTTCCAGGACAAGGGCGTGGCACAGGGTGGTCTTGTTGATACCCCCGACGGCAGGTGGTTCTCGTACCTCTTCCGCGATTTCGGGTCGGTGGGAAGAATCCCCTACCTGGTACCTGTGAAGTGGGAAGATGGATGGCCGGTACTCGGTGTTAATGGAAAGGCGCCCGATTTTCTTGATCTCCCGGCAAGCAAGGGGCTGACCCCCGGAATAATCGCACCTGACGAATTCGCTCGTGCAAAGGGAGAACCATCGTTGCCGCTTGTCTGGCAGTGGAACCATAACCCTGATAACTCGCTGTGGTCAGTTACAAAGAGGAAAGGTTTCCTCCGGCTTACTTCAGGACGAGTTGATACGATACTGGTTACCGCGAAAAATATCCTGACTCAACGTACATTCGGCCCCACCTGCGAGGGATATACCCTTCTCGATGTATCGGGAATGAAGGAGGGCGACGTGGCAGGACTGACACTTCTTCAACGTAAATTCGGGATCGCTGGAGTGAAATACACTGGCGGTAAGAAATACATTGTAATGATAAATGCCCAGTCAGGGAAACCTGTTGAAGCGGAAAGCATCCCCCTGGGACAAAAACTCGTTTATTTAAAGGCCTCCTGCGATTTCAGGGAAAAAACAGACAAGGCAGATTTCTTTTACAGCCTCGATGGCAAGAACTGGATGAAGATCGGCAGCCAGCTTAAAATGGAATACTCGATGCCCCATTTCATGGGTTACCGGTTCGGGTTATTCATCTATTCCACGAAATCTCCTGGAGGTCATGCTGATTTTGACTGGTTCAGAATTAATTAACTTAGTCTCTTTACTTTCAAATAATAATTACAATGAAAAGAAACAAGTATTTGATAGTCTTACTTCCCGCGATATTATTAATACTGTGCTTTGCTTCGGTCAAGGCGCAAAACCCGGTTATCCGCGATCAGTTTACCGCCGATCCAACGGCAAGAGTATTTAATGGAAAAGTGTATCTCTATCCCTCGCATGATATACCTGCAAGGCCGGGTCGGGGTCGTGCAAACTGGTTCGTCATGGAAGATTATCATGTTTTTTCATCCTCCAACCTTACCGACTGGACTGATCATGGTGTCATTTTAAGCCAGAACAAGGTTAACTGGGTAGATTCAACCTCGTTCAGCATGTGGGCTCCGGATTGCGTCTATAAAAACGGCAAGTATTATTTTTATTTCCCGTCAAATGCAAAGACTGAGTATGGCCGAGGTTTTTCAATAGGCGTTGCAGTTAGTGATAATCCATCCGGCCCGTTTGTGCCGGTGCCAACACCGATTAAAAATGTGAAGGGCATAGATCCGGTCGTTTTTATTGACAAGGATGGCCAGGCTTACATCTATTACTCGCTTAACAAAATCTATGCTGCCAGGCTTGCCGACAACATGACTGAACTTGCCTCCGAGCCAAAAGTAATGACCAGCCTGCCAACCCAGGGCCTTGTTGAAGGACCCTTTGTCTTTGAAAGAAACGGTATTTATTACCTTACATATCCTCACGTGGAGAATAAAACAGAAAGACTCGAATATGCAACAAGCGATAATCCGCTGGGTCCATTCACTGTGAAAGGCGTTATAATGGATGAATCACCAACCGGATGCTGGACTAATCATCACTCCCTGGTAGAATATAAAAACCAGTGGTACCTGTTTTATCATCACAACGATCTGTCACCGAAGTTCGACAAGAACAGGTCAGCAAGGGTTGACAGCCTTTTCTTCAACAATGATGGTACTATCAGGAAGGTCATTCCCACGCTCAGGGGTGTAGGCATAAGCGATGCCACGAGGAATATCGAGATTGACCGTTACAGCAGCAAGAGTGATGCCGGAGCCTCGATAGCCTTCATTGATTCATTAAACACGTTTAAAGGCTGGAAGGCTGTCTTATCCGGGAACAACTCCTGGATGAGGTATAATGCTGTGGATTTTGGAAGTAAGAAAATCAAAACTCTTCTGATAAACGCTCGCTCGCCCAGGGGTGGTATCTTGCAGGTAATGACAGACGGGGTAAATGGAACAAAGCTGGCTGAAGTGAAAATCCCCGCCGGGAATACATTTAATACGATCACAACCGCGGTGAAAGGAAAAGTAAAAGGGGTCCACGATCTTGTTGTTGTTTTGAAAGAAGGTGGGGCTACAGAAACTGACTGGTTGAAATTTGTTAATTGATCTCCGGGGTTATGCATTGCTGTTTCGTCACGAGAAATATTATGAAAAATAAAATTACACGACTACTGACGGTTTATTCCCTGGTCTGCTATTCGTTATTGCTATCAGGCCAGGATGATCCATCTCTGAAACTGTGGTACAGGGAGCCGGCGAAGCAGTGGGTTGAGGCTCTCCCTGTTGGAAATGGCCGACTGGGCGCGATGATATATGGAAACCCGGTTAACGAGATAATACAGCTAAATGAAAACACTATCTGGGCAGGTCAGCCCTATCGCAATGATAACCCTGAAGCCAGGGAGGCTCTGCCCGAAGTAAGAAGGCTGATATTTGAAGGAAAATACAAGGAAGCCAACGATATTATAAGCCAGAAGTTCATTTCAAAGATCTCGAACGGCATGCCTTACCAGACAGCCGGGAATCTGCGACTGTTTTTCCCTGGCAACAATTACTATGAAAATTATTACCGCGAGCTCGATCTTGACAGCGCGGTCGTCAGGAGCAGGTACTCCGTGAAAGGAGTAAACTACAAAACTGAAACATTTGCCTCTTTCCCCGACCAGGTTATCGCGATGAAGATAACAGGAGACAAGCCCGGATCGGTGAACTTCGTCTCGACAATTGACCGGCCATCAAAAGTGAAAATAAGCACGAGAGGAAATAACGAGCTGGTGATGATTGGAAAAACAAGCGATTTTGAAAAGATAACAGGTGGTGTAGAGTTCATGGCAGTGGCCAGGATATTAACCCGTTCCGGAACTATAGTTGCAACCGATACTTCTCTCAATGTTTCCGGCGCAGACGAGGCAGTAATTCTTGTTTCAATCGCGACCAATTTCAGAAGTTATAATGATATCAGTGCCGATGAAGAGAAACGGGCAATGGATTATCTTCAGAATGTAACAGACAGAGGATTCGGGGATATTCTACGCGTGCATGTTGCAGACTACCAGAAATTCTTCCGAAGGGTGAGTCTCGACCTCGGGTTTAGCGGTGCCGTGAAGGAACCGACCAATACAAGACTCGAGAACTTTTCAAGATCCTTTGATCCCCAGCTCGTTACCCTGTATTTCCAGTTCGGTCGTTACCTGCTGATATCTTCATCACGGCCAGGTGGTCAGCCAGCCAATCTGCAGGGTATCTGGAATGACCAGTTAACACCATCGTGGGACAGCAAGTATACAGTTAATATAAATACCGAGATGAATTACTGGCCGTCGGAGACCACCGGCCTTACGGAAATGAACGAGCCTCTTGTGAGGATGGTAAGCGAGCTCGCGGAGACGGGACGACAGACGGCAAGGAGCATGTATGGGGCAGATGGCTGGGTTTTGCATCACAATACAGACATCTGGCGGTTCAATGGTCCGATAGACGGTGCATTCTGGGGTATGTGGCCCATGGGAGGAGCCTGGCTTTCCCAGCACCTTTTCGATAAATACGAATTCAGCGGTGATCTTGATTTTCTTAGAACAGTTTACCCGGTTCTGAGAGAGGCTTGCGTTTTCTACTTAGACTTTTTAACAGAGGAACCCGTGCATAAATGGCTTGTTATAGCACCATCCATTTCCCCGGAGAACGCCCCGGCAGATCATTCCAAATATTCAGTCTCGGCAGGAACAACGATGGATAACCAGCTTATTTTTGACCTGTTCACCAAAACAATTCGGGCGGCAAAGCTTCTTGGTACAGACGCCAATCTGTCAGCCGAATTGGAAAAGGCATTGAAGAGACTGCCACCGATGCAGATCGGTAAATGGGGTCAGCTCCAGGAATGGATGTATGACTGGGACTCTGAAAAAGATAAACATCGTCATGTCTCTCATCTCTATGGCATGTTCCCTTCAAACCAGATATCTGCTTACAGGACCCCTTCCCTCTTCTCTGCAGTTAAAACATCTCTCGTTGCAAGAGGAGATGAATCGACTGGATGGTCAATGGGATGGAAAGTGAACCTCTGGGCGCGCCTGCTTGATGGTAATCATGCTTTCAAGCTCATCACCGACCAATTGACCCCGTCAATACAACCTGACGGGAAACAAAAGGGAGGTACTTACCCTAATTTGTTCGATGCCCATCCGCCATTCCAGATTGACGGGAACTTCGGTTGCACTTCCGGGATAGCGGAGATGCTTCTCCAGAGCCACGACGGGGCTGTACATCTTCTTCCCGCGCTTCCCGACAAGTGGAAAAAAGGATCTGTAAGCGGTCTGAAGGCCAGAGGAGGGTTCGAGGTAGCAATTGCCTGGGATAAAGGGGAACTGGCCTCGGCTTCCATTAAATCGATGAAAGGCGGCAACCTCAGGCTAAGGTGTTACTACCCTCTGGCGGGTACAAAACTCAGGAAGGCCAGGGGAAAGAATCCCAACATCTTCTATCCTGTACCGGAAATAAAACAACCAATCATAAACACTGGAAATCTGAACGTTACAGAACCCAGGGAGGTCTTCGAGTATGACATTAAAACCTTGCCTGGCGAGACAATTGAAATAAGAAAGGCCAGGTAAAACGTTATAAAAACAAGATAGAAATGAGCGTTTATTCGATGGGGAATCTGCGGATAATAGATTTATCCAAAGGTCTTGATCCCGCCACGGAGACCAGGAGGTGCAATTTGCACAGGTTCAATACCGGGGGAAGAATCCCTGATTATCATACTCACATGGATCTGATGAGCCACCTGGGGACCCACGTTGAATGTCCTTATCATCACGATGACACCTGGCCGGATGTGCTCGCGATGCCACTCACGAGCTTCATGGGGAGGGCAATATACGTGAACATAACCTTCCTGCCGCCAAACAGCCATATCATGCCTGAAGATATTACCAGGGCTTCCGGCGGAAGGATCAGAAAGGACGATATTGTCATAATCGACTCTCCTTACAGGATCGAGCCATTTACATCCCTGACGAACACTGCCGGGGATCATCGTTTGTTCATATGCCGGGAACTAGCTGAGTGGTTTGCAGAAAAAGAAGTGAAGTGTGTTGGTTTTGGCGATGGTGTCTCTATCGAGAACAGCAACGAGGATGTTTGCGCTTTTCATGATGTGCTCATGGCAAGGAGCATCGTGTTCATTGAGGTCCTTAAAAACCTTGACAAGCTCTCGAAAGATATTTTCTTCATGTCTTACTCTCCCCTTCCTATAAAAGGACTTGATTCATCACCGGTGAGAGCATACGCGATAGAAGGACTTCATGAGTTTTCAGAGTAATCCTGTCCTGCCAGGAAAGATGTCCTGATTTTAAAGACAATACTTTTCAACCTCAACATAACAAACCCATATGAAACAATTTAAATTCAAAAAAGCCTTGCTGATATTAATTTGTGTTGCAATGCCCGGATTGCTCATCGCGCAGAAGAAACCAGATTATTCAGGTACCTGGATACAGGATAATCAGAAAAGTGACGAGTATTACAGGTCTTTCAACGTCACCCTCACGATAACGCAAACAGAAAAGTCAATAAGCTTCAGGGAAGTCTTTTCCGACAAGGCTGGTAAGGATATGGCAACAAGGGAATATTCATTTAATCTCGATGGTAAAGAGATTTCGGTGGAAGCACACGGGGGGATTGACAAGTCGGTGGCAACCTGGTCAGTGGACAATAAGACATTGAATACAAAGAACACGAGTGTTACAGGAAGTGATGTTTACGGCAGCAAGGCAGATTATTCACTTTCGGCAGATGGGAAGGTTCTTACTGTTGTTGTATCAGATATAAAACCCGGTGGGCTCGTTGTAAAACAGGTTTTTAACCGGAAGTAGCTAATCCTTTTCAGCCTCGTGAACAGCCGCCTTCTCACTGACTGACCCTGACAGCTTGTAAATATGCTCCATTATGTCAGGTAGTCTTTTAAGAGTAGACTTGATTTCATCTATATCGAATATCTCTAGTGAGTCGTCAAGCTTGATAGCATATTCTTCGAGATAGGTGAATTTAAACTGGCGAGCAAGGTTTTTTAATCTCGCGGAAAATTCTTCGATGCTGAAAAGCACCATGTTATCCTTGATTGATTCCCAGAATGGCATTATCTCGATATCAACAAACTCCCTGAACTGGGAAACCGAGACCATTACTTCGTTTGGGATGGAATCGGGTAATGCCGGTTTTACTTCTGCCGAATTATGGTATACAACCTTGTCGTGATTCAGAAAAAGGGCTATCTGGTTCCTGAGATCGGTCCTGTTTACCGGTTTCAGGAGGCACCCGTCGAAGATACTGGTTGCCATTATCTTGTCTATGTTTACCACCGACGCGGTGAAAGCAATCACGGGCAACCCGCGCAGTGAAGGACTGGCCTTTATCCGTCGTGCTACTTCAAATCCGTCCATCCCTGGCATCCTGAGGTCCAGAAGGACAATGTCGGGCCGGTGTTTATTCAATATTTCAAGGGCCTCGTTCCCGGAATTGGCACTGATAATCGTAAGGCCTGAATCGAAAAGAAGATTTTCAATTGTCTCGATGTTTAACCTCACGTCGTCAACAACAAGTACCTCGCCATTATTGAAAATAAAGTCTGATAGTACCTCATCCGTTGCCGTGACGTTATTTTCAACTGCGGGCACAACCACGTCAGGAATTGTTATTGTAAATATGGAACCCTTCCCCTCCTCGCTGCGAACAATGATAGTCCCGTTCATCTTTTCAACAAGCTTCCTTGAAATAGTCAGACCAAGCCCGGTACCTTCAAAGTTACGGTCGCTCTGCCCGGATACCTGTCTGAATGTCTCGAAGATTATCTCGTGATGCGATTCCGGGATGCCAATTCCGCTGTCCTCTACCTCTATTCTAAGTGTACCGCGTTCGCGGGAGCGGGAATTATATATGAAATCAGCTTTTATGTTGACAAATCCCTTCAGGGTGAATTTTACAGCATTACCAACGAGGTTGAACAGGACCTGTTTGATACGGATCTCGTCAAGCAATAACACTCCTGGCAGTGATTCAGATGTAAGCACTGTTAGAGAGATGTTCTTTTTCATTGCCTTTTCGCTGAACAGGACCTTTATGTCGTTCAGCGTCCCGGATAATTCGACAGGGCGGGAAACGATCTCCATCTGACCTGCCTCTATCTTCGATAAGTCGAGTATGTCGTTCAGAAGAGAAAGAAGAAGATTACCGCTTTTAAGAACGGAATGGATCATTTTTCTATGCTGCTCCGATTCTGTTTTGTGGTAAAGTGCCTCGCTTAATCCGAGGATGGCGTTCATGGGGGTCCGGATCTCGTGGCTCATGTTGGCAATAAATTCCGATTTAACCCTGTTTGCAGTTTCCGCTATATTCTTGGCATCAATCAGTTCCTCCTTGGTCTTGTGTATGGATACGGCCCCTCCAACGGCGTTGGCAAAGTTCTTTACAATTTCTATCTCGTAATCCTGCCAGTCTCTTCTGAACAGGCAGTCGGAGAAACAAAGAACTACATGATAGTTGTTTTCCGAGAACGATGGAAGGCTGATAAGGGACCTGATCTGCATCTTGTCGAGATAAGATGCAAGGTTGTCATCAACATCGTCGCGATTGAATTTCAGGAGGTTTCCTGCCTTTATTTCTGTCGAGAGGAATCTTACCGACCTGGTCTCAATTCCTGTTTTTAGTTCAGGTACATGTTTTGCAAGTGGTTCGACAAGCTCGTCATCATACCATTCATATC
>JAXLTU010000049.1:0-25345 GCA_046329885.1 Bacteroidales bacterium
TCCGAATCTGTTAATTGTTTCTGTGAAAGTCATAGGTTGTCTTGTTTTCAATGGTGAAAATAAAATTAGTTAATTATTATTAATTGACACTTCCGGGGCCCGCAAAAAACCATAAGCGTATTTGCTTATTACAATAATGTTTTTTAGTATTGTTAATGGAATTTTCAGGTTATAAAGACCTGGCATTATTTAACTTTTATTCAGATACAGAGAACACTATGAGAAAGCTAATCCTATTTGGTTTGTTCGTTGTTGCCGGCACGATGGTAAAAGCTCAGACAATGAAGCCTGAAGAGACTGAAGACTGGTCAAGGAAACCTGCAATGGTCACTCCCGGCAAACATGGTCTCCCACCGTCCGACGCGATAATTCTCTACTCGGGTATCAGCGACACTTCCAAATGGCTTGAAGACAGCGGGAAGAAAATGAGATGGCTTGCAAATGATTCGCTGACTGTTGCTGAAAGAACAGGAAGCATACACACCAAACAAGCCTTCGGCGATATCCAGCTACACGTGGAATGGAGAACACCATCGGAGGTAAAAGGAACCAGCCAGGGAAGAGGCAACAGCGGAGTATTCCTGATGGGTAAATACGAGATACAGGTACTTGATTCGTGGGATAACGAAACATACTATAATGGCCAGGCTGCATCTGTCTATAAACAATACATTCCACTTGTCAATGCCAGCACCGGACCCGGGACCTGGCAGTATTATGACATCGTCTTCACGGCTCCAAGATTTAATGAAGACCAGACCTTAAAAACACCTGGCTACGTGACTGTTTTTCATAATGGCGTGCTGGTTCAGAATCATGTTGAACTCAAAGGACCCACCGAGTATATCGGCAAACCCGTGTACAAGTACCACGACAGCAAGTTGCCGCTTGGACTGCAGAACCACGGGAACCCGGTATCGTACAGGAATATTTGGGTGAGGGAGATATAGTTGTAAGTTGTAAGTTGTAGGTTGTAGGTTGTAAGTTGTAAGTTATAAGTTGTAGAGTTGTAGGGAAGAGAATTGTACAGGGTGATTATGAGATAATAATAAGAATAAACTAACCTTAAAAATAAGAATATGAGTAGACCGGTAACGTTATTCACGGGCCAGTGGGCCGACCTCAAGCTTGAGGACTTGTGCAAGAAAGCCCAGTCTTTTGGTTATGACGGACTTGAGCTGGCATGCTGGGGCGACCATTTCGAGGTCGACAAAGCAGATGCCGCCTATTGCAAGGCAAAAAAGGACCTCCTTGCAAAATACGGGCTTAAAGTGCATGCAATATCGAATCACCTTGTTGGTCAGGCTGTTTGCGACCGGATTGACCAGAGGCACAAGGGAATTCTACCTGCTCATGTATGGGCAGATGGTTATCCCCAGAATGTTAACCAGAGAGCTGCCCAGGAGATGATCAGGACAGCTGAGGCTGCCGCCAGACTGGGTGTGCCTGTTGTAAATGGTTTCACCGGAAGTCCGATATGGCACCTCCTTTATTCATTCCCGGCGGTGTCGCAGCAGATGCTTGACGAAGGTTATGCTGAATTTGCATCACGCTGGAAACCAATACTTGACAGGTTCCAGCAGCTTGGCATAAAATTCGCTCTCGAGGCTCACCCAACCGAGATTGCATTCGATATTGTAACCGCGGCCAGGGCATTGAAAGCTATTGATAATCATCCCGCATTCGGATTCAATTTCGATCCTTCACATTTCGGTTACCAGGGTGTCGATTACGTTAAATTCATTTACACCTACAGTGAAAAAATATTCCATGTCCATATGAAAGATGTCGGATGGTCAAAAGTTCCGACTGATGCCGGTGTATTCGGCGGACATACAGAATTTGGTACAAAAGGACGCTACTGGGACTTCAGGAGCCTAGGCAGGGGTGATATCAATTTCGAGGAGATAATAAGGGCTCTCAACAGGATTGGTTACAAGGGTCCTCTATCAGTAGAGTGGGAAGACAGTGGTATGGACCGCGAGTTTGGTGCAAAAGAAGCCGCTGCTTTCGTTAAGAAAATGGATTTCCCTCCATCGGCAGTTGCATTCGACGCAGCTTTTGAAAAGAAATAAACTGATTCAAATCTTACTGGGGGATGGTGCCGTCAGCATGATCGCGTTACCATCCCTCGTATTTTAAAAACCTGTTTGTTTATTGTTTATTCTAACGCAAAATATTTAATATGAGTAAGATAAAACTTGGAATGATTGGTGGTGGACTTGGTGCTTTCATTGGAGACACTCACAGGAGAGCCTCAAGGATCTGCAACGATTTTGAGCTTGTTTGCGGAGTCTTCGACGCCGACTACAACCGTAGCCTGGAATTTGCCATTAAAGAAGGCATAGACAAAGACAGGTGCTACAGAAGTGTTGAAGAAATGATAAAGGGAGAACTCTCGAGAAAGCAGGGAGACCGCATGGAAGCCTGCTCAATAGTGACCCCTAACTACCTGCATTTCCCCTTCGCGAAGCTGCTTCTTACGAACGGGATTCACGTTATGTGCGAGAAGCCGATGACAATGACAGTCGCCGAAGCCGAGGAACTGGAAACTCTTGTAGGAAAGAACGGATTAACATTTGCCCTTACACATACGTACACGGGTTATCCCATGGTAAGACAGATGAGGGAGATGATAAAGAGCGGAATACTTGGTACAATCCAGAGAGTTGATGCACAGTATTACCAGGGATGGGTAAACTCGATAATTCATGGCACCGACAGCAGGATAACTGGTGTCTGGAGATTTGACCCTTCCCAGTCGGGTGTCAGCAGCTGCATGGGCGACATTGGCGTTCATGCCTTTAACATGATAGAATATACCACTGGACTCCAGATTTCAGAAGTACTGTCCGATCTCAATAATATAAAGGAAGGATTCAAAATGGATCTGGATGGCACCGTGCTAATAAGATTTGGAAACGGACTTAAAGGAGTTATAAGATCGACCCAGGTCGCGGCAGGTGAAGAAAACAATCACACTATCGCGGTCTATGGTTCAAAGGCAAGTCTTAAATGGGGTCAGGAAAATCCCAATTATCTCTACCTCCTGAGCGATTCAGAACCAATGAAAGTACTAAAGCCGGCTCACGGTTACAACAGCGAATTTGCCGAGAAGAGCCACACGATGCCATCGGGTCACCCTGAAGGTATCTATGAAGCGGTAGCCAACATTTATAAAGGTATGGCGCGGTCGATAAAGGGAGAAAAATTCACTCCCGGCGAATTCCCAACTGTTCACGATGGGGTAAGAGGCATGAAATTCATCCACGCTGTTGTCAACTCGAACAAGAATGGCAACACCTGGACCAAACTTTAAAATAAAGGTTCTGTTCCCCATCCTGGCTCATAGTTAAGGTAACTTTTACTTTTTTCTTTTTACTTTTTACTTTTTACTTTAATCCAAAGATTATCATGACAAATACATCGAACAACGTCTCCAGGAGAAAATTCCTGGGACTTACAGCTGCTGCAGCGGCTTCCTTCGCCTTTCTTCCCTCATCGTTTGGTTCAGGAACAGGTTCTGACCAGGCTAAGGATAAGAAGAAGAAGAAAGCAGGCAAACCGAATTCAAAATTTGGAGGTGTTCAGAAGGAGCCATCACGTATAGCTGGAGAAGCATGCCGGCAACAGCTGAAGACACTTTAAGGTATTGCATAGAGAGCGGGTCAGTGCAATCGAGTTAATGAGCAATGTTCCCGAGTCGTATGCAGGTGCGCCTGTGATGCCAAAGAGACCAGCGATGGATGCACCGGAATCCGAGAAACAGGCTTTCCAGACAGCCCTTGCTGAATTTAACCAGAAGACTAAAGAATGGAGGACGACAGTCAGCATGGATAAATTCATCGAACTAAGAAAGATGTATAATAAGGCAGGTGTTGATATCCACATTGTCAAGTTCTCGCCCGAGAACTGGTCAGACGAGGAAATTGATTACGCGTTCAGGGCAGCAAAGGCCATGGGTGCGAAGGGAGTATCGACCGAGATCGGTGACAAGTCGGCCCAGAAACTTAAAATCCTGTTGCCGCGAAACACGGTATGTACAACATCATGCATAATCATGGTCAGCCTGGTCAGCGGGATGGAATTTTGATAAATTCCTGGAGTACTCTCCTGCCAACATGCTGAACTTTGACGCCGGTCATTTCTTCGGAGCTACAGGCATACACCCCAATGAGCTTATAAACCGTCTTCACAACAGGATATTTACTATCCACATGAAAGACAAGACAGGCCCTAAAGCGACACCAAAAGATACCAATATGGAATGGGGTAAGGGAGAAACACCGATTTCAGACATCCTCCTCCTGCTCAAAAAGGAAAAATGGTCTATCCCCGTCGATATCGAACTGGAATACAATATACCAGCCGATTCTGACGCTGTGAAAGAAGTTAAAAAATGTGTTGAATACTGCCGGAAAATTCTGGCATAGTAATAGAGCCTGCATTACACCCCGTGCTTAATAGAAATATAAAGCACGGGGCAATTGCCGGCAATAACTATTTCTTCTTCCTGGTAAGGAAATAACCCACGCCACCAAGAACAACGACTCCGGCGGCTATACCAATTATCAAACCGGTATTGCTGCTTTTCGTTCCTTCGGATGTCTTTTCATCCTCTATGTCGTAATATTTTTCAGGTTTGGCATAGGTATCCATATTAACAGTATCCTTCTTTGGTTTAGGCTGATCCTGAGCATTCATATTCATTCCGGATGCCATTAGCATTGATACCGCCGTTAAAATTAAAACTGTCTTTTTCATTACTTAATTATCTTTAATTGTTTTTGCAAGTTCATCGTATTTTTTTGCCAGGTCGGGTCTGTCAGATCTGTACGAATCAGCAAGGGCCTGGATTGCAGGTTTATAATCGGGTCTGATATCGAGACAATCCTTCAATACCTTTCTTGCTTCCTGCATATTGTCCTTAACAATAATCGCGGCCAGACTGACATACGCTTCAAAGAACTTCCTGTTGTTCTCAATTGTCTTCCTGTACCAGGTGGCAGCCTCTTCTCCATCACCGTTTTTCAGAGCCAGATCGCCCATGTACATCATTGCCAGATCAAAGCCAGGGTCAAGATCAAGGGCTATCTTCAACAATGAATCAGCTTTCGAGGTTAATCCTTTAGCCGCCATGGCAGCTGCAAAATTATAAAAAATCATTTCATCCGATTTATTTGCAGACAAAGCTTTGCCCAACAAATCTGCGGCCAGGTCATAATCGCCCCTGTCAAGCGCCTCGTATCCTTCAACATCCTCGAATCCCGAGCGTCTGACAACAGCACCCAAAGGAACACTATCAGCGTATATTATTTTAAGGGCATCGGCAGGTGGCCATATACCCTTTTTCAACTGGGAGGGATCGACATAACGGTTAGTCATAATCAGGTAGTCCCACCGGACCAGGCTCCTTTCCTGGTGCCTCACGTATATGGTTTTTATCCCCGGCATATCCCTGAAGAAGTCACTGACTGAAAAATTTGCCGCTACAGTAATATTTTCATATCTACCCTTTTCACGAAGGTAATCCTTCAGCCACTCCGAAGCCTCACGCTGGCTAATATAATAATAATCAGTTTCATAATTACCATTGGCTCCCCTGATACCACCCACTATCTGGTTATAGTAAACGTAAGAGTACGGGTAGTTCCTTACCATGAAGAAAAGAGGACTGAGTGACAATAGCCCGATTATAGAGTAGATCAATAACTTCTTGCTGGCTGATCCGGCTTCCTGTAAAACGTTATCAAATCCGGCAGCGGCGATTACTATTATCAAAGGGTAAATGAACAGGAAGTGACGCCAGCTGCTATAGAGGTTAGCCTTGCTTATGATAACAAAAACCATTGGAAAGAAAATAGCGAACAGGACTAACCAGAAAAAGATGCTCTTCTCCCCTGCCAGACGCTTTTTCGCATTTATGAAAAAGAGTAATACACCCATGAAGATAACCAGGGGGATTGTAATTATCATCGACTTTGGAAGGTAGTACCACGGCATGAAATCGGACCATTCTTCCTTTCCCTCGAAAATTTGCCGGAATGTATCCGGGAATCTGGTCATAACCTTATAGGATTCTAATGGATTCCTTATTGGATCCTCGAGCGCGTAAGGCCAGAAAAGTATTCCAAGCAAATATGAAAGTACTATAACTGTCAAAATCAGGAGGAGCTTCATCCTCAAACTGCCAAGGCCCTTCAGTCCCGCGCGCCAATAGACACGGATATAATACAAACAGGTGAACAGCAAGAGATAACAGAAAAGTACAAGGCCACCGGGACGGATGCTGAAGGTAAAAGCAATAGCGATTATCAATGGGATAATTACCTGCCATGGAAATCGTCTTTCATCGCTTATAAATTTGAATATCAGTAATATTGACGCAACATAACCCAGTGCAAAAGGTATGTCTTTAAGGTTGTTCTGCGAATGGCCAATAAATACGGGGGAGAAAGACAGGAGCAACAATGCTATTATGCCGGCTTCCCAGCCTGTTATCCAGGCGGCCAGGAGCCCCGTGATAACTATAGCAAGCCATCCCGCTATGGCGCTCATGAGATGCCTGAATCGATAAACATCCTCGATGCCCAGGATTTTCTCCAGCAGGGTTGTAAAATTGTCATATGACTGACCATAGTACTGAAGGTGGGTAACTGGTGTATTGACAGCTGATTTATCGCTACCTCCGGAGGCATAATAGTTCAGAACCTTCAGCGAATGCTCGTGATGAAGCACCTCATCACAGTTGCGACCGGCGTACCTGCTAAGGAAGACAAGCAAAATCAGTAGCAAAACAGCTATTCCGGCGAAGGTGTATCTTGTTTTGCCTTTCATCAATTTGCACTAGGTCTCGTTGAAATATTTTCTAACGAAATATACCGGCCGGTTTTGGGATTCTTTATAATTCCTGTAAAGGTACTCACCAATAATACCAAGGAAGACCAGCTGAATAGATCCAAGAAAATATATACTGAGAAGAGTGGATGACCATCCGGGTGAGGCAAATCCTGATGCTTTAGCGACGAGAACCCATATCCCGGCCAGGAGAAATACGGCAGTTCCTATTGCTCCGAGGTAAAGACAAAGTCTTATCGGGAACCTTGAGAAGGAGAATATAGCGTCGAAGGCCAGAACAAAGAGTTTGTTGAGGCTCATTTTTGGTTCGCCGTCGAATCTTTCATCCCTGATAAAATCTATGAAACCCTGCCTGAAACCGATATATGATCTCATGCCGGGAAGGTACCTCGATTTTTCCTTCATCGAGAGGAGGGCTTCAAGAGCATCTCTTGTCATCATCGAGAAATTACCTGCATTGCTTATCGTTTCAAGCTCGCTCACGTGACTGAAGATCACATGAAAGAAGAAGGTGTACAGGTTCCGGGGTTTACTTCCCTTCCTGCCAGCCTTACGGCCATTAACAACATCGTATCCTTCCCTTGTGATCATCCGGTACATGTCCGCGAGTAACTCTGGAGGATCCTGGAGGTCTCCATCAAGCATGGCAATGATGTCTCCCCTTGCATGTTCAAGACCTGCCGTGAATGCAGCCTGGTGGCCGAAATTACGAGAAAGGGTAAGAACCTTTATTCGCTTATTGTCAGCCCTGTATGCCAGTAGTTTCTCGACAGTATTGTCAGAACTTCCGTCGTCGACGAAAATCAATTCATAATCGTCACAAAACGCGAGTATTGCGGGTACAGTCCTTCGTACCAACTCATCGAGCAGACTCGACTCGTTATAAACAGGTATGACAACTGAAACCATTGCCGGTATTATTATTTTATTCCCAGCCTTTCCAGAGCAAACTCGGCTGCTTCCCTGGTTTCCTCGGTATTTACAAGATCTTTAATCGCCTGGAGCGATATATCAGTGCCCATCCAGCTTAATTCCCTTAACATGAGTTTCTTCGATTCAGCGGTGGCGTTCTTGTTCATAAGGACAGCTGTCATTCTTTTCTCCAGATCCTGAAGCTTGACCTGATCGCCTGCAGCCTCGCGGAGCCTTGCCTGAATATCTGTATAGTACCTGGTCGATTTACCTGTTTCGTAGGTGATAATATTAGCGAAATCGATGTCGATAGTCGGGGCAGTATAATCCGGTCTGGTAAAAGATCCGGAGGCGGTTGGAAAATCATTGGGAACTGGTTGTGTTACCTCTCCCGATGCAGCCCATTCAGCACCTCTCTGCAACATTGTTATGAAACCAGAACATTTCATTGCCGGTCCGCCATCGCCGCCCGTCATGCCCATTGTCAACACAAGTACCCTGCCTTTTTCCCTTTTTACAGTATAAGCTACAGGTACTTCCCTCCCGGGACCTTTGGCTGAGGTATCAGCGAACTGGGTCGCCAGAACATCAATTTTTTCACCGTTACCTCTTAACCTGTTTATTATCTGATCGTCGGCATGAACCCATCTCACTGCCAGGCCTTTCGTAACAGGATGATCAGGTTTCCTGATTCGCACTTCTGTTTCTTTAACTGCGCCGAATGTCCCGGTCGGTCCGGCAGATGAATCCTGATATACCTTGTTGCCCCTGAAAAACACATACGGTCCTGCTGCTTCGGTTGCAGCCGGAGAACCGTTGAGTCCGCATATTTCACGGTATTCGGTCCAGTCAGGAAATGCTGCAAGCGATTCGCGGTAGACAACTACACCTCCACCGTTATTAACATACTCGATGAAGGCTTTCCTGGTTTTCTCACTCCAGTTATCGCCATTATAATCAAGAACGACAACATCATATTTACTGAAGCCCGGGTTAAACTTTGACATGTCTTCCCCGCTGGCCGGAGTAACAGCAATATATGCATCAATCTTCCCTGAAAGATTCAGGATTGTTTTAAGAGTAGTTGAACTGATCTTGCAATCGTGGTTAGCCTGGCCAGTAACTATCAATGCCTTGTACTCTGACTGTTTGGAACAGGAAATGGCAACAGCAAGAATAGCTGCAAGTATTAGAGTTATGTTTAATTTCTTCATGTTTCCGGTAATTAAGCGATTGGGAGAGCCCATGGTTTACGATAAGGTCTGCTGAGTAACCTGGTTGCAACAGGATTATCGAGTATTATCTCGCGAACCGGATCCCAGTATATTTTCTGACCGGTTGTCATTGCAATCTCGCCAAGCAGACCAACGGAGATAGCCCTGTAAGCAGGTTCAATAGGCGCGATAGTCTGTTTTCTCGACTTGACACAGTCGACGAAGTTCTGGTAATGGTTCGTGCTTTTATACAGGTGAATTTCGTTTTCCCCGATAACTTCTTCAAGAATTTTCGGGTCGGATGCTGCAATTTTGCCACCCCTGTCAACGTGGATCCAGCCAAGGTCGCCATACCATGTTGTTCCCATACCCATCGGGAATCGCGATGAATTGGCAACTCTCATTACAATTCCATTCTCGTAAGTGCAAAGGAAATCATATTCAACTGGAGCATTATATATACCCTCGGGTGGATATACTCCCCTGCCTTCTATTGTAACGGGTCCTGTAAATTCCAGGCCGGCACCCCAGTTGGCGATGTCGATATGATGCCCTGCCCAGTCTGTTAACTGGCCTCCTGAATAATCAAGTATCCATCTCCAGTTCCAATGGCTGACGCCCCTGTAAGGTACCTTTGGTGCCGGTCCAAGCCACATCTCCCAGTTCAGTTCCGCAGGTACATCCTGTACAGGAGGAGTTCCTATTCCCCTTCCTCCATCAGGAAGACCCACCTCAATCGTTTTTATCTTACCCACCCTACCGTTAATAGCAAGCTCCGCACCTTTCCTGAAATTCTCCTGCGATCTCTGCCAGCTGCCTGTCTGCCAGATGATATTGTTCTTTTTAACTGCAGCAACGATGGTTTGTCCATCCTTTATGGTCCGGCAGATAGGTTTTTCACCGTAAACATCCCACCCTTTGTTGGCGGCTTCAGTGTAGATTATTCCATGCCAATGGTCGGGAAGTGCGATCAATACAGCGTCGAGAGTTTCCTTTGCCATGAATTCGCGGTAATCGCCATACGTTCTCGAGTCCTTGCTTCTGTTTTCCTTGTCAACAGTTTCTTTCGCTGCTGCAAGTCTCTTTGAATCTACATCGCAGAGGGCAACGAACCTGACCTGCTTATTTAGTCGCATGAAGTCGCGGGCGTCACTCATCCCCTGCGATCCAGTTCCAATTATTCCCATAACAAGCATGTCGCTGGGAGGTGTTTTTCCACCTAATCCCAATGCGGAAGCCGGGACTATCGTGGGAAGAGCAAAAGCGCCAGCAACCACCGCTGCCGACCTTCTTACAAAATCCCTTCGTGTAGTATTCCTTGCCATAAAATTACGTTATGATGTTTATACTCAAATTTATTGATTTATTTCAACCGGGGTACCCGGGACCGGTGTCTCGAATTTCATAGCCACAGGGCCCATTTCGATTTTCTCTGGACCAAGATTCATTTCCTGTTTCATTATCTCGTCCCAGGTTATTAATCTCCCTGTATAAGCTGCGGTCCGACCCATTATTGCTGTCAATGTAGATATAGCAGTTTGTTCAGCTTCATTAACATAATTACCTGTGCGAATTGCCCAAACAAGATGCATGTGCTCCTGGACGTAGGCAGGGATTTTTATGGTAGTCGTCGGGTTACCGTTTTCATCCTTGGGATATTCAAATTTCCATTTCACGTTCCCGTCGAGATCCCAGATTGTATTCTGACAGTTTGTATAACCTTCCGTTCCAACAACCATTTCGCCGGTTCCATTGGCGCAACTGTCAATCTGCCGGCACATGCTGTGTGAACTCAGACCGTTTCCATAATCGAAATCAACGCTGAAAAAATCATATTGATCACCGGTCACCCTCCTGTGTCTGCCTCCATACCCTATAGCTCTCTCGGGGTGTTTGCCCACGAACCAGTTTATAACATCTATATTATGAACGTGTGTATCGAGAATATGATCTCCACACAACCAGCAGAAATTATTCCAGTTCCTGATCATGTACTCCATGTCATTCCAGGCGGGCTCACGCAGCCTGAACCATACATGGTCCTGGTTCCAGAAGGCCTTCGCCGAGGTAATCCTGCCGATAGCACCGGATGCCACCTGCTTGTAAGTTTCAATATAGTCTTCCTGGTGTCTCCGTTGCGTCCCGGTCACTACATTGAGGCCTATTGCCGCGGCCTTTCTTCCGGTTCCAATAACTGACCTGATGCCATCCGAATCAACAGCCACAGGTTTTTCCATGAAGACATGCTTGTTACGCGTCACGGCCTCGAGGAAGTGTTCGGGGCGGAACTTGGGTGGAGTGGCCAGGAGAACAACATCCAGATCCTCTATTTCCATCAGCTTTTTGTACCCGTCAAATCCCGTGAAACAATTTTGGTCAGGTATAGGCAGATTGAATGATGCGAATCTTGCCTTGCATTCGTCAATCTTATCCTGGAAAATATCCGCGAGTGCGACGATTTCAAGATCAGGACCAGCACTTATGAAGTTAATTGCCGCCCCCGTGCCTCTTGCACCGCAGCCAACAAGCCCGGCTTTGATCTTTTTCCCTTTGGGAGCACCTGCAAGTACCGGTGGCAATCCCTCTACATTTTTTATTTCCTTCTTGCCGCAGCTGTTTAAAAGAGCACCGGCACCAATAAGTCCTATTCCTGCAACCGCGGTTTTACCTAGGAACTTTCTCCTGTCTATATTTTTCATTATGAGATATTATTCTTTTCCCTTACCGGGATTCATTATTATTTCCTGAATACAACTCCGCTATCTGGTTCACAGACAACCCTGAAGCCCACGTCAATACAATCCGAGTACCACCAAATGCTCTTTGGCATCTGCGGGTCAGTGACGAGCCATGCCCTTGTCTTCGTGAAGTCGCGGGCAGCACTTCTTACATCAGCAGCATCGCTCTTGAAGGAACCTCCCCTTATGACATGCTCCTGACCCTTTAACGGACCGGTCGGGTTAACCATGACACTGTCTCTTGAATACGCATCTTCAGAGTAAAAGTCCAAACAGAACTCGTACACGTTCCCAAGCATATTACGGAGGCCGAAAGAGTTTGGCTTGACCGTGGCCGGCTCCCTGGTTTTTGACATGCTGTTAACCTTGTAATTAACCCTTGAAGCAATGACAGCAGTATCGGGTTTGAAAATCTTCTTGAAGAATCCGTCGCTGGTGAATTTTTTCGGATCTCCCTCAAAAAAGTAAGGAGTTGATGTCCCGGCCCTGGCAGCATATTCCCATTCTGCCTCGGTTGGTAACCTGTAATGCTTTCCTGTCACTTTCGACAGCCACCTGCAATAGGTTTCAGCAGCATGCCACGACATTGTAATTGCAGGTCTGTCTCCTTTACCCCAACCCTGGTCAGGTGCACCCCATGGAGGAGTTGGTCCGGAGATTGCATCAACTTTTGCCCCGCTTACGTCTTTCGCGCTCATTCTCCCCTGCGATGATGTTGCCCTGAAAAACTCGAGATATTGAGACCAGGTAACTTCAACCTCACCCATCCAGAACGGCGACAATTTAACCTCCCTTACCGGTCCCTCGTCGGGATCGCGAAGTGGTTCATTATCAGGACTACCCATCCTGAATGATCCTCCCGGCACAGCCATCATCCTGAAGGAAATGCTGGTCCCCGGAATTTTCTCCGTGAAAGTCTGGAAAGTATCAGCCCTGGCGGCTTCATTAAATATCTCAAGATTCTCAGCACCCGTAACCCCGAACCCGGTGTTCCTGGCATGCTTGTTATCTTTATCGTAGTGCCCGACCTGGATATGACAGTTAATACAGTTCATCTGTCCCTCGGCACTGTTAGTATATGAAAGGTGAGCGTTAACTCCATCTTTTGAAAGGGTAACCGGGAATAGATTCTGGTGACATTCCTTGCATGAACTCTCGTAAACAAATTTTTTTGCATTCTCCAGCAGTTTCTTCGATTGCCAGTCTATGCTCGCGCTGTCTTTAAAAAGGTAACCATAAAGGTCCTTCATGCCGTGCTTTGCCTTGGTATATAAATAACCATGTCCCTTGGGAGCAAGATGACACTGGGTACAGTGCACGATGTTGCCCGATTTGTTATTATAATGAGTCGAGAGTTTCCAGTTACGTTCCTGAACCGGGTGTACATGACACGACATGCAGTATTGATCTGTAGATGTATACTTTACAGCCTTGTTCCCGGCAGCCAGAATAATTATACAAACAACGATTCCCGAAAGAAACACCCATCTTCTTGCCTTCCTGTTTCCCCTATCGCCCGGGGATTTTCCTTTGAAATTCATAATACTGTTGTTCGAATCAATTAATAAATATAAATAAAATTGAATCAACTATGCAGGCTTAGCTCATTCCTGAAATATCTGATAGTCTCTGTTAGCCCGTACTCCAGATCGATTTCAGGCTTCCAGCCAAGAACGCGGGAAGCGAGTGAGATATCTGGTTTACGCTGCTTCGGATCATCACCCGGCAGTTTCTGGTAATCGATGCCTGAAGATGAACCTGTTAACCTGATAATAAGCTTTGCCAGATCAATGATCCTGAACTCGGTCGGATTTCCAAGGTTGACTGGTCCCGTGAACTCGTCACCGGTATCCATCATTCTTATCATCCCCGTGATGAGATCGTCGATATACTGGAAACTTCTGGTGTGCGTGCCATCACCAAAGATCGTCAGGTTTTCACCCCTGAGAGCCTGGACGATAAAATTTGATATTACCCTCCCATCATCTGGCTGCATTCTTGGACCGTAGGTGTTGAATATGCGAATAATCTTAACACGCACTCTTTCCTGGGTGTTGAAGTTAATGAAAAGGGTCTCGGCGCACCTTTTCCCCTCGTCGTAGCACGACCTCGGGCCAACAGTGTTAACATTACCCCAGTATGATTCTGGCTGCGGGTGAACGGCAGGATCGCCATATACCTCGCTCGTCGAGGCCTGTAGTACTTTAGCTCCTGTTATATTGCCAAGTTCAAGAACCTTCAGAGCCCCAATAACCGAAGTCCTGATAGTGCGAATACCATCATTCTGGTATTGCACGGGAGAGGCAGGACAGGCAAGGTTATAAATCTCATCACATTCAAAAAAAGGGAGGTACTCAACATCCGCGTTAACAAGGGTGAACTGTCTGTTATCCTTCAGGTGAGACACGTTCCTTTCCGACCCGGTAAGAAAATTATCGAGACAGATAACCGAGGAACCAGATTCCAGAAGTCTTTCGCACAGATGTGATCCAATAAAGCCTGCACCTCCTGTGACAAGTATTTTTTTCATCAGCCTGCCATGTTGTGATAAGTACAAATATAAAGTTAATAGAATAGATGCAAGTGCAAATTATCATTCTTTATCAACGCAGATTTACACAGTTAATTACTGTTAAAACTGTTGTGTCACCTTCCTGATTCCGAACGGCTATCTTCAAAGAAGTTAATTTTGTTAAATTCACAAAAAAAAACTCTTATGAGGCTGATGCACGTATATTTCTTTCTGCTTCTTTTCAGTTCAGTCAATTTGCTTAGCCAGGTTCCTGGAAAATCCTCAGAAGGTGGCTATATTGAAGTAGCCGCAAAAAGAAGGATCACGGGAAGTGACGGTTCAGTGACCTACCGCGATTATGAGCTCTTCAGGACACGGACTGTAGAGCTTCTTCCAGGTTTCAAGGATCAGGCAGGTACTGTAACAAATAGTCGCTACGGGGGAAGAACCGACAGGAAGGTAAAAGCAACAGGTTTTTACAGGGTCGAAAAGATCGGAGACAGGTGGTGGTGCGTAGATCCCGACGGTTATCTGTATCTGAATATAGCACTTAACAGCATATCGCCGGGAGGATCTGAAAAAAATAAGAAAGCCCTCTCCGAAAAATTCGGCTCACCGGAAAAGTGGATCAGCGAAACACTTGAGATGCTGAAAGAAAATGGCTTTAACTGTGCAGGATCGTGGTCTGATCACAAGGCTATTATTGCTGAGAACATGAAGAGTCCTACCCCATTTGCATATACCGTGAACCTCAACTTCATGAGCAGTTACGGGAAAGAGAGAGGAGGAACTTTCCAGCAGCCTGGACATACAGGTTACCCTAACGACGTCATTTTTGTCTTCGACAGTGAATGGGAAAAATTCTGCGACAGGCATGCAAAACAGGCAACACAGTACAAGGACGATCCGGCTTTCTTCGGTTACTTCTCTGACAACGAGATGCCGTTCAGATTGAAATCTCTCGATAATTACCTTTCTCTTCCCGCGGGGGATGAAGGCAGGATCGCTGCAGAAAAATGGTTGTTGGAAAAAGGGATAAAGAAGGAAGCTATTGATGATAATATCCGCTCTGAATTTCTCTATCTCGTTGCCGAAAAGTATTTCTCTGCAGTTTCGAAAGCTCTAAAAAAATATGATCCCAACCACATGTACATCGGAGCAAGGTTTTATAGCGGCGAGAGGAACATTGAAAGCTTTATGAGAAGTGCAGGCAGATACCTCGATATTGTATCAATAAACTATTACAATAAGTGGACCCCTGATGCTTCTGAGATGATGAAATGGACAGATTGGACAGGGAGACCGTTTATTATAACAGAGTATTATACCAAGGGAGAAGATTCAGGGATGCCCAATACAAGCGGTGCAGGATGGATAGTAAAGACTCAGCGCGACAGGGGATTGTTTTACCAGAACTATAACCTGGCTCTCCTTCAGACGAAAAGCTGTGTGGGATGGCACTACTTTAAATACCAGGACAATGACCCCACGGCAAAAGGTGTCGACCCTTCAAATACCGATTCAAACAAGGGGATAGTTAACAACGAATTTGAAGTGTGGAAAGATTTTATGCTCCTGATAAAAGAACTTAATACCAAGGCATATAACCTGATCGATCATTTTGATAATGAATCATTAAAAAAATAAGTTGTACTATGAAATGGATACTTCCCTCACTTCTACTGTTCCTGTTAGTTAATCATGGTTGTAAAGTACATGATAAGGAATTGGCGGTGCCGAAATTTGTCCTCTCTGCTGCCGATACAATTCATTTCA
Organism: Bacteroidales bacterium; assembly: GCA_046329885.1. Taxonomy (GTDB): domain Bacteria; phylum Bacteroidota; class Bacteroidia; order Bacteroidales; family VadinHA17; genus LD21. The sequence continues at coordinate 16,011 of JAXLTU010000049.1, forward strand.
ACTCATTTGTCGACTGCAACATGGCCGAAGCGTGGATAGGTGATACATTCAGGATCTTCCCGGGGAAATATGGTGAGGACCCGTTATGGGATCCAAACGGTGGTGCAAGGCACCTCAAGTATGCAGATGGGAAATCAGCGTATGAAGCGTTTAACAGTCCGGCTGAAGCATTTACACAGCCAGGTCTGCCAGAGAATGTTCCTCCTGGAACAGAGGGCCTTCATGGAGCAATTTGGTTCGAGACTGTATGGCAGGACACTACCGACAAGACCGGCAAGACCCTGTATGCCGTTTACCATAACGAGAATTATCCTTCAACCTTGCCTTACGATGAAAAAACGGGGGCTGGCTATATTGATAATAACTGGCCACAGGGGCTCAGGGGACCGGAATCACCAGCAGCAGTATGCCGGATTGGAATAATGAAATCAGTTAATGGAGGCCATTCATGGACCAACAAGGGTATCTTTATCGAGGACCTTCAGCCCAGGCTGATCCTGAAGCCATATAATACCTCCTTAACCTTTGCTGGAGGAGTCGGGGATCCTTCCGCTGTGGCAAGCGGCGATTACCTGTATCTCTTCTATGGAGAATATGGTTATCCAGGCAATTTTGATGAAAGGCATTATGACCTCTCGAAGGAGTGGAGCGGGCAGTGTATAAGTGTTGCCCGCATACGAATCAAGGATCTTGATAATCCGGAGGGCAAGGCTAGAAGATGGGATGGCAGAGGATTTAACTCACCGGCTGCCGGTATTGGCAGTCCGATAAGATCAATACAGATCTCCCCACTGCAGGGCGGTGGCGCAGCATCATCACCCGCGGGTGGATTTCACTGGGGCCCCTCTGTGAGCTGGAACGAGTATCTTGGATGCTGGGTCATGCTAATGGGAAAAGTAACAGGTCCCTCGTGGGCTGGAAACAGCATTTATATTTCCTTCAACATGAACCGCGACCTGGGAAAGGGTAAAAACTCGCAGGATTGGACAAAACCAGAACTTCTTCTTGAACAGCCAGGCTATTTCCTCTGGTATCCTTCACTGCAGCCCCTCGATACTAAAGAGGATATAGACAGGAAACATACCTGCCTGCGACTGGGTCAAAAGGCACGGCTGTTCATAAAGTACATGAAACCGTACAATGACAAATACATTTCAGCATACACGATTGAATTCACCAGGCCTCAATAATACTACCTGTAATTATCACGTTTCAATGTAAACATCATCATGAAGAAGTTGCTCCTCCTGCTTGCCATTATAATTACCTGCCAGTCAGCATTACCTCAACAGGATATCTCAAAATTATCGTGGAAGAAAGTTGCCACCGGCATGCCTGACAGCTGGTACGGGTCGGATGAATCGGTTAGAGTCGCGGAAAATGTTCTCCTGTACCAGAGAAACGCCGGGGGTTGGCCGAAGAATATCGAGAAACACAGGGTGCTTACAGATGAGCAGAAGAAAGCAATCCTTAAGGAAAAGGAAAATCAGGATGCTATATTCGACAATAGCGCCACGACAACCGAGATGAGATTCCTTGCCCTAATGTTTAACAAAACCGGGAACAACAGTTACAGGGAATCATTCAACAAGGGATTGAAGTTCATACTCGACGCGCAGTATCCAAACGGAGGATGGCCAATGTTCTGGCCTCTAAGGAAAGGATATTACACTCATATCACCTTTAATGACGATGCTATAATAAACATACTAAAGCTATTAAGAGATATAAATTCCGGGAAGCCTCTATTCATAAAAATAACGGATGATAAGCTTAAAGCATCTTGCACAGGGGCATTTGATAGAGGCATCGAATGCATACTAAACACCCAGATAGTTGTTAAAGGAGAGCCAACAGTCTGGTGCGCGCAGCATGATGAAAATACTCTTGAGCCGGCAAAGGCAAGGGCTTATGAACTCCCATCTTTCAGCGGGGGTGAATCGGCTGGTATAGTTTCCTTTCTGATGGAACTCCCTTCTCCGGGCGCCAGGGTTGTCGCTGCAATCGAAGGAGCAATCAAATGGTTTGAAGCCAACAAAATACCAGGAATCAGAATTGAAGATTTCACATCTGCCGATGGAATTAGAGATCGACGTGTTGTAAATGACCCTTCATCCGGTCCGTTATGGGCTAGATTCTACGATCTCGCGACAGGCAAACCATTTTTCTGTGACAGGGATGGCATCAAGAAAAACAACCTTTCAGAGATCGGATATGAACGCCGTAATGGTTACAGCTGGTACACCGATGCTCCCCTTGAAGCACTGAAGAAGTACCAGACCTGGAAAAACACCGTTAAGACGAAATAGTATATAGAATTACTTCGCCTGCAGGGCTCCAAGAGTTTTCCAAACCGATTCAGCATCTCTCAGTGCATTCGCGGGCATTTTCCCGTTTTTCCCAAAAACAAGCATCCTGTCATATTTCTCTATAGTGACTTTCGATTCATCAATATTTCCCGATTTATCTGTAACAGAAGCGAGGTTCAATCCCAGTTGCTTAGCCATGAAGACATACATGGCTTTCCTTTTGGAGAGTCCATAGTCGTGCCCTTCCGCAGCAAGATGTACATTCTGCACGTTTCCTTCCTTTCCATAGAGTCCATAAACCTTCCTCAGGTAAGGAAACTCTATCTCCGGAACATGGCTGGTCCAGTCCTGACCGTCCGATACCACCAGCATTGGTCGCGGAGAAGCCAAAGCTGCTATCTCTACATTATAAGTGAAAGGATCGCCGCACGACTGCAATGGCATTCCGCTTTCGCATGGACATCCACCGTAATAATAAGAAGAGACCATCACGACAGGCACACTGACAGTGATCCTGTCATCGAGAGCAGTGGCAAGGAAAGATTGCGAACCGCCTCCGCTTGCCCCGGTTATCCCTATCCTGCTTCCATCAACGAACGGCAGGGTAGTAAGATAATCAATCAGCCTGATTGAATTCAAGGTTTGCATGGTCTGGGCCAGTCCGGTCCGGTGCAACTCGCTGGCAAACTGCAACCTCGATTCTCCCCATGCGAACATGTCGTAGCTGAATACAACAGCACCCATCCTGGCAAGAGTGGCACACCTGTACTGCATGTCGGGCCTGTACCTTCCATATAGGTTTGTATCAGGATTGGAAAAATGGCCATAAGGACAAAGCACGGCGGGGAAAGGTCCTTTTCCCCTGGCGGGCTTGTAGAGTGATCCACAAAGATATACACCAGGTATTGTCTCTATCGCGATATTCTCTACTGTATACCCGTCATATTTTCTGACAACAGTTTTTATTGGATTGAAAGGCGTTTTTGCAGGGAATGGGCTTAGCCCGAGCTGCTCGAAGAAACAGGCACGAAGTTTGACCTTCCTTGCTTCCCAGGCAGAAAGATCGGGATAAGCTGCCAGTAATTGTTCGAGATGACGCCTTCCCTCTTCCGGAAGCCGCTGGTAATAATTAAACCTGCTGATCTGTATGGTATTTTCACCGCTTCTTTCGAATACAAGGTCAAAGGGTCCGAGAATATTATAAAGGGTCTCATCAAGACTTGACCTGAATCGCCATGTCGGGTAAGCTACATACTGGTCCCTGACAAGACTTTCACTGTATTTCAGGTTCACATGATAACGATCCTGAACCAGCCTGAGTACCTCTCTCAACGGCTTTTTGTTAACATCTTCATTCTTCTGTGACAACGCGATAGCTGAGGTTACAGCGAATAACAACAGGATGACAACGCTTTTCTTCATGTTTATCTTGTTTTCGATTTATAATACCTTTTACTTTTTTCTTGCAGGTTCCTGGTAGTCGTTTTCCATTGTATATGGTAGTTCCATAACCTTTTTACCTGACCTGTCGGCGAAGTAAAGATGAGACTCCGAGAGCTTATCAGGGTTGCCATCGGCCCAGAAAACATAAAACTCATCATTCGCGTTCAATGGCCGGCGTGCATAGGAATTGTTTCTCTCGCTGTTCCTGGTGATCTGGCGGACCATCTTCCATGACTGGCCTTCATCGCGGCTCTCCCACAAAGCCATTTCACCTCCGGCACCCCACTTCTGTGGTCCGGCTTGCGTTGGTCCTATTATCCGCCAAAGGTCGTGCTCGATATACAGCGAGCCCATGTCGTAGTTATGTGTCGATTCGCATACTTTGCTGAATATCCAGCGTGACCCATTCCATCTTATAATATTCCATTCCCTGGGATCACCATTTGGACCAGGCCTGAAATCATTACTTATTATTGCCAGAATTACCGGGTTTCCATTTTTATCGAAGTTGAGATCATTTATATAGACTAGTTTCTTCTCAGCCTCGAAATTCCTCACGAGAGCCGGGTTCAACGGATCAACAAGCGGGGTTGTAAGCTTTTCGCCTCCAATGGTTCTCCATGTGGCTCCCATATCCGTAGTCTCGACAGCATAGAGATTAGTTCTCTTGTCAACATCTCCCCCGGGATGATAATTGAAGACTGACACGAGCTTATCGCCCACCATGTTCGTGACCTGGTAATGACCACCCATCCCGGCAAGTTTCTTATGCCCGGCCCATGTTCTCCCGTCCTTGCTTACGGACCAATAAAGCTCTCTACCCCTGGTGTATTTAGTGAACATGTAAAGGAAACCATTCTTCGCTGTCTGCCAGGGCTGGGGGTAGGTCATCTCGCCGACAAGGACCTTTTCAAACCCGTTAATATCGTATGGTTTAAGGCTTTTAAAGATAAGTCCGGGACGAGCCTGGGCACGACCGCTTACAAACACCCAGATATAACCTTCGCTGTCGATTGAAATAGCCCCGTTATCGTGCGGATCATTCACGCCCTCCTTGTCATAAACTATTACCGGCTTTGGTACTACTTTCCTGGCATGATCATAATATGAAATCATTATAAGGAGGTGCCTGTCCAACGGACCGGTTGTGCCGCCATATACAAAAAAAGTCTTTTTCACCCGAGGAGAGTATATGGCTACAGGTATATGATTGGCAGTGTAAGTGCCGAGTCCGCCAGAGTATTTATCACCGTATTCGGAAAATTGCCCCAAAGTGAACCAGATTCCCTTGTAACCATCAGCTTTGGGATTCTGCGCGAAAGCTGACGACAGGATACTGAATAACACGATGGAAAGAATGAAATATTTACGCATTGCCGGTATGTTTCTGTTACAGGAAGAAGTGAGGTTAAAAATGTCAAGTTAGTTAAAACTTTAAAAAAAGAGAAGCACCCTCGAAAGAAGGTGCTTCCCGTATTTCAGTAGAAGCCTCCGTGGGGAGGCAAAAAGCAATTACTTGGTGTAATGCGATGGATTCTCGTCCTGCCACTCGTTGACACCGTCGCGGATCCTGTTACGGAACCGGAGGGTATCGGTGCAATGATACACGAATCCGTTGGCTGTCGTGAACTTGTATTTCAGATAGATTCTCCTGTCCTGCAGAAGTTTCGACCTGTTAAAAGTACATGGGCCATCAGGTGTGATAACATAAGCTGAAGTTGGCAGAGAGCTCAGGTAGACATTGTTACCTTTAAGAACGAGCTTGATCTGGGCAGCCGCTCCAGACACGGCATTGTAATACGAGTTAATTGAAAGTGTCTGTGGGCCCAGGGTCGTAAGAGTCCATATCCTGTTTTCGAGAGTTGGTATGGCAGTATAATACTTGACAGTCGAGTCTGCTTTGCCAATTACCGAGCGGTCGACAGTTGCCTGACCACCGTGCCAGTAGTTACCAAAGAGCATGTTCTCGAGCATGGTACCAACTATCTGTGTTCTCTTTGCAGGTAATATTGAATCTACATCATCGCAACCAGTGATCCTGAATGGAAGAGCGTAGGTTGAGAGTTTTGTAGTTTTCAACGAGTCGTTGCAATAAGCCGTGGAGTCAGCCTTGATAACCACTGTTCCGCTATACCAACCTTTCTTGATGACCATCACGCTCGTGCTAGGGGTCATTGAATAATGGGTTGTTGGCAACTGCTCGAGTGTTGTAACTGCTGTAGTTGCATTTTTGATATAGGTAGAACTTGAGGCCTTCAGGGCTGCAAGAGCCGCGGGTGTTATGAGTGTGTTATCGAGAATGAAATCAACATTCCTGTCGACCTTGTTGTCGCTAACACCACCCAGAGCTGCACCAACCTCGAATTTCATTCCTTCACCTACAACGAAGGTCCTCACGTTTTGAGTGAAAGGAAAGTAAATTGCGGTATAAGGATAGTCAACGATATAGTCTTCGTAACATGAGACCATCAATATCGCGATTGCTATAAAAGCTAGTATTTTTTTCATAACTGTTCCTTTTATAAATTTTAGTTCCATGATGACCACCCCATGTTCTGTACAAGGTTGTCCATCCTCAGCATTTCACTGTATGGTATCGGGTTGTAAGGTGACGGGAGATTACGTCCTTCAACTTCCCACACGAAGTTATAGGTGTAGGTTGCAGGAGCTGTATTGTTAATATACACACCATGAACCGGTTTGTTTATAACAGCTTCCCAGTTCCCCTGACCTGGCTCATCACCGGTCGTCCAGCGGCGCAGGTCATAGAACCTGATACCTTCAAAGCAGGTCTCGATTCTTCTTTCATTCCTGACGAATGCATCGAAAGCATCTTTACCCTGTGTTGCCACGAGGTCGAGATACGGGTCATTCACAGTGAAAGTGGGAAGAACGTTATCGTAAGTTCTCCTCTGCCTCATGTACTTGATTGCTGCCTTTGGGGTAAGTCCGTAAAGAGCAACATTCGGGTCACCTGTTACCTGGTTTGCAGCCTCGGCAAATGAAAGCACGAAGTGTGACCAGCGATAGATAAACCTCGAGTGTGGTGCAGAAGCGATAGTAGGATCAGAGAAGTTAACACCCATGTAGATGAACTTCTTGATATGATAGTTGGTACGGCTGTTACCGGCATTGGTACCTGCAGCATCCTTACCAACAGCGACGCCCTCGTTAGCATTTTCAAAGGTGTACATAACAGCGTTGTTACTCAACCTCTTGGCCTGTGCCGTATTGTAGAATATCGCGCTGTAGAAGCGAGGATCGCGGTTAGCATACGGGTTTGTTGCATTATAAATCGTAGAGGCGTGGGTGATCGGATAACCGTTAGCGTCACCAAAAGCGTCAACGAGTTCCTGTGTTGCACCTATTGCACCGTTACCTGCGAATTTGTTCGGGTACAACAACCTTTCCATTGCTGTGTTACCTGTATTATACCTTGTCGAGAACACTATCTCAGGTGAGTTAGGGTTCGTGAAGATAACCGGGTTAAGAGGACGGAAGCTGTTTGTACTTGCCACCTGGTCAACCGTGATCTTGAAATCAATTATCTTCTTGGAGTATTTTGCTGCACTGTCCCAGCGGGCGACAACGTTAGCAGAATTGAACCTTGGGCTTGCCCATGTCAGGTACAGATTTGCCTTGATTGCCCAAACTGCTACATCGTCGAAACGGTTCCAGTATTTACCACCAAGATAGTTAAGGTCAGTACCTGCAGGATAAAGGAAATCCCTGTGTGCAAGTGGAAGATAATAAAGTGCTGAATCACAGTCCTGGATAATACGAGCGACGCAGGCGTCATAAGTATCACGTGCCAGGTTTGTCTGAGCGGTTACATCGATCGGTTCGAGAACGATCGGGTAGCCAAGCATGTTACCATCCATTCCCTTACCACCAAATTTCTGCAGCAGGTCCCACTGGAAGAAAGCGCGCAGCGCGTAAGCTTCACCCTGGAGACGTTTACGAACCTGGTCGTTGTAGAGTGGTTTGATCATGTATCTCGTGTGCAGGCCTCTCATATCCTTGAGGAAGGTATTGCACTGCGAAATAGCGCGGTAATCGCGGTCCCAGTATGTTGCGAACGGGTCCTGACTTGTTGTCATCGTGTTCACCGCATACCTGCGCATTACCTCGGTCTGGCTTGTTATAACAGCATCGTCGGTAACACCGTCGAGGTAGATACCTTCGTTAGTATTATAGTTCCTTGTCGAACCTCCACCCGATCCTTCGTAGATAAGGTCGTAGCACCTGTTAACAAGACCCTGGGCGTAGTTCTGGTATTCCCAGATCGCGGCATCATCATAGTTGCCATTCGGCCATGGTTCAAGGTACCTTTCACAGGAAGCGATAAGAACTGTTATTAATACTACAAACAGTATAGATATTTTCTTATTCATGATTGCAAAAGTATTAGAAATTAAACTTAACCCCGCCTGTGAACGTCCTGAAGAGCGGATAAACAGTAACACCAGAGTTAATTGACTCCGGGTCAACATCTTTAACAGCCGACAGGGTAAGCAGATTAGCTCCTCTCACGTAGAAACGTACCGCGCGGGCTCCAATAACTTTGAGGTAGCTCGAAGGTATCGTGTAGCCCAGCTCTATGTTCTGGATCTTGAAATATCCGCCATTGGTAAGCCAGAAACCTGATGTTACAAAGTTGTTGTTAACCTTGTAATAGGTAAGTCTCGGGTAAGCACCACCGACGTTTTCTTTAACGAAGTTCGAGTAATTATTATCACCCCAACCATTCCAGTAGTAAGCATTTGTAAGAGCTATGTCGTAGAATGCCCTGCCTGCACCGTTAATGAAAACATCAAAGTTCTTGTATTTCAGACCAACATTGATGCCATAGTAAAGTCTTGGTGAAGAGTTACCAATCATCTTCTGGTCCTGGTCATCAACAACACCGTCCTCATTCATATCAGCATACCTGAGGTCGCCAGCATACAGTTTCTCATCGTACATCTGGATGGGAACACCGCCCTGGCCCTGTGCTTCAGCATCAGTAGCGAATTTACCCAGGTACTCGAGGCCGAAGATTGCATCGGAAGGTTTACCGGTTCTCTTCATATAGTCATACCTGTAGGCAGGTTCATCATAAGTTATCCTTTTGCCTTTCTGGAAAGTAGCGTTACCGCCAACAGTGAGGATAAGGCTTCCGATTTTATGACTGTAGCTGAGATCAGTTGCAACAGCGTTGTATCTTGTCTGGTTCCAGTTGTAATATGGTCTTGCACCATTATAACCTGCAAGCAGGGGAAGAACGCTCGATACCTGTGAGATAGAACCGTCAACGAGCCAGTTGTAATAGGTAACGGCAACGTTAAGGTTACTGTTGAACAGGATAGCGTCGAAACCAGCATTGAACTCGTTCCTTTTCTCCCATGTCAGGATCGGGTTACCTGTTCTCGAAAGGTAGATCCTGTTAACAGCATCTTCCCTTGTTGTGCCGAACCATGTTGGTGAAGAGGTAAGAGGACCGAAACCATAAGGTGTGGTGGTGCTTGTAGTTGAAGTTGACGTCCACCTGTTAACGTAATACAGGTTCGGGAAATAAGTCTCATTTCCTGCAACACCGTACTG
>JAXLTU010000005.1:0-127671 GCA_046329885.1 Bacteroidales bacterium
CACTTGATAATGGTGCAGTCATCGAAGCTGCTTCATCTTCCGTTTCAACACCTACTAAAAACCTCTCACAATTTATCCGCGCTGATTACTCCTTCGATGGGAAGTACCTCGCGGGTTTGACAATAAGGCGGGATGGTTGTTCCAGGTTCAGCAAGTCAGACAGGTTCGGTGTTTTCCCTGCACTGTCGGCAGGCTGGCTCCTTACCAGAGAGCAGTTCATGAGCTCGATTTCATGGATTGACGAACTGAAGATAAGGGGATCATGGGGCATCACTGGAAACCAGTTTGCTGTTTCTCCCCTTAGCCAGTTCATGTTTTTCTCGAGTGATGCTTCCACTTCTTTCTACGACCTGTACGGGACATTTAATTCTTCATCAAGAGGATTTTACCCGGTTACTGTTGGTAATCCCTCAGTTAAATGGGAAGAGAGCAAAGTACTTGATCTTGGAATTGAATCTTCTCTGTTTGAAAACCAGGTAAGCCTGGTGTTTGACTGGTATTCAAAGAACAATAATGATCTTCTTTTCAACGAAACCCTGCCAGGGACTGCCGGTGGCATAGAGCCAATCTGGATCAACTCCGCATCCATCAAAACAACTGGTATTGACCTTACGGTTGCATACAACAAGAAATTCGGTCGCCTGGGTGTAAATGCTACTGCAATTATTTCTGCATACAAGAGTACAATTGAAAGGATTTCAGATTCATTTGGCTTTTTTGACGATAGTAATTCACCGATTGGTCCACTCGTGCGTAACATGGAGGGTGGGCCATTATCCGCTTTTTACGGCTACAGGGTGGCAGGAATCTTCGCCAGCGCTGATGATGTTAACCAGGCGCCTTATCAGTCTGGAGCTGAACCAGGTTTCCTGAGATTTGAAAATAACGATACTCTGACTTATTATGACTATTTGATCGGTGCCAGGAAATATTATATCAGCGCCGGGGACAAAGTTATAATAGGTGATCCGAACCCCGATTTCACTTACGGTTTAAACATCGATCTTACTTATGGGAAATTAGATCTTTCAGCAATGTTCTATGGATCCAGCGGCAATGAAATATTTAATTTCAATAAATGGTACACTGATTTCTGGTGTTCCTACCAGGGCCAGAAGAGTCATGAACTTCTCTATGATAGCTGGACTTCCAATAATCCCACAGCTTCTGTACCCAAGGCGTCAAATAAATCAAATTTCTCTACAAACACCCAGGTAAGCAGTTACTATATCGAAAATGGATCATTCATGAGGCTCAAGAGCCTGCGACTTGGTTATCATTTCGAGAGGATACCTTACCTCGATGGCTGCTCACTGTATTTATACCTGCAGGGATCCAATGTCTTTACCCTTACTAAATACTCCGGTCTTGAACCCGAGATAGGCGGGACAGCATCTGCTTTTGGAGTTGACAAGGGAACTTACCCTTTGGCAAAACAGTTCTTATTTGGTCTCAGACTTACTTTTAACCAGAAGTGAAAATAAAACCATGAAAGGCAATACTAAACTATATATAGTTTTTATGCTTATCCTGTTAGCGGTGGCATGTTCCAAAGACTGGCTTGATGAAAGACCGCTAGGATCGTACGACCAGTACACTCTCGCTAACGAGAAAGGCATTGATGGAATTCTGATTGGTGCATATTCCATGCTTGACGGGGTTTCAAATCCATATTCATGGGAGGCTGCATCTTCAAACTGGATATACGGGTCTATAAGGGGAATGGAAGCTAACAAGGGAACAGATGCAGGAGATCCGGGTGATATAAATGCTTTACAGAATTTCAGCGAGTTGCCCACTCACCCGTATCTTGCAGTAAAATGGAGAGAGTTGTATGATGCCATAAACAGGTGCAATTCGTGTATAGTTATAACAGGGATTGCGTTTGATGAGGGAACCATTGATCAGACAAAGGCTGATTTGTTCATACGACAGGCGAGAGTACTTAGGGGATGGTATCATTTTGAAGCATGGCGTCTTTGGAAGAAAATACCATACGTCGATGAGAAAACCATTCAGGATACATTAACCAACTCGTGGGATGCAAGTTCCAGGATCATTGATGACCTTGCTCAGGGGACAGGCCTTCCTGATAACGTGGGAGCAATAGGAAGATTTAACGGCACGGTATCGAGGATACTGCTGGCCAAGGCTTTGATGCAGATGAAGGGAGATTATGCCGCCGCGCTTGTTTTGTTAAACCAGGCGAAGTCAGGAACCAAGCCAAACGGCGAAGCGATAGGCCTGGCAGCAAAATATGGGGATGTTTTTGATACCCAGAACAGGAATGGTATAGAAGCAATTTACACGGTCCAGTATTCCGTTAATGATGGATCGGGAGGTTGGAATGGCGGCTGGGGTGAGGTGCTTAACTTCCCGTACAAGTCCGGGGCATCGCCCGGTGGATGTTGTGGCTTCTTCCAGCCAACGCAGGAATTTGTTAATTCATTCAGGACTTCCGGGGGGTTGCCTTTACTCGATAATTCGTATAATAGTAACCCGGTGATTAGCGATGAGGGAGTCAAACCAGCTGATCCGTTTATTGAAGATGCCGGGCCACTTGATCCGCGTCTCGACTGGACAGTAGGAAGAAGGGGTATTCCGTACCTCGACTGGGGTATCCACACGGGAGCAGACTGGATAAGGGATCAGACCTATGCCGGACCGTATAGTCCGAAAAAACAGGTCTACAAAAAGAGCCAGCAGGCTTTTTACACTGAATCCAATAACTGGACTGGCGGGTTCACGGCAAATGGGTACAGGATGATACGTTATGCTGATCTCCTTCTACTAATTGCCGAGTGCCAGATCGAAACTAATGACCTTCCAGGCGCCCGTCTTAATATAAACCTTGTTCGGGCAAGAGCAGCAAACCCTGATGGTTTTGTTAAAGAATCTGATGGTACAACTAACGCGGCAAACTATGTAATTACTACCTACCCGCTCTCTGGTTACCCCTTCGATAGCCAGGCGAATGCCCGGCTAGCACTCAGGATGGAAAGGAAACTGGAACTAGGTATGGAAGGTCACAGGTTCTTCGATCTCAACAGGTGGGGAATTACTGTAACTGAACTTAACAGGGCCCTGACCTACGAGAAAACACAATACTGGGGTCATTCCATGTACGGCTCTGCTGTGGTAGGCCCCGAGGATGTCACTTTCCCGATTCCTCAAACACAAATTGTCCAGGGCAAAGGCAGAATAATTCAGAACAGGTAATTGGGCAATCACTTATCTTTGCCAGCATGAATAATGAAACCGTTATACTTGCGGATGGATCTTTTCCTGTCCATGAAATCCCGGTAGGATTACTGAAAAATGCTGCAAGGGTAATTTGTTGTGACGGAGCGGCTTCGGCTCTGTTATCTTATGGTATTGAGCCGTTCGCCATTGTTGGCGATTGCGATTCTCTTGACCCCGATATCATCGCGAAGTATCATGACCGAGTTTACCGGGACCCCGAACAGGAAACCAATGACCTTACAAAGTCGGTTTGCTGGGCTGTTTCAAGAGGCTTTACCAGGCTCTTTATACTTGGGGCAACTGGAAAAAGAGAAGATCACACGCTCGGGAATATTTCATTACTTACTGAATACGCCTCTTTAGCTGAGGTAAGAATGATTACTGATACTGGTGTAATTCAACCGGTTCTGGAATCGGGAAGTTTTGATTCTTCTCCCGGGCAACAGGTTTCCATCTTCTCAATTGATCCTGCCACGGTTATTTCAACAAGAGGGCTCCTTTACCCTCTTGAAAGTATGAAGCTTCGTAACTGGTGGCAGGCTACTCTTAATGAAGCTACCGGTACTACATTCAGTCTCGATTTTACAGGCGGACCCTTGCTGGTTTATATGAAATTCAAAGAGACCCGGGTCCCTTCACGAGATTAATAAGTTGCACACGGCTCCTGACGTTGGTTTTTATGTAAATCCTGTGGGTGTGATCCTTTACAGTCTGGAGACTAATAAATAACTTATCTGCTATTTCTTTGTTAGACAATCCATTGCAAATCTCGGTAATAATCTCTGATTCTCTCGGAGAAATCTCGTGCCTGTTGCAGAAAGTGTCAAATGAGTTTCCTGCATCATCCTTTTCCTTTTCCTCCGTCACAAGAAAACCATTTATATACAGGAAGGCTGGTATCACAGACTGACCGACAAAAAACAGGAACACGAAAAGTAAACCAACCCAACTCCAGGAAGCCTGGAAAAAGAGGGCGGTGTTTTGAGTTAACACGATGGCAGGCAACATGATTCCCAATAACCTGAGATGCTTCCGGGCGAGGACAGGGCTTTTACGCCTGGTCAGGGTGAAAAACATTCCTGAGCATACATGATAAGCTATCGAGAGAACCATGAAAAACAAGCTCAGCATCTGTCTTGGAGAAACATCTGTTCCGGAGGTTAAATAATAGCCTGTTCCAAGAAGCAGGATGAAGTTAGATACCAGGAACACGATATTAAACCTTTTTGGAAGCTTTATCCCGGAAGCTTCTGCTGAAAATCTAAGCAACATTAACCATGAAAAAATGAGAAAAGGGAATCCCATGATAACTGCCAGGTCTTTTATCCGCGCGAGCAATTCCGGAGTCACGTTATCTGTCAGGAATTTTCCTGCTGCTGCCTGCCCCCAGATACCATAAAAACCAAAGGCGTAAGCAAAAACCTGCTGGTAGAACAATGATCCGAATAACTCTTTTCCAGGCAGGCTTCTTATTTTGGCGGAAATGACAACACCAAGCGATGCCATTGCCACTGTCATTATGAATATTATGTAAATCAGCAGGTTAAGCATGAGTTATTTTTCCATTCCGGTAACAATAAAAGTACTAATTGACTCCGTCCACCAATACATACTAAAGTAGGATTTTATAAATTCACTACAATAGTATTGATACTGTTAATCAAGCCGCCCTTAATTTTGACCTGAAACTTTAATTAATTCATGAAAGTATGGAAACTAACAGTAGAAAGTATTATTTAACGCCGACGTTCGGTGACAGCTTCGGGACAGGCTGGAACGTTATGTCAGATCAGTTTCTCAGGTTGCTCCTTGTAGTGATAGTGCTGAGTATAGTTGATGCACCACTAAAGCTCGTTAATTTCAAATTCGATCCGACTGATCTGAATTTTCACCATTTCGAGATTGAAAACTTCCTGAAGCTCGCAACTTTTGGAGTATTTGCAGCCTTCATGGGTCTCATCGGTCTGCTATATTATTTCCTTGTGGCCCCCGTCTTCAGGTATGGTTCAAAACTGATGTTCGTGCAGGCTGTACGGCAGGAGAGGCCTGATTTTGATCTGCTCATCAAGGGTTTCAGGGAGAATTACCTGTCAATTATCCTGGCTAATCTCCTGGTAACGGCCCTTATAACAATCGGGATTTTTGCATTGATTATTCCTGGAATCATAGTCGCGTGCAGGCTTGTATTCACCGGCTTTATAGTCATGGACAAGAAACTTGATCCGGTTGAATCGCTCGAGCTGAGCTGGAAATTAACAAGAGGTCATGGATGGACTATTTTCTTCATGGGATTGACATCGGTATTTCTTTTCATATTTGGCCTCATGATGCTCATAGTAGGTATATTCCCTGTAGGTGTCTGGGTAGGTAGTTCATTTGCTGCTCTTTACGAATCGACACTGAGAGAGCACGAGAGATTATCTGGTGTTAACCAGGCAGCCTGAGAGCAATATGTTAAAAAGTCTGTAATTTCCTTTTTGAAAAAATTGTAATTTTATGTTCTGAAACAAATACCCGAGAACATGAAAACCAAATGTCTGTCATTCATTATCGTCCTTATGATCATTCCTGGTCTGGCAAATGCCCAGCTGGGTGGACTCCTGAAAAAAGGTGCATCAAAAATGCTTAACTCGGTTGGCAAGGCAGCCACCAAGGAGGCTGGGAACGAGATTGATTCAGCTGCCCAGAAACAGGCTGATAAAACTGTAAACAATGCTGCAGAGTCAAACCAGCAAAGCGCCGGGGAAAACCAGACAGATGCCCAGCCAGGGAAGGGTCTCAACATGGGTGGATTGTTCGGCGGTAAGGTCACGCTAAAATACAATGACGAGTACAAGTTCTCATCAAGAATGTACATGGTGATGGAACTCTATGATAAAAAAGACGTTGTCAACATGGACTATTTCATTTACTTCAATTCGAATACCCCGATGGCCGGTATGGAAATGAAGACTGTCGGGAAGAGCGAGGGAGATGAGGTCCCTTTGACAACTCAGATTATCATGGACGGTGAGAACAAGTGCTTCATGATGCTCACTGATATCAATGGAATGAAAATGGGCATGATATCCGAGGTTCCGGATGAGAATACGGTTCCGGCAGAGCAGGGAGCCCAACCCAAGGAACCCGTCGTGACTAAAACCGGTAATACAAAAGTAATCGCCGGATATAAATGCGATGAGTATACTTACAAGGAAGCTGACAAGAAGGAATGGTCGAAACTTTGGATGACTAAAGAATCGAACCTTAACATTGACCGCAGGGTTTGGTCAAACTCACAGGTGTCCGGGGCTTATGGATACGCTGGTTTCAAGGGAATGGTTGCAATGGGATGGGAACAGTACGACTCGAAAAACGTGCTGGCTGCCAAGTCAGAAGTCAAAGAGGTTAACCTTAATTTCAGCCACTCGATGTCGCCAAAAGGATATTCTCTGAGGCAGATGAATCTTAAACAGATGCAACAGCAGAATCAGAAGAAATAGGAAAAAGAAACCCGGTCCCAGGCCGGGTTTTTTCATATCTTATTGAGTTTCGCGAATCTCAACAATAGTTTCTTTCTGCCTTCCGAAATGAAGTCAACGCTTGCGGTTGTATTTGGTGCATCTCCCTCTATTGATACAATAGTTCCTTCTCCAAATCTTTCATGCGAGACCCGGTCCCCAACCTTGAGATCCCCTGCCTGAAATGTCATCGCTCCTGACGTGGATGGTGTTGAGCTGACCTTCCTGAGCTTGTGCTCGTTGAATGTCGGTTTTGTTATTGTTTTCTCTTCCTTAACCTGATCAACAGGTCCCCTGTCGTGTAGCGGATTCCTTGTTCTGGCAGCTTTGTTCGGGTAATCGACAAACTGCTGATCTATTTCCCTGAGGAAACGACTGGGTCGACTGAACTCGAGGTTGCCGTACCTGTACCTGTTAAGCGCGTATGTCAGAGTAGCCATCTTCCTGGCTCTTGTTACCGCGACATAGAAAAGCCTGCGTTCCTCCTCGAGTTCCTTGGGATTAGATGAAGACATTGGTGATGGAAACAGAGTGTCTTCCATGCCGGTAATGTAAACACTACCAAACTCCAGTCCTTTCGCCGAATGAATAGTCATGAGTGTCACCTTATCACGGTCCTCTTCATCTTCGTTATCCTGATCAGTCAGCAATGCGACGTTTTGCAGGTAGGCTGCCAGTGCTGCTGGCTCGCCATTTGTATTGGCTGCTTCCGTGAACTCTTTAATGGCGTTCATCAACTCTTCGAAGTTCTCAAGTCTGCTAATTTCCTCGGGCGAGTTACCTTCCCTGAGCTCTCTCATCACCCCTGTTGAAGCGGCAATCTCCCTGGCCGCCTCATAAGCGTCCTTTTCTGAAGTAACCTTCATCAATCCTTCCACGAGATCGCGATAATCAGCAATCTTTTTCCTCGTTCCGGCATTGAAAACCGTGGTCTGGGTTTCAATGGATTTGATTACAGACCATGGACTTGTACCGGCAAGTTCCGAGATCTCGAATATCTTGAGAACTGAAGTGTCTCCAATTCCTCGTTTAGGGTAATTGATGGTCCTTTTCAGGGCTTCTTCGTCATCATTGTTGTGAATTATCCTGAAGTAAGCCAGAATGTCCTTTATCTCCTTGCGCTCGTAAAAAGACAAACCGCCGTATATCTTGTAAGGTATATTCTTCTTCCTGAAAGATTCCTCGAAGACCCTCGATTGAGCGTTTGTCCTGTAAAGCACCGCGAAATCTGACCAGTTGAGCTGTCGAGCATACCTGAAATCAAAAATGTCGTTTGCCACGAGGTAGCCTTCTTCATTATCTGTCATCGCCTCTATCACCCTGATCTTTTCTCCCTCTTCATTCCTCGAAAAAACAGTCTTTTTTATCTGCCCCGAGTTATTATTGATGATAGTGTTGGCAGCATTTACTATAGTCTGGGTGGAACGATAATTCTGCTCGAGTTTGAACAACATGTAATCGGGATAATCATTCTTGAATTCAAGTATGTTTTCAATTCTCGCTCCCCTGAAGGAGTATATGCTCTGGGCATCATCCCCGACGACGCAAAGATTGGAATGTGATGCGGCAAGCTTTTTGACAATCAGGTATTGTGAATAGTTGGTATCCTGGTACTCGTCAACGAGTATATAGTCGAACCTCTCCTGGTATTGTGCCAGAACATCCGGGAAGTCGCGCAGCAAAATATTCGTGTTTAGAAGCAGATCATCAAAATCCATCGCGTTTGCCCTGAAACACCTGGATGCATAGGCTTTAAAGATATCTGCTATAAGGGGCATCCTGATCGCTGTATCGTAGTCACGTGTCTCACGACTCGCTGCATAGGAGCTGGCAGTGACAAGGTTGTTCTTGGCAGCGGAAATCCTGGAAGCTATTACACCAGGCTTGTAGACATCGTCCTTCAGGTTCATTTCCTTTATTATAGTCCTGATAAGACTCCTGGAATCTGTTGAATCGTATATTGTGAAATTCTGATTATATCCTAGTTTATCTCCCTCCATCCTTAGTATCCGGGCGAATATGGAGTGGAAAGTACCCATCCACAAATATTTGGCAGTATCAAAACCAACCATTTCGGATATTCTTGACTTCATTTCACCGGCAGCCTTGTTTGTGAATGTGAGCGCGAGTATCTTACCAGCTTTGACACCATTCCCAAGCAGATGAGCTATCCTGTAGGTCAATACTCTCGTCTTACCAGCTCCCGCGCCAGCTATTATCAGCGAGGGACCCCGCGTGTGTGTCACAGCCGCGAGCTGCGCTTCGTTAAGTTCGCTTAAGTAATTGTTATTCATTTAATTGCCAGTGAAATTGAAATTATCAGGCAGCGACAAATTTAGTAATTAGCGGGGTATAGGTTGTCAAATAAACCCTCTAAATCAATTTTATTTATTAACACGGTTTGATGATTATAATCTGTTCTGGGAATTTGCAATAAATTAGTGGATAATTAAGCGTGGAATCCTGAAACAAGCATTTGGAACAGGTAATTCAGTTTGACCATTATATTTTAGAATGATAAATTGAGGCAGGGCATAGAATTCTTTGATGTTCGTTCAGGAGGATGTAATTACCAGGGGAAATAAAGAATGCAATGCTCATTATTCCCGATATATCCGGGGAAAAGACTTTGGAGAAGAATAATAATTTTAAATCAGATAAATATTGATATCATGAGGAGATTCGGTCAGGTAATAGGAGTGAGGCCAGAACACTTCGAACGGTACAAAAAGTATCATGCCGCGGTCTGGCCTGGAGTTCTTGATATGATTAAGAAATGCAATATCACGAACTATAGTATTTTTCACAAGGACGGGAAACTGTTTGCTTATTTTGAATACACGGGCAATGATTTTGCTGCAGACATGGCTAAAATGGCTGAAGACAAGACAACCCGCGACTGGTGGGCAATAATGGAACCCATGCAGGATCCTTTGGAAACCCGTGAAACTGGCGAATGGTGGGCTAACATGGAGGAGGTTTTCCACGCTGACTGAACTAGTAGTCTTTTTTATTATACTCGCGGTTGGTTATAACAAATAAACTCCTGTTTCGTTTTAGTTAGTAATACGTGATCGCCTGTGCGTTTAATAGCTTTAATAATTTCTTTTATATTGATTATCCCGGTAAAAGCCCAGGTAACATCGTCTGGAGCCAATGCCGTGAGGTATACAAGCTATCCTTCTCTTCCATCCGTGCATGATCCCGTGTTTATATTCTGCAACTCAACCGGCAATGTGAAGGGATCAGTCAGTGCTGTAAGTCCTGGTGGATCAGGTCCTTTTACCTTTTCATGGTACCAGTGGAGCGATGCCACCAGGTCGTTTAGCGTGTTTATCAGAACTGACGTGAACGCCACACTCTCTGCACTGACCGGTTTAAACGAGGGAGGTTATCTTGTTCATATCAGTGACGGGTTTGGATATAGCACTGATCTCAGATGCTGGATCCATCTCGACATTCCTTACGCTGAAGCCAAATTGAAGCATTTCACCTGCGATTACGTTGCCCTCGCCGGGAAAGCATTACCCGATACCTTCCTTTACAGGGATCCCTCTAACGGGAATAATGTTAAACTCAAGAACGGCGTGGAATTTCTTTGGACTTCTAATCCCACATCACCTATTCCATATCCAAACATTGAGCTTAATCCTGTAACATTCAATCCACCGCTGGTTGATGTCGTTTATAATCTCCAGGTGAAGGATAGTTTCCTCTGTGTATCGCAGTCCTCATTTCCTTATACTTCTATTCATGTAAACGCTGAATTTGACCCCGACCCTGAAAAAGGAGAAGCTCCATTGGAGGTTTCCTTCACGGATAAATCGATAAGGGGATCAATCTACAGGTGGGAGTTTGGTGATGATTCTGTTTCCACAAGCAAAGAACCACCACCACATACATATTATAAACCGGGAGAGTATACTGTCAAACTCATTATCGAAAGCGACCTGCATTGTATTGATTCCGTCAAGTTTGAAAGTATTGTTGTAGAACCATCACAGCTCGACATCCCGAATGTTTTTACTCCTGATGGAGACGGTATAAATGACTACTTTGTCGTTGAGGCAAAATCCCTGAGAACAATAAATGTAGAGATCTACAGTAGAAGCGGTATTCTCGTTTATTCATTCAGGGGTGAGGGGCAACGACTTACAGAATGGCAGGGATGGGATGGTAACATAAACAACTCATCGAGGAAGGCAACCCCGGGTGTTTATTTCTACGTTATTAAGGCCGTGGGTTGGGATGACAAGATTTACGATAATAAAGCGTACAGGGGATTCTTCTACCTGTATAGATAAGGTGCGCAGCACACTTTACTGCATTAATCCAATAATGATTCCCATCAAGGTCAGGGAAACAACCGAATAACCTCCGTTTATAAACAGCAGGGTGAATGATTTCTTTTCGAACATGTAGGTTACTCCAATAAACGTGAATACCCAACCCAGTCCTGCCAGGAAACCAGCCATGGCACCACCGGCAACTCCCTGTCCCTTGCCAATGAACATAGCTAGATTGAATGCCGCGAACAGCATGAACAGGAACGAGAGCCCGAAAATCTTGAGCATGTTTGAATTTTTATTTGACTCCTCCGTGAAACCATTTTCTCTCATCCAGGCTTTCGGGAATAAAAGTGAATACCAGACAAAACCAAGAAGAAAGGCGCTAACCGACGAGAGCACTATTGCCAGCCAGTTAAGATTCTGAAATGCGGTTGACATATCCATATTTGTAATTATTAATTCTTTTTTGATGTTTTTTTCGATTCGTTTTTCTTTAACCTTGCCTCCGTTTTCGCCATGTATTCAAGTGCGTCAGGTACCTTGCAGGCTGTTCCACCCATGTCGACATGGACCTTCCCTGTTTTGATTGCAGACTCGCGTGCCAGTTGCTTCAGATCGTCAACACCCGAACCAACGGCAATGATGAAATTGTTCATGCAATACCTGACCCTGTTGGGTGATGTGTGAATAACAGCCGTTACCTTATTCACCAGTTGCCTTAGAAGGTCTGTATCAATATTGATATCTGGTCTCTTCACAATAACATTGGATAGAGTTGCCCAGCTGCCGGCAGCCACGTGTTCAATATCGGATTCCATCCATCGCAACGCGCATTCAATACCATGATCACTTTTTGCTGCAACAGGAGGCACAGTGTATTCACTAAGGTAATACCAGTAAGCCTGGTCAGCCCATTCATCAAGAATAGCGGGATTCATCATTCGAGGGTCGCATATCATACCGGCAAGGTACATGGCATCAGAATTGCCTGTCCTGTAAAGCTTTAAAGCAAGCCCGTGGTCAATTCCGGTTTCACGACTGATCTTTGTGAGGTACTCAACCTTAACACCAAAAAAGGGCTCCCTCGCCCCATGCTTCATCAATACCTTTTTTGTCTGCTCGCTCCCACACGCTTCCAGCTTTGACATTACTTCCTGGATGGTCATGCTGACAGTTTGTTATATTAAGTTAAACAGACAATCCCGACCCGGCTGAACGCTGTCAGAAACACGGGCGGGTGTCAAAAACTATCATATAAACAATTCAGATCTCAAAATTGTTTTCGCTTGTCCTGAAATTTCTGCCCTCCCGTTTACTATCGCTACTCTGAGTATGCCGCCCCTTCCCGAGACCTGGTGTGAAACGAACTGCTCCTTCCCTGTCTTACTCTTCCAAAAGGGAAGCAAAGCGCAATGCGCAGAACCAGTCACGGGATCTTCGTCGATTCCCAGGGCAGGTGCAAAACATCTTACACAGAAATCATAATCCTTGCCCGCTGCCGGGGCGGTAACAATCAGATCACCGAAGGGAGATGATTTCATTGCCCGGAAATCAGGGCTTAATGTTTTTACTTCTTCTTCACTGCCTAGCAAGGCCAGAGTCCATCCAAACGACGACGTGTACAGTTCTATTGCCTTCACTCCGGTCACTTTTTCGAAGTCAGGAGTGTATTCCATCCTGTCGACTTCATATAATGGAAAATTAAGTGTAATCCATCCATCGTCGTGGCTGACACTTAACCTGCCTGCTTTTGAATTAAAAACCAGAGTTTCTCCTTTTTTAGCGAAACCCTGCTCGAACATGATATGCGAGGCTGAAAGTGTCGCGTGCCCGCACAGTTTCACCTCCGAGGAAGGAGAAAAAAATCTGATCTGCCTGCCTTCTGTACCAGGAAAGACAAAAGCTGTCTCCGACAGGTTTAACTCCATGGCAATATTTTGCATCCATTCCCCCGATGGCTCTGAATCGAGTATACATACTCCAGCCGGATTACCCCTGAATGCCTCGTTTGTAAAGGCATCAACGTGATAAATGACTTTGTTTTCTTTCATTTTATAAACGAGATTTTTTTGAAGTGGGATGCAATTTAATAATCATTGAAATGTCAGGCTCATAGCGGCACAAGTCGAAAGGTTTCTTTTGGGTGCATGATCCAGGGTGCTGGGTCCCCGTTTCCCGATCCCCGGTACCTGATGCCTGGTGCTCATGACTCCCATTAAAACAAGTCCCTGGCATTAATGCCAGCAATAGGACAACCCTACAACCCTACAACTTTACAACTTTACAACTTTACAACTTTACAACTCTACAACCTTACAACCCTTTTCCTTGTTTCGCCATTCACCGGTATAAAAGCGTCATTTACGGAGTTTAACCGGATTTTAGCATATAAAACTTTGTAAACCAAAAAAGTTTTCTCATTTTTGCGTCGTTATTTGAAAAGATATGGATAACAGGGAAAGAATAATTGAAGGTGCAGCTGATCTTTTCAGGGTTTATGGCATCAAATCGGTAACGATGGATTCATTGGCAAGCCATCTTGGCATGTCGAAAAGGACCATTTATGAAATATTTGCCGACAAGGATGAGCTTCTTCTGGGTGTATTAAGTTCCATGGCCGAGAAGCAAAAATTGCTCGTGATAAAGGTGCTTGATGAATCGGGGAATGCCATCGAGGCGATCTTCAGGTTGCTGGAAATAAGCAGGGATCATATGCAGAGCATGAGCCCGGCTTTCCAGGCTGATCTCAAAAAATTTCATCACGAGGTTTTGATGAAGAAAACAGATAAATGTGAAATGCCTGATTTCAGCAGCCATGTTGAAGTAATAAGGAAAGGAATTTCCCAGGGACTGTTCAGGGATGACTTGAATCCCGATATAGTTAACAGGGCGATGTATGCTTTCGGGAGATATGCCATGGATAACGAGTTATTCCCATATGAACAGTTCACCAGGAGAGAAATAATACGCAACGTGTTCATTAATTACATGAGAGGTATTTCGACACCGAAAGGACTCAAGTTGATAAATGAACTGGAAACGAGATTCTAGAATGAAAAACAAAATAGACAACAATTCAATAAAGATGGAAAACAAAAAATTGCTTACAGTAGCGTTACTGCTTCTCGCGGGAATAGGGACAATATTTTCCCAGACGAACAGTGGCGAATTGAATCTTTCTTTAAAAGAGGCGCAGGACTACGCCGTTCAGAACAACAAGGCAGTGAAAACAGCAAGGCTGGATGTGGAGGCTTCAAAAGCGACGCTCTGGTCTGCTATTTCGAATGTCATGCCTCAATTGAGCACATCGGGTTCCTTTACAGACAACCTCAAGCTTATGACAACCTTGTTGCCAGGTGAATTTTTCGGACAGCCAGGCACCAAGATTCCCGTGACTTTCGGTTCGCAGTTTAACTCGAGCGCGAGTCTCCAGGCAACTCTCCTTCTGTTTAATGCACCTGCTCTTATAGGTATCGAAACGACTAAGATAGCCAACAAGATCAGTGAACAGTCGCTTGAAAAATCAGAGCAGGATACAAAGGAATCGGTGAGTGCATCCTATTTTCTCATACTGGTCTCAGAAAGGTCACTGCAGATTGTTGACAAGAACATTGCTAACCTTAACGAGGTTCTCAAGTCTACAAAGTCAATGTTTGCAGTGGGTATGGCCGAACAGACTGACGTTGACCAGATGGTCTCGAACGTGGTGATGGTAGAAAACAGTCGCAGCTCGCTTCAGCGTGCCATTGAAGTCAACTATAACCTGCTGAGACTCCAGCTTGGAGTTCCTATCGACACGAAGATCACGCTCAGGGAAACTCTCGAGCAGATGGCAACCGTAGTAGATGTACAGGCGCTTTTGTCACAGCAGTTCGATTACAGGAATAATGTTAGCTACAAGCTTATGGAAAGCCAGGAGAAGATCTCATCGCTGATGCTCAAGACCCAGAAATCAACGGTTCTTCCCACGCTGGCAGGCTTTTATAACTATGGAGTTAATGGAATGGGTGATAAGATAAACGAGCAGAGATGGTTTAAAAACTCTATGACCGGCCTACAGCTTTCAATTCCGATTTTTGCCAGCGGACAACGTTATTCTGAAATAAAAAAGGCACAGATTAACCTGGAAAAAGTAAGAACAACCAAGTCGTTGGTAACTGATCAGTTGCTTTTGCAGGAAAAACAACTCAGGTATAACCTTGTTAATGCTAACCTTCAGTACAAGAGCCAGAAAGAAAATGTTGAGGTATCTAAAAGAGTGTATGCCAGCACTGAGAACAAATACAAGCAGGGAATGGCATCAAGCCTGGAACTTACTCAGGCAAACAACCTGTACCTCCAGGCCGAGAACAATTACATCACTTCGCTGATGAATCTGCTTCAGACCAAGATCGCTCTCGACAAACTTCTCAATAACCTTTAATATTCAACTGTTAACTATTAAAAACAACAATAATGAACTACATTAAATTATCCGCGGCGATTTTATTTTCCGGACTTGTACTCGCAGGTTGCGGTTCAAAATCAACAACTAACCCGGCTGAAACAGCTGCAACAACCGGGCAGGAAACAAAAGCAGCTGTTCCAGTCAAAGTGATGGAACTGGCAAAAACGAAAATTGCGAGAACTATCGACTACACTGCTACTATAAGCGCTTTTGAAGAGGTAAACATGGCTCCATCAACCCCTGGAAGGATTGACAGGATCTACGTTGAGGCAGGAGACAGGGTCAAAAAAGGAGATAAGCTTTTCCTGATGGACCGTACCCAGCTTTACCAGCTCAAGCTTCAACTGGCCAGTATCGAGAAAGATCTTGTCAGACTTGATACTCTTCTGAAATCGGGTAGTGCCAAACAACAGCAGTACGACCAGCTCAAGACCCAGTACGATGTAACAAAAACAAACGTCGATTTCATGGAACAGAATACTTTACTTGCAGCTCCATTCAACGGGATTGTTACAGGCAAATATTTCGAAGACGGCGAGATGTACTCGGGAGCACCATCTTCTCCAACAGGCAAGTCCGCTGTTGTAACTGTAATGCAGATCAATCCGCTCAAAGTGCTTGTAAGTATCTCTGAGCAGTACTATCCGCTTATCAGAAAAGGTTTGAAAGCAGCAGTTGTTGCTGATGTTTATCCTAACGAGAAATTCAGCGGGGTTATATACAGGGTAGCACCTACTGTAAGCCCGGCTACAAGATCATTCCAGATAGAGATTGAAGTTCCGAATAACAACGAGCTTCTTAAACCTGGTATGTTCGTGAGAGTTATGATGGAGCTTGGTGAGGTCGAAACTTTTGTCGTTCCTGCTAACACTGTCCTCGTGCAGGAAGGAACGAACCAGAGATACGTGTTCCTTTCGAGGAATGGTGTTGCTGAAAGAGTAGAGGTCAATATCGGTAAGAGGTTTGATGACAAGCTGGAGATTCTCACTGACAAGATCGCGGCAGGCGACAAGATAATAACTGATGGTCAGGCCAAGTTGATTAACGGCGACCAACTGGAAATCAAAAACTAACGATTTACAATAAATAATATGAGCATATATAGTGCATCAGTAAAAAGACCGGTAACAACGATACTTATATTTATCGGTCTTATAGTGATGGGTCTCTATTCGCTGACCCAGCTGCCGGTGGACCTATATCCCGAGATGGAACTGCCATACGTGGTTGTTTACACCACCTACCCGGGAGCAAGTGCCACCGATATAGAATCTAACGTGACTAAACCGCTTGAGAATACCCTCAACTCGGTAAGTAAGCTTAAGGAAATGACCTCGAGGTCAAGTGATGCTGTTTCTGTTCTCTTCATGAACTTCGAGTACGGCACTAATCTCGACGAGGCATCAAATGATATAAGGAGCGCACTCAGCATGGTTGAAAGATATCTCCCTGAAGGGTGCGAGAAACCTGCTATCATCAAGTTTAATACCACTATGATGCCGATCATCTTCTACGCGGTGACGGCCAAAGAAAGTTATGCCGGTCTGGAGAAGATACTCGACGAGAAGGTCGTAAACCCTCTCAACAGGATTGACGGGGTTGGATCAGTTGCTCTTTCAGGCGTTCCCGGGAGGAAAGTATATATCGATATTGATCCCAGGAAAATGGAAGCATATAACCTGTCTATAGAACAGATAGGTAACATCCTCAGGGCTGAAAACATGAACATGCCTGCCGGTTACCTCGAGATGGGCAGAACTGACTATCCCCTACGTATCCAGGGCGAGTTCCCCGAGAGTGATTTTCTTAAAAACATTGTTGTAACAAGCTATAACGGGAGCAGTATTTACCTCAAAGATATCGCGGAAGTAAGAGATACAATCCGTGAATCTAAGCTCGACACCAAGATTAATGGTGCGAACGGGATGGGTATGTATGTCCAGAAACAGTCAGGTGGAAACACCGTTAAGGTGACGAAAGATGTTGACAAGACTCTTACTGAACTCAAGAAAGGATTACCTCCTGATGTGAAAATTGAAAAACTGTTTGATAGTGCCTCGTTTATTAAAGGTTCTGTAAACAACCTTTCCGAGACTCTCATGTACGCGGCGATTTTCGTTATACTTGTCGTTCTGTTCTTCCTGGGCCGCTGGAGGGCAACCTTCATTATCATTCTTACAATACCTATTTCACTTGTCGTGGCGTTCATTTACCTGTTCGTCACTGGAGCTTCAATAAACATCATATCGCTCACTTCGCTCTCCATAGCGATAGGTATGGTTGTTGATGACGCGATAGTGGTCCTGGAGAATATCACGAAACATATAGAACGGGGAAGCAGACCAAGAGAAGCTTCAATATACGCGACAAACGAGGTATGGCTCGCTGTTATCGTCACAACTCTTACTGTTGTCGCGGTATTCTTCCCTCTGACTTTTGTCCAGGGCCTCACGGGTGTACTCTTCAAACAGTTAGGCTGGAGCGTCACGATTACTATCGTTACTTCGGTATTCGCTGCCATTACACTTACACCAACTCTCAGCGCCCTCATGCTGAAATGGTACCCGATAAAGAAAGATGCACCTTTCTGGACTTATGATGGAAGTATCAGGAAAATGCTTGACAGGTTAGACCACTTCTACGAGAGAACTCTGAAATGGGCACTACATCACAAGGCTTTTGTCTCCGTGATTGCATTCTTCGTGTTCGTGGGGTCGATGATGCTGTTCAAATTTGTCAGCACGGAGTTTTTCCCTGAAGCTGATGAATCGAGAATCACCATCACAGCCAAACTTCAAACAGGTACACGTGTTAACGAAACAGTCAGGATAGCTGATGAGCTCGACAGCCTCATCAAGGCTAAATATACCGAGGTTGACCTTACTTCAACGTCGAGCGGGTCTGATGACCAGGGTGGTTTCGCTTCAATATTCCAGTCGCAGGGTACCCACACCATTTCAATAAGTCTTCACCTTATTGATCCTGCAATCAGGAACCGCACTGTTTTCGAAATCGCGGAGGAGATAAGGGGTGACCTGTCAAAATTCCCGGAGATTATCGACTACAAGGTTAGTACATCCGATAACATGGGTAGTTTCGGTGGAAGCACCGTCGATGTTGAAGTGTATGGCTATAATATCACTGAAACTAACCTCGTGGCAGAACAGCTGGCCGATAAGATCAAGAAGATACAGGGAGCCAAGGACGTGGCAATAAGCCGTGACAAATCAAAACCTGAACTCCAGATCATTCTCGATCAGAACAAGATGGTAGCAAACGGTCTGAATACAGCCCTTGTTTCTACATCTATCAAGAACAGGGTCGATGGTCTGACAGCTACAAGGCTGAGGCAGTTCGGTGACGAGTATGATATTGTTGTCAGGTTCAAGAGGAGCGCTACCAGCACACTTACCGATATCGAGAACATTGGTATACCCAACATGGCCGGTCAGCTCGTGAGACTGGGCGAGATAGCTACGATAAAAGAATACTGGGCACCACCTACAATCGAACATAAGAGGAAGGAGAGGATAGTAACTGTTTCTTTCACTCCTTACAAGAGATCGCTCACTGAACTCCAGGTTGAAGTGCAGAAGGCAATTGACAGCCTTAATCTTCCAGGTGGAGTAATGGTACAGATCTCTGGTGCTATCAAGGAACAGATGGAGTCGTTCATGGACATCGCAATGCTTATGCTGATAAGTCTTATCCTTGTCTACCTCATCATGGCTTCACAGTTCGAATCATTGAAGATGCCATTCATAATAATGTTCTCCATCCCGTTTGCATTCTCGGGTGTTGCCATAGCCCTTTTCGTTACGAAAACATCTCTCAGCGTTATATCGGGTATCGGAGCCGTTATGCTTATCGGTATTGTTGTCAAGAATGCCATCGTGCTTGTCGACTTCATTAACCTGATGAGGGAGAGAGGACTTGAGCTTTACGAGGCTATCGCCCTGTCGGGAAGGTCAAGGTTAAGGCCGGTTATTATGACCACCGCCACTACAATACTTGGTATGCTTCCGCTGGCTATGAGCAAGGGTACCGGTTCAGAGATGTGGAGCCCGATGGGTATCGCGGTTATCGGTGGCCTCATATTCTCGACGATAGTGACGCTGGTGATAGTTCCTGTCGTATACGCTGTCTTCGCCAGGAGAGGCGAGAGAAACAGGAGTCTGTCCTTCTATGCGGAAATGGACTTCATGAACGGCAATGGTAACGGGCAAGTAAAATAGGAATGCAATACAGTAAAAATTATGAAAGCAATAATGATAATATACAACCAGGCACATTCCGAGAAGATTGAATACCTTCTTGACAAGCTTGGAATTCGGGGTTATTCGCTTTGGGAAAATGTTCAGGGACGAGGTTCAAACACCGGCGTTCCTCACCTTGGAACCCACGCGTGGCCGGAAATCAACAAGAGTGTTCTGACCGTTGTTAATGACGAAATGGTCGACAATATTCTCGACAAGATCAATAAGATCGATAACATTAACGATGAGGTAGGGATACGTGCCTTCGTCTGGGATATACTGAAAACCGTGTAATCCTGGTACCCGATAGAATTGATGAGGGTGTCTTAAATGGGCACCCTCTTGTTTTTGGTGATTGTAGCAGTCTTTTGGCCCTCTTAAGGAAAAGGAAATGAATTGCAGTCCCTGGTAGCTGTTGCTTGTTATTAAAATGTACTATGACAACCGACCCAAAAGTATTTCGCCCCCACGGGGCTTTATATCTGGTTTGGTGTATGGGCCGGGTTTCGCCCGGCCTTGATGTATAACGCCTCTGGCGAGGCTTGGTATCAGGTTTGGCATCTAAGCCGGGATTCTCCCGCCTTGATATATAACGCCTC
Source organism: Bacteroidales bacterium (assembly GCA_046329885.1). Taxonomy (GTDB): domain Bacteria; phylum Bacteroidota; class Bacteroidia; order Bacteroidales; family VadinHA17; genus LD21. Next base: position 20,335 of record JAXLTU010000005.1, read on the forward strand.
TGGCGAGGCTATTAGAAAACGAAAAAAGGCTGTCATGCTGTGAATATATCAGGAATATTTAAGGGCCAGGATGTATTTCGCCCCTACGGGGCTTTATATCTGGTTTGGTATCTGGGCCGGGTTACGCCCGGCCTTGATGTATAACGCCTCTGGCGAGGCTTCAAGAATACGAAAAAATGGCCGTCAGGCTATGAATATATCAGGAATATATAAGGCCAGGATGTATTTCGCCCCTACGGGGCTTTATATCTGGTTTGATATCTGGGCCGGGCTACACCCGGCCTTGATGTATAACGCCTCTGACGAGGCTTCAAGACCGCCAAAAATGTTCGTGAAACCAAGAATATATCAGGAATCCCGGCCTTGATGTATAACGCCTCTCACGAGGCTTCAAGAGAGCCAAAAATGTCCGTGAAACCAGTGATATATCAGGAATCCCGGCTTTGATGTATAACGCCTCTGGCGAGGCTATGAGAAAACGAAAAAAGGCTGTCATGCTGTGAATATATCAGGAATACGGACCCTGATTTATCGTACATCTAACGAGGCTTCAAGAAAGCCAGAAATGTCCGTGAAACCTTGAATATGTAAGGGCTAGGATGTCTTTCGCCCCTACGGGGCTTTGTATCTGGTTTGGTATACAGGCCGGGCTACACCCGGCCTTGATGTATAACGCCTCTGACGAGGCTATGAGAAAACGAAAAAAGGCTGTCAGGCTGTGAATATATCAGGAATACGGACCCTGATTTATCGTACCTCTGACGAGGCTTCAAGAAAGCCAGAAATGTCCGTGAAAACAGGGATATATAAGAGACAGGGTGTATTTCGCCCCTACGGGGCATTATATGTGGTTTGATGTATGGGCCGGGCTACACCCGGCCTTGATGTATGACGCCTCTCGCGAGGCTTGGTATCAGGTTTGGCATCTAAGCCGTGATTCTCCCGGTCTTGATGTATCACGCCTCTGGCGAGACTTCGAAAGCGAAAAAAGGGTCGGGTATAATATACTGAAGCTTAAGCCGGGCAATGGCCGTCAGGCCAGAAATATATCAGGGCTGGGCAAAGCCCTGCCCTGATGATTTAAAGATTTATAAAGCCCCGTAGGGGCGAAATAAAATCAAAGATACCTGTCCTCGAAGGGTATACCATGGTCATTTAACAATGTTTTGTATTCATCGATAAATTCCGTTTTCATATGGTGCTCAGGCTGATTATCGATGTATTTCTTGGTAGCTTCCACGAGAGTCCGGCTTATTGAGAATCCCCCGTATCCATCCTGCCAGTAGAAATTACGGTAGACATCCCCCTTTGTTTTGATCCATTTAGAGGAACTCGACTTTACCTCTTCCATCAGGGAAGCTACTGACAGCGTCTTAGGAAGCGTGCAAAGAATATGTACATGGTCAGCTGTTCCGCCGATTTTTAAAGGAGTCGATTTGAGGTTTTTTAGTATCCCCCCGATGTACGAATAAAGCTCTTCCCTTATCTCGTCACGGATCGTTGGCCTGTTGTATTTTGTATGAAAAACAAAATGAGAGTAAATCAGGACGTAAGATTGAGACATATTTCTTCTTTATAGCACTATCAAATTTATGAAATTTTGATGTTAATAGATATTTCGCCCCTACGGGGCTTTGTATCTGGTTTGGTATATGGGCCGGGCTACACCCGGCCTTGATATATCACGCCTCTGACGAGGCTATGAGAAAACGAAAAAAAAGGCTGTCAGGCCAGGAAGATATCAGGGTTACGAGGTATTTCGCCCCTACGGGGCTTTATATGTGGTTTGATATATGGGCCGGGTTACGCCCGGCCTTGATTTATAGCGCCTCTGACGAGGCTTAGTATCAGGTTTGGCATCTAAGCCGGGATTCTCCCGGCCTTGATGTATAACGCCTCTGACGAGGCTAAGAGAAAACGAAAAAATGCCGTCAGGCTGTGAATATATCAGGAATACGGACCCTGATTTATCGCACCTCTGGCGAAGCTTCAAGACAGCTAATAATGTCCGTGAAACCAGGGATATGTAAGGGCCAGGGTGTATTTCGCCCCTACGGGGCTTTATATCTGGTTTGGTATCTAAGCCGGCTTTCGCCCGGCCTTGATGTATAGCGCCTCTGACGAGGCTTAGTATCAGGTTTGGCATCTAAGCCGGGATTCTCCCGGCCTTGATGTATAACGCCTCTGACGAGGCTATGAGAAAACGAAAAAATGGCCGTCAGGCTGTGAATATATCAGGAATATATAAGGCCAGGATGTATTTCGCCCCCACGGGGCTTTATATCTGGTTTGGTATCTAAGCCGGGTTAAGCCCGGCCTTGATGTATAGCGCCTCTGGCGAGGCTATGAGAGAGCCAAAAATGTCCGTGAAACCAGGGATATATCAGGAATCACGGCCTTGATATATAACGCCTCTCACGAGGCTAAGAGAAAACGAAAAAAGGCTGTCATGCTGTGAATATATCAGGAATATTTAAGGGCCAGGATTTATTTCGCCCCTACGGGGCTTTATATCTGGTTTGGTATCTGGGCCGGGTTACGCCCGGCCTTGATATATAACGCCTCTGACGAGGCTTGGTATCAGGTTTGGCATCTAAGCCGGGATTCGCCCGGCCTTGATGTATAGCGCCTCTGACGAGGCTTGGTATCAGATTTGGCATCTAAGCCGGGATTCTCGCGGTCTTGATGTATAACGCCTCTGGCGAGGCTTCAAAAGCGAAAAAAGGGTCGGGTATAATATCCTGAAGCTTAAGCCGGGCAATGGCCGTCAGGCCAGAAATACATCAGGGCAGGGCTGGGCAAGGCCCTGCCCTGATGATTTAAAGATTTATAAAGCCCCGTGGGGGCGAAATAAAATCAAAGATAAAATCCAAATGGACTTCATCCGGGCATCAATCTTACGGAACGAAATTCTATGTGTTGAGGTCGACTAATTCAAAGCTTTCGTGAAATCTCGATTTTTGGATGATTGTCGTGCGTGTAAATGATTAAAAAAGGGTGCCTTTTCGAGACACCCTTTTGCAGAATGAAATATGTAAATACTATTCTTCTTCTTCTTCCTCGGCGTATGCCTTGATAACAGATTCCTGAACATCTCCCGGAACCTGCGAGTATTCCGCGAATTTCATCGTGTAGAACGCGCGGCCACCGGTAATTGAACTAAGGGCTGTCGAGTATTTGCTCATCTCCGCGAGGGGAACCTTGGCCTTGATGATCTCGAATCTCTTCTCGCTTGCCATACCAAGTACCATACCCCTGCGTCCCTGGAGGTCACTTATTACATCACCCATCCTGTCTGAAGGAACGTAGATCTCGACATCATAAACGGGTTCCATGATCTTTGGATTGGCCGTTTTGAAAGCCTGGCTGAAAGCGTTACGCCCGGCTAGACGGAATGATATCTCGTTTGAATCGACAGGGTGCATCTTACCGTCATACACGTATACCCTGATGTCCCTGGCGTATGAACCTGTAAGAGGTCCCACCTCCATTTTCTCCATTATACCCTTGAGGATGGCAGGCATGAAACGTGCATCTATTGAACCGCCAACAATACAGTTAACATACACGAGTTTTCCACCCCATGGCAGTTCGATAGCTTCTTTGTCCCTGCAAGAAAGTTTTATTTCCTTGCCTGAAATCTTCATCATGTTAGATTCAGACGAGCCTTCCTCGTAAGGTTCGATAATCATGTGGACCTCACCAAACTGACCGGCACCACCCGACTGTTTCTTGTGACGGTAGTCTGCCTGAGCCGCCTTGGTAATTGTTTCGCGGTAAGGTATCCTCGGGGGATTGAAGCTGGTAGGAATCTTGTAGATATTATCGAGGTGCCATTTCATTATATTCAGATGGTATTCACCCTGACCGTATACTATAATCTGCTTCAGTTCCTTGGAGTATTCAATCACGATAGTCGGATCTTCAAGGTGGATCCTGTTCAGAGCTTCACCTAATTTCTCGTCATCGCTCTCGCTTTGTGCCTTTATTGCCGTTCTGAATTTCGGTTCCGGGAATTCAACTCCCTTGAGAGTCCAGTCGTTACCACCAGCGTTGAGCGTGTGGTTCATCTTGGTGTTCTTCAGTTTAACGAAAGCACCTATATCGCCGGTCTGCAGTTCTGGTACCTTCACCCTGTTTTTACCTGCACACACGAAAATCTGTGAAAGTCTTTCCTTGGTACCGTTGCTGGTGTTGATTACATCGAGGTTCTCTGTGATTTTACCAGAGTATACCCTGAAGTAGTTAATTTCACCTATATGTTCTTCAATTGATGATTTAAACACGTATGCGCAAGCCGGTCCTGCTGGATTTGGTTTTACCTCGACACCCTTGCTGTTTGAAGGGGCAGGCATATCGGCGATAGAGGGAGCTTCGGAAACAATAAATTCCATGAGAGCATCGACCCCGATATTGTTTTTCGCGGAAGTGCAGAACACGGGAAACATTCCCCTTGTGATGATTCCTTTGGAGATACCCTTGCGTATCTCTGGTTCGGAAAGCGAGTCGTTGGCGAAGAACTGCTCCATGAGCGATTCATCGCTCTCTGCGGCTTTCTCGACGAGAGCTGCATGCAGTTCAGCAGCCTTGTCTGCCTGGTCGGCAGGGATATCAAGTACCTCAGGTTTTCCACCATCTTTGCCATAGCGAAGAAGTTTCATCCTGAGAACATCAATTATCGAATTGAAACCGACTCCCTCGTTTACCGGGTATTGTACCAGGACAAGGTTTGAGCTCAGTCTTTCACGCATCATCTCGATGGCTTTTTCGAAATGAGATTTCTCGTGATCAAGACCGTTAACGACAAGGATGACAGGTTTATTAGCTTTCTCGGCGTGTCTGAAATGGATTTCCGTTCCAACTTCAACACCGTTCTGTACGTTGATAGTCATCACGACGCTGTCGGTAGCGAAAAGGGAGGATATTACTCCACCGCTGAAATCATCAAGACCAGGGGTATCAAGTATGTTTATTTTCTTGTTAAGGCATTCTGTATAAAGTACAGTTGAAAAAATCGAGTTTCCGTTTTCGTGCTCGATCGGGCGGTAATCCGATACAGTGTTTTTGCCTTCAACTGTACCTCTTCTTTCAATCACCCCGCCATTAAACATCATCGCCTCGGCAAGGGTAGTTTTACCTGATCCCGAGTTGCCCAGGAGGGAGATGGATTTAATCTGGTCGGTCTGGTATGTTTTCATCGTGAATTAGGATATTATTTTGTTATACATATTTATTATATACCGGGTTTTGAGCGGACAAAATTAATAATTTTTTAAAAACAGGCTAGGAAAGAGATCATAATTCCAATTTTTTTCTTTTCTTTGCACCAGTTTTTTGAACGGCAGGAGTACCGGTTTTTCCTTCAAATGTAAGTTTACAAAAGAATTTCATCGGGAGGCATCGGGAAGGAACCTGTTAACAACTTACAATTACGTAAGAGATATATATTCCGAACCTGAATGAAGTGCCCGTCATTTTGGCACCAGGGTAATTCTGTCAGGGGGTGTACGGTGTTATTAAAAAATAATTGCAATTATTTGTTTATTAATAAATAAAATCAATACCTTTGCAAACCATTTTTTCGGGTAAAATTAATGCTTAATAAAAAGGATTTATGACGACAATTCAGCAGTTAGTAAGAAAAGGCAGGAAAAAGCTGGAGTATAAAAGTAAGGCGCCGGCTTTGGACTCATGCCCTCAGAGAAGGGGAGTTTGTGTGCGTGTATACACCACTACGCCAAAGAAACCGAACTCGGCTATGCGTAAAGTAGCCAGGGTAAGGCTTACAAACCAGAAAGAGGTAAACGCTTACATACCAGGTGAAGGACATAACCTCCAGGAACACTCTATCGTTCTTTTGAGAGGTGGCAGGGTTAAAGACCTCCCGGGTGTTCGTTACCACCTTGTTCGCGGTGCTCTTGATACATCCGGCGTTGACGGACGTACACAGAGGAGATCAAAGTATGGTACAAAAAGACCTAAGAAGTAACAGTTAAAGAGATAAGATAATGAGAAAATCAAAACCAAAGAAGAGGATACTGTTACCGGATCCCAAATTCAGGGACCCGTATGTAACGCGTTTTGTAAATAATCTCATGTACAGCGGCAAGAAAACTACTGCATACAGGATTTTTTATGATTCTCTCGAAATAGTTGGTGATAAACTCAAGGTTGAAGGTAAAACCCCTCTCGATATCTGGAAACAGGCTCTCGAGAACATCACCCCGCAGGTCGAGGTGAAAAGCCGCAGGGTCGGTGGCGCTACCTTCCAGGTCCCGATGGAAATCAGACCTGACCGCAAGGTTAGCATCAGCATGAAGAACCTTATCCTTTTTGCCCGTAAACGCCCTGGTCACTCGATGGCTGAAAGACTTGCCGCCGAGGTTATGGCCGCTTACAACCAGGAAGGTGCTGCTTACAAGAAGAAAGAAGATACTCACCGTATGGCTGAAGCTAACAAAGCTTTCGCTCATTTCAGGTTCTAATAGCTCGAAGATCCGGTAAAGAGAATGGACAAAAACCTGAAATATACCAGAAACATCGGCATCATGGCCCATATAGACGCCGGGAAAACGACCACCACGGAACGTATCCTATTCTATACCGGCCGTACTCATCGCATGGGCGAGGTACACGATGGAAATGCCCAGATGGACTGGATGATCCAGGAACAGGAGAGAGGTATCACAATTACCTCCGCCGCCACTACCACTTACTGGAAATATAACGACGAGGAGTACAAGATCAATATTATTGACACCCCTGGCCACGTTGACTTTACCGTGGAGGTTGAAAGATCTCTGAGGGTTCTTGACGGGGCCGTTGCTGTTTTCTGCGCCGTGGGTGGCGTTGAACCACAGTCGGAAACTGTCTGGAGGCAGGCCAACAAGTACAATGTACCGAGAATAGCCTTCGTTAACAAAATGGACAGGGCAGGAGCTGACTTCTTCGGGGTGGTACAGCAAATAACTGAAAAACTCGGTGCCAAACCGGTTCCGGTACAGATACCCATTGGTGCGGAAGAAAATTTCTCAGGCGTGATTGACCTTATTGATATGAAGGCAATAGTCTGGGAAAATGATGAAGCCCAGGGTTCTAAATATGTCATGTCAGACGTTCCGTCGGAACTGATGGAAGAGGCAGAGGAATGGAGAGGTAAACTCGTTGAATCACTTGCTGAAGTAGACGATTCATTACTCGAGAGATATATTGAAGATCACGAGTCGATCACGCACGACGAGCTTCGCGTGGCGATGAGAAAAGCCGCGGTGCAGGGACTGGCCGTTCCTGTTATTTGCGGTTCCGCATTCAAGAATAAAGGCGTACAGCAACTACTCGATACAGCAGTTGCCTACCTTCCTTCTCCAGTCGATAAAGGTGCCGTTAAAGGCATTGATCCGAAGACAGAAGAGGAAGTAACCCGTGAACCGGATGACGAAGCCCCGCTTTCAGCACTCGCGTTCAAGATCGCCACTGATCCTTATGTTGGCAGGCTGGTCTTTATAAGAGTGTATTCAGGAACGCTGAAGGCTGGCGATACGGTCCTCAACATTCGTAACGGGAAACGCGACAGGGTCAACAGGCTCTTCAGGATGCATGCTAACAAGCAGATCCCGGCCGAGAGTGTTGCTGCAGGTGATATTTGTGCAGGCGTTGGATTCAAAGATCTCAAGACCGGCGATACACTTTGCGCGATTCATAAACCTGTTGCTCTCGAATCGATGGATTTCCCCGAACCCGTTATCGGTGTTGCTATCGAGCCTAAAACACAGGCAGACATCGATAAGCTGTCGAACGCTTTATATAAACTTGCCGAGGAGGATCCTACTTTCCAGGTGAAGGTTGATCCGGACAGCGGCCAGACTGTTATTAACGGTATGGGCGAGTTGCACCTCGAGATTCTTGTTGACAGGTTAAGGCGCGAATTCAATGTTGAATGCAACCAGGGTAAACCACAGGTAGCATACAAGGAGGCAATCACGGTCGCTTACGAGCACAGGGAAGTATTCAAGAAACAGACAGGTGGCAGGGGCAAATTCGCTGATATTTCGGTTGAACTCATGCCGGCTGACGAGGGAGTAAGAGGACTGCAATTCGTGAACGAGATAAGGGGTGGGAACGTCCCGAAAGAATATATTCCATCTGTTGAGAAAGGATTCAGGGAGGCGATGCTTAACGGCCCGCTTGCAGGTTTCCAGCTCGACAGTCTGAAGGTTGTTCTCAAGGATGGTTCATATCACCCGGTCGATTCCGATTCATTGTCGTTCGAGATAGCCGCCAAGCAGGCATTCAGGCATGCTGCTTCAAAATGCAGCCCGGTGTTGCTCGAGCCTATCATGGCTGCTGAAGTCGTCACACCGGAGGAATACGTAGGTGATGTTATCGGCGACTTCAACAAGCGCAGGGGCAAGGTTGAAGGAATGGAATCGAAAGCGGGAGTCAGGGTCATAAAGGCGAAGGTTCCCCTCGCGGAGAAATTCGGTTATGTAACCGTGCTCAGGACACTTACATCAGGAAGGGCGACTTCCACGATGGAATTTTCTCATTACGAGGAAGTGCCGACGGAGATAGCCAAGAAGATAATTGAAGTAACAAAAGGAAAAATTCTATAATAAGATGAGTCAGAAAATTCGTATCAAACTGAAATCTTATGATCATAATCTGGTAGATAAATCTGCCGAGAAGATCGTAAAGACAGTTAAATCGACAGGTGCAGTAGTTAGCGGACCGATTCCCCTTCCCACTCACAAGAAGATTTACACTGTTCTTCGTTCAACATTCGTGAACAAGAAATCGAGGGAGCAGTTCCAGCTCTCATCTTACAAACGTCTGCTTGACATATACAGTTCAACACCAAAAACCATCGATGCACTGATGAAGCTTGAACTTCCTAGCGGCGTTGAAGTTGAAATTAAAGTGTGAAACCGGTAAATATTTAAGAGATGCAGGGATTAATTGGTAAAAAAGTCGGGATGACTTCCATTTTCGATGAGAATGGGAAGAACATTCCATGCACAGTTCTGCAGGCCGGACCATGTGTTGTTACACAGATAAAGACAGTGGAAAAGGACGGTTACTTTGCAGTGCAGCTTGCTTTCGACGAGAAGAAAGAGAAGCACACCACGAAGGCAGAACAGGGACATTACAAGAAAGTCAACACCACTCCCAAGAGGAAAGTAGTAGAATTCACCGGTTTTGAAGAAGGACAGGTGAAGGAAGGTGAAGTACTAACGGCAGAGCTTTTCAGACCTGACAACTGGGTCGACGTGAGAGGCTGGTCAAAAGGAAAAGGCTTCCAGGGTGTCGTGAAACGTCATGGTTTCGGTGGTGTAGGAGGACAGACCCACGGACAGCATAACAGGGGAAGAGCACCTGGTTCACTTGGCGCTTCATCATTCCCGTCGAGAGTACTCCCTGGCATGAGAATGGCAGGCCGCATGGGTGGCAAGAAGGTCATGTCGAGCGACCTCAGGGTTGTAAGGCTGATGGCAGAGGAGAATATATTAATAGTAAAAGGATCAGTTCCCGGTCCGACAGGTGGTTACGTAATAATAACAAAGTAATGGAACTAAAAGTACTAAATGCTCAGGGAAAGGAAACCGGAAGAGTTGTCACTCTTAACGATTCCATCTTCGGTATAGAACCTAACGATCACGCTATATGGCTCGACACCAAGCAGTACCTCGCCAATAACAGGCAGGGAACAGCCAAGGCCAAAGATCGCGGTGAAATATCAGGAAGCACCAGGAAACTGAAGAGGCAGAAGGGTACGGGTACGGCCCGCGTGGGTAGTATCAAGAACCCGCTTTTCAGGGGAGGTGGCAGGATGTTCGGACCGCAGCCAAGGCTGTACGGTTTCAAGCTTAACAAAAAGGTCAAGCAGCTGGCAAGAAAATCAGCCCTTTCATACAAGGCATCTTCAAATAATATTATCGTTCTCGAGGATATCAAACTTGATACCCCGAAGACAAAGGATATCGTTAAAATAGGCGGCAACCTCAATATTTCTGACAAAAAATCGCTTTTTGTTTTAGCGGAACCAAATAATAATGTATATTTGTCCTCTCGTAATTTGAAAGGGTTTGAAGTTGTAACTGCCACTGAATTAAGCACTTACAAGATAATGAAGGCTTCAACTCTGATACTTGCGGAGAGCGCGGTTGACGTTTTGCAGGCAACAATTGAAAACTAGAAAATTTTAAGAGATGAATATCTTACTTAAACCGATTGTTACGGAGAAAATGACTGGCCAGGGCGATAAATTCAATCGCTACGGCTTCGTTGTTGCTAAGAGCGCGAACAAGATACAGATTAAGAAGGCTGTCGAGGAAATGTATGGCGTTACTGTCGAGTCGGTGAACACCATGAGATATGGTGGCAAGGTTAAGACCCGCTACACCAAGTCTGGTGCCATGGTTGGGAAGAGCCCTTCGACAAAGAAAGCTGTCGTTACACTCGCGGCTGGTAATACAATTGATTTCTATAGTAGTATTTAAATATGGCATTACGGAAGATCAAGCCTGTTACACCAGGCCAGAGACACAAGATCATTAGTGCTTTTGAAAGTATCACGAGCACTACGCCGGAGAAATCCTTACTCCGACCGCTTCGCAAAACCGGTGGAAGGAACGATAACGGCAAACGGACTATGAGGTACATCGGTGGCGGTCACAAAAAGATGTACAGGGTAATCGATTTCCTTCGTGAAAAAGATGGTATGCCCGCTACAGTTAAGTCAATAGAGTATGATCCAAACCGTTCGGCCAGGATCGCTCTCGTTGTCTATACCGATGGAGAGAAAAGGTATATTGTTGCCCCTAACGGGTTGCAGGTAGGCCAGACTATTGTTTCAGGCAAGGATGCTGCTCCCGAGACTGGCAATACTTTGTTTCTTGGCGATCTTCCGATGGGTACAGTTATCCATAACATCGAGCTGAAGCCTGGCAAAGGTGCCGCTATCGCGCGCAGTGCCGGTTCTTATGCTCAGCTGATAGCCCGCGACGGTAAATACTCTACAATCAAGCTGCCTTCTGGTGAAACAAGGCTTATATTGAGTGTTTGCCGTGCCACGGTGGGTTCTGTTTCTAATGCTGACCACAACCTCGAGCAATCAGGTAAAGCTGGTCGCAGCCGCTGGCAGGGTCGCAGACCGAGAGTCAGGGGTGTTGCAATGAACCCGGTTGATCATCCAATGGGTGGTGGCGAAGGCCGCGCTTCCGGAGGTCACCCAAGATCACGCAAAGGTGTTCCTGCAAAAGGCTACAAGACCAGGGACAAGAAGAAGTATTCTTCGAAATTTATTGTTGAAAGAAGGAAGAAATAACTGATATAATATGAGCAGATCTATTAAAAAAGGCCCATTCATCGATTTTAAACTTGAGAAACGTGTACTCGAGATGAATGATAGTGGCAAAAAGTCAGTTCTGAAAACCTGGTCAAGAAGATCAGTAATATCACCCGACTTTGTCGGTCATACGATAGCAGTACATAACGGGAACAAGTTTATCCCGGTATATGTAACCGAAAATATGGTGGGTCATAAACTTGGCGAGTTTGCACCTACCCGTACTTTCAGGGGCCACGCTGGTAATAAATAATCTTTGAAACCTTGAAAAATTAGCAGAAATGGGTGCAAGAAAGAGAAATACGGCAGATAAAAGAAAGGAAGCAGCCAAGACAAGATACCAGGCGGTTCTTAAGAATTGTCCTACCTCACCAAGGAAGATGAGACTTGTTACGGGACTTATCCAGGGAATGGAAGTCAAGAAGGCTCTTGATGTTCTGAAATTCAGTCCTCAGGAAGCTTCGCGCAAGGTTGAAAAGCTTCTCCTTTCAGCGATTGCAAACTGGCAGGCAAAGAACGAGGGTGCCCGCGTTGAAGACAGTAATCTCTTCGTTAAAGAGGTTATGGTCGATGGTGGCAGGGCTCTCAAGAGACTACAGACAGCTCCCCAGGGAAGAGCATACAGGATCAGGAAGAGGTCTAACCATGTTACCCTGATTATCGACAGTGTAAGTAACGAAGTTGAAAACAGTTCAAAATAAAATAGATGGGACAAAAAGTTAATCCTATAAGCAACAGGTTAGGAATTATCAAGGGATGGGATTCCAACTGGTACGGTGGAAAAGATTTTTCCGGTAAACTGGTTGAAGACACCAAGATAAGGGAATACCTTAATGCAAGGCTTGCCAAGGCAAGTATCTCGAAGATTGTCATAGAGAGGACCCTCAAGCTTATTACTGTTACCGTTAACACTGCTCGTCCGGGTATCATTATTGGTAAAGGTGGCCAGGAAGTTGACAAGCTTAAAGAGGAACTCAAGAAGATAACCAAGAAAGAGGTTCAGATCAATATCTTCGAGGTCAAGCGTCCCGAACTGGATGCCAGCATCGTTGGTAACAATGTAGCCCGTCAGATTGAAGGCAAGATATCTTACAGGCGTGCCATCAAGATGGCTATCGCTTCAACAATGAGAATGGGAGCTGAAGGTATCAAGATCGCGATATCAGGTCGTTTGGGTGGTGCCGAGATGGCAAGGAACGAGACTTACAAGGATGGTCGTATTCCATTGCACACCTACCGCGCCGATATTGACTACGCTCTTGCCGAGGCTCACACGAAGGTTGGTCTTATAGGTATCAAGGTATGGATCTGCAATGGCGAGATCTATGGCAAGAGAGACCTGAGCCCGAACATCGCGGCAAGGAACGCGAAGAACAAGGGAATGAAAAGAAAAGCAAAGAAGTAATACTCTGATTAGTATAAAATTATAACATATTTGAGCGATGTTACAACCGAAAAAGACCAAGTTCAGGAGGGCTCAGAAAGGCAGGATGAAAGGAAACGCGCAGAGGGGCAACCAGCTCGCTTTCGGTTCATTCGGCATCAAGGCACTCGAGTCATCCTGGATTACAGGCAGGCAGATTGAGGCAGCACGTCAGGCTGTCACACGTCATATGAAACGTGAAGGTCAGCTGTGGATCCGCGTTTTCCCCGACAAGCCTATAACAAAGAAACCCGCCGAGGTTCGTATGGGTAAGGGAAAAGGATCTCCAGAGGGATTTGTTGTTCCCATCACACCGGGCAGGATAATACTCGAGGCTGAAGGTGTTCCTTTTGATGTTGCACAGGAAGCATTGAGGCTTGGGGCACAGAAGCTCCCGATAACAACCAAGTTTGTTGTAAGACGCGATTACGTTCAGGAATAAAACAAGAGTAAAGATGAAAATGTCAGAAATAAGGGAGTTAAGTACACCCGACCTTATCGAGCGCATCGATTCGGAGAAGAGCATGCTCGTTCGCCTGAAGCTGAACCATGCTATCACACCTCTTGACAACCCGCAGAAGATCAAGCAGGCCAGGTTAACAATATCAAGGCTGATGACCGAACTGCGCGGCAGGGAGTTGAACAATAAAAAATAACAGCAATGGAAGAAAGAAATTTCAGAAAAGAACGTATAGGCATTGTTGTCAGCAATAAGATGGACAAGTCCATTGTTGTGGCAGTCAAGAGGAAGGTGAAGCACCCGATATACGGGAAATTCATCAACAAGACAAAGAAGCTGATGGCACACGATGAAGAGAACACATGCCAGATCGGCGACACAGTGCGCATAATGGAAACCAGGCCGTTAAGCAAGAGCAAGGCGTGGAGGTTAGTTGAAATAATCGAAAGAGCTAAGTAATCATGATACAGCAGGAAAGCAGATTGACAGTAGCTGACAACACCGGTGCCAAAGAGGTGCTTTGCATCAGGGTACTGGGTGGTAGCAAGAAGAGATATGCTACCGTCGGCGACAAGATAGTGGTGAGTGTAAAAAGCGCTCTGCCATCAGGAGAAGCCAAGAAAGGTATGGTAAGCAAGGCCGTTATAGTAAGGACCAAAAAAGAGATCCGTCGCGCAGATGGTTCCTATATAAGGTTTGACGATAACGCTGTCGTACTGCTTAATAACCTTGATGAGGTTCGCGGTACCCGTATATTCGGCCCCGTTGCCAGGGAACTCCGCGACAAGTATATGAAGATTGTTTCACTCGCGCCCGAAGTGCTTTAACATCTAATAATAAAGCAATGCAAAAGAAATTACATATAAAGAAAGGTGACACCGTAACTGTAATTGCCGGTGAATCCAAGGGCCAGAAAGGCCGCGTGCTCGAGGTTGACAGGGACAAGAACAGGGCCCTCGTGGAAGGTATCAACATGGTATCCAAACATACCAAGCCTAACGCGAAAGCTCCCCAGGGTGGCATTCTAAAGAAGGAAGCCCCTGTCCATATCTCCAACCTCATGCTTGTTGACCCAACATCGGGTAAACCAACGCGCGTTGGAAGGAAATTAAATGACAAGGGAAAATTAGTTCGTTATTCAAAAAAATCAGGAGAGGAGATCAAGTAATGTATACCCCTGCGTTAGAAACAAAGTACAAAGACGAAGTCGTCCCTGCCTTAATGAAGGAGTTTAATTACTCCACTATTATGCAGGTCCCCCGGTTGAAGAAAATAGTAATTAACCAAGGGGTAGGTCAGGCAATTGCCGACAAGAAAATTCTGGAGATGGGTCTCAAGGAGCTTACAGACATAGCTGGTCAGAAGGCGGTAGCGACCTATTCAACGAAGGATATTTCAAACTTCAAACTCAGGAGGCACATGCCGATCGGCATCATGGTAACCCTTCGCAGCGAGAGGATGTACGAGTTCCTCGAGAGACTGATCTCGGTTGCTCTCCCGCGTATCCGCGACTTCAAGGGTATTAACTCCAAGCTTGATGGCCGTGGTAACTACACGCTGGGTATTACCGAGCAGATCATCTTCCCGGAGATAGACCTCGACAAGATCATGAAGATCATGGGTCTTCAGATTACCTTCGTTACATCAGCGAAGAGTGATGAGGAAGCATTAGCGCTTCTTAAACATTTTGGCTTACCGTTTAAAACCAATAAAAACTAGATAGTATGGCGAAGGAATCGATGAAAGCCCGCGAGGTGAAGCGTGCCAGGATGGCACAGAAATTCGCTGCCAAAAGGGCACAGCTTAAAGCCGATGGTGACTATGTCGGGTTGAGCCGTATTCCAAGGAATTCAAACCCTAACCGTCTCCGCAACCGCTGCAAACTGACCGGTCGCCCGAGAGGATACATGAGACAGTTCGGAATAAGCAGGATCACTTTCAGGGAAATGGCATCAAAGGGTCTTATCCCCGGTGTGAAGAAAGCCAGCTGGTAATATAATTGAGAGTATAAAACATATTTAAATATAAGAGATGACTGATCCGATTGCAGATTTACTGACCAGATTAAGAAACGCCATGATGGCCGGTCATAAGGTTGTTGAAGCACCAGCATCCAATGTAAAGAAAGAGATCGCCAGGATACTTTTCGAGAAAGGTTACATCCTCGGTTACAAGGTTGTTGACGGTGAAGGTACACGCAAGATCCTTAAGATAGCGCTCAAGTACAACGCCAAGAGCAAGAAACCCGCCATCAAGGCAATCGAGAGAATTAGCCGCCCGGGCCTCAGGAAATATATTGGAGTTGATGAGATGCCAAGAGTACTTAACGGGCTCGGTGTCGCGATAATATCGACATCAAGGGGCCTCATGACCGACAAGGAGGCAAAGAAGGAAAACATTGGCGGTGAAGTATTGTGTTATGTATATTAAAAAGGAGGAATTTTAATGTCACGTATAGGAAAATTACCTGTAAACCTGCCTAAAGGTGTCACTATTTCAGTAAGTGATATCAACGAGGTTAGTGTGAAAGGCCCCCTCGGTCAGCTGACCCAGGTGGTTGATAAAGACCTGAAGGTGGAAGTGGTTGATGATACCATCGTTATTTCGAGACCCACCGACTCGAAATCGCATAAGTCCCTTCATGGGCTCTACCGTGCATTAATTGCCAACATGGTTGTTGGTGTATCGTCAGGTTACAAGAAGGAACTCGAACTGGTTGGCGTGGGTTATCGCGCTGAAGCAAAGGGTCAGAACCTCGAGCTTAGCCTGGGTTATTCTCACGACATCATCATGATGCTCCCGAACGAAGTCAAGGTAGAAACCAAGACAGAAAGAAGAAGCAACCCGGTAATAACCCTTACCAGTATTGACAAACAGCTGATCGGGCATGTTGCAGCCAAGATAAGGTCGCTCCGTCCGCCCGAACCATACAAGGGTAAAGGTATCAAGTTCGTTGGTGAACAGCTCAGGAGAAAAGCTGGTAAATCGGCAAGTGTATAATCAGGAAATAAAAAATAAAAATGGCCTTAGCTAAGTTGGAAAGACGTAAGCGGATCAGGTTCAGGATTCGCAAGAGAATAAGCGGGACGACCGAGAAACCAAGGGTGTCGGTTTTCCGCAGCAACAAACAGATCTATGCCCAGGTTATTGACGACCTCAATGGCGTGACCGTGTTATCAGCTTCCTCAAAAGAAAAGGAGATAGCATCGAAGACCGGCATAAAGAAAGTAGAACAGGCTGCTCTAGTTGGCAAGCTCCTTGCCTCAAAATGCAAGGAAAAAGGTATCGAGAACGTTACCTTCGACAGGGGTGGTTACAAGTATCATGGAAGAGTTAAATCATTAGCTGACGGTGCCCGCGAGGGTGGATTAAAATTCTAAAGAATCATGGGAAACGGTATAAGAAAAGTAAAAACCAGCGACCTTGAACTCAAGGACAGGCTTGTAAGCATCCAGAGAGTAACCAAAGTAACAAAGGGTGGTCGTACATTCAGCTTCTCGGCAATAGTCGTTGTTGGCAATGAAGACGGTATAGTCGGGCACGGGCTTGGAAAAGCAAGCGAGGTAACAACAGCAATTGCTAAGGGCATTGAAGACGCCAAGAAAAACCTTATCAAGGTGCCGGTTATCAATGGTACTGTTCCTCACGAACAGGTGGCCAAATTCGGTGGCGCGAGCGTGTTCATCAAGCCAGCTTCTGATGGTACTGGCGTGAAAGCAGGTGGTGCCATGCGCGCTGTTCTCGAGAGTGTTGGTGTTAAAAACGTGCTTGCAAAATCAAAAGGCTCGTCCAACCCCCACAACCTCGTGAAAGCAACTTTCGCCGCTCTTCTTGAACTCCGCGATGCATATTCAGTTGCAGAGCAGAGAAGTATTAAGATGGAAAAAGTATTTAACGGTTAGTAAAGAACATCAAAATGGCTAAAATACGAATCACTCAGGTAAAAAGTAAGAACGGGAGACCGGAAAGACAGAAAAGGACCCTGGAAGCTCTTGGAATCCATAAGATGCACCATACCGTTGAACACGAAGCCACACCACAGATTCTTGGTATGGTTGAAAAGGTGAGACACCTTGTAAAAGTTGAAGAAATTTAATTGTTAACAATATTATACTAAATAGTTATGGATCTCAGTAACTTAAAACCTGCTAAAGGATCGGTAAAAAGAAGTAAGCGCCTGGGCCGCGGTCAGGGGTCCGGTAAGGGTGGCACTTCAACCAGGGGTCATAAAGGAGCCAAGCAGAGATCAGGATACAAGAAGAAGATAGGCTTCGAGGGTGGTCAGATGCCACTCCAGAGGAGACTCCCCAAGTACGGTTTTAAAAATATTAACAGGGTCGAGTACAAGGCTATCAACATAAGTACACTTCAGGATCTGTCTGAAAGACTCGGCGTCGACAAGATCGATTTCCAGACTCTCATCACCGCCGGACTGGTTTCAAAAAATGCCCAGGTGAAGATACTCGGCAATGGTGAGCTTGTAAAGAAACTTGAAGTACATGCCCACGCTTTCAGTAAAAAGGCAGTTGAAGCAATTGAAGCAAAACAGGGAACTGTTGTAAAAATTTAAGTTCATGAGACTGATTCAGACAATAAAAAATATCTTCAAGATTGAAGATCTTCGCCAGAGACTGATCTATACATTTCTTATTATACTGCTTTACAGGTTTGGTAAATACGTTACCCTTCCAGGTATAGATCCTTCTCAGCTAACAGCACTCAAGAATCAGACATCAACAGGTATCATGGGGCTGCTCGACATGTTCTCGGGTGGTGCTTTCTCGCAGGCTTCAATATTTGCCCTTGGTATCATGCCGTACATCTCGGCATCTATCGTTGTCCAGCTTCTTGGTATCGTCTTCCCTTACTTCCAGAAATTGCAGAAGGAAGGTGAAAGCGGTCGCCGCAAAATGAATCAGTACACGAGATGGCTTACCGTGGTAATTCTCATCCTCCAGGCTCCTACATACCTTTATAACCTTCATAACCAGCTTCCGGAAACTGCATTCGTGCTGAAGGGTACCTTCTTCACGGTGTCGTCGGTGATCATACTGACAGCTGGCACGATCTTCGTGATGTGGCTCGGCGAGAAGATAACTGACAAGGGAATAGGAAACGGTATTTCGCTCATCATCATGATAGGTATTATCGCCAGGCTCCCGTCGAACTTCATATTCGAGGTTGGTGCCAGGATGAACGGTGCTGGTGGCGCGATAGCTCTCGTTGTAGAAATAGTACTTCTTTTCGTCGTGATACTCGGATCAATACTGCTTGTTCAGGGAACACGCAGGGTCCCGGTTCAGTACGCGAGAAGGATAGTTGGAAACAAACAGTACGGCGGTGTTCGCCAGTACATACCTCTTAAAGTGAATGCTGCCGGTGTTATGCCAATTATATTCGCCCAGGCAATCATGATGCTCCCGATCATTTTCGCTGGTTTTTCAAACAACAACTCGTCGGGTTTCGTCATCGCCTTCTCGAACATGTATGGTTTCTGGTATAACCTGGTTACCGCCTTGCTTATTGTCATGTTCACGTTCTTCTATACCGCTATTACAATTAACCCGGTACAGATGGCTGAAGACATGAAAAAGAACGGTGGGTTCATCCCGGGGATTAAACCTGGCAGGAAGACAGTTGAGTTCCTCGACAGTATAATGACAAGGATCACGCTTCCCGGGTCAATTTTCCTCGCGATAATCGCTATCCTGCCATCACTTGCAGTAAAAGCGGGTATATCACAGCAGTTCGCGCAGTTCTATGGCGGTACCTCTCTCCTCATCCTCGTGGGTGTGGTTCTGGATACACTCCAGCAGATCGAGAGTCACCTTCTGATGCGTCATTACGATGGCCTCATGAAATCGGGCCGCGTGAAGGGCAGAACCGGTGCTGTTTCGGCGTACTAATACGCATAACGTTCTTTGATGTTGTATATAAAGACCAGTGAAGAGGTAGAATTGCTAAGACAGAGTAACCAGCTCGTTTCAAAGACACTTGGTTATCTTGCCTCAGCAATCAAACCGGGCATCTCCACCTCGGAGCTTGACAGACTGGCAGAGGAATTTATCCGCGACAACGGTGCTGTACCGGCGTTCAAAGGTTATAACGGGTTTCCCGGTACCCTCTGTACATCAGTAAACGACGAGGTAGTTCACGGGATACCTTCATCCTGCACCCTAAAGGACGGCGATATAGTGTCGATCGACTGTGGTGTGGTGATGCAGGGATTTTACGGTGACAGCGCTTTCACATTCGAGGTTGGCGAGGTAGCTGATGATGTCAGGAGACTTCTTCAGTTCACCAGGGCATCACTCGAGGAAGGCGTTAAGGAGGCGATTGCCGGCAACAGGGTCGGGGATATATCCTGCGCGGTTCAGGCGAAAGCCGAGAGCGGCGGGTACTCAGTTGTTAGGGAACTGGTCGGACACGGGCTTGGATCGAAGCTTCATGAAGCACCCGAGGTACCGAATTACGGTAAAAGGGGTACGGGAACAAAGATGCAGAAAGGTCTTGTTATCTGTATAGAACCCATGATTAACATGGGAGCGAAGGAGACGATCCAGATGAGAGACGGGTGGACCATCAAGACTGCCGACGGGAAACCATCAGCGCATTTTGAATACGCTGTTGCTGTCGACAAGGATAAAGCGGATGTTTTGACGACATTTAAATATATTGAAGAAGTATTAAATAAAAGGTAAATGTATGGCTAAACAACCATCAATCGAGCAGGATGGAACCATCATCGAAGCCCTGTCAAACGCGATGTTCAGGGTAGAACTTGAGAACGGTCACGTGATCACGGCGCATATCTCGGGAAAAATGAGGATGCACTATATCAAGATCCTGCCGGGCGACAAGGTAAAGGTGGAAATGTCACCATACGACCTGACAAAAGGGAGAATAACATTCAGGTATAAATAAGAAATTTTAAGGCAATGAAAGTAAGAGCATCTGTAAAGAAACGTAGTGCCGACTGCAAGATCGTCAGGAGGAAAGGACGCATTTACGTTATTAACAAGAAAAATCCCAAGTTCAAACAGAGACAGGGATAATTTAACTAATTTCGCACACTATTAAAAAAACTATATGGCACGTATTGTTGGTGTAGATTTACCAAGGCATAAGAGGGGCGAAGTAGGCCTGACTTATATTTATGGAGTTGGCAGGAGCACAGCCCAGCGGGTACTTGATGAAGCTGGCGTTGACCGTAATGCCAAGGTCGAGGAATGGACTGATGAGCAGATAAATGCGATCAGACGTATTCTGAGCGAGAAGTACAAACTTGAAGGTGAACTTCGCTCTGAAATGCAGCTGAATATCAAGCGTCTGATGGATATCGGATGTTACAGGGGTATCCGTCACAGGATCGGCCTTCCTGTAAGGGGTCAGAGTACCAAGAACAATGCCCGTACCCGTAAAGGAAGAAAGAAGACTGTCGCAAACAAGAAAAAAGCTACTAAATAATTAAGATATGGCAAAGAAGACTGGAGCATTAAAGAAGAAAATTGTCAAGGTAGAACCCACGGGTCAGGCTCATATTCATTCTTCATTTAATAATATAATTGTCACGATAACAAATAACTCGGGGCAGGTTATATCATGGGCATCAGCAGGGAAGATGGGATTCAAGGGGTCAAAGAAGAATACCCCTTATGCAGCCCAGATGGCAGCTGAAGACTGTGGTAAAGTAGCTTTCGATCTTGGACTCAGGAAGGTTAAGGTTTATGTAAAAGGCCCTGGTGCAGGTCGTGAATCAGCCATACGATCTATTAACAACGTCGGAATCGAAGTAACAGAGATAGTTGACGTTACCCCGATGCCTCATAACGGTTGCAGGGCACCTGGCAGAAGGAGAGTATAATAAGAAATAACAGAATAAGTAATTAAATATATAATCGATGGCAAGATATATTGGCCCAAAATCCAGAATAGCAAGGAAATTCGGAGATCCTATTTACGGACCTGACAAGTACCTGGAAAGGAAAAACTATCCTCCGGGACAGCATGGGGCAAACAAGAAGAGGAAGAAAAGTTCGGAATATGGTGTTCAGCTCCGCGAGAAGATGAAGGCGAAATATATTTACGGGCTTCTCGAGAGACAGTTCCGCAACACTTTTGAAAAAGCTTCAAGGAGCAAGGGTGTTACCGGCGAGGTTCTCCTCCAGATGCTCGAGTCACGTCTCGACAACACCGTTTACAGGCTTGGCATTGCACCCTCCAGGGCATCTGCACGTCAGCTCGTTTCGCACCGTCATATTACCGTTAATGGTAACGTGGTTAATATCCCATCTTCGATGCTCAAACCTGGTGATATTATAGGTGTTCGCGAGAAATCAAAATCACTCGAGGTTATAACCGAGTGCCTTACCACCCGTCGTAATGCTAAATTACCATGGCTGGAATGGGATGATGCACAGATGGCCGGGAAATACATGTCCGTTCCCGCTAGAGCGGATATTCCTGAAGATATTAAGGAACAACTGATTGTTGAATTGTATTCTAAGTAATAATATAAGATAATTCCTATGGCTATTTTAGCATTCCAGAAGCCCGATAAAGTAATAATGCTTGAGGCGGATGACAAGTACGGTAAATTCGAATTCCGTCCGCTTGAACCAGGTTATGGTATTACAGTCGGAAACGCCCTGAGAAGGATTCTTCTCTCGTCGCTCGAAGGCTTTGCCATCACCACTGTCAAGATCGAAGGAGTTGATCACGAGTTCTCTACCATAACCGGTGTTATGGAAGATGTTACCCAGATCATTCTCAATCTTAAGCAGATCCGCTTCAAAAGAACAGTCGAGGACGCGGAAAATGAAAAAATAGCTGTTAAGATCAGCGGTCATGATGTTCTGAAGGCAGGGAACCTTAATTCAGCTCTCACCAACTTCGAGGTACTCAACCCCGAACTCGTGATCTGCAGGATGGAACCCGATGTTAAGCTTCAGATGGAATTGACCATCAACAAAGGCAGGGGTTATGTTCCCGCTGAGGAAAATGAACCTGTCGATGGTGAATTTGGTCTGATAGCCATTGATTCAATTTTCACGCCGATCAGAAATGTCAAATACGCCGTTGAAAACTACCGCGTTGAACAGAAAACTGACTACGAGAAACTTATAATCGAGATAGAATCAGACGGTTCTATTCACCCGAAAGAAGCTCTCAAGGAAGCAGCTAAAATCCTTATCTATCATTTCATGCTCTTCTCCGACGAAAAGATCACTCTCGATTCGGACGACAAGCTAGCAAACGAGGAATTCGATGAGGAGATACTTCACATGCGTCAGCTTCTCAAGACCAAGCTGGTTGACCTTGACCTGTCTGTAAGGGCACTCAACTGCCTCAAAGCTGCAGAGGTTGATACACTTGGCGATCTTGTTAAATTTAACAAGAATGACCTTCTTAAATTCAGGAACTTCGGTAAGAAATCTCTCACCGAACTCGACGAACTGCTCGAGTCAATGAGCCTGTCGTTCGGAATGGACGTTAGTAAATATAAGTTGGAGAAAGATTAATTAGAAACTGTAAGGATATAAAGAAATGCGTCACCAAAGAGTAGTAAATCATTTAGGCAGGACAAGCGCACACAGGAAGTCGATGATTGCGAACCTGGCAACCTCTCTGATCATGCACAAGAGGATCACAACAACAACGGCCAAGGCAAGAGCACTTCGCACATTCGTTGAACCGCTTATTACAAAATCGAAGGACGATTCGACACATTCAAGAAGGACCGTGTTCAGCTACCTCCAGGATAAGGAAGCTGTTGCTGAACTGTTCCGCGAAGTTTCACCGAAAGTTGCCGACAGACCCGGTGGTTACACCAGGATACTTAAAACAGGGAACCGTCTGGGTGACAATGCCGAGATGTGTATAATCGAACTAGTCGATTTCAACACCACCATGGCAGCAGGAGAAGCAACCAAGGCCAAGGCAACCAGAAGGCGCAAACCAGCCGCTAAAAAGAAAACAGCCGACCAGGCTGAAACAAAGGCAGTAGAAGCTAAAAGCGACAACACTGCTGAAGAAACAGTGAACGAGGCTGAAAAAAGCGAATAGTTCAACCAAAATATTTCTACAAAAGGGATAAGTCAGGCGACATATCCCTTTTTTTTGTATATTGCAAGAATGTTTAATAATTAAATAAAAATTTATGAGTCAGATAGTTAGTGTTCATGCACGTGAGATTCTTGATTCGCGTGGCAACCCGACAATCGAAGTTGAAGTTTCTACCGCCAGCGGTTATTTTGGAAGAGCAGCTGTTCCCTCGGGAGCATCCACGGGAGAAAATGAAGCCCTCGAGCTCAGGGACGGTGACAAGAGCCGTTATCTTGGTAAAGGTGTTCTTAAGGCTGTTAACAACGTGAATAACGTGATTGCAGAGGAAATACTTGGGATGGATGTAAGCGATCAGGCTGGAATTGACAAGAAGATGCTTGAACTGGATGGTACCAAAACCAAGAGTAACCTTGGAGCTAACGCGATACTCGGAGTTTCACTCGCGTGCGCTAAAGCTGCCGCTACTCTCCATGGTCTTCCACTTTACAGGTACATTGGCGGAACCAACGCCGTTACCCTGCCCGTGCCAATGATGAACATTATTAACGGTGGTTCACATTCAGACGCACCCATAGCTTTCCAGGAATTCATGATCAGACCGGTGGGAGCACCATCTTTCAAAGAAGGTCTCCGCATGGGAGCTGAAGTGTTTCATGCATTGAAGAAGGTACTTAAGGAAAGAGGTCTCAGCACCGCGGTTGGTGATGAAGGCGGTTTCGCACCTAATCTGGGTGGAACAGAAGACGCCCTCGAGACAATTCTCAAGGCAATCAACGCCGCCGGTTACAAACCCGGTAAGGATGTAACAATAGCACTCGACTGTGCAGCTTCGGAATTTTACAAGGATGGTATTTATGATTATTCCAAGTTTGAAGGCCCGAAAGGATCAAGAAGGACCTCCAAGGAACAGGTCGATTTCCTCGAGCAGCTTACAACCAAATATCCGATCGACTCGGTAGAAGACGGTATGTCAGAACACGACTGGGAAGGCTGGAAGATGCTTACCGACAGGATCGGCAAGAAGTGCCAGATAGTTGGTGACGACCTTTTCGTTACGAATGTTGAGTACCTGAAAAAAGGTATCGACATGGGTTGCGCGAACTCGATACTTATCAAGGTTAACCAGATCGGTTCACTTACCGAGACGCTCAATGCTATCGAGATGGCTCACAGGGCTGGTTACACATCAGTTACCTCACATCGTTCAGGTGAGACTGAAGACTCGACAATTGCCGATATCGCTGTTGCTACAAATTCTGGTCAGATAAAGACCGGTTCACTCAGCCGTACCGACCGTATCGCCAAATACAACCAGTTGCTTCGGATCGAGGAAGAGCTCGGCGAAAGGGCTGTTTACGGATTTAAAAAGTAATAAGTAATCTTATTTTATTACTCATGTATATAAAAGGGTCCTTCCGGGCCCTTTTCTTTTTGTCACCATGGGGGCAAAGACTCCCGATTGATTTCTAAAAGCCTCTGCAAATGTGCGGCTCCGGAGTTATTAACAGTTGTTGATAACCCATGTTCATATCCCGTGTACAAGAACGGATTCAATAATTTGCATCGGGCCGTTTCCGTTGTTAAATTTGATCTATCAGGTAAGCGATAAAGGGCTGCTTGAAAGATGTGGAACCGGAAAGGTTACTTAAATGAAACTGGAACGGTTCGGTCAGACCCCCGGGTCTGCACATCAGAGAGCCGGAGCCTGAACCCGAGGGACAATAGTCCTAGACTACTCCCGGGTGTTCAGCAGATCGTGAAGACCGGAAACGTTCTTTAAGCGATTGGGTCACAGGGCTGCAGGGAGCCAGGACTTCGGTCCTGAAACGAACTGTAAAGTTGTCGGCCTTCATGGACGACAGCACACGCCTGAAGGACACTTCGTCCCGGAATCCCGCCATCGGCGGGAGAAAGGACAGCACGAAGGCTATGCCATAAAAAGCAAAGCCGGGATGCCAGGGGCTGCCGAAATGAAGCAATAGCATCAGGAAACGCAGCCGGCCAGAATAACAGTAGCCTGACGCCGCGAGCGGCTTCGGTTGCACACGGTGAATGGGAACTAATCGTCAAGAATAGTTCCCATTATTGTTTTATGGCAGTCGTGATTGCACTAAATGATGCTGCCACTTGTCAAATATCAGGTATTTTAATCCTTTCGATTTGCCAGCTTTAATATCTTTATTCCTGTAATTAATTCTAACTGATGAGTCGGAAAGGACTGAATAAGTTTATAAACATTCTCGAATCGAAGGGAGAACTCAGGAGGGTCAGAACCTTCGTTGACCCGGTTCTCGAAATAACAGAAGTTGCAGACAGGGTATTTAAAAATGGAGGCCCGGCCCTCCTTTTTGAAAATAACGGGACCAGCTTTCCCCTGCTGATAAACGCTTTCGGATCGGCTGAAAGAGTATCATTGGCCATCGGTCATCACTCTCTCGGGAATGCCTCGAAAGAACTGGAGGCCGCTATCCTCTCCATTCAAAAGCCTGCCGGTTCGTTCATGGAGAAGATGAAAGCCTTACCCCGCCTGGCAAAACTGGCAGCTATCATGCCTCGCCGCACACGTTCGCGGGGCAGGTGCCAGCAGGTTGTAATTAAGGAGCCCGACCTTGGAATTTTACCTGTTCTTAAATGCTGGCCTCACGATGGAGGTCCATTTATTACACTGCCAATAGTCCATACAAAACATCCTGTAACCGGTGCACCAAATGCGGGAATGTACAGGATGCAGATACTCGGTCGCGATACCACCGGGATGCACTGGCAGCTCCACAAAACAGGCGCCAGTCATTTTAATGCATGGAAGGAAACAGGCAGGAAAATGCCCGTTTCAGTGGCTCTCGGCGGAGACCCGGTATATACTTATGCAGCCACTGCTCCGCTCCCGGAAAATATTGATGAGTACATGCTTGCTGGTTTTCTCAGGGGTAGGAAAGTTAATCTTGTTAAATGCATTACAAATGATATTCATGTGCCGGAAGATGCCGACATAGTGATTGAAGGCTATGTGGATCCTCTCGAGGAGCCAGTATGGGAAGGCCCGTTCGGCGATCATACAGGGTTCTATTCCCTTGCCGACTGGTACCCGAGGTTTCATGTTACATGCATTACTCATGCCAGGGATGCTGTTTATCCTGCTACAATTGTCGGGATCCCCCCGATGGAGGATGAATTTCTTGCCATGGCAACAGAGAAAATATTCCTGCCGCTCATCAGGCTGGCCCTCCTGCCAGAGGTAGTCGATCTGCATATGCCATCAGCAGGAGTGGCTCACAATCTGGCGATAGTTAAAATAAACAAGAAGTACCCGGGCCAGGCACTTAAGGTAATAAGCTCGCTGACGGGAGCGGGTCAAATGATGTTTACAAAGTATCTCGTTGTTGTGAGCGGCGACATTGATATCAGGGATTATAAACGGGTAATAGCCGAAGTAATTAGAAATGCAGTATTCCCAGGTGATCTGGTTTTTACCCGCGGACCTCTCGATGTACTTGACCATTCATCAGATACTTTTGCATTCGGTGGCAAGATGGGAATAGATGCCACGAAAAAAGTGCCGGGCGAGGGTAATCAAATTCCTTCTGAAGGTCATGATACTGACAGGACAAAGGCAATAAATTTCCTAAGTTCTTTCGATAGTGAGAGTTATATAACTGGCTGCTCTTTCCCTGATGAACAGTTGCCTATCGTCTTCATGAATGTAAAGAAAGGATCAGGAGTTTCTGTTCTTCGGAAACTTGGAAAAGAAGCCACGAACGAATCGCTCGGGAATGCCGTGAAAATAATAATACTTGCAGACAGCAATGTCAGCCTTGGCGACAGTTACATGGTGGCGTGGCAGCTGTTTGGGAACTCTGACCCTATAAGGGATCATGTGATAGCTGATGGGAGCATTCTTGTAATAGATGCCACAATGAAGGCATTTCGTGAAGGCGGCTTTCCAAGGCGATGGCCAAATATTGTCATCTCTGATGAAAGCACCATTGCAGCAATCGATTCACGGTGGAATGAATTCAGCCTGGGCGGATCCCTTGAATCACCATCACGGAAATATTCCCTGCTCAGGCAGAACGGTAACGAGGAGGTTACTGTCTGAGTTGAAAAAGTAGGATATTACTGTTATGTGAATTCATATATGGTTTACTTTTGATGCAGGATGCCTGTTTCAATTCTGATATATAATTATAATTTTCTTCATGGGCTGCTATTTAGTGGAAGCGTGGATACGTTTCTCTCTGGCACATTCCTTCATCAGCCGACATTCAGGTTAATTCTTTACAGCCTGGCAATAGCCGGTTTAACATTGGTAATAATCAAGTCGCAACTAAGGGTTCTTGTTGCCACCAGGAAGAAGTTGAGAGAGAAGGAGCAAGCACTGGAACTGATGGAGAGCAAGAGCGCGGAGCTGGAGTTTAAGAACAAGAGGATAACAGACAGCCTTGTTTATGCTAAAAGAATACAGGAAGCCTTGTTACCTTCAGAGGTTTATCTCAAAAAGTGGTTTCCCGAGTCGTTTATTTTTTACAAGCCCAAGGATATTGTCAGTGGCGATTTTTACTGGATTGGCAGGCAGGGAGGAAAGTATTTCATGGTTGCTGCAGATTGCACCGGCCATGGAGTCCCGGGTGCATTGATGTCGATGATAGGTCATGATCTCCTGGAGAAAATAGTAATTGGAGAGGGTGTGAGCCAGCCAGCCGATATACTTGGGAGAATAAACAAGTCTCTCGAGGAAACCTTTACCCGTGAAAAAAATGTGGGTACTATAATGCGCGACGGGATGGACATGGGAATCTGTTCAATAGACCTTAAAGCCAAAAAGATAGAGTACTCAGGTTCATTCTTCCCATTATATCTCATACGAGACGATCATTTAATGGAATTCAAAGGTGACAAGTCCACCCTGGGTATGGCTGGTCCTGATTTCAGTTACACTAATAACGAGATTGAGCTTCAGAAGAATGATACTATTTACATGTTTTCTGACGGCTATGCGGACCAGTTCGGCGGTGAAGAAAACAAGAAGTTCATGTACAGGCGATTCAGGTACCTGCTTGTGAACATTCATAAATTCCCTATGGCTGACCAGAAATCGATTCTGGAAGAAAACATCAATACCTGGATGGGTAATACTTCCCAGATAGATGATATCCTTGTGATGGGGATCAGACCACTCTGATCAAAGGAATTTCTTAATTTTTTCTATAAGGGCTGATGGCTGGAATGGCTTGCTGATATAGTCGTCCATTCCGGCGGCGAGGCATCGTTCTTTATCGCCAAGCATAGCGTTGGCAGTTATTGCAATGATTGGTACATGAGCGTTTGTGCTTGCCTCCAGTGCCCTGATCTTTTCAGCGGCTATCAGACCGCTCATCACGGGCATTTGTATATCCATCAGTATCAGGTCGTAGCTGGCAGTTCCGAATTTATCAAGGGCTTCTTTCCCGTTCTCGGCTGTATCGATACTATTAACAAGTGGCTTAAGCGTGAGCAGGGTAATTTTCTGGTTTATCGAATTATCCTCTACAAGCAAGATATTCGCATCCTTCAGCTCCCTTGCTGTTTTATCTTTCTGCTTCAATTCCTCGATCCTTGGGGAAGCTATCTGTTTCTTTATTTCAGGTGTTATGTTGAAGAAAGGTATGGCGAATTCAAATACAGTCACTCCTTTCTTAATCTCCTGGGTATAAATGCCTTTCCCCGATGCAATGAGTCTTGCTGAAAGGGCCCTCGCCTCGTCGTTCTCGTCAACGAGGGTAATTTCCTTATCTGTCTGTATCCTGAAACTTACAAGGCACTCTCTTTCAGATTCGCGGGCTTTTCTAAGATTGATCGCTACTCTTGTTACACCTTCGTGTTGTTCGTTCTCGATAGTATTGAAGAGGTCAAGGAAGATCTGCTTGATTGTAATAGGATCACCAATTACCTCCAGATTTTTAAGATCATCGTCCGATAATATGAAATCGATATTGGAATTTTCTTTAAGGCTGAACAGGTCTATTGTGCTTTCAATAGTGGAAAAAAGGTTGAACTTAATGCTTTTACGACTTTCAAAGCTAAGGCTTTCAGCTGTTTGCATTGTCAGTTCGTTAAGCGTATTTACCATGTTATTGGTAGAGGCTATCATCGTTTCCATGAACTCCTTCTGCTTTTTCTGCAGGGGTGTTGCAAGCATCAGGTCGCCAATAATTACAAGGTTGTTCAGTGGTTCCCTGATCTTGTGTGAGAACTCGGTTATTACATCATCTTTCTTCTCGCTAACCTGAGAGGCAACATCGAATGACTCGCGTCCGAAACGGATGAGCCTGAGTGATTTGCGAACAATGACAATGCCAATTGACGTGGCGAAGATCACGAGGATCCCGGCTACTAGCCAAATCTTGAGTGATATCAGGATGATAGAAACAACGAGACAAAGGAATGCAATTACCGAGTATCTTTCAACATCCTTGCGGTCCCTCTCGCTCTGTTCGCCGAAGCTTCCATTGTATCCTGCTCGTTGACGGTATTTTGGTTCGTTTGTCATGATTTAATGCAGATAGGTAATGTAAAAATATAACAAAAAATGACAAGAGGGTTAATATTATGCCTGTTCAGTTGTCAATAAAGCCCTCGATCATTTTTTCAATAATATTAAAATGCCTACAATAACACCTCCTGATAAAATGAGATTAGCAGTTAATGATAATGGTATTCAGCTTTGCATTAACCGGCAGCGGGATATTCCATGTTTTTTGTTGTAAATTTCGGGCGATTTGTATTGTGTTATACCGCGGGTCTATAAAAAGAAAAACAACTTATATTTACATGGGGTTATATGGAAAGCAATCATTTCCGCGGGGCAGGCGGTATGATTTTTGAGATATACTGGTAAATACTGAAGATATGAGAATCGCCATGATACGTTGTAAGTTGCTGACATTGATAGCTTTGTCTGTGTTTTTCTCAAATGTTCAAGGTCAGGATACCACTAATATGGTCAGGTATACCCCTGACTTCAGGTTCAAGGATGGGATTTTTCTGAATTTTGAACAGGTAAAGGCTAACAGCCCCATACCAAAGGCTAAGATCCTTACTTCGGCGGATTATAATGACAGGGAGTTTTTCAACAAGGTTTTCGCCAGCGACAATTTTTATTTCTACGATGAGATGGGTGTCAGGCAGGAAGTTGCGAAAAATGACATCTGGGGTTTCGCGAGGAATGGTGTGGTTTACGCGATGATCCAGGGCAACTTCAACAGGATTACTTTCATGGGAAGCATCTGTCATTTCGTTGCCGATGTCACAACTTACGATAACAGGTACAATTATTATTCACCATACGGGTATTACGATCCCTATTATTACTCGCCCTACAGTTATTACGGCGGTTACCCGTACAGTCCATATTCTTCTTCTTACAGGGGTTTGAACAACTCGAGGAATGAATTGAAGCAATATCTTATTGATTTTGAGACAGGTAAGACCCTTGAATTCACTCCATCGAATGTGGAAATACTGTTAATCAAGGATCCCGTGGTTTATGACGAGTACATGCAGATGCCCAGGAAGGAGAAAAAGCAAAAAATGTTCGTGTTCATAAGGAAATACAATGAAAGGCATCCCTTATATTTACCTGTAAAGTAACCATTGATAATGAAAAAGCTCTTTTTATCCACTATGCTTTTATTCTCATTCGGTTTGCTGGCTATTGGGCAGGCTCCCTTTCCAAGCGCGGCAGAGATTAAGCAGTTCATGGCATCGAAGACGTGTATCGTCACCGAGGATGATCCATTCTCGGCATATAACTCGTTTATAAAAGATGCCGTGAAAAGTTTCTGGACAGTTACTCCCTACGAGTTTATTGACGCGAAGGAATTCAACAAGAGAAGGCTTGATCCGGCGTATTCATTCATCGTACTTACAGAGACTAATTTTGACAAGGATAAATCGGGTTCAGTATTCAATTTTATAAACCTGCTTCAGGGGAAGAAGGTGAATAAGCTGAGCGAGAATCCGGAGATATGTGCCGTGCCATTATCATTTGCAGGAGAGGACGATATTGAATACGGATACAAGCTGGGAGCCATTCTTGCTTTCATGCAGAAACATGCAAGGATGATATCTGATGATCCTTCGCTCACTGGCAGGAAGTATCTGAAGTATTATAACAAGAATGTTCCTGAAGTGGCTGGCAAGGTAATACTTGTCAAGGAGGAGGATCTTGATCCGGAACTGGCTTCAGAGGCCAGGTTGAAATCTATTTATCCACACGATATACGGATTGTATCCGAGGAGGAGATCGTTAAGGCCATCACGGAGAAAAGGGCAAACACCCTGGTCCTTCACAAGGTCGGTCCGGTTGGTGAATACAAAACGGGTTACTGTTTCAAAATGCTGATCGGGGCTGATGATTCGGACATGTATTATTACAATCAGCACATGATTGACTCGCGGAATCCGAATGGTCTGCTCGAGGCTGACCTGAAGAGGCTTGCCAGGTTCTGATTATGCAGCACGGGAAATATTTTGACGTCTTTAGATAAAACAGGAATGATATGAAAGAGATACGGGTTTTATCAGAAACAGAAAGAAACTGGGCGATGTTTTGTCACCTGGCTGCTTTTGCCGGTTACTTCCTCCCGCTAATAGGAAATATTGTAGGTCCCCTGGTCTGCTGGCTTTCAAGAAAGGACGAATCGACATGGGTTAACGAGAACGGGAAGGCATCCCTTAACTTCCAGATATCGATGACTCTCTATCTTTTTCTTTGTATACCACTGTGTTTCATAGTCGTTGGATTTCTCATCATGGGCGTTTTGTTCATGCTGAACCTTGTTCTCATAATAGTTGCGAGCATTAAAGCTTCAAAGGGAGAAGAGTTCAAATATCCGCTCGCGATACCTTTCATCCAGTAAGAGGTCACATCCAGATATTGATATAGCCGCGGTCACACGACCGTGGTTTTTTTTTAAAATCTCGAAGTCAGGCATAGAATATTCAACTAAAGATTGTAACTTTCTGTTTATTAACACCTGATATTATGGCAACCAAGGCAAAAGGTACAAAAGAGGACAAAGCTCCAAAAACTTCAAAGTCTGTAAAACCAGTGAAAGCAGTAAAACCATTAAAGGCTGAAAAAGCGGCAAAATCTGTAAAGAAAGATGATAAGCCCGGTAAGAAGGAAAAAGGGGATAAGTCAAAGTTCGACAAGCAGAAACTGTATCACGATATAGAAGCGGAGAAGGCCAAGAAGATGAAGAACTCGAAGTACATGCGTGAATTGGGGAAGCTCGAGATTGAACTCATCAAGCTTCAGGAATGGGTGAAGGCTCAGAAGCTGAAGGTAGTTGTGATCTTCGAGGGAAGGGATGCGGCTGGCAAGGGTGGAGTAATAAAAACCATTTCAGGTTGTCTGAATCCACGTATTTGCCGCGTTGTTGCTCTTGGCACGCCGACAGAAAAGGAGAAGACTCAGTGGTATTTTCAACGCTACGTGCCTCATCTTCCTGCAGGAGGAGAGATAGTTCTTTTTGACAGGAGCTGGTACAACAGGGCAGGTGTCGAGAAGGTAATGGGTTTTTGCACGAACGAGGAATACGAGGAATTCCTGCGCTCTTGTCCCGAATTTGAAAAGATGCTTATCAGGTCAGGTATCACGGTGGTTAAATACTGGTTCTCGGTCAGTGATCACGAGCAGGAGAAACGGTTCCAGGACAGGATAAATGACCCCACAAAGAGGTGGAAGATCAGCCCGATGGATGTTGAATCACGCGATAAATGGGTCGAGTACTCAATGGCCAAAGACAAGATGTTCTCGTATACCGATACCAAACAATCACCATGGTATGTAGTGGAGGGAGATGATAAAAAAAGGGCGAGGCTCAATTGCATTCATCATCTCCTGTCTCTGATGAAATACGAGGACCTCACCCCTAAACCAATCAAATTACCGCCGTTGAAACATGACGTTGCATACGTGCGGCCACCAAAAAACGAGCAGACCTATGTCCCGAAGATCTATTGATCTCCGTAACCGTTTTCGCCCGGTTTATTATTGATGACCACAAACCCCTATGTTATCATCTGGATTGATCCGGGCTACTCTAACGACTAAAACCCATAGTCTTGTTTGCCAATCTGTCTTAAACTGCTCAACCCTCGCCAGGATTGAATTGTTACTAAATTAGTTATACCTGTAGCCGGTTCCTGTAGGACAAAACACTTGTTTACTGTAGTATTTTTTGCCATGGTCTTGTAGGTGTTTGTCCTACAGGAACAGCTTTACCAATTTTCAGGGGAGTTACAAATGATGTCTGATATATCATTACTTTTGCCACATAATTGACAATAGAATGGCTGTTGCTAAACCATCAATACCGAAAGGTACCCGCGATTTCACACCAGTTGAAATGGTGAGGAGGGAGTATATTTTTGACACAATAAAAAGTGTCTTCAGACTTAACGGGTACCAGCCCATCGAAACACCGGCAATGGAGCACCTGTCTACCTTGCTTGGGAAATATGGCGAGGAGGGTGATAAACTACTTTTCAGGATACTTAATTCGGGCGACTTCATGGCTGGTATCACAACAGATGAACTGAACACGATGGAGCCAGGCAGGCTCTCTTCGCGGATCTGTGAAAAGGGACTAAGATATGATCTCACGGTTCCATTTGCCAGGTTTGTTGTTCAGCATCAGAATGAGATTGTCTTCCCATTCAAGCGTTACCAGATACAACCGGTATGGAGGGCTGACAGACCTCAGAAGGGGAGATACCGCGAGTTTTTCCAGTGCGACGTTGATGTGATAGGCAGCGATTCGTTGCTTAACGAGGCTGAACTGATCCGCATTATTGATGAGGTTTTTGACAGGCTTAAAATCAGGGTGGTCATAAAGCTGAATAACCGCAAGATACTGTCGGGCATCGCTGAAATTTCCGGTGCATCAGACAAGATAACCGACATAACAGTTGCAATCGACAAGCTTGAAAAGATCGGGCTGGACGCCGTGCTTGGGGAACTAAAGGAA
Organism: Bacteroidales bacterium; assembly: GCA_046329885.1. GTDB lineage: Bacteria > Bacteroidota > Bacteroidia > Bacteroidales > VadinHA17 > LD21. The sequence continues at coordinate 54,639 of JAXLTU010000005.1, forward strand.
AGAGGTATTCCAGGGCCATCTCTCGAAAAACTTGTTCCCGTGATAAAGCTTGAAGGCAGCAGGGATGAAAAACTGGGAAGGCTTTCAGACATTCTGGCTGGATCAGCGACAGGTCTGCAGGGTGTGGCCGAGCTTAAAAAGGTATTCTCGTATATTGATAATTCAGCTATAAGGTGCAAGGCCGAGCTTGATCTGACACTGGCCCGCGGGCTAAATTATTATACCGGCGCCATTATTGAAGTCAAGGCTTCAGATGTGGCAATCGGAAGTATTTGCGGGGGAGGGAGATATGATAACCTCACAGGCATTTTCGGACTCGAAGGTGTATCAGGCGTTGGGGTCTCTTTCGGTGCTGACAGGATTTATGATGTTCTCTCGCAACTCGGAATGTTTGGTGAAGAACGAACCAGGGGGACTAAAGCTCTTGTAATCAACTTTGGTGAACAGGAAATTGATTACGCGTTAAAGATTGCATCCGCCCTGCATCAGAATGGTATAAACGCGGAAGTATATCCCGACACGGCAAAGATAAAGAAACAGATGTCTTATGCTGATTCAAGAGGGATCCCGTTCGTTCTGATGGCCGGATCGGACGAGATTGCCAGCGGGGAAGTGACGGTTAAGGATATGAAGACAGGTGAACAGAAGAAAGTTTCATTCGCCGGCCTTCCGGGAGCATTATCCAACTGATTTTCTATTTTAATCCCCTGCCAGGCAGTCGCTGGTTGTTTCGCTGTAAATTCGGGTTGTTCCTTAACTCGTTCAGGAGTTGCTGCCTGTATTGATTCTCGGCCTGGTACAGTTTAATCACCTTCCTTGCAGGCAATATTTCCTTGAATTTTTTATGAAACTCGAGGGCAAGAGATGCTTCCTTCATCTCCAGGTCTATTAGTTTGTCGGCCGCATCCACTAGTTCCTTCTCGGTCATTGTTGCTTCGTTCAGGTTTACATTCCTCGAGATGAGCGCCTTTTCAGCCTGGATATTCAGTTTCCTGGCCTGGTAATCATTGTATACCGGCCAGAATTTCTCCGCCTCCTGCTGGGACAGAGCCAGTTTATTCGTGAAGAAAGCTATCTTGTAGGCATTGAGTTTTTCAATTGCCTGATTCTGTGCCACTACAGGTCTGCCCGTGATGGCAGAAATCAATATCACGATTATCGCTAGTTTTTTCATGGCTTATAGTCTGTCATATATATCTGTTTCACTTATGTTTTCGTTAACGAGATATTCGATTATGTCCTTATCGTTTATCCCGGTTATTGCCGGAACCTTATCCAGTGCTGCTACCTCTTCTTCAATCATGCTTATATCAATGTCCTCCAGCAAGGATTGAGGATAGGGGTTCAGGCTGGCTGTCGAGATCACGACTTGTTTGTCTGATGATTTTAAAAGGTATCTTACAGAAAAGGCGGCAGCGATGAGCACGACAACGGTTGCAGCAACAGCCATAGCCGTTCTGAGCCGGAAAACCTTGTTCACGGCTTTCTCGGGTTTTGCAGCACCTGTCGTTGCCGAAAAAATCCTGTCGTTGAGGCTTTCAAAGTATCCTTCCGGAACCTTGAATGGATTTTTCCCTGGTATTTCGTCGTGTTCTTTCATCATTTTATTTGATAACAATTTCGGTCAAAAGTTTAAGTGTTAAGCAGAAAATCCTCTATTTTTTTCGCGGCATGATGATAAGAAGCCTTCAAGGCACCTACCGAGGTGTCAAGCACCTTGCTCATTTCTTCGTAAGGCATCTCGTCATAATACCTGAGATTAAATACAACCCTCTGTTTCTCGGGCAGATGAAGGATGGCTTCCTGTAACTTGCGTTCAGCTTCATCACCATCAAAAAAACTGTCACCCTCGCGCGAGTTAGCGAATACCGAGGCAAGATCGTCGAAAGATTCAGCTTCGTTTTTCTTCCTTTTATTTATTATGGCAAGCGCTTCGTTTGTCGCGATAGCGTAAAGCCACGTGTAAACTGATGATTCGCTCCTGAAACTGGAGATGTTTCTCCAGGCATTAAGAAAAGTGTTTTGCAGGGCATCGTCGGCATCATCGTGAATAATCACTAGTCTTCTGATATGCCAGTACAGTTTCTGGCTGTATCGTTCGACGATAAGCCTGAATCCTTTCTCGTAACTGACCCTCAGGAGGTCATTAATATCTTTGTCGGTAATATTTCCGCTCAAATGGGCTACAATTTCTTCTTAGATTGTAAATGTCGTCATTGGTTTAATCAAAAAAAAATGCAGAGGTGAAATTGACGGACCCGATCCGAATGGTTGTCATGAGGACTCTCGCTGTAAGCCGGTGATTTGCTGGTTTGAAAATACCGGATTATTGATAAATTTGTCGGGTAATAATAAAAATGGAATAATGGCCCTTCAATGTGGAATAATCGGGATAACTAATGTTGGTAAGACTACCATATTTAATTGTATATCAAATACGAAGGTTGAAACGAACGCTTTCGCCTTCAGCGCGACCAAATCCAATATTGGTGTTGTTCAGGTACCCGATAAGCGACTTTACGAGCTTGAAAAGCACCAGGAAACTGAAAAAATAGTGCACACGACTGTCGAGATTGTTGATATACCGGGCCTGGCGAGAGGAGCCAACAAGGGTGAAGGCGTGGGGAACAAATTCCTTGCCGACATACGCAACACCGATGCCCTCATCCACGTGCTTCGTTGTTTCGACGACGAGAGTCTCCCTCATATCGACGGATCTGTCGACCCGGTCAGGGATCTCGAAACAGTTGATCTCGAACTGCAGGTGAAGGATCTCGAATCGGTGGAGAAAAAGATACAAAGACTCGAGAGGCTTGTTAAATCGGGCGATAAGGACGCCAAACACGGGATAGAGGTGCTGACCAGGTTCAAGGAACATTTTGAAAATTTCGCCAACGCGAGAAGCCTCGACGTAAAGGAAGATGAGAAAAAGTATTTGGACGACTTGTTCCTTCTCACCATGAAGCCGGTGATGTACGTGTGCAATGTTGATGAGAAAGCTGCTGTTTCCGGTAACAGGCATGTTGATAGGGTGAAGGAATTCCTGAAAGGCAAGGATGCCGAGATACTGGTTATCGCGGGTAAAACTGAAGCGGAGATTGCAGAGCTTGAAACTGATGATGACAGGCTGGCTTTCCTGAACGACGTGGGTCTTGATGAACCCGGGGTTGACAAGCTTGTCAGGGCAGCTTACAAGATGCTAAATCTGCAGACGTTCTTCACTGTAGGGCCAAAGGAGATCAGGGCCTGGACCATCAAAAAAGGAATGACTGCTCCACAGGCTGCAGGAGTGATTCACAGCGATCTCGAAAGAGGGTTTATAAGGGCAGAGGTTATGAAATACAACGATTTCGTCAATCTCGGTTCAGAACATGCCTGCAAGGAAGCGGGTAAATTCTATATTGAAGGAAAAACATATATCGTTGACGACGGGGATATACTTCATATCCGTTTCAACGTTTAACATGATATGACCCCCAGGATAAAAATATCGTTCTTACTTCTCTTATTGACCCTGCATGTTGGGGGGCAGGTTGAAAACATTAATCAAAAGCTCAGGCAAACCGCTGCCCAGTTCGGCCAGGCTGTTGTTGAGATTACTTACCCGGGGAGAACGGCAGCCGATCGTTTGAGCAAATCATTCTCTGTTGACAGGTACCATGATGGTAAGCTGACTATCGTTCTTTCGCCGCCTGAAGTGGATGATTTTATAAGGACAGGATATGGTTTCGACCTCCTGCCTGGTAAGCCCTTCCCTTACACCAGTTCTGATATGAAGGGTCTTGCCGCCTATGACTTCCAGTCCTATCCGACCTTTTCACAGTACGATTCACTGATGCGAAGCCTGGCAACCGGATACCCTGCAATCTGCAAACTAGATACTATCGGTTTCAGCATCAGGGGAAAGCTGATACTCGCTCTCAAGATATCAGATAACGTGAACATTGATGAAAACGAACCGGAGGTTTTTTATACTTCGAGCATGCATGGTGATGAGCTTGGCGGGTATGTCCTGATGATGAGACTTGCCGATTATCTTGCCAGGAACTATTCCAATCCGGGATTGGCAAGAACCCTCGTTCAAAATCTTGAGATATGGATCAACCCGCTGTCGAACCCTGACGGCACTTATGGTACAGGTAATACAATAACAGCCCCGGTGAGGGCTAACGCGAACGGTATAGACCTGAACAGGAATTTCCCTGATCCTTTTTATCCTGGAAATGTTCCCGAAAAGGAAAACATTGATATGATAAAGTTCCTCAGGGCTCATCATTTCGTGCTTTCTGCTAATTTCCACGGTGGATCAGAAGTTGTCAATTACCCGTGGGACAGGTGGTTATCGAAATTTCATGCTGATGATGCCTGGTTTAATAATATCAGCAGGGCTTACGCTGATACTGTTCATAATTATTCTTCCGGCTACCTTATTGATCTTGATAACGGGGTAACGAGGGGTGCCGTATGGTACGTGATCTACAGGGGGAGGCAGGATTTTGTTACCTGGGAGCTACAGGGTCGTGAGGTGACTATTGAACTTGACGATATCAAACAGACACCTCCCGCTCAGCTTGAACTGCTCTGGCAGCATAATTACAGATCGTTACTGAGGTATCTCGAATCGGCTACTTTCGGAATCCAGGGCACGGTACAGAACAACGTGAACCAGCAGCCGGTTCCGGCGAAAATATTTATCCAGGGTTACGACAAGGATTCGTCTCATGTATATTCCGATACTCTCGATGGAACCTTCAGGCGTTACCTGATGCCAGGAACCTGGAACCTCACGTTTTCATCCAGGGGATACAGAGATACTATTATCACCACCGTTGTAACAGCAAGGCAAAAAACTGAATTGAATGTCAGGATGACACCACTCACTACAAAGGTTGACACTGCTGATCCTGATCATCCTTTCGTTTATCCGAATCCATCATCTGGTGCTTTCTATTGTATTGCCCCTCCGGATTATTCCGGGCAGGTTGTGGTAACATTAATCAGCACTTCAGGTACAGTGACATACAGGAGCATGGAGTCGTGTTCGCCTGGTGTGCCATTCCTGGTTAGCGCCGACAGGCTGGCGTCCGGGACATATATCCTGAGTATCAGATCGGTCGGTGGAGGCCGCGTTGCCCGGGCACGAGTGGTGATCCTGAAATGAACCCGGCCTTTTCATTTATTGCCAGTCATATCTTGCTTCTGATTCCGAAAGGATTATTTTTGCAGCTTGTATTTTGATTTTTAACAACGTTTCCACTGATGAAAGGAATTGAAAAGTACTTCGCGAAAGCAGCTATTATATTTCTGATTTTCAATCTATCGACACGGTTAATTTTCTCCCAGGGCGCTTATATCCCGCCTGATAAGCCCAGGCTCGTGGTCGGCATAGTCATTGAACAGTTGCGGTTCGACCAGTTGGAACGGCTGCGTGACAAGTTGAGCGAGAATGGCATCAGGAGGATGCTCAACGAGGGAACCTATTTCAAGAATGCCAATTATAATTACATGCTGACGCAGTCTGCCCCGGGGCATGCAACAATAGCCACGGGAGCCGAACCGGCTTATCACGGGATTACATCAGACAGCTGGTATCTTCCTCTCAAGAATGAACTTGTTTACTGCACTCAGGATGCCCAGGTTGACCCGGTAGGGGGGAGCTACGAGGCAGGTTTACATTCACCGGTCAATCTTCTTTCTTCGACATTTGCTGACGAACTGGGAATGTCGTCGAAGGGCAGGTCTAAGGTTTTCTCGATAGGCTTGAAGGAAAGTTCTGCCATCCTGTCTGCCGGACATTCTGCCAACGGGGTTTACTGGTACGATAGCAAGACCGGAACCTGGATGACAAGCTCGTGGTACAGGGACAGCCTGCCAGTGTGGGTAAACGATTTCAACGCCCTGATGCTTTCAGAGTCCTATCTTAACAATCCCTGGAACAGGATGGGAGACAAGTCCGCTTACATCGATTGCCTTCCAGATACCAATAAATATGAAACCGGCTTTAATAATGTCTGCTGGTTTCCTTACGATCTGAAGAAAATGAGCACCAGGGGGATAATCAATTCCAAGCGCGATTATTCAATTCTTGCAGAGACACCATTCGGGAACAGTTTTACAAAGGATTTCGCGATGAGGTTGCTAAAGGAAGAAAAGCTGGGACTTGACGAGTTTACGGATTTCCTGTCCATCAGTTTCCCGGCAACCGATAACATTGGGCATCGTTTCGGGCCATCGTCGGTTGAGGCAACAGACGCGATACTCAGGCTTGACAAGGATATTGCCGAGTTGCTTGACTATCTCAACGACAAGGTTGGCAAGAAGAACGTTCTCGTTTACCTGACTGCCGCTCATGGTGTTTCAGAGATACCTGCCGTTTTGGAGAAGAATCGCATTCCAATGGGATATTTTAAACAGACCCAGGCACTTCAGCTTCTGAAGAGTTATCTTAATGCAGTATATGGGCAGGGTGACTGGGTGAAGGGATATTCCGAAAAACAGATCTTCCTTAACAGGGTGCTTGTTGAGGATGCCAGGATCCCCCTCGAGGATATTCAGAAAAAAGTGGCGCGTTTCATGGTACAGTTCTCAGGAGTGTCGACAGCCTATCCATATTCTGCTTTCGAAGCCAACGATTACCAGAACGGGCATCTCAAGAGGATAATAAACAGTTTCACCCCGCAGCGTTCGGGTGATGTAATTGTTACACTGAACCCGGGATGGATTGAAAAAAATGACTGGGTCACTAATCATAATTCACCCTACGAGTACGATGCTCATGTTCCGCTCTTATGGTACGGGTGGACTGTAAACAGGGCAACGGTCGTGAGGAAAGTGAATATTACAGATATCGCGGCAACGCTGTCAACATTGTGCAAGATACCATTTCCAAATGCATGTACCGGTGAACCGTTGATTGAGATGATGAGGTAATTAAATCAGCCTTTCCTGAGCTTGTTTCTGATGTTGCATGCCTCCCTTAGAAAGGAGGGATTTTTCTCGCAACCGTTTCCAAGAATTACCATGTCAGCCCCTGCATCGTAAGCCTTCCTGACATCTTCAGCCGTTCTAATGCCACCGCCGACAAGAAGGGGTACTGTAGTATTTTTCTTAACTGTTTTTATCACTTCAGGTGGCACTGGAGAAAAGGCACCACTGCCGCCTTCGAGATAAATAACCTTCAACCCGAGCATCTCGCCGGCAAGTGCTGTCGCTACGATTATCTCGTGTTTGTCAGCCGGGATTGCTTCGGTCTGGCTCATGTATTCGACTGAAGTTCTTGAACCGCAACTTATAAGTATGTAACCGGCCGAAACAACGTTGTGCCTGATATCCTTGAGGAAGGGGGCAGCAATTACATGATTGCCTATGAGAAGCTCGGGGTTTCTACCGGAGATCAGCGAGAGGAAAAGTACCCCGTCGGCTTTTGTCGTAAGTTGCAATAGATTTCCCGGGAAAAGGAAAACCGGGATCTTGCAACGGCGTTTGATTGTATCTATCAAAGGATCAATAGCATTGAAGGTTATGCTACCTCCGGCAAGGATATAATCAACTTTTTCCTTCTCCGCTAGCGATAGAAGAGTATCGAGTGCCTTTCCCGACGATTTGTCAGGGTCAAGCAGCAGGGCAAGACTCTTTTTCCCGGGGAATGAGGCTCTTTTCATAGTATCTTCTTTTTAGTCCACACTATTGCATAATTATCATACCTCGTGTAGTTGAGAGTAAATGATTCCTTTATTTTCTCGGTATGGACCCTTCCACTTATTTCACCTGAGTCTTTTACTTCGAATGGTTCGATAGTTATATTGTTTCTGATGCTGATGCCTTCCTTGTCGCAGATCTTGTATAGAGCCTCTTTTGCACACCAGTGTATATAATAATGGTATTTCTTCTGGTTGATGTCTTTGACTACTTTCTCATGTTTATTCATGAATTTAAACGCGAAGGTCCCGATATTGGCACTCATGTATTCAAGGTCAATACCAACCCTTTCATTTGTGCTCAGCAGTATCGCGGTAAGCTTGTGCGAGTGTGTAATACTGATGAAATGGCTACCGCTTTTCAGAAATGGTTTATTATTTTTATTATAGACTATCCTTGCGTCTGCCCCGACCAGGTCTGCCAGAAGTGCCCTGACGCTCAGGAATTCAAGTTTACGCGAATTGCTTCTGAAAGTTCTGTATCGCTTTCTGTCCTCCTCATCCATCCCAACCATCGAATGAAGAGTTTTGAGATCTTCCTCGATCTTCCACACGCCAAGAACGGCATATTCATTGAGATAGTGTTTAGTTATGCAGCCCATCTGCCCGTGGTTATTTTTTGTTTTTCCACCTGAATGTCTCTATCAGGTGGACAATATCTTTCCTGAAAAAATCTATGACAGGTGCCAGCGAGTCTTTTTCGGGTTCTGCCATGAAATACAAGGCACCCCTGAAAAACCCTGTTGTACTGTCGGTGACGAAAAACTGTAGTGATGACGCGGTGTTACCTTTTATATCGTAAAGTATTCCATACACCTTCTCCGATTCATTCTGCCAGGGCTGTTCTGTGATAGCATCGGCTTTCACGGAATGGCTGTAGGCGTAATCGAACGATTCTTTCAAAACGGGCGTGATATCGCCATGGAGGTCTTTGTACGAAACGTGTAGTCTTGCCTTGAACCTGGGGAAGTCGATATTGAACCAGCATGGCTGTGGATTATCAACCGTATTATATGAGATATTCCCGTAAACCGGGTATTCGAACCGGAAGGGGCATATGGTATCGTAAATCCTGTATTTTTTTTCGGGGAATGAAATTCTGAAATAGCCCATAGGCCTGGGCACGGGGTTTTCCCTGCATCCGGCTAATACCAGGACGATGGCAATAATTGCAATTATGCTACTTGTTATTTTTCTCACCTTCTTGCCGGTCAGCTATTTCTACACTAATTTCCCTGATCCTTCTTTTGTCTGCCGAAAGCACACTGAACTTGAAATTACCGAATTCGATCACCCTGTCTTTCTGTGGTATTTCGCCGGTAATCTCGAGTATCAAACCTGCTAGTGTTTCCGATTCACCCCTTATATCCTCGAACGGGTCATCGTCGATTGATAAGATCTTATAGAAGTCGTTCAGGAGGACTTTCCCATCGAACACGAACCTGTTTTCCGAGATTTTCCTGTAAAGAGTCTCGTCCAGGTCACTTTCGTCAGTTATCTCGCCCACGATCTCCTCGAGGATATCCTCGAGTGTTATTATCCCGGAAGTGCCACCATATTCATCGACGACTACAGCAAGATGGATCTTTTTTTGCTGGAACTCCTTGAGCAGTTCGTTTATCTTTTTGGTCTCGGGCACGAAGTATGGCGGACGCAGCAGACCCTGCCATTTAAATGAATCGGGGTTATTGCTGTAAGGAAGAACATCTTTTACATACAGTATACCGGCCACGTTGTCGAACGATCCCGAGTAAACAGGTATCCTCGAGAATCCCGATTCAATAATCTGGGGTATGATTGTTTTGAACCCCGATTTTATATCGATTGTTGTCACGTCGACCCTAGGGCACATTATCTCGCTGGCGTTGATATTTCCGAATTTCACGATCCCTTTCAGGATCTTTTCCTCTTCCCTGAACTCCTCCGATGTCATTTCAAGAGCATCTGACAGATCGTCCATGCTGATATTGGTTTGCCTTCGCGATGTTCTTTTTTTCACGAAAGATGAGGAAACAATTAATACAGATGTAACGGGTGAAAACAGTTTCTCGAGCATGATAAGAGGGTATGCCATGAAATGGACCATTGGCAGCCTGTTGTGGGTGGCGTATACTTTCGGCATTATTTCGCCGAAAAAAAGTATGAGTGCCGTTATCACGACAACTTCTATGAGGAAGCCCAGCACTGGTGTCTGCGAGAAATCGAAGAGTTTAATACTTATGAAGGAAGAGAGTATTACGATCGCGATATTGACAGCGTTATTTCCGACAAGAATAGTGCTTAGCAGCTTTTCAGGATTCTCGTAGAGTTTGAGTACAGCCCTGGCGCTTCTGCTTTTTTCAGCCTTGAGCCTGCCAATATCAGCAGGGGTAAGAGAAAAATACGCCACCTCCGAGGCTGACATGAGTCCCGAGATGAGCAGGAGCACGATAAGGAATACAAACCCGATCAGGACTTTGTAATCAGGAGTATTAATTACAGCGCCCGATGCCGGAACTAGCATTGACAGAATGTAACCCGTTTCCAACTCAGTCGTGTTTAGTTGGCACTAGAATGGAAGATCATCTTCAGGTTTACCGCCTTCATCGAACGGGTAGCTGCTTCCAGGTTCATTGCCTTTCCCTTGGTCGCCATAAGCCGGGCTACTGGGTGGTTGCTGTGGACGTGCGGAAACAGGCCTGGATCCTCCCTGCTCGTTCCACTCGGGGTCAACCGGTTGTCCGGCAGTTTGTTTCTTCTCGATCACAACCATGGTATCGGCGAGGATCTCGGTAATATATTTGTTATTACCATCCTTGTCAACGTACGACCTGGTTTTTATTTTGCCCACTATATATAGCTGGGTGCCCTTTTTGACTGTCTTCTCGGCCACCTCGGCAAGGGCTCTCCAGAGTACTATATTATGCCACTCTGTCGTAGTAATGGTTTCGCCCTGCTGGTTGTTGTATGTCTCACTCGTGGCAAGGGGAAAGGTTGCCTTGGCAACACCTTTGTCGAAATACCTGACAACAGGATCCTTGCCAACGTTGCCCACGAGAATTACCTTATTGATTGACATATAGATATTTATTATATTGTATTACACAGTTTGTAAAGTTAAGAAAAAAAACTGCTCGAAACTTATAATTGGAAGTTATAATGACTGGCGGGGTATGGTTGCAGCCCGGGTATAACGACCTTTCTATTTCATTGTATTTTAGGCATTAATAAAACTTAAAAAAATAAAAAAATGGCTAACTGTTTCTATTTAAATAAATAATATTTCTATATTTGCAGGGTTGAAAAAAAACGTATACAAAATAAGTTGTTGAATTTTAAACATCACTAAAATGACTAAAGCAGACATTGTTAATGAAATTGCCAAGAACACTGGTATAGAGAAGGTAACGGTTCAGAAAACCGTTGAGGCCTTTATGGACACTGTGAAAGGTTCAATGGTAACTGGAAATAATGTTTATCTCAGAGGTTTCGGTAGCTTCATTGTGAAGAAAAGGGCTAAGAAAACTGCAAGGAATATATCAAAGAACACCACTATTATTATTCCAGCTCACAATATTCCGGCATTTAAACCGGCTAAGACATTTGTTACAAAGGTAAAATCACACGTTAAGAAGTAGTACGGACATGCCAAGCGGAAAAAAAAGAAAAAGACATAAGATGGCCACCCACAAACGCAAAAAGCGTTTGCGTAAGAACAGACATAAGAAGAAGTAGCAGATCGATAGTGGTCATTAACTAATATTTTAAACCTAAAGATCCGAAGGTCTTTAGGTTTATTGTATTAATACATATAAGATTCCATGCGCGTAATAACAAGATTGTTTATTTCAAGTGGAGAGTAAGGATTTAATCATTGATGTTGGGGAGTCCGAGATTTCGCTGGCGCTGCTGGAAGACAAGCATTTAACAGAACTTAACAAGGAAAAGCGCAACATCCAGTTCTCTGTTGGTGACATTTATCTTGGCAAAGTGAAAAAGATCATGCCAGGATTAAACGCCGCCTTCGTGAACGTGGGTTACGAAAGAGACGCTTTCCTGCATTACCTTGATCTTGGTGCCCAGTTCAGAACGCTTCACAAGTATTATAATGAAGCCGTTCAGAAAAAAGGGAAGATTCCACCTGTTAACAGGTTCAGGAGTGAGAAGGATATTGACAAGGATGGAAAGATTGGGGATGTTTTGTCGACCGGGCAGACTGTCATGGTCCAGATTACCAAGGAGCCTATTTCTACAAAGGGGCCGCGTCTGGCGTCCGAAATATCTATAGCGGGGAGGAACCTCGTACTCATGCCTTTCTCCGACAAGGTTTCCGTTTCTTCAAAGATAGAAAGCCAGGACGAGAAGAACAGGCTCAGGACCCTGGTCCAGAGCATACGACCCAAAAACTACGGCGTTATTGTACGGACCGTGGCTGAAGGGAAAAAAGTAGCAACTCTCGATGCTGAACTGAGAGAACTTGTCAGCAGGTTCGAAACAGCATTCGCTTCCGTAAAGAAAGATACCAAATCACCCCGACTTTTCGTGGGTGAGATAAACCGCACGACAGCGATCCTTCGCGATATACTTAATGTCTCGTTCAATAGCATACATGTAAATGACGAGACCCTGGCCGATGATGTCAGGCGGTATATCAGGGAGATTGCCCCGGAGAAGGAAAAGATCGTTAAGATCTACAATGGCAAACTGCCTATCTTCGATCATTTCGGTATAACAAAGCAGATAAAAGCCCTGTTTGGAAGGACAGTTTCCTTCCGGCATGGTGCCTATCTTATTATAGAACATACCGAGGCTCTTCATGTTATTGATGTCAACAGCGGTAACAGGGCTCGTTCAGGTACTGACCAGGAAGCCAACGCGCTGGAGGTTAACCTCGAAGCCGCCACCGAGATAGCAAGGCAGCTCCGTCTCAGAGATATGGGTGGTATTATTGTCATCGACTTCATCGATATGCAGTCGAATGAAAATAAGCAGCTTCTCTACGACAAGATGAAGGAGGTGATGTCGAACGACAGGGCCAAGCATAATATATTGCCACTCACCAAGTTTGGCATCATGCAGATCACAAGGCAGCGCGTCAGACCCGAGATGAACATCAGCACCGACGAGAAGTGTCCCTCCTGCAAGGGTACGGGCGAGGTCAAACCATCCATTCTTCTTACCGACGAGATCGAGATAAGCCTGATGAAGATAATTGAGAAAGTGAAGACTCGCCGTTTCGAACTCAAAGTCCACCCGTTTGTTGCTGCTTATCTCTGCCAGGGTTGGTGGCCATTATACAGAAAATGGAACAGGAAATACGGTATAAGTCTCAAGGTGAATGGTGTGCCATCTTATACCATGCTCGAGTACCGCCTGTTCGACAGGTACGAGAACGAAATTGATCTGGCGTGAGATGACACCCTGTGTTGATCGCACCGGCAATGTATTCATGTAATTTAACAAAACAAACATAATTAAAATGAGGATTAGAGCCATCATTGCGGCAGTCATGCTTAGTTCTGCCATCTCGGCCCAGGTCTATGATCCTGTTTCCTGGGATTTTTCATACGAGAAGAAAAGTGATAAGGAATTTGAAATAATTTTCAAGGCTACGATCGAAAAGGGTACCCATATCTATTCAATGGATATCCCACAGAGCGGTCCCATTCCTACAACCTTCCAGTTTGATTCAGTCCCGGATTTTTCACTCGCGGGAAAAGCATTCGAGGTGACTGTCCCGGATGAAAAAATGGACGAGGCCTTTGGTTTTAAAGTCAAGACATTCAGCGATAAAGCAGAGTTTCGTCAAAAGATCATAGCTAATAAAGAATCATTTACCGTATCGGGCGTGCTTAATTTCATGGCATGCAACAATTCAACCTGCCTTCCGCCGAAAGATGTTGAATTCTCTGTCAAGATAACCGGAGGCCCCGGTATAGCTGCCGAGACGAAGACCGAACAGGTGATAACGCAACCTGAAAAGGAGGACAAGGGACTTCTGAGTTTCTTTATAGCTTCATTTTTCCTGGGTCTTCTGGGTGTTATAACTCCCTGTGTCTACCCGATGATCCCGATGACTGTTGCTTTCTTCACCAGGGGAGCCGAGAACAGGAAGAAGGCAATCACCAGTGCCCTCATCTTCGGTATATCAATAGTACTTATATATACTTCACCAGGTCTCATAATTTCACTCACGGGTGCCGGTGCAGGTTTCGCGAATGCTCTCAGTACTCACTGGCTGCCAAATACAATTTTCTTTCTGCTGTTCGTGATCTTCGCCTCGTCATTTTTCGGGGCTTTCGAGATAATACTGCCCAGCAAATGGGCCAGTAGTGCTGATTCGAGAGTTGATAAAGGAGGTTTGCTGGCGGCTTTCTTCATGGCACTGACTACCGTTATTGTTTCATTCTCGTGCACGGGCCCTATAGTAGGGAGTCTCCTGGTAGAGGCATCACGCGGGGATGTGTTGAGACCAACTATTGGCATGTTCGCTTTTGGACTTGCCTTCGCTCTTCCATTCACATTATTTGCCCTCTTCCCGGCTATTCTAAGCAAACTACCCAAATCGGGCGGATGGCTTAACTCGATTAAAGTCGTACTCGGATTTTTCATGCTGGCTTTCAGTATGAAGTTCCTCATGACTATCGACAGCGTTTATAATTTCAACCTTATATCGAGGGATGTTTATCTGGCGATATGGATCGTCTTGTTCTCCCTCATGGGATTTTATCTGCTAGGCAAGATAAAATTCTCGCACGACAGTGAACTGACACATATCGGGACATTCAGGTTATTCCTGGTTATTGCTGTATTTTCTTTCGTTATATACCTTGTCCCCGGTTTGTTCGGCGCCCGTCTGGATGGACTTGCATCGCTTCTTCCACCGCAGACTACATCAGCACTTAACCTGCCAGATCTTATCACCCGGAACAGCCGTGTTGTTTCGGCTCCGGCCGGTTCTGCCGTAAATACAAGCGCTACCTGTTCAGTGCCAAAGTATGGGAATATTTTCGAAATGCCTTTGGGTTTAACCGGGTACTTCGAGCTAAAGCAGGGACTGGAATGCGCGAAGGAACAGGGAAAACCTGTCCTGATAGATTTCAAGGGACATGCCTGTGCAAACTGCAAAAACATGGAAGCCAAGGTGTGGTCTGATCCGAGGGTCCTACAGAAACTGCGTGACGAGTTCGTGATCATAGCACTATACGTCGACGACCGCACGGCACTTCCCGAGAGTGACTGGGTTACATCAGCCCTTGATGGGAAAGTTAAAAAGACAATTGGCAAAATTAACGAGGACATAGAAATATCGAGGTTCGGCACGAATGCTCTTCCTCTTTACGCGATTACAGATCACGATGGCAAACCGGTTAACAAGCCCACTCCAACAAATCTCAATGTTGAGGAATATCTGAAGTGGCTTGATGAAGGATTGGCCGCCTACAAGGCGAAGTAGTAAAATATAAACGAAATCCCGTCACCTGGTTCACTCCGGATGGCGGGATTTTTTTTTCAGAATCTGCCGAATTTCAGCGTTACCGTATAGCTCAGGCCCCTGAGTGATTCTGCACTTACAACCGGGCTTCCTGAGACTCCCACGTTGAATGCAGTCGGGTACCTGTAAGTCATTCCGAAAGCCATCCTGAAATGCCTGGTGAGGTTAAGTTCTATCTCTGCAGCAGGTTCGATAATAAGAAATGCTTCCGAGTCTTCAATGAAATTCCTGTTTAGATCGGCATCATCTGTTATGTACGAAATACCTCCTGCACCGAATAGTACCGGGAAAGACAGGTGAACGGGTGATCGTGGGAAAAGGATAGGCTCGAGGTACAAACCACCGTAGCCTCCGGTAAGGAAGGCATTCCTGTCGATAGCGGGTTCGTAATGGTATTCATTAATGAAACCGGTTCCGCCAAAGCCGACACCAAGATAGTGGCTGGCAATCCACGACAACCGCCCGCCGATAAGTACTGCATGCTCCCCGTCAATACCGGTGTAGCCCATTGTGAACGAGCCATAGCCTCCACCAGGGGTATTCCTTCCCAGGAGAGTTTTAATTTCCTTGCTTTTGTAATAGTCAAATTCAGGGTCCTGGGCTTTGACTGCTGCCGCTGTTAAAAGGATGGCTAATAGAAATATTGTCTTTTTCATGATTTCTTATGAATTTTCAGAATGTGTATGCAATTGATAATCCCAGGTCGATAGGGTTGATACTGAAGAAAGTAGGGATGGTTATTTCGGCCATTGGTTTTATATTGAGACTGATGGCGAGAGGCACGGACCTGAACCTGTACTCGAGAGAGCCCCAACCGTCAATACCGAAAACCGGGCAGAATCTTTCCGTTTCAAAGTAATACCGCTCACCGAAGAATCTCAGCCTGTCTGTAACGATAAATCCTGCATGTAGTCCATAGCCCCAGGAAAGGTAAAGATCCGGACTAAGCTCATCGATGGAAGTTTCGTAAATGATCCTCAGTCCGGTAAGCTGAACTCCATTTTTCCTGAAGCCCAGGATGGCCATGTATCCGTTCGACGCGGAACCCGATTCACCCGTTACCTGGTAGAACAATCCACCCCCGTATCCGCTCCTTATACCAGCCTGTCTTTCAATCTGCGCCTGACCACTGACAGTAACGAACAGGATAAAAAATGTCAGAATTATAATTCTCCTCATATAGATTATTTGTTTATTGATTAAGAGACAGGAAAAATTTCAGCGGGTTGCACGATTGCAATATTACCTGATGAAAATATTTCCCCTGTTGGCATCTATTCTTATTTTGGTTTTTGGCTGACCCTTACCGATAGTGCCGAAAGTCACGTATTCTTTCTTTTCCTCGCTGACTGCTTTTTTCTCGGTCGAAGTGTTCTTTTCAGGTAAAGTCAGGAAAGCGTTTACCTGCCGGATATCGAGGTTACATGACAACCCGTCGTCGAGGGTAAGATTCACATCCGAGTAACCTGAATTAAGCGAAATGAGTTCAGTCTCTTTCCCTACAAGGCTAATGGTAAAGCTTCCATATTTGGCTGTCACCTCGGCTTCGGTCCCGAGCCTGTCTATCCTGTAGTCTGAAAAGTAGGCATTCCCTTTTATCTTTTTTATATCGCCCAGGAAGAACTTGTCTCTTCTCGATTCCGTACTCAGGTAATCGCAACGCTTGATGTCGTACCTTGATGATATCGAATTAATTACAAGGTTTCCTGCTTCAGCAATTACAAGCTCCGAGAATGACGCGTCGATACTTGCTGTTGAAATGCTGTTTATCGTAGCATCACAAAAGGTGAGGTTCAGGTCATTTACCTTCTGCAGGGAGTTTGCCTTGAATGAACCATTCGACTGGTTAACCGAGATGGACCCGGTATTATTTTCCATGTAGATATCACCATACTTGTTTTCTAACCTCAGTCCCATGTAATCGGGCATGCTGATGAAGTAATTTATCTGGATCTTAGATTCATAAGGAATCAGCTTGTTTGTCATGCCTTTGAAGCTTTCGAAAAGCATGTTTATGGTCTCGGTGAATTCCGTTCTTGCTCTTACAAGATAATCAGTACCGGTAATCGTGATATTTACGCCCGCCAGCATTTTACCAGGGCGGGTGGCGTTGGAGGACGAGGCTTCAACCTCGGCTCTTACCGACACCGAGTCTTTCTTCCACGAGGTAATATGTATAGTACCATATTTGTTCACAACCTCGAGCGTCGTCTCCCGGCTTGTCCTGAAGGTGTTAGAGTAGGTCCTCTTTTCCGAGAACTGGGCGGTGACGATACTGTTTAACAGTACCATTACCGCTAGCGTGACCGATATTTTATATTTCATTATCATCCGGTTTTTCAATGTTTTTATCCTCTTCCCTCAGATGCTGAAGCATGTCCTCAAGAATCTGCAGCTTTATCCTGTAATTGCGTATCACAGCCTCAATGACTTCCTTGTTCGAGACATTGTCATTCAGGTCTCTCACTATGTCCTTGCATATACTGTCGAGCTGAGCCATGTCTGTCATAAGTTCCCTTTCAACTTCCGGCTTGTTTGTAAGCAGGGGTTTGGCCTCGTTGTAAAGACTGTTTATCAGGTTGTTGTAGTATATCTCCGTTTCAACGAGTTCGGGATTTGCCAGGGTCTTTCCGCTTATCAGCGATCTTTTGATTCCCGGGGTTAAAAGGAGGGCTGCTGATGTTATGACAAGAATTGTTATCGCGGCAGCCGCGCTCATGTAAAGAGTTCTCCTTCCGTTTCCGCCGGATATATTACGTCTGGTTCTTTCCCAGACCGAGGGAGAAGGAGTCAGAGTATCCATTTTCTCCCTGTTTTCACGAATAAATTTCTCAAGATTGTCCATTGTTACCTCCTTTTCAACATTGATCTGAGTTTCTCTTTCGCCCTCGAATATTGTGATTTTGAAGTGGACTCTGTCAGCCCTGTTATCTGGGCTATTTCTGAATGGTCATAACCTTCAAGAAGATAAAGTGTGAGTACGATGCGATATCCATCCGGTAGAAGCTGGATATTCCGGTTAATTTCATTGATATCGTGAACAGCTTCGTTATCATCTTCATCTTCAATCTTGTCCGGGATTGTGTCCATTATCTGGATATCCGGTTTTTTCTTTTTAACGTGGTTAATACCCCTGTTTATAACAATCTTTTTAAGCCAGGCACCGAAAGTTGATTCCTCCCTGAATGAGTCCAGGTTCCTGAAGCATTCAACGAATGATTCCTGTAAAATATCCTCGGCATCTTCCCTGTTCCCTGTAAGCCTGAATGCCAGGTTTAACATGGCCTTCGAGTACTGGTTGTAAAGCCGGAACTGGGCAAGGGAATTACCCTGCCTGCATTCCTCGATAAGAGGGTCGTGAGTTTTCAGTTCAGCTGTTTCCACTTTCAATCACTTTCCGATACTAAAGACAAAGTTAATAATGGCAGGTTGCAAATCACGCTCACTTTTTTTTCCTGATCAACGATACGCGTTAAAGAGTATGATAATATGGCACTGCTTTCATATGCTTTTTGTCAAAAAAGAACTTACTCATGGTGTCAGGTATTTAAACTTGTTATATTTGCGAAGGTCACAAAAGACTAATATGCTTCCAGCACTGGAATTATTATTAAAGGGATTCGTTCTTGGCCTGGCTGTCTCTATGCCTCTGGGCCCGGTAGGTATTTTGCTCGTGAACCGTACAATAAAGAGGGGGATACTTTCAGGATTGTTCTCGGGGATGGGGCTTGCTGCCGGAGACACTATACTGGCGATTGTAGCAGGTTTGGGATTCACCGTGGTAATCAGTTTCTTTCACGACGAGAAGTTTCTCATTACCCTTGTTTCGGGCATAGTGCTTATTGGAGTAGGGGTGAAGGTGTTTCTCTCTAATCCGGTCAAGGAATTCCGGCGGAAGGAGAAAGGCAGAAAAAGCCTGTTGATGGATTTCCTCTCGGTTCTTGCCCTTTCAGTTTCTAGTCCTTTCACGATATTTGTCTTCGTGGCTTTCTTCTCGGGAGTTAAAATAAACGGTGATATTAATCCCAAGCTGGTACCGTTCCTGCTAGTACCCGGGGTTTTTATCGGGACACTCTCGTGGTGGGCTCTTTTAAGCTTTTTCATAAGCAGGTTCAAGAAGAATATCAGGTTACGGAGTATTGTCAGAGTTAACCAGATCGCGGGAATAACCATATCGGTAATCGGTATAATCGTTCTCATCAGTCTCTTCACCTCCTCGGCGGGTTGATTCGTCCACTCCCCGGCTTCATTGGTGAAAATGAACCCATTTCAGTTGTTTTTTGCATAAGAATTGTTTAAATTTACGGTAGGAATCTGATCCTGACTGATTGAGTATTATGAAATACCTGTTCGTAATATTATTATTTGCCTTCGGTTTATCGGCCTCGGGCCAGGTGAAGCAGGAGGTCATTGCTGCCGCGGGTGGATATAACAGGACCGCTGACAGAACCCTTTCGATCAGCTGGACACTGGGTGAGATAATAGTCCCCAATTTCAGGTCAGTTGATCGCACTATCGGTCTGTCGACAGGCTTTCAGCAACGCCTGATCCTGACCGAGGTTCAGGAAGAAATAGAGGTTGAAGTAAAAGTCACTGTCGATCCTAACCCGACTAGCGATATGATAAAGATCAGTTTTAATTCGGAGGTTGATAAGGAAGTTTTATTATTTTTGCTTGATGAGCAGGGCAGGATGATACTGACCGACAAGATAGAACCTGCTGTGCCGGATAAAACAATTAATTTGCAAAACTACGCCGCCGGTGTTTATTACCTGCGGATGATTAAAGGAAAACAAATAAACGTATATAAAGTTGTGAAACTTTTTTAAGGAAGCTTTTTTACTGTCCAAAAGCAATTTTTCCATTCTTTTCATGGCTGCCCCTGACTTTACAGTCGGGGGCTTTTATTTTCAGAAGGCCTGCACATTAACAATGTTAAACCCCCGGTATGGCGCTGACACTTCAATCCCAATTTGTTTATATTAGCATCTGTAACTAAAGCCTGATTGCCGCTATGGTTGTTTATTTTTCTAGCTGTGGTTTCTTTTCTTATTGGCGTGCTACTATAGAGGAGAAACTGGTTGAGAAAGCCAACAAGATCCATTCAGAGATTCTTACAGTCGATACCCATTGCGACACTCCAATGGAACTTGTGAGATCCGGATTTCGACCTTGAGAAGACACTGAAGGTTGTGTCGATTTCGAGGATGAAGGAAGGTGGACTGGACGCTGAATTCTTCGCTGTCTTTATCGGTCAGGGACCAAGAAACGACTCCATGTACAACAAGGTACACAAGAGGGCGTCATATTTGATGCGATCCACCGGAACGTTGAAAAGAATTCAACAATGGCGGCAATCGCGCTCACCGCAAACGATGCATACGAACTGAAAAAAATGGGCAAGATAGCTGCATTCATAGGTGTCGAGAATGGCTATCCGGTTGGGAAAGATATTTCGAGAGTGGAAGCAGTATTATGATCTTGGAGCGCGCTATATTACCCTCTCGCACTCGCGTAATAACGATATCTGCGATTCATCGACAGACCCCGCCGGCCCTGAAAATAACGGCCTTTCTCCTTTTGGTGAAGAGGTGGTCAAAGAAATGAACAGGCTCGGGATGCTTGTTGATGTTTCCCATATATCAGATAATGCTTTCTACGATGTTCTTAAGGTATCAAAAGCCCCTGTCATCGCGTCTCATTCTTCGTGCCGCGCGTTATGCGAGAATAAAAGAAATCTCAGCGACAGCATGCTGCTTGCCCTTCGCGACAACGGGGGAGTAATACAGATATGTATACTCAGTGCTTATATTAAATCGCCTGCACCTAATCCTGAATTTGATGCCGCGATGAAAGCACTTCGCGAGAAGTATGGAGATTATAATAATCTGACTGACGAGCAGCGGAAGGCAATGCGGGATGAATACAGGGAGCTCGAGAAGAAATTGGAGAGACTGTACAGTCAAAGATGCTGCTGATCATATAGATCATGTCAAACAGGTCATCGGGATAGATCATGTTGAATAGGCACTGATTTCGACGGTGGCGGAAAGATAGAAGGGTGCCGGATCGCAGAACACAGAAGAACATCACCATCGAACTTTCTCAGACGTGGTTATACGAAGAAAGAAATAGAGAAGATATGGGGTGGACGAGAGTCATGCGGAAGGTCGAGTCTCTTCCCGCTGCCTCCAACTAGCTTTTCATCTCTTCGAATACTTAAGTGTTCTCAGCATCCAGTCGGGTAGTTTCTTGTGAGGACGCGCCTCCTGAGGTCAAGGTATCAGTTCGGCCTCTTTAGCAGAGGCACTTTATGCGTTTCAACGAATTCTATCAAGGTGCCATCAGGGTCTTCAATATAGGCAAAGTGACCCGCGGCTTGCCCAGAAGGTCAAAGCTGTTCCCGTTATGACTTTCCATGCTGTCGACAGTGAAAGGAAACCTTTATTCGTGCATGCCGACTTTAATTTCTCCACATGCCCCTTATATCGAAGCAGATGTGTATGAAACCGGAGATCGCCCCAGTAACGCCCGTGAAGGTCAAATATTTCCACTGTTAATGTCGTTTGTCGAGATCAATTCCATCTCGCTGACACCCATTAATTTGCTGAACGGACCAAGCGAGGGTTTAGATCTTCTCAGGAGTACCCTCCTTACCCGCCTCTCCGGCAAGGAGCTTCAAGATCGGCAACACCCTGGTTTTGTCATAGACCACCTGACAACCGTATGTCGCCGCTTCTCGATTTTTCAGATGTCCGATACTCCACGATAGCCCCGTATGCCCCACCAGTCAGCTTTTTCTCGTTCATGAACCAGTCGTATGCCTCGACGAGCTGAAAAATATTCCCGAAAGGATCTTTCAGGAAAAGTGTCTTCTCACCATCAGGATCATGATCAGAAACACCATATATAGTGGTACCGTTATTTGTGAAAGCTTCTATGGTCTTCCTTCGATATTCTTCACTTTTATCTTGCAGGCAAAGATCCCGATATTGCCCATGGATAATGTTTTGTGGAGCCCTTAGTGTTCTTTCCTTGTATTGCCATATTTCGAACCCGCCACCGCTCTGGAGGCTACTGCTAGAACGGCATGCCTGAGCCGGGGGCTTCCCCGTGTACGGGAGCATCAGCTTCGCCTCAGCCTCCTCGAAAATGGGGCAATCCATCCCGAACTTGTGAAGATAGCCCAGTCCCACGATTGTCTGAGATCACTCACACCAATGCCATCTGGTTGAATCCCGCTTATCAAATACTCTTTCATCTGTCTCTATTTTGATTCAATTTTTGATGCCAGCCTGAAGAATAGCGCGGGCAAGAATTTCCTTATATAACATCACCAGTTCAGTGCTTCCCACGAGTATTTCCCTCTTGTTTTTCTTTATGCCATTCAGAATCTGCCTCGCTGCTTTCTCGGGGCTTATACCTTTTCCTGACCCGGATCTTATTTCGCTATGCTTCACCTTGGGGTCAAGAGCCCTGAACGAGATTTTTGTTCTCACACGCCCTGGTATTATTACCGAGGCCTTTACGTTATGCTTCTTGTTTTCGAGATGCAGGGTTTCGAAAAAACCATGAAGAGCCTGCTTGGATGCTGAATAGGCAGACCGGAGAGGAAAGCCAAATCGTCCAGCGATACTGCTTGTTGCAAGAACATGACCGCTTCCCTGTTTTATCATGTAGGGGAGGACAGCCTTCGTGAGAGCGATGGTTCCAAAATAGTTTATTTCCATTATCCTCCTGTCGAGCCAGAGAGGTGTCTCGTCAATCCTGGCGCGCTGGCTTATACCTCCCAGGTTCACGAGTATGTCAATTCTCCCCGTTTTGTTTAACTGCTCGCTGACAATCTTTTCGATGCCGGTTGTATCGGACAGATCGAAGGAAATGGTATCGATTGTACCTTCACCTTTTACTGAATTTTTTACTCTTTCAAGTTCGGATGCTTCATTAGATGAGGCAATTACATGAGCTCCAAGACTCACCATCAGGTTAACGAGCGCTTCTCCTATTCCTGACGAAGCTCCTGTTATCCATACTACTTTCCCTTTGAATTGATACATCCCCTTTGTTATAGGTTAGCAATAGTTTCGTTAGCTCATTGTAGTTGTTGCTCAGGTTTATCCATTTCTTGTCTTTCCCCATTTTCATCCTGATAACCCTGAATCCTCCCTTTGATCCTGAGGAAAACCTGTACAGTCTATACGAAAAGCCCAGCTGCCGGGATATAAGAAGATAAGGAAACCGAGCCATAGCGGTTTAATGGCGACGAGACAGATGACGAGATAAAGCGGAAGGAATAGCATTGCGAGCAATACTGAAATGCCAAATCGTATAGAGCTTATGGGCGTTTTGTCCTTCAGGTTCTTTAATTTTGGAGAGCCGGGACCAGTGAGGAAGATAAATTGAGGGCGAGCCCGTAAAGAAATACCGGCAAAGCAACTAACAACAGAAGAGCCCTGAAACCATCGCGGCTGCAATTGTGTGCCTCTTTTTGATAGCAGACGGTAGTCGACGCCAAGTTCTTCTACTGAAGAAGATTTGATTTTGAGGCTGAGTTCACAAATCTTCCGTATGTTTCTTCCGATTTTCCCTTGAGTCTGTTTAGCTTATCAATCAGCATACGGTCGCGGAAGAGTTTTGGAAGCCTTATATCGTCACTGTATTTTCCATTGATAATGCTTCTCAGTTCATCAAGTGCCTCGTAGTCAGCTTCCGAATCGATGTGAACCATTATGTTTCTCATTCGTTCCGACAGTCTGTCCTTGAGACTGTTCATGGCAACCTGCGGATTAGCCTGGTATTGCTCCCGGAATTCGTTGACTTCTATTGGTTTGCCATATACAACTGTCAGCACTTGCCTTACCCTGCTGTAATGAGTGAATTCGAGCCCGACCGGGATAATTTTCATATTCAGGTTAAAACCCGATGCCTCCTCTGCCTGGAAGGCAATACGACAAATCCCTTTTTTCAGCTGACGCAGCCTTCTTGTTCCCTCGTGATTACCCTCGGGAAGAATAACAAGTCCATTCTTGTTCCTGATGACATCAATGGTCTTGTTGAAGATCCAGTCATTACTCTTGAGACTGTCAAATCCATCCCTGATCCTGTAAACGGGTAGTATCTTGAGGAAATAGAGAATAGAGGCGATAAATTTCTTTTTGAAAATGTCGGCCCTTGCAAGGAACACGGGTTGGCCACCCTGGGTGAAAAGAACGGCCAGGGCATCCATTAGCGCATTCTGGTGATTCGGCGCGAAGATCAGATGATCGTTCGTGTTTATGTTTTCCTTCCCGAGCACTATAACCTTCCTGTAAAAAAAGGTATTGTGCCACATCCCCGCGAAAAGTTTGAGCAAGGCATAGAATGGAGAATATTTTTCAATATTTTCCTTTCCCATCAGTATGCATTTTGTAAGTCACCCGCGAGGCCTTTTCTGTTGAATCGCGTGAAATTATAAAATTAGATCGTCGGGCGATCTGTAGTTAACTTTTTTTTAGAATTGGCGGGTAATTATGGGTATTTATACCACCATCAGAAGCTGTCCATATCCCCTTTTATCCTGTCGATGTCGCGTCTCTCTTTTTTGGTAGGGCGACCCAATCCGCGGGGTCTGAATCCGAAAAGATCAGTTCGTGATATTTCAAGCTTTTCAGTCTCCGATTCGGGAGTAAGGTTAACTATGAACTCGTTTACCAGCTTTGCAGATACCCTGTTCTCGATAGGTTTAATGACCCTGTAAGTGTAGGTGACAGGTAGTTTTTTGACTATGATTATCTCGTCGGGATTTATCTCGCGAGATGGCTTAACCTGGACGTTATTGATGATGATCCTGCCTTTCTTGCATTCCTCGGCGGCCTGGCTCCTTGTCTTGTAGATTCGCACGGCCCATAGGAATTTATCTATCCTGATACCCGGTAAATTGCTCATTAACTTCAGTTTTTCCCGGGTTCCTGTTTGTTCTTTTCGCCCGCGGGAATATTTTTTCCTGCTTTATTGAAAGCGGTCATTGTGAGTTCGGTTCCGGACAGACCAAATGACTTGATCATCTCGGCCACTATAGCGAGTCTTTCCTTGAGCATTTTCTGTTCTTCTGCCGTCCACTCGCCGAGTACATAATCGCGTTGTGCCCCTTTCGAGAAGTTGTTCCCTATGCCGATCCTGATCCTGGCATAATTATCAGTCCCGAGGATCTCGTTTATATGGGTAAGTCCGTTATGACCACCGGCACCGCCTTTCGAACGCATCCTGATACTTCCTTCAGGCAGGGCCAGGTCGTCGACAATGACAAGGATATTTTCGACCGGGATCTTTTCTTTCTTCATCCAGTAATCGACAGCGTAGCCGCTGAGGTTCATGAATGTGGATGGTTTAAGGAGCACGAAAGACCGGCCTTTGATTTTCATTTCGGCGATAGCTCCATACCGTTTGTCGGTAAAAAAAACGTTGGATGCAGCGGCAGCCGCATCCAACGCCATGAATCCAATATTATGCCGCGTATTCTTGTACTCGTCTCCTGTATTTCCCAGGCCAACTATGAGATATTTCAATTTGCCTGAATTTTAGTGAGAACG
Source organism: Bacteroidales bacterium (assembly GCA_046329885.1). Lineage (GTDB taxonomy): Bacteria > Bacteroidota > Bacteroidia > Bacteroidales > VadinHA17 > LD21. The sequence continues at coordinate 80,378 of JAXLTU010000005.1, forward strand.
ATAGAATGCTATGCCTGGGCTGTTTCGCCTTCAGCAGGAGCACCTTCTGCAGCTTCACCCTCGGCGCCTTCACCTTTCTGGGCAACGCGTGAGGTAGCAATACCAAGAATCATCGATTTCTTAGGATCGAGTAGTTCAATGTTGTTAAAGCTCAGGTCACCAACTTTAACTGACTGGTGTATCTTAAGCTCTGTAATGTCAATCGGCAGCGTTTCCGGAATATCTTTCGAAAGGCCTTTCACGAGAAGGTGTCTCTTCCTGATCCTTAATTTTCCACCTGCCTTGATACCTGCTGATTCTCCGGTTACAACGATCGGTAAGTTAACAATGATAGGTTTCTCATCGAATACTTCCGTGAAATCGAGGTGAACGATCTTGTCTGTTACCGGGTGGTACTGTGCTTCCTTCAAAACAACATTGTACGATTTTGAACCAAGCTCGAGGTTCACCAGTAAAGCGTCGGGTGTGAAGATAAGTTTGGTGAAACTGTTTTCGTGAGCGTAAAAATGAACGTTTTCTTTTCCACCGTATATAACGCATGGAACGTTATTTTCTTTCCTCAGTGCCTTTGAACTCTTCTTACCGAGGTCATTTCTCAGGGTACCATTGATAGTAATAGTCTTCATTAGTCTTTAATTGTTGTGCTACTCAAAATTACCAGCCACGGCAATTTCCCATCACACGTTTGACATTTGATTTTAGAAATTGGCCCGCAAATATACCACAAAGGATTTAAAATACAAAATTGGAGCTGATCGACTGGTTTGAAGTGACAGCCTGGATGGTTACCGCGAATATTTCCGCTACGGAAAGTACCTTGATTTTTGGAGATGTGGAATGCAGCGGGAGGCAATCTGACACCACTAGTTCTTCTATAGGTGAATTGTCGATTCTCTCTATCGCGTTGCCCGATAATACCGGGTGTGTAGCGAAAGCCCTAATACTGGTTGCGCCCCTGTCTTTCATCATTTTGGCTGCCAGAACCAGAGTCCCTGCTGTATCGACCATGTCGTCAATAATAACGACATTACGTCCTTCGACTTCCCCGATAATAGACATCTCTTCAATTACATTCGGCTTTTTCCTGAGCTTGTAGCAAAGTACCATTTCCGACTGAAGGTGCCTGGCATAGGCATTGGCTCTTTTCGATCCGCCCATGTCGGGAGCCGAAACAGTAAGGTTATCCAGCCCTAGTTTTTCAATATATGGCGCGAATATCGCTGAACCGAACAGGTGGTCAACAGGCACGTTAAAAAAGCCCTGTATCTGATCGGCATGAAGATCCATAGTTATTACCCTGTCGACACCGGCTGCTGTAAGAAGATCGGCCGAAAGCTTTGATCCTATCGATACCCTGGGCCTGTCTTTCCTGTCCTGCCTGGCCAGACCATAATAAGGTATGACGGCAATCACCTTGTAGGCGGAAGCCCTTTTAGCCGCATCGATCATTAGCAAGAGTTCCAGAAGATTCTCAGCCGGGGGATTCGTGCTCTGCACTATGAATACCATGCAGCCCCTGACCGATTCGTCATAACATGGCTGAAACTCCCCGTCGCTGAACATCGTTACCGAACTCCTGCCAAGCTCAATACCAAGATTATCAGCAATTTTTTGTGCGAGCGCTTTTGACGATCTGCACGAGAAAATTTTCATTGGTGCTTTACCGAACATCTGCCTGGATTATTTATTTATTCTTGTCAGTGTGCCGGGTACAAAAATATGCAATTCAACTAAAAATGTTTAACCAATTTGGCTGTTGTTAATAGATTGTTCAATAAAGTTAAGGATCTCGTCCCTGCCCGTCTTATTAACTGCCGATGTGATGAAGGTCGGAGGCAATTCTGCCCAGTCCTGTAGCATCTTCTTGTCATTATCTCTCATGTTCCGGCCAACGGTAACAGAACCTTTCCTGTCAGCCTTGGTGAATACCCTCGCGATCGGAACCCCTTTCATTCCTGCCTTCATCATGAATTCCATATCAGCCTCCTGAGGTGGTATCCTCGAATCGATGAGAACAAAAAGACATACAAGATTCTCCCTCGACTGTACGTAATTCCATGTCTCCCTCACCCAGTGATCCCTTGTCCTGTGGGCAACCTTGGCGAAACCGTAACCTGGCAGGTCGACCAGATACCACTGTTCGTTAATGAGGAAATGATTGATGGTCTGCGTCTTGCCTGGCGTTGATGAGGTCTTTGCAAGTTTCCCGAATCCTGTAATCATATTTATAAGCGACGACTTGCCGACATTCGACCTTCCAATAAAGGCAAACTCGGGTTTGTCAGGCGTCGGGCATTGACTGGCCTTCGGACTGCTTGTTATAAAAGACGCCGACCTGATTATCATTCCTGTCTAATTCAGATCGTTGTATGGAAGGTCTACCTTCTTGTACACTAGCAACTTGTTCCCAAGTGCCGTGCTTATTTCCGCAATAATGCCAACATACGAGGGCTGGGTCTTGCCGCTTTTTGTTAACTGAAGTGAACCAGTGAAATCTGTCGTGTTTATTTTCTTGAGTTTTTTTGGTGCGAAAAGACCATCGGTGAATTCACCCCTGTAGAAATTGACCTTTACCTTCTCCTTGCTGACACCCAGCGAAATTGTATAGACCCCTGCCTGGGCATACTGGTCATTCACCTTTACTACAACATCGGGGTAGGTGGTTATCTTTCCGCCATCCTTATCCCATTCCTCAAGCGTGGGTTTTCTGAGCCCGTTCACGTATTCGAGTTTTGCCCTCACTCTCCCGCTACCATAGTACTGTATCTGGGTGCCATTGATCGAATCGCCCCTGAATGGAGTTTTCCTGAATATCCTTCCATCTTCAAAATACCAGATGGCTGTATCTTCTCTCAGTCCATTCGTGTATTGGAAAGTCTGGCGTACTTTACCGCTTGGATAATAAGTTGTCATGAGGCCATCCCTGATACCATTCTTGAATGTGGCTTCATAAGTGAGCTGATCCTTGCTGTAGAATTTCTTTATCCCGGTGAAACCGGTATCAGGAGCGGAGTTAGCTTGTTCCTCAGCCGAAGCTGCCTCATTTTTTTGACCCTTCCCGGCACAGCCGGAAAAAACTGCCGCGGATATGAAAATAAGCGCGAGGAATATGTTTCTTATCATTACATGTATTATTGATTATTACTTGAATTCCTGATAAATATTTCGAGTAGCCTGGCTTCAGGCCTCGGTTCGAGTGTCACATCCCTGATAGTGGCAGGTACGAGAACTGTTTCGCCTTTTGTCATCGATTCAGCTCCCCCGTCCCACACCAGTTGGAAACTGCCTTCTAGGCAAACATATATTATGAATGAATCGACAAGGTTGTAATCTTTTCTCATCATGCTTCCGAACGAAAGCAGATTTGTAACAAAATAATCGCAGGTAACAAGGTTTATTGTTTTGTCCTGGATTATTTCCGGCGATATTTTGCAAGGCCCTGCTGCCGAGTAATCGATGGCATCTAGAGCCAGTTCAGTATGCAATTCCCTTTTCTCACCGCCATTCTGTCCCCTGTTCCAGTCGAAGATCCTGTAGGTGATATCGGAAGTCTGCTGGACTTCCACCAAGGTGGTACCGGCACCAATTGCATGGATTCTCCCGGCCGGAGTGAAAAATACATCGCCGGGTATAGCGTATTCAACATTTAGAATATCCGGCAGGTTTGAGGATGAAACTGCATCGATATATTGTTCTTTATCACAAGGTTCCCGAAACCCGGTATATATTTTTGCTCCCTTCTTGCCCTGGAGTATATACCACATCTCAGTTTTACCATAGGCGTTATGTCTTTCTTTAGCCATTTCATCGGAAGGATGAACCTGTATGGAAAGATCCTCGTTAGCCTCGATGAATTTTATCAGAAGCGGGAACTCGTTACCATACTTCTCGTAAACCTCGTCACCTGTAATATCACCCATGTAGACCTCTATGACTTCCTCGAGATTATTGCCGGCAAGGAAACCATTTGATATGACCGAGATATCGTCCTGAACACCCGATAATTCCCAGCTCTCACCGATATTCTTCCCAACATCTGGTTTCTTGCCGTACTCGGTGTTCAGCTTTCTGCCTCCCCATACTTTCTCTTTTAGTATAGGTTCGAACTTGAGAGGATATAATTCAGTCATTAATTTGGTATTCGTAATCTAAAATCGCCTTTTCCTTTTTAATAACAGAAGCATTCTTTATTGCTTCAGAATGCTCGTCACTTACCTGGTATCTTTCGAGATCGGCTTTAGTCGCGAAGACAGAATCAATAGCAAAATCCCAGGAGGCCGTGCCAGCAGTTATGTTTCTTTTCGTCCTGTATTCAATGATGTAATCGAGTCGCGATGGTAAAACAGAAAAACTCTTTTCAAGCATATCAAGCTGTAATGCCTTGTCACCTTCATCCCTGAATGATGTCAGTTTAAAGAGCACTATATGTTTGACCATGCAGTTTTTTATTACTTTTGAATCAGAACGGAGACTACAAAAATATAAATTTTATGCTTATTGTTGGAATCGCAGGAGGGACCGGATCGGGAAAAACAACTGTTGTCAGGAAAATAATGAAGGAATTCCCAAACGGGGAAGTCATCGAATTGCCACAGGATGCCTACTACAGGGACAACAGCCACATTTCACTCGAGGAGAGACAGAAAATAAATTTTGACCATCCCGATTCGGTCGAGTTTGATCTGATTATTGATCATCTCAACAGGCTCAGATCGGGGGTTAACGTCGAAATGCCGATATACTCCTACCTTACCTGTATAAGATCGAAAGAGACCGTTCCTGTCAGCCCTGCAAGGGTGGTTATAGTTGAGGGTATTCTTGTACTTTCGGATCCTGGACTTCGCAAAATGCTCGATATAAAGGTTTTTGTTGACGCTGATGCTGACGACAGGCTGGGAAGAGTAATATCGCGCGACATAGTCGAGAGGGGAAGGTCCGTTCTCAAAGTCCTTGAACGTTACCACGAAACCGTGAAGCCTTCTCATCTTCAGTTCATAGAGCCATCTAAACGGTATGCCGATATAATAATACCGGGTGGGGGTGAGAATGAAGTGGGAATAGAAGTGCTGGCCACCATGATCCGTCACCACCTCCAGAACGAAACAAGACAATAATGTTACAGAATACAAGACCTGAGGACATACTGTTCATTGACATAGAAACAGTACCCGCTGCACCTGTTTACGAGGAGCTTGATGCAAAGATGCAGCACCTCTGGGACAAAAAATCATCATCCTTCAGGACTGATGAGCAAACAGCTTCAGATGTATTCCAGAGAGCGGGCATTTATGCCGAATTCGGTAAAATAATCTGCATTTCAGCTGGCCTCTTCAAGGACAAAAATCCTTACGGTTTCAGGATCAAATCGTTTTTTGGGGATGATGAAATGGTGGTTCTCCAGGATTTCACCTCACTTCTCGAGCGACTGACAAGAAACCGCGAGATACTTCTTTGCGCTCATAACGGGAAAGAGTTTGATTATCCCTATATCGCCAGAAGGATGATCATTAACGGGCTCCAGATCCCGGAGATTTTGGATAATGCCGGGAAGAAACCCTGGGAAATACACCTGCTCGACACGATGGATCTTTGGAAATTTGGCGATTATAAAAATTACACTTCCCTCGAACTTTTATCTGCCATTCTTGGAATTCCATCACCGAAGGATGATATTGACGGCAGCATGGTCGCTGATGTCTACTATAAAGAGCATGATCTGAACAGGATAGTCAGGTACTGTGAAAAAGATGTGCTTGCTGTAGCCCAGGTTCTTCTTAGATTTATGAACAGGCCTCTTATTGAAGAAGCCAGAGTGGAATCAGCCACGGAATTTAATGGGTGATCAGGCAATTAGTGCTGAAAGAACCCTTTCAACTTCATCAGGTCTGTCAGAATGTATCCAGTGGCCGGCATTCTCAACCGTTACAAGTTCCGCGGCAGGGAATATACTTGCAATACTTTGAAATTCTTTTCCGGTAACATATTCTGACTTTGAACCCCTTATTACAGTAACGGGAAAACCTGTCACCTGTAGCAGTTCGTCGGTGTCCGATGACACGCCTCCCATGATTTCCGGAAGGTTTGCAAGTAATCCTTCAACATTTAATTTCCACCTGAAACCATCAGCCCCTGTTCTTTCTATGTTTTTCATTATGAATCCAATGGTCTCCTGGCCTTTTATTGATGATGCGAGATAATTTTCTATTTCTTCACGGCTTTTATATTCCCCCGGGTCAACAGAGGCCATTGTCTTGAGGATGCCCTCGTGAAACCTGTAAGTGGGATCGTTTTTCGAGGTTACTCCATTCGGGCCGATATCAAGAACAACAAGGTGGTGAAGCGACTCCGGCCAGTCGATCGCGTAACGCATGGCTACCTTGCCTCCCATGCTGTGGCCGGCCAGGAAGAATTTTTTTAAATTCAGTTCATCGGAAAGTTCCCTGATATCCCCGGCCAGTGCTTTGTAAGAATGCAGATTATCGTGAGGTGATCTTCCATGATTCCTCAGATCAGGAACTATAACCGTGAATTTCGGCGACAGGTTCTTCGCTATACTGAACCAGTTGTCTGCCGATCCGTATAGACCATGCAGGATGACAAGTGGTGGTCCGTTTCCCGTTTTACGGTAAAAGAGCTTCATCGCGGATTAATCCCGAAGTTCCCTTTTATATAACTGAATGGTATTCTCGAGTCCAAAATACAGGGCATCGGAAATGAGAGCGTGACCTATCGATACCTCGGCTACCCAGGGTATGCTTTTGTGAAAGAAACCAAGGTTCTCCAGGCTCAGGTCGTGGCCGGCATTTATTTCGAGACGTACTTTTCTTGCAACCTCCGCTGCCTTAACGAAAGGAGCGACTGCGGCGTCCCTGCCGGCTGGATACATGCTGGCATAAGGCTCTGTATATAATTCTATCCTGTCTGTCCCGGTCAGCGCTGCCGATTCTATATTTGCAGGATCAGTGTCGATAAATATGGAAGTCCTGATCCCTTTATCCCTGAATGTTTTAATGACCCCGGTCAGGAAAGTTCTGTTCCTGATTGTATCCCAGCCGGCGTTTGATGTGATTGCTCCGGGAGGGTCGGGCACCAGGGTTACCTGGTCGGGCATTACAGCGAGGACAAGCTCAATAAATTCAGGTGACGGATAACCTTCAATATTGAATTCGGTAGTTATAACCGGTTTTATCTCGAAGACATCCCTGTATCTTATGTGTCGTTCATCGGGACGAGGATGGACAGTTATACCATCCGCTCCGAACTTCTGGCAGTTTATAGCGGCTAGCCTTACATCAGGAATATTGCCACCCCTCGCGTTCCTTATAGTGGCAATTTTATTTATGTTAACACTGAGCTTTGTCATTACTGTTGTCTCCGTTTGTATACTTTTCCTTAATCCACTCCAATATCATCAATTCACTTCGCGGGTATCACAAAAAACAGAATGGCCGAATGATAGCAATTTATTCTTGTCGTTGTTGTCATTCAGGGCATTCAGAGAGGCTGGATTTAAATCGTATAATTTTTGATCCGGGTATGATGTTGTTTCTTGCTAATAAATGGGTGAGTCACCTTTAATGTTCATTCCATTTAAAGTATATTTGTAACAGACAAAAATGAAATGGTTGCCCAGGAGCTAATATCTGAAATAATACCTTCACTAAAGACCTCTGATACTGGTCAGACGGCATTAAACTGGATGGAGATATTCAGGATATCTCATTTGCCGATTGTAAATAACCAGGATTTCCTGGGGCTTATAAGCGACGCTGACATTTATGACATGAACCAGCCGGAAGAGCCCATTGGCAATCACAAGCTCACCTTATTCAAGCCTCACGTGAGGACGGATCAGCACCTGTACGAGGTTATCGGGCTGGCAGCAAGAATGAAGCTTAGTGTTATCCCCGTTCTCGACAGCGAGGATCATTACAAGGGTGCCATAACTGTTATGGACCTTATAAAATATATCGCCGGTGTTTCATCGATGGACCAGCCTGGAGGAATTATCGTTCTTGAACTCCTTGAAAGGGATTATTCACCTGGCCAGATAGCCCAGATAATTGAGAGCAATAATATTAAAGTGCTGAGCATGTATATTACTTCTCCTCCTGAATCGACGAGGCTGGAGGTTACAATAAAGGTTAACAGTAATGATATTGTATCTGTTGTCAGGACCTTTGAAAGATATAATTACGAGGTCAGGACCTGGGTATCTGCCGACGATTCTTTAGACAGGTTCTACACTGAACGATTTGACATGTTTCTTAAATATCTTAACATATAGCGGCTGGTGTTAAGAAGGGTAGCCATATACAGTTCAAAGATCAACCCGAGGACCACGGAGGTTATAACTCGTCTTGTAAACGAGTTTTGCCCGAGAGGAATTAACATTCAGCTGCACGAAAAAGCGGGTGATTTTCAAGGCTGTCCTCGTGGATCAACAATTGAAAGGTTTACAGATCTGAAGGCACTTTCTGCTCTGCCCGATCTTGTTTTGAGCGTGGGTGGTGATGGGACCTTCCTTGAAGCCATGACAATGGTTAAGGATTTCGACGTGCCTGTTGCCGGGATAAACACGGGGAGGCTTGGCTTTCTCGCGAACATTTCAGAGGAAGAGATTAAACCTGCCCTCGAGATGATTTATAACGGTAATTACGGACTTGTTGAAAGGAGTCTGCTTCAGATTACCGATCCGGCTGACTTGTTCAACGGTAGTTCATCATTTGCCCTTAACGAGGTCACTATCCAGAAGGCTGACCTCAACATGATTACAATAAGTGTTTACATCGACGGGTGCCAACACTTATTGGGCTGACGAAGCTTATATCAGCAACAGGTTCAACAGCCTATAACCTGAGTGCAGGCGGTCCCATTTTAAGCCCCGAGGATGAAAGCTTTATTATTATCTCTCCATTTCGCCGCACAACCTGTCAATAAGGCCCATGGCCGGTTTCGGGCGGCAGCAACCTGAAGCTCGGTGGAAATAGAGGATGCGAATACCTTGCCACCTGCGATTTCAGGTTCGCCGGGGTCCCGAACTCAAGAGGGACTTAACATCAGCGGCAAGGCACAAGGCAAACTTAAAACTGTAATGCTTGGTGGAAGAGATTTTTACAGCACACTCAAGAATAAACTGATGTACAGGGTGCCGACAAAAGGAATTGATTCATTTTGCCAATCATTATATCCTCATTTTATTATTAGATTATTATATTTGTATCTGAAAAATAATGAATTGATGTCATGAAAAGCACTCTCTCTTGATCCTGATTCTGCTAACGCTTGCCCAACGATTGGCGAAGGGGTCAGCTGTGGAAAAGTAAAAGATACGAGTTCATCACCTCACTGGGGACATCACAATTCTTTGGTGATATTGGTGGTTATTCCAAAACGGAGAACCTGCTTGGATTCAAGGATATTTCTTTACTGAGCATAAGCTTCCAATATACGACTTGCAGGTCAGGTACAGGATAGCTATTGCCAGTCAAGTTATCGCTGGCATTTGGCAAATTTCACTGCACCGACGAGAAAAGGGTCGAACGAGATCAGGGGCTTTGAATCGAAAACCGGGTTTTTCGAGCCCACCATCACTTGGGCGAGTATTATTTTATCAAGAGTAACGGGGAGAATAGCTTCCTTTTCAGAAGGGTAGAAGGACACGCGGAATCGAATTATTTCATCAATTGATGTTTACGCCTTTACCGGATTCGGTGGATTAAGCTACAATGTCCGAGGAAATAAGGCTCTTGAATCATATGGTATGACAAAAAGCGGTTTTACGGCTGTTCCGGTGGGTATCAGTATGAACCTTCTATACAAACCTGATTATAACCTTGGACTCGAGCAGGAGGCAGATATTCCTTTTCTGGCTTCACCTTGACGAATTTTACATCGCAATTTTCCAAATCAAATGACGTTTATTATTTCCTGAACCTAACATTCACGTACAAGATCCGACAAGCGCCCGAGAAAGTGCGACATTCGCTTAGCAAGAGAAATATTGAATGATCAGCCATTTAATGAAAAAGATTCTTAATTCCATTTTTTGTCGCGGTACTGTCGCTCAATCTCAGCGGACAGCGACGGGCTGATTTTGGTGCTGTTGCCGGTGCCATGTCGTACATTGGGGATATTAATCCAATACAAGGATGCTCTATTCTCCATTGCCTGCTGCAGGGGCTTTCTACAGGTTCAATCTTCATCCGCGACAATCGATAAGAGCCAGTCTGCTCTTCGGCGGTATACGCGGCTCTGATGCTGACTTCAAAAACAGCTTCCAGCAGAACAGGGGTGCATCTTTTTCAGGATCTGTTGGAGAGTTTGCAATGCAGTTCGAATTCAATTTCTTCCCTTACTCTACCCAGGGCAAACGTTATAACTGGTCACCTTACCTCGCTGCTGGCGGAGGCATTGCCTTCATGAATACAGCCACCATGACCTATGTTCCCGTGATACCATTTTCCGGGGGATTCAAGATCAATATTTACAAAAATCTCGGACTTGAAGCCGAGCTTGGTTTTAGAAAGACTTTTTATGATAACTTTGACGGCCTGAAAGATCAGACCGATCCAGCCGATTATTCGTGGCTTCACAATAATGACTGGTACATGTTTGCAGGGGTCGGTCTTACCTGGAAGATGTATAATAAACTTGCCGGTTGTCCTGCCTATTTTGACAACCTGGCCGGAAAAAAATGATATATGGCTGTTAAGGACCAGATCAATATACAGAAGTTGCCAGCCCATGTCGCCGTGATTATGGACGGAAACGGTCGTTGGGCGAACCAGAGAGGCATGGATCGTGTATTTGGTCATCAAAAAGGGGTCAGTGCACTTCGCGAGGTTATAGAAGGTGCTGCAGAAATAGGGCTCAAATACCTGACAATTTACGCCTTCTCAACAGAAAACTGGGGAAGACCGGATGAGGAAGTCAATGCTCTCATGGGACTGATGGTCCAGTCACTTAACGATGAAACGAGTACTCTCGTGAACAATAATATCAGTCTCAAAGCTATTGGAGATGTCAGCAGGCTGGCCGGCGATGTAAGATCGAGGCTCTTTGAAACAATCAAGCAGACAGATTCCTGCACCGGTCTGAATCTTGTTGTAGCTATAAGCTATAGCTCGAGATGGGAAATTACCGAAGCAGCTAAAAGGATATCCTCGGAAGTAACAAAAGGCCTCCTTAACCCGTCTGAAATTACATCGGAGCTATTTGATAGTTATCTCACTACAGCCGGTATTCCCGACCCGGAACTTATGATACGCACCAGCGGTGAAATGCGTATAAGTAACTTCCTGTTATGGCAACTGGCTTATACTGAACTATACTTCACTGATAAATTATGGCCCGATTTTGGTAAAGATGATCTATACATGGCAATCATAGACTACCAGAAAAGGGAGAGAAGATTTGGAAAAACTAGCGAACAGATTCTGGAAAATAATATTAATGATGTTGATTAGAAAGTTGAAAAGGATTATCGTTGTCGCGTTACTGGTTCTCGCGGGAATAAATGTTCACGGACAGCAAAAGCTTGAAATAGTTGATTATAATCGCCCCGATGATTATGTACTCGACCAGATTACAATATCCGGTATCAAGCATCTTGATGCCAATGCACTAATTGGTATTTCAGGACTCAAATCGGGACAGGAAATAACTCTGCCGGGAGACCAGATAACACTCGCTGTTCAGAAATTGTGGGAACAGGGTCTGTTTTCGGATATAAGGGTCACAATTACCAAAACAGAGGGAAACAAGATATCACTCGATATCTTTCTCCAGGAAAGACCTCGTCTTTCTTCACTTAAGCTTAACGGGGTAAGAAACTCGGAAACCCAGGATCTCCTTGAGAAAATAAACCTGCCTAACGGATCGCAGGTAACAGCGTACGTCCTGAATAATATCGACCGTGTAATCAAGGAGCATTACACCACCAAGGGCTACCTTAACACTTCAGTTGAATTCATTCAGAAGGATGATCCCGACAGGCCAAACAACGTTTTGCTGACAGTAAATGTCGACAAGAAAGACAAAGTGAAAGTTGGCGAAATAGTTATTGACGGCAACACCCAGTTCAAGGATAAGAAGCTGCAGCAGAAGATGAAGGGTACAAAGGTTAAGAACTGGAACTTCTTCAGGTCTTCAAAATTCGTTGCTGACAAATTTGACGAGGACCAGGATAAGCTTCATACCTTTTATAATGATAATGGTTTTAAAGATTTCAGGATAGTTAAAGATTCAATCTACAAGATAAATGACGAGAGGATAGGTGTTTACCTGAAAATAGAGGAAGGGAACCAGTATTACCTGAGAAACGTCAGATGGGTCGGAAACGCTATCTACCCCAAGGAATTGCTTGACAGGAAGTTTAACGTCGAAAAGGGATCCGTGTACAACCAGTCACTTATTGATAAAAGGCTCAAGATTGATGAGGACGCGGTTAACTCGCTGTATCTCGATAACGGCTACCTTTTCTCGCAGCTCGATGCAGTGGAGTCGAAGGTAGAAGGCGATTCTGTTGATCTCGAGGTAAGGATTTATGAAGGCGATCAGGCCTACCTTAATAATATAATAATAACAGGAAATACAAGGACCAACGAGCACGTGGCCAGACGGGAGCTATACACTTTGCCTGGCAACCTGTTCAGCAAGGAGGAGATTATACGATCGGTAAGGCAGGTTGGTGTGCTCGGGCATTTTGATCCCGAGAAGATCAACCCCCAGCCGATACCCGATCCGACAAACGGAACAGTCGATCTGTTGTACAAGCTCGAGGAAAGGGCAAATGACCAGTTCGAAGTATCTGGCGGATGGGGTGCAGGGATGCTTGTGGGAACAGTTGGTGTCAGGTTCAATAACTTCGCCATGAAGAATTTCTTCAAGCTGAACGAATGGAGACCTTACCCGTCTGGTGATGGTCAGTCGCTCAGTATCAGGGCGCAGTCGAACGGCAGGATTTACCAGTCGTACAACGTTTCTTTCGTGGAGCCATGGCTCGGTGGAAAGAAACCTAATACCTTTAACGTTTCGATGTACAGGTCGCTTATGACCAACGGGCAGAAGAAGAATGAAGACGGACGCCAGTCAATGATCATAGATGGTGTCAGTCTTGGTCTTGGTAAAAGACTTGAATGGCCGGATGATTATTTCTCGCTGTTCGGTGAGCTTGGATACCAGAGATACAATCTTCACAATTATACCGTGTACAGTTTCCTCTTCCAGAACGGTATTTCTAACATGTTAAGCATAACGGGCAGACTGACACGGTTCTCGACCAGTCCGAACCTTATCTACCCGAGAAGCGGGTCAAGTTTCACCCTTTCTGTACAGGCCACTCCACCGTACTCTCTTATTTCTGGCAAGAATTTTGCTAATGTAAGTGATGAAGAGAAATACAAGTGGATAGAATTTCATAAATGGACCTTTAAAGCAGATTATTACATGCCATTATCAGGTAACGATAAACTAGTACTTAACACCAAATTCGCTTTCGGCTACCTTGGGCACTATAATAATGATATAGGTCCGTCTCCGTTCGAGAATTTCTATCTGGGTGGCGATGGTATGACAGGTTATAGCTTTTACGGCAGGGAAGTTATCGCGCTAAGAGGATACACTGATGGTTCTGTCACCCCGGTTGATCCAAATCGTGGTGTTAAATCAGGTAACGTGTACTCGAAGATGACGATGGAATTAAGGTACCCGATATCCCTCAACCCGCAGGCTACAATTTATGCCCTTACCTTCCTCGAGGCCGGTAAGGCATGGTATGCGCTCAAGGAGTACAACCCGTTCAGGATGTACAGATCGGCTGGTGTCGGTGTGAGAGCCAACCTCCCGATGTTCGGCCTTCTGGGTATTGACTGGGCTTATGGATTCGATGCCGTTCCAAACCAGCCCGATGCAAATAAATCGCAGTTTCATTTCGTTATTGGCCAGCAATTTTAACAATAACTAAATCTATTGATTATGAGAAGAATAGTATTAATAACAGTATTGGCAGTTCTGTCATCAGCCGCGAGCCTTGCCCAGAAATACGCCTTTGTTGATACAGATTATATAAGGAAGAATATTCCCACATTCAACACCGCCCAGGAACAGTTGGATAAATTGTCGAAACAGTGGGAGAAAGAGGTATCAGATGGCTATGCTGTTGTCGAACAGATGTACAAGAGCTACCAGAACGAGGCCGTTCTTCTTTCACAGGACATGAAAACCAAGAGAGAAGAGGCTATCATTGCAAAGGAAAAAGAGATGAAAGATCTCCAGAACAAGTATTTCGGTATGGAGGGTGAATTATTCAAGAAGCGCGAAGAGCTCGTGAAACCCATCCAGGACGAGATACTGAAGGCAATAAAAGAGATAGCTGTAGAGGGTAGCTACGCTGTTATTTTCGATACAGCTGCAGGCGGTAATATACTGTTTGCCAACCCCAAATTTGATCTCAGTGATCAGGTTCTTGAAAAATTAGGTTATAAGAATTAATTGATTATTTTTGTGCAGTTTGTGTAATTAAACCCGATTGAAATGAAAAGATTTTTTGGAATAGCAGCCCTGGCGGTGATTATGATTTTCCTTGGTCATTCTGTTGAGGCTCAGAATATGAAATTCGGCCATATTAACAGTGATGAGCTTATCAGGTCAATGCCCGAGTACGATTCAGCCATGGCTAAGCTTGAGAGGGCACGTAAGGAGATTGTCAGCACGCTGGAGATTATGCAGGTGGAATTCAATAACAAGTACGAGGCATATAACAAGGATGTGAAAAACTTTACTGATCTCGTTCGCCAGACCAAAGAACAGGAATTAGCTGATCTTCAGAACAGGATACAGGAATTCCAGCAGAACGGCCAGGCTAAACTTCAGGAAGAGCAGACCAATCTTACTCAGCCGATTTTTACCAAGGTTGACAAAGCCATCAAGGATGTTGGTAAAGAAGGTGGTTTTATCTACGTGTTCGATGTTGCAAAAGGACAGTTACTTTATTTTGACGACACCAAGAGCGTAAATATTCTGACGCTTGTTAAAACCAAGCTTGGAGTTAAATAATACACTGATAATAATAACAGATGACCATCCGCGACAGGATGGTCATTTTTTTAGATACAAACAAAGTGAAAAACCAGCCGATAGGTGTTTTCGATTCCGGTGTTGGCGGTCTGACAGTGGCTCATGCCATAAAGCAGATGCTGCCCTCGGAGGATCTGGTGTATTTTGGAGATACGGCGCACCTGCCATATGGTGATAAGTCTGCAGAAGCAATAAGATATTATTCCGAGAAGATTACCGAGTTCCTGCTTGCTAATAATGCAAAAGTTATTCTCGTGGCATGTAACTCGGCATCTGCCTCCGCCTTCGAACACCTCAGACAAAAATTCGGCAGCAAGACCCTTCTGCTCGACGTCATTGATCCTGTTATCAGGTACATAGCCTCCAGAAACTTTAAAAGGATTGGAGTTATCGGGACGAAAAGAACGATTAGTTCCGGTACTTACGAGGAGAAGATACTTGAAGCTTGCCCCTCGGCAACTGTCAGTTCGCTTGCCACTCCTCTCTTTGTACCAATGATAGAGGAAGGGTTCATTTTTGACGATATCAGCAATGCCATTATCCGGAATTATCTCGGGCGTGATACACTTAATGGCATAGAATCGCTTATTCTGGGATGCACTCATTACCCGATTATCAAAAACCAGATTAGCAAGCATTTCAACTTTGAAGTTGAAGTAATTGATTCGGGAAGGATAGTATCGACGGTACTCAGGGATATGCTAGTCAGGAATAATCTTCTTAACGATGCACCAACAGGAAAAGACAGGTTTTTCGTTTCCGATTACACCGATTACTTCTCTCGTATTGCAAGAATGTTTTTCGAAAGGGAGATAGACCTCCAGAAGGCTGATATCTGGAGCTGATCAGCTGTCTTCCCTGTACCAGCCTGCATACATCAGGTAATTTGCAGCTGTTTTCAGGTTCTTATCCCTTCCTTCAGATGGATCGATCTTCCTGATAAACTTTGCCGGTACTCCGCCCCAAAGACTGTCCGGTTCAACGATGGTGCCAGACAGTGCCGGGGCGCCAGCGGCAATAATGGAATTCTCGCCGATGACCGCAGTATCAGGTATGATTCACTATTACCAACCAGTACCCTTTCTTTAATGATAGCGCCATGTATAACAGCGTTATGTCCCACTGAAACATCATCACCAATCTCGATAACAGATGTCTTGAAATGACAATGCAGGATGGCACCATCCTGAATATTAACCCTGTTGCCAATCCTGATGGAGTTCACATCACCTCTGATTACCGTGTTAAACCAGATGCTGCAATCGTTACCTGTTATCGTGTCGCCTATAATTGTTGAGTTTTCAGCAAGGAACACGTTCTTGCCAAATACCGGGGTAAATCCTCTCACGCTTTTAATTAATGCCATTTCAACCAGATTGAGATGCAAAGATAATTGAAAATACCCGTGGGTCTCATAAAAACAATATGACCAAAATCATAAGCATAATTGTACAATTGTTTGATTTTTCATCTATTAAATGAGTATTTTTGAAACTGTAACCACCCGGGAATTGTAATAAACTGCTCGTGTAATGTGATTGTCCTCGAAGTTTGTGGGAGGATCGTTTCACGGGATACCCGGGACAGACAACCAGATTATTTTTCAAAAAAGAACAGAACATGGGTAAAAAATCAGAAATGATCGAAAAAGCCGAAGTGGTGATCCGGTTTTCAGGCGATTCCGGCGACGGGATGCAGCTGACCGGCACATTATTTTCAGATACGGCTGCTCTTTACGGGAACGATCTTTCCACTTTCCCCGATTACCCTGCAGAGATCAGGGCTCCACAGGGAACAGTGGGAGGTGTATCGGGTTTCACAGTTCACCTTGGCCATTCGGAGATCAACACCCCGGGTGACTATGCCGACGTGCTCGTGGCAATGAACCCGGCAGCGATAAAGGCGAATGTGAGGTGGATCAAACAGGGAAGCACGATCATTTTCGACAAGGACAATTTCACTGATAAGAACATCGAGAAGGCCGGTTATGTATCTGACCCGATCAAGGAGGAAAAACTGGAGGATTACAATATTATTGCCGCTCCGATCTCCTCGATGGTGAAGGAAGCTTTAAAAGATTTCGGGCTTGATCCGAAATCTGTTTTGCGGACAAAGAACATGTTTGCCCTTGGAATGGTTTACTGGATGTTCGATCGCAAGCTGACATACACCGAGGAATTCTTCGACAAGAAATTCTTCAAGAAACCGGAGATCGCCGAGGCTAACAAGATAGCCCTGAGGACAGGTTATTTTTACGCCGAGACAATAGAAACACTGACGCCTGTAAGGGTTAATCCGGCACCTATTGCAACGGGTAAATACCGTAACATAAACGGGAACACTGCAACTGCCTGGGGTCTTATTGCCGCTGCTGAAAAGGCAGGTCTTAATCTTTTTGTCGGGTCTTATCCCATTACTCCAGCCACTGGTATTCTCGAGGAGCTTGCTGCAAGAAAAGATCTTGGAGTGAAGAGTTTCCAGGCGGAAGACGAGATAGCCGGTATCTGCACGGCACTTGGCGCCAGTTTCGCCGGATATCTTGCCGTCACATCGACATCCGGACCCGGCCTTGCACTCAAATCGGAAGCCATTGGTCTCGCCGTAATGACAGAGCTGCCACTTGTTATCGTGAACGTTCAGAGAGGCGGACCGTCGACAGGATTACCGACCAAGACCGAACAGGCAGACCTGATGCAGGCTCTATACGGACGCAACGGGGAATGCCCTGTTGTAGTGATAGCAGCCACCTCACCATCCGACTGCTTCTTCTATGCTTTCGAGGCAGCCCGGATAGCACTGGAACACATGACCCCGGTACTTCTTTTGACCGACGGCTACCTGGCAAATGGTTCTGAACCATGGAAAATACCTTCAATGAAGGACCTGCCGGATATTAAAGTACCCTGGGCTGTAAAGAGTGATTCAGCTTACCTGCCCTATGAAAGGGATGAGAAGAGACTGGCCAGATCGTGGGCTGTACCAGGCACACCAGGTCTTGAGCACAGGATAGGAGGTCTTGAGAAGACTGTCAAGGGTACCGTGTCTTACGTCCCGGAAAACCACGAGATGATGGTTTCTCTCAGGCAGGATAAAGTGTGCAGGGTAGTGGAGAAAATTCCTGATCTGAAGGTATTCGGGCAGGAAGAAGGTGACCTTCTCGTAATCGGTTGGGGTGGGGCCTATGGCCACCTCGTTACTGCTGTTAGAGAACTACAGGCAGAAGGTTACAGTATCAGTCTTGCAAGCTTCAATTATATTATGCCGCTGCCTGGTAATGTGAGTGAGGTCTTCTCAAGGTTTAAAAAGCTTGTAGTCTGTGAACTTAACCTTGGCCAGTTTGCTGATTACCTGAGAATCAAGCATCAGGACTTCCATTATCACCAGATAAACAAGGTACAGGGAGTCCCGTTCACAGTTCACGAGTTAAAAGAAAAATGCACTAAACTTCTGGAGGAATAGAAATGGCTGAAACAAATGTTATGCAATATACAGCTAAGGATTTCAAGAGTGATCAGGAAATAAGATGGTGCCCGGGATGCGGCGACCACGCTGTGCTTAATGCTGTTCAGAAAGCGCTTTCAGAACTTGGAATACCAAAAGAAAAATTCGCTTTTATTTCTGGTATTGGTTGCTCATCAAGATTTCCATACTACATGAACACCTATGGTTTTCACAGTATTCATGGAAGAGCTGCCGCTATCGCTTCCGGGGTGAAAACAGCTAATCCTGATTTGTCGGTATGGCAGATAACCGGCGATGGCGACTCGTTAGCCATTGGAGGTAATCATTTCATACACGTGATAAGGAGAAACATCGATATAAACCTTATCCTCTTCAATAACGAGATTTACGGACTGACGAAGGGTCAGTATTCGCCCACTTCAAACAAGGGCATAGTCACAAAAACTTCTCCTTTCGGAACCGTGGAAGAGCCATTTTCTGTTGGTGAGCTCGTGATAGGTGCCAAAGGGAAATTCTTCGCCAGGACAGTAGATGGGAACCTTGCTCTTTCGACCCAGATCTACAAGGAAGCAGCAACTCACAAGGGTACCTCCGTTGTCGAGGTTCTTCAGAACTGCGTTATCTTCAACGATGGTATTCACGATGTTGTTACAGGAAAGGAAGTCCGCGACGACCGCACAATAATTCTCAAACATGGCCAGCCAATGGTCTTTGGCAAGGACAATAACCTTGGCCTGGTACTCGAAGGACTCAAACTGAAAGTCGTGAAAATCGGTGAGAATGGAATTACCGTTAATGATATACTTGTTCACGATGCTCATGAAAATAACCCTGGTATTCACTACATGCTCGCTAACATGAGGTACCCCGAGTACCCTGTTGCCCTTGGTGTAATACGCTCGGTTGAATGGCAGACTTACGAGGATTCGGTTGAACAGCAGATAAAGCATATAAAATCGACTTCCAGGATCAAATGCATGGACGACCTGCTCAACTCGGGTGCTGTTTGGGATGTTGATTGAGCCCGGGCTGCTAAACCCCTGCAGCGTGTTTATCTGAAACTTATTGCTAAATTTATGATCTTACAGGCAGATTGAGGATCAGCATGGAGAAGTTTCAGGACAGCAATATTGATTTTAAACGCCTCCTGCACGAGAGACAGGAGAGGCTCAAGGAACTCGCTTGCATTAACCAGACTACTTCAATCCTTAAAGAAGGTAAACCTGTTGAAGATACACTTCAGCAGATAGTACTTCTCTTGCCCGATGCCTGGCAGTATCCCGAGTTTACGGTAGCGAGAATCCGTTTCATGAACAGGCAGTTCGAAACAAGCGATTTCCAGGAGACAGCATGGCGGATGTACCAGGAGTTTCTCACCATCGATGGCGAAAAGGGCTCAATAGAGGTTTTCTATACCAGGGAGTTCAAGGAGGAGGATGAGGGACCCTTCCTCAGCGAAGAAAGAGACCTGATCCAGAATATATCGAGCCTGCTCACCGGCTACATAAACAGTATCAAGGCAAGGGATCTTTACAGGCAATCGCATGCCGATGATAACCTCGATGAAGATATTCACGAGACCTCGTCAAGGAAACTGCTCCAGAAATTTCTTGACAGGCATAATGCTGAACGTGATGTCTTTCACGACCTGCAACCTTTCAAGGTGAAGGAAATCCTGCTCGTTGCAAACCTTTATGATGCTTACTCCATAGAGGGTGAAGGACGTTTTTCAGACCATATACTGGGTGAATATTACCAGCTCAGCTTAACCTCGATACCCAGGGTAACAGGTGTTTCGGGCGAAGACGAGGCCTTCAGCCGCCTCAGGGCCAGGCACTACGACCTCATTATTATCATGATCGGTGTCGACAAAATCAGCCCGATGCAGCTCTGTCGCAAAATAAAGGAGAAATACGATTATATTCCTACTTTCCTGCTCCTGAACAGCTCGTCTGATATCCAGTTCGTTAAGGAGCAAAGAACCGCCGGAGTACCGTTTGATAATTATTTCGTCTGGACTGGAGAGTCGAAGGTTTTCTTCGCCATGGTAAAGCTCCTTGAAGACAGGGTAAACGTGGAGAACGATACGAAAAAAGGATTAACAAGGGTAATACTGATTGTTGAAGATTCAGCGGAATATTATTCGAGTTACCTCCCCATGCTTTATACACTGGTTCTCGAGCAGACCAGGACCCTCATCGAGGATGTTTCAACTGATGAGCTTTACAAGGTATTAAAACTCCGGGCGAGGCCGAAACTCCTGCTTGCCACTACTTACGAGGATGCCGTTGGCATCTATAACATCTACAAGGAGAATCTGCTGTGTGTTATTTCTGACATGCGTTTCCCGAAGGAAGGCGTGCTTTGTGACACGGCTGGATACGATCTTATCAGACATGTAAAAAGCGAGTACCCTAATCTTCCTACCGTACTTCAGTCTTCCGATCCGTCCAATTCCACTTACGCTTTCTCCCTCAAGGCCAGCTTCATCAACAAGAACTCTGACAGTCTTTTACAGGATATCAAATCGTTCATTAATTATTACCTGGGCTTCGGTCATTTCGTTTATCGCGATAACAAGGGACGTCAGATAGCGGTTGCAAAATCGATGAAGGAATTCGAGTCTTATCTCGAAACCGTTCCGGAAGATTCGCTCGTCTACCACGCCATGAAGAATCACTTCTCACTCTGGCTGATGGCGAGGGGAGAAGTCAAGATAGCGAAACTGATTAACCCGCTGAAGGTTTCAGACTTTAACAGCCTGCGCGAGCTGCGTGAGTTTCTCATCGACATTATCAGGCGCAGGAGGAAGGAGATGAACAAGGGCAAGGTTGTCAATTTCGAGGAGTCGGCTGTTATTGACGAGACAAATGTGGTCAGCCTGGCTGGTGGTTCACTGGGAGGGAAGGGCAGAGGCCTCGCGTTCATAAACACTCTCATTTACTCGTTCGAGCTTGGCAGGTTAATCCCGGGAATAAACATCAAGGCCCCGGTCACTCTTATCATTGGCACTGACGAGTTCGACATGTTCATGGAGAGGAATCACCTGTGGGATGCTGTCAAGGAAGGATCCGATTATGATGCACTGAAGAAGCAATTTGTTGAAGGAAGCCTTAGCTACAGCCTCGAGAAAGAATTGCGCATTTTCCTGAAAGTAATGGATAAACCACTAGCTGTCAGGTCGTCAAGCCTCTTTGAAGATTCGATGCACCAGCCTTTCTCGGGTATCTTCGGTACTTATCTTTTGCCAAATAACCATCCGGAATTTGACATCAGGCTGAGGCAGTTGCAGGATGCTATCAAGCTTGTTTTTTGCTCGATCTATTCGAAAAGCTCGAAGACATATTTTGAAGCTATCAATTTCAAGGTTGAGCAGGAAAAGATGGCAGTTGTCATTCAACAGGTAGTGGGAAACAGGTTCGACGATGTTTATTATCCGCATATAAGCGGCACGGCGCAATCTTACAATTTTTATCCCGTCTCGCATATGCAACCGGAAGACGGGTATTCTGTAATTGCCGTCGGACTTGGTCAATATGTTGTTGAAGGTGAAAAAGCTTACAGGTTCTCGCCCGCTTTCCCTTCACTCGATATTGTTTCGCAGCAGGATCTTTATAACGATTCTCAGGTTCATTTCTATGCTGTCGACATGGAGAAGAAGAATGTCAATCTTCTCGAGGGCGAATTTGCCGGACTGAAGAAACTGGATATCTCCATAGCCGAAAAGAACGGGACACTCCTTCACAGCGCCTCCGTCTATAATCCTGACAACGATCTCATTACGCCCGGGCTGGAAGCTGCAGGACCGAGGGTGATCAATTTCGCCGATATTCTTAAATATGGTTACATCCCTCTTGCTAATTCCCTGAAGGTGATACTCGATGTTGTGAAAGAAGCTTTCGGTACACCTGTCGAGATAGAATTTGCCGTGGATCTGACTAAAGACAAGACAGGCATTGCCTCCCTGTACCTGCTCCAGGTCAAACCCATCGCGGGAAGCAGCGCCGGCTATAATATCGACACTGCCTCGGTTGAAATGGATGATGTTGTTATCCTTACCAGGAAGAGCATGGGTAACGGGCTCATTAACGATATTACCGATGTAATTTATCTTGAACCATCAAGATTCGATTACCTACAGACAGAAAAGATGGCCATGGAAATAGACCATTTCAACGACGAGATGTTGAAGGAGCAGCGAAAGTACCTGCTGATTGGCCCGGGCAGATGGGGAACGCGGGATAAATTCATTGGCATCCCAGTGGTATGGCCCCAGATTTCCAATGCCAAGGTGATTACCGAAGTAAGCCTCCCCGATTATCATCACGAGGCTTCCCTGGGTTCTCACTTTTTCCATAACATTACTTCGATGAAAGTGGGCTATTTTTCTGTTGACGAGGGGGCACACCAGGGCAAAGTCTCGTGGCAGATCCTTGAAAACCAGCAGGTGATAAGACAGGGTAACTACTTCAGGCACGTGAGGTTTGAAAAACCGCTCGAGATAAAGATGGACGGAAGGAAGGGAATTGCAGTAGTATCAATAACTCGTTAAATAGACTTGAATGGCTATCATAGATGGAATAATGGATCTTCAGAAGTATGATTTTACAGATACTTCATTCGATCTGCTCATGCAGAAGAGGATTCACAAGGTACTCATCATCTGCAGCAACTACGACAATTACATGCTCGAGGAAGATGGCAGGATAGACGAGCAGATTTTCAACGAGTACGTGTCCCTTAACCTGCGTTACCCTCCAACCTTCGTGCAGACAGATAACGCTGAGGATGCCTTCAGGCTTCTGGCCGACGACAAGTTTGATCTCGTGATTTCGATGTTAAGCCTCAAAGGCACCGACGTATTCGCTATGGCCAAGAGGATGAAAAGCAAGTATGACAAGATTCCGATTGTTGTGCTGACACCATTCTCGAGAGAAGTATCCGTGAGGCTCGAGAAGGAAGACCTAAGCGCCATCGATTACGTGTTTTGCTGGCTTGGCGACGCTTCTTTGATCCTCGCGATAATAAAACTTATCGAGGACAAGATGAATGCTGACTATGATATTGAACATGTTGGGGTTCAGTCCATTATTCTCGTAGAGAACTCTATAAGGTACATTTCATCATATCTTCCCAACCTGTACAAGATTGTACTCGTGCAGAGTCTTGATTTCCAGCGTGAAGCCCTGAATGAGCACCAGAAGATGCTCAAGATGAGGGGAAGGCCGAAGATACTGCTGGCAACCAATTTCGAGGATGCAGTTGCTTTATATAACAAGTACAAGTACAACGTGCTTGGGGTAATTTCGGATATTAGTTACAAGAGGGGAGGCATTCAGGACGAAGATGCGGGTATAGGTTTGTGCAAGCTGGTGATGGCGGATGATGATAAGGTTCCTTTTCTCCTTCAGTCTTCAAGCACGATGCACAGGGAAATAGCGGAATCGCTGGGCGCGGGTTTTGTACATAAATACTCGAAATCTCTGTCGCTCGAGCTGCGAAACTTCATAATCCAGAACCTGGCTTTCGGACCATTCGTTTTCCGCGACCCCGACACGATGGAATCTATTGGTACCGCCACTGACCTGCAGGGTCTTCAGCAGAAGATACTCACCATACCTGACAAGTCGCTGGAGTATCATGCCAGCAGGAACCATTTCTCCAAGTGGCTTAACGCCAGGGCTCTCTTCCCGGTAGCCCAGATGTTCAAGTACCTGCACAAGGAGGATTTCGCTTCGATGGACGAGATGCGCCGGTTCCTTTATATAGCAATATCCAGTTTCAGGCTCGGGAAAGGAAGAGGCGTCATCGCCAAGTTCGATAAGGCAAGTTTCGACGAGTACCAGACCTTTTCGAGGATAGGAAACGGATCGATAGGTGGAAAAGCACGGGGGCTCGCTTTCATAAACAGCATTATAAAAAAGAACAAGCTATTTAACAGGTTCCCCGATGTACTTATTACTATACCGAGGACAGTCGTTTTAAGCACTGATGCTTTTGATGAGTTCATGGAAAAGAACAATCTCTACTCGGTGGCTTTGTCGGATATGCCAGACGAGGAGATCCTTTCAAGATTCATTAAAGCAGAACTGCCTGGCTGGGTTTACCAGGATTTCTATGCCTTCCTGGCTGTTTCAAGAAGTTACCCGATCGCCATTCGTTCGTCGAGCAAGCTCGAGGATTCACATTATCAGCCTTTCGCCGGGATTTATTCGACCTACATGATTCCGAGGGTACCGGATAACAAGCAGATGGTACAGATGCTCTCTGACGCGATAAAGGAGGTTTATGCCTCGGTCTATTACCGCGAGAGCAAGGCTTACATGATGGCCACGTCAAATGTAATTGACGAGGAAAAGATGGGCATAATTCTTCAGGAGGTATGTGGCAACAGGCACGATAACATTTACTACCCGACATTTTCAGGAGTTGCCCGGTCGATTAACTATTATCCTATCGGTTCAGAGAAAGCAGAGGATGGTATCGCGAACGTGGCCTTTGGTCTCGGGAAACTGATTGTCGATGGAGGTCAATCGTTGCGTTTCTCGCCCAAGCACCCGAAAAAGATATTGCAGTTGAGCAATCCCGATACAGCTGTAAGAGACACCCAGAAGGACTTTTTTGCCCTTGACCTGAACACGAAGAGTTTTGTACCTTCCACCGACGATGGCGTTAACCTGCTGAAGCTTAATGTCAGGGATGTGAATAACCAGACGGCAATGCGTTATCTCGCGTCAAGCTACGATCACAACAATCACATGCTGTATGATGGTACGAGCAGACCGGGCAAACGTGTAATCACTTTCAGCGGCATACTGCAGCACAAACAATTCCCGCTGGCGGAGATACTCGACACGCTGCTCGACATGGGTTCGCAGGAAATGAATAACCCGATAGAGATTGAATTTGCAGCGAATCTTGAAACACCTGCCGGCACACCAAAAGTTTTTAATTTCCTGCAGATAAGACCAATAGTCCAGAGCGACCAGACTATGAATGTTGACCTTGATGCCATAAGGCCAAGGCAGACGATCGTCTATTCCGAATCAGCGCTTGGGAATGGTACCTTCAAGGGAATAACCGACATCGTTTACGTGAAGCCAGAATCATTTAATGCAGCACACAGCGAGAAGATTGCTGCCGATGTGGAGAAACTGAACATCAACATGCTGAAGCTGGGCAGGAGTTATATTTTAATAGGTCCCGGGAGGTGGGGTTCTACTGACCCCTGGCTGGGGATTCCGGTAAAATGGCCCCAGATTTCAGGTGCAAGGATCATCATAGAATCAGGACTCAGGAATTACAGGATAGATCCAAGCCAGGGTACTCATTTCTTCCAGAATCTGACTTCCTTCAGGGTCGGCTACTTCACCCTAAACCCGTTCATTAACGAGGGATTTTATGATGTTGATTGGCTTAACCAGCAGGAAGCTATTTACGAGGACGAGTTCCTGAGGCATGTAAGGTTTACCAAGCCACTTGAAGTGCTTATTGACGGCCGGCAGCACAAGGGTGTCATCCTGCGTCCTGCCTGATTGCTTATCAGAACAAATAACACTGGCAGCTGTTCTAATACTAAAATACCGCGAATTATAAATGGCAACAACCCGGACTATATACATCGGAGATCTCCGTACAGAGATGACTCACGTTGGCTCAGGCAGTCTGATAACCACTGATGCCCCGGTCGACAACAAGGGTAAAGGGGAATTTTTTTCACCGACCGACCTCGTGGCGTCAGCACTTGGCAGTTGTATTTTCACTATCATGGGAATAGCTGCAAGGGAGCGTGGTTTTTCAATAGATGGCAGTAGCTGCACCATAACTAAAGTAATGGCCCAGAACCCCAGGAGAATAGGGGAAGTTATTATCGACTTCGACTTTACATCCGGGTCTTATTCTGAAAAGGAAAAGAAAGTACTGGAGTACTGCGTGAAGACCTGCCCGGTGGCATTATCTCTCAACGAGTCAATCAAACAGACTGTTTCCCTGCATTTTAAAGACTGAGTTCCGGGGGTGGCTGCTATCAGGCTACTGCTCCTTCAGCAGGCATATCTTTATTTACTTTCTTGATAAGACCCTGGAGCACGTTTCCTGGTCCTACCTCTGTAAATGAAGATGCCCCGTCGGCGATCATATTGATGACAGTCTGGGTCCATCTTACCGGGGAAGTAAGTTGAGTTACAAGGTTTTGTCTGATGATGCCGGGGTCTGTTGATGGTTTGGCATTTACATTCTGGTAAACAGGACAGACCGGTTTCTGGAAAGAGGCTGCCATAATTGCGGCTTCCAACTCAACTCTGGCGGGTTCCATCAGTGGTGAATGGAATGCGCCACCAACAGCAAGTTTAATAGCCCTCTTGGCACCTTTTGCCTTAAGCAGCTCTATTGCCTTGTCTATTCCTTCATTCGACCCTGAGATCACTATCTGCCCCGGGCTGTTATAATTAGCAGGAACAACGACATCTGAAACTGACGAGCATACTTCCTCGACAATACTATCATCGACGCCCAGTATTGCAGCCATCGTTGAAGGGTTCATCTCGCATGCCTTCTGCATTGCCATGGCCCTTTTTGAAACGAGCACCAGTCCTTCCTCGAAAGACAGAGCCCCGCTTGCCGTCAACGCTGAAAACTCACCCAGGGAATGACCTGCAGTCATTTCAGGGGTGAATTTGTTGCCAAGTACAGCCGCCAGTATTGTTGAATGAAGGAAAATAGCAGGCTGGGTTACCCTTGTCTGCCTCAGATCTTCTTCAGTGCCGGCGAACATCAGGTCTGTAATCCTGAAGCCCAGTATGTTGTTTGCTTTTTCAAACATTTCAGCTGCAAGTGGGTACTTTTCAGCCATTTCCTTACCCATCCCGGGGTATTGAGCTCCCTGACCGGGAAATACATATGCTTTCATCTCGAGTGATTTAATGATTCATACCGGAATAGCCCGGCGCCGCGAAAATATGAAAAAAAATCAATGGAGCCTCGTGCCGATAAGATGCATGAATTCTTCCCTTGTTCTCGAGTTTTCGAGGAAGATACCGGTGAAGGCCGAGGTGGTGGTCACCGAGTTTTGTTTCTGAATACCCCTTATCTGCATGCACATGTGCTGTGCCTCGATTACAACTGCCACACCAACAGGATTCAGGCATTCCTGCAGGCAGTCGCGGATCTGGGTAGTCAGTCTTTCCTGTACCTGCAACCTCCTGCTAAAAGCTTCAACTACCCGGGCGATCTTGCTGAGACCCGTGATGAAACCATTGGGTATGTAGGCAACGTGAGCTTTCCCGAAAAATGGAAGCATGTGATGTTCACACATCGAATAGATGTCTATGTCTTTAACGAGCACCATCTGCTGGTACTCTTCCTTGAATTTTGCCGAGTTGACAATTTTGCACGGGTCGAGGTTGTATCCCATTGTTAGAAAATACAGGGCTTTGGCAACCCTGGTAGGAGTCTTGGCCAGTCCTTCTCTCTCGGGATCTTCTCCTATAAGATTTAAAACACGGGTGTAAATCTCCGACAGTTCCCTGATACTGTCTTCATCCCACGATTCTGTTTTGTTGTAGCCTTTTTCGATAATGCCACTACCGCTATTTATTGTTTCAATTCTTTTTCCCATAATATTCTATTGTATTATTTTCTGTTTCTTCGACTCTGACACAATGCAGGATAGCTCCCTCTTTCCTGACAGGTTCCTCGAGCTGTTCCCATATGGCCACCACGAGATTCTCGGTAGTGGCAATCTTCCCTCTCATGAAATCAACATCAAGATTGAGGTTCCTGTGATCAACCTTGGAAATTATCCTGTCGTTGATGATATTCTTGAGGATATTCATGTTTATAACAAAACCGAACTCATTATCTATTTCTCCTTTAACTGTTACATAAAGGACATAATTATGCCCGTGCCAGTTAGGGTTTGAACATTTACCAAAAACCTCGGCATTCTTTTTATCATCCCATTCTTCACGGTACATCCTGTGGGCCGAGCTGAATCTTTCCCTTCTAGTCAGATAGATCATTATTGCAGCGGGTTGTGTTTATACAATATAAAATTGCGTCTTTTTCTGGATAAAAGCAATATATTTAGCTGATCTTTTATATCTCTATATACAATGTCATCAAGGGTTTTGTTCGTTTGTGCGACGGAGACTGAAGCATCATCGCTGAAAAATGCAGGGGTGGGTTCGGGAGATATGAAGCCATTTGGCAATGGTGATATAAATTTCACCATTCTTGTCACCGGCGTGGGCGGAATAGCGACTGCATGGAGTTTAAAAAAATGGCTTTCGATGAATCCAGCCCCCGATCTTGCGATAAACATTGGCATTGCCGGAAGCTACAACCCCGCGATTATACCTGGCGACATCGTGATACCTGTAAAGGATTGCTTCGCCGATCTCGGGATAGAGACAAACGGGCAATTCGTTCCTCTCTCGTCGACCTCTTTCCTGGATGGTGATGGAGCTCCATTGAGAGGTGGATTCATTCACTGCGAAAATGAATACCTTCAGAAAATCTGTCCCGGGTCGAAGCGGGTAACAGCAGCAACGGTTAATACAGCGACAGGAAGCGAAGCATCAATAAACAGGATAAAAAGGTTTTTCAATCCCGATATAGAGACTATGGAAGGAGCAACTTTTTTCTATATTTTCGCGATTGAAAAAATTCCTTTCCTGGCAATCAGGTCAATCTCCAACATGGTGGAGCCGGACAGGAGCAGCTGGGATATAGGGTTGGCCATCAGCAGGCTGGCAACAGGAGTTGAAGAGATGATTAAACAGTTGTTATAGAGAGATGAAACTAACTCTGGGATTTTCACCATGCCCGAATGATACCTTTATCTTCGATGCAATGGTGCACGGAAGGATAGATACGGAAGGACTTGAATTCAGTTATTTGCTGGCTGATGTTGAGGAACTTAACAGGCATGCTTTCGCTGCTGATCTTGATATAACCAAGATGAGCTATCATGCATACGCGTACGCTTCTGAAAAGTATTATATTCTTGATTCGGGAAGTGCACTTGGAAGGAGAAATGGACCTCTCCTTATTGCCCGAAAACCGCTTTCAACTGAAGAGATAATAAAGGCGCGTGTTGCCATCCCGGGGAAGTACACGACTGCAAACCTGCTATTTAGCATGGCATGGCCGGAAGCAGTGGATAAGCGCGAGTACCTTTTTTCGGATATCGTGAGGGCAGTGGCAGAAAAGGAAGTTGATGCCGGTCTTATAATCCACGAGAGTCGCTTCACCTACCAGGAAAGGGGCCTCGTCAAGGTTCAGGATATGGGAGAATACTGGGAGAAACTGACGGGTTTTCCTATACCGCTGGGTGCCATAGTTATCAGGCGTAGCCTCCCGCTCGAAATAGCACTAAAGGTTAACAGGGTGATTAGGAGAAGCCTGGAGTACGCGTACCAGGATTCCCTTGCATCGTACGATTTCGTTGTAAGTAACGCCAGGGAAATGGATAGCAACGTTATGAACAGCCATATAAAACTGTATGTCAATGATTTTTCCCTCGATCTTGGAAACGAGGGCAAGAACGCTATCAGCAAGCTTTTCATGATGGCCAGAACAGCCGGAGTTGTACCTTCACTACCCGGTTCTATTTTTCTCACGGGCAACTAAGTCACTATCCTGCCAAATATGGCTTTTCGGGCCATCAGTTGCAGTGTAAGCGACCGTGATAGCATGAACAGGATGAAGGCGATCCAGAGCCCGTGATTGCCAACCAGTCTCCCGAGAACGATCCATGCCGGGAAAAAAACGAAGGCTGTGGAAATCAGCATGCTGTTTCTTATTGCTTTGCCAGCCGTCGCTCCTATATAAATCCCATCCCACAGAAAGGCACTGAATGAAACTATTGGTATTGCTGAGATCCATATCCTGTACGGATCAGCATTGCTGATTATCTGACTGTTGTCAGTAAGAAGCCTTAGTATGCGATCGCCCCCGGTTATGTACGATATGGTGAAAACGAGGCTGATAACGGCACTCCATGTGAATGTTAGTTTTATCATGGCACCCAGTTTTTCCCTGTCGCCGGCACCGATGAATCTGCCTGCCAAAGCTTCTGCAGCCTGTGCAAAACCATCTATAACAAAGGAGAAGAACATGAAGAATTGCATGAGAATGGAATTGACTGCAAGCAAGGTCTCAGATGCATCCTGCCTCGAGTCCGCGGCCGCTGATTCGGCAGTGAAAAATGAAAAAACAAAGATTATGCACATTGTTCTGACGAATATATCCCTGTTTACAGTCATGTACTCCTTGAACTTTGAAAGGCTGAATGACTGCACCGTGTTCCAGTAACGCGAGAGCTTGCCGAAGTGACGAAAATAGAGCAAAAGAGTCATGCCCAGACCTGTGTACTGCCCCGCCACATATCCCCAGGCAACTCCTTTTATCCCGGCATCCAGTAGGGTAACAAAAAGTATGCTCAGGAGAATATTTACTGTATTAGCCACCAGCGAAACAATCATAGGGATCTTTGAGTTTTGCATTCCTATGAACCAGCCGAACATCGAAAACTGAACGAGCGAGGCAGGCGCGGCCAGTATTTTTATCATGAAATAGGTAAGTCCCAGTTCTTCAACCGCTTCCTGCCCGTGGAGGATTCTGAATCCCAGGCCTGCAAGTGGTATTGATAGAAGGAGCAGGGCGAGACCGCAGGCAAATCCAAGAAATGAAGATCTCACGAGAATGTGAAACGCTTCCTTCAGATCACGCCGGCCGAGCGCCTGCGATGTGAAACCGC
Organism: Bacteroidales bacterium; assembly: GCA_046329885.1. Taxonomy (GTDB): domain Bacteria; phylum Bacteroidota; class Bacteroidia; order Bacteroidales; family VadinHA17; genus LD21. The sequence continues at coordinate 111,678 of JAXLTU010000005.1, forward strand.
TTGTCCCGAACCTCAGGAAGCCAAAGCCCCAGTAAATGAAATTCAGTATCAGTGAGCCCAGGGCGACCCCGCCGATATAATCAGGCGTGGGCATCCTTCCCATCAGTGCCATATCGACTATCCCGATGAAGGGCACCGAGATGCTGCTGATTATATTCGGTAAGGCGAGGGCAAGGATTTTCCTGTTCATAATACTAAATTAAAGATTAAACGGTTATTAATATATTTCCGGTGATGGGTTAATTTTTCTAATTTTGAATACGGGAGTATTAAAATGGACACGCTCACAAATAACTAATAATCAAAACCATGGCATTCACATTACCTGTACTGGCCTATCCGGCTGATTCACTCGCGCCCAATCTTGGTGCTGAGACATTCGAATACCATCACGGGAAACATCACCTGACCTACGTTAATAACCTTAACGGTTTACTGCCTGGCTCTGGATTTGAAAATGCTGACCTGGTGACAATAGTGAAAAAATCATCTGGCCCCATTTTCAATAATGCAGCACAGGTTTGGAATCATACATTTTATTTCGATTCTTTTTCACCATCAGGGAAAAGAACACCTTCGGGTCCCCTTTCAGATGCTATAATTGAAGCTTTCGGATCTTTTGATGGATTCAAGGAACAATTCACAAAGGCTGCAGTAACTCTTTTTGGTTCGGGCTGGGCCTGGTTAAGTGTCGGCGACAATGGTAAGCTGGTGATAACCCAGGAATCAAACGCGGGTAATCCGATGACAAAAGGATTGAAACCTGTTCTTACCTGCGACGTTTGGGAACACGCATACTACATTGATTACAGGAACAGGCGTCCGGACTATCTGAAGGCATTTTGGGAAGTTATCGACTGGTCAGTCATTGAAAAGAGATATTGATATGGAATTTGGAAAACTTGTAGAGAAGAGCAGGACAATAAGACGGTTCAAAGAGTCTGTCAGGATAGAAAACAGTACCCTGGAGTACCTTGTAAACCTCGCGAGGCTTTCTCCATCCGGTGCCAACAGGCAGCCCCTTAAATTCATGATATTTACCAGCAAGAACGATTGTGACAGGATCTTTCCTTCAACATTATGGGCCGGTTACCTTAAGGAATGGCCTGGTCCCGACAATGGAGAGAGACCATCAGGCTACATCATTGTTCTTGGCGACAAGTCTGTTGCCGAGAATTTTGGAGTTGACCATGGAATTGCGGCGCAGTCAATAATGCTTGGTGCTTCAGAGCTGGGACTGGGCGGCTGCATAATCGCATCGATCCGCAGGAATGATCTGGCTTCGGAACTTCATATACCCGAATCGTTCGAGATACTGCTGGTACTTGCCCTGGGTATGCCGCTCGAGGAAGTTGTTATCGACGAGATTAAAGATGGCGATGTGAAGTACTGGAGGGATGAAAACAGGGTTCATCACGTTCCAAAGAGAAAACTTGAGGATCTTATTATCAGGTTCTGAAATGAAAAGATCAGGTATCATCCTGTTGTTTATTCTATTACCGCGATTCCTTTCGCTAGAAGCACAGGAACAAAAGGGTGATGAAGCCAGGATTTTGTTCAGGGGTGTGGTACTGTCCGCCTCGGAAAGAGCCCAGTTACAAGATGTTCAGATAATGATAAATGGGCGCTTGTTTTCGCGGTCGAGATCTGATGGCACATTTTCTTTTTACGCTCGTCCGCGCGACACGGTTGTATTCGCATCGATGGGATTCAAACCACAGTATCTGTATGTGGCAGATACATTGAGAGCAGATGAGTTTCTCACGGGTGTTTACATGCAATCGGATACCCTGGCAATCGGAGAGGTGGTTGTAATGCCCCGTATGCGCAATCTCAAAGCTGAAATGACAAATCCAAGGCAACCGGCAAATACGCAGATGGATAATGCCAGGAGTAACCTCTCCATAGCATCCTACCAGGGAAGGACCGGGCAGGGTAAGCTCGGCGATCCGTCAATAAACTACCAGGTAATACGACAGAAGTTAAAAACTGATGCCTACGAGAAAGGGGGTATACCATCCGACAAAATTGCAGGCATTAGTCCATTGCTAATTGTTCCTGCAGCCTACCTTCTTCTTCATAGCCCCCCGGAGCAGAAAAACAACCCACCCGAGGTGACCTTGTCGAACAGGGAGATTGAAGACCTTAACAAGTTATACAACGATATCCAAAAAAGAAAACAGGCGGCAAAATAATGGCCGCCTGTCTTTTATATATTCCAGTTTGTCTAACCTTTATAAAAAATGGCTTTAATGATATGGCTGGCCATTTTAGGATTTTCCTTTAGACGGCGGGTTGAATAGCCGAACCACTGCTTCCCGAACGGCACGTAGACTCTCATCACGTGTCCTTCATTTATAATACTCTCCCTCAGCTTTGGAGTAACACCGTAAAGCATTTGGAACTCGTACTTGTTTTTTGGCACATTATACTTTTTAATAAGATCGTAAGCCTTCTCGATGAGGTATTTATCGTGCGTAGCTATACCCACGTATATACCCTTTGAAAGCATGAATTCAAGATCGTCGAGGAAATGCTCGTTTATCTCATCGTATTTCTTGAAAGCAATCTGTTCCGGCTCCCTGTAGATACCCTTGCAAAGTCTGAAATTGAGCGGTGCTTCAGGGCTATGCATGTCAAGCATGATTTCAATATCTGAACGGGTGCGCTTCAGGTAGGCCTGCAGCACGAGTCCGACATTCTTCGGAAATTCATTTTTCAGGCGCCTGTAAAGGTCTATCTCCATGTCGGTGCAGGGAGAGTCTTCCATGTCGACCCGTATAAAATTGCCGTGAGAAGCAGCTTTCATTACTATCTCGCGGATATGATTGTAACATATTTCCTTGTCGAGAAGCAACCCGAAACTGGTTGGCTTAAGCGAATAGTTACCATCAATACCGTTCTTTTCATTTACCTCTATCAGGTGCAGATATTCCTTCTTGTTCTCCTCCGCTTCGTCAAGGTTCTTGATGAATTCACCCAGAACATCGAGGGTGACCTTCGTCTTTTTCTTGTTCAGATCGGCTGATACGCGCATTGCATCCTCTATCGTTTCCCCTGAGATATATGATCTTGAAAAAATCCATATGAATTTCTTCGGGAAGTAGGGGAGCATCGAAGCAATTAATTTATTAAACATATACAGAGTCTTAAAAATTATCGTTAATATTCAAAAAAGTCGGTTATCACGAGACCGGCTGGATTAAAACCTGGTACCAAATAACTATGTAAACTTTCATTTTTTGATGACCTTTGTCACAAATAATGGATGAAATATGGCTGTAATCAGTTTTAACTTTTTTTTATATATAAAGTGCAACCCTTTCTTTACAACAATGGTCTTGTTTGTGTCAGAAGCATATGGTGAGTGACTCCGAAATAATAAAAGGTTGTGCGAAGCATAACAGGAGGGCGCAACAGATGCTGTATGACAGGTATTCCGGTTTCCTGCTAGGTGTCTGTATGCGATATGCCACTGACCGGTCTGAAGCCGAGGATATACTTCAGGAGAGTTTTTTGAAAATATTTTTCAGCATATCTGATTTCACGGGTATCGGTTCGTTTGCCGGCTGGATGAGAAAAGTCGCGGTTAACACTGCCATAACTCACTACCACAGGAATTTAAGATATCGATATCATGTTGAAATAGAGGAATATACTTCTTTCGAGACGGGTACCGCGAGCTTCGAGGAAGAGTTTTTTTCAGCAGATGAGCTTTACCACGTGTTAAACGACTTGCCTCCCGGGTACAGGATGGTATTTAATCTCTACGCGGTGGAAGGTTACAAGCACAAGGAGATAGCGGACATGCTGGGGATTGATCAGAACACTTCAAAGTCTCAGTACAGCAGGGCCCGGGCCTTTCTCAGGGAAAAGCTCGAAAAACTGCGGGAACTGAAGGGAAGGTACCCTGGGGGAGAAAATGATTTTAATTGAAACTGGTGACACAAAAAGGACAACATATTGACATTGACGAGCTATTCAGGAAGAATCTTGAAAATACCTCTTTGATGCCTTCTCCGGATGCTTCTTCAAGAATCATGAGAAAGCTTCAAGCCAGGGAGTTTGTAAGGTTTAATCCCTCGAGGTTCAATGTCTTTTACCTGGCCGCGGCAGTTGCAGCTGCTGTCACCCTGACTTTTTTCGCTCTGGGACCCGGGAGACCTACCACCGGGAAGGTGCAAACTATTGTCAGCGATCAAAGCATGGATACTCTCAGACTTAGTATTGGTAAGGGGATAAAAGAAGGGCCAACTGGTGGTGCTGACAATAAAAGCCTGAATGAAAATAGTGCCAGTAAAGAGGTCTCGTCCTTTGGCAATAACGTGAATGTCCAAAAGGATATAATCATAAAACATGCACAGATTGTTGGAGGCAAAACAGCCGATACGGTATCATTGAAGTCAGGTGTTTTATCCAAGGGGTTGGATCCGGGCACCTCGGCAAAACTGTTCAGACGGATCACGGCTGCCTTCGAACCATCAACCAGAAACGGGTGTGTCCCCCTAAGAGTCAGATTCAGAAACATGTCGGAAGGTTATGATAGTTGCAGGTGGTCCTTTGGTGACGGGGGTAATTCTAAACTGCGCAACCCGGAATGGATATTCGATCAGGACGGTGATTACAGAGTCACTCTTGATGTTTATAGCAGGGAAGGTAATAGCACATCATATTCCTGTATTGTATCTGTATACCCGGCTCCTGTAGCCCATTTCGTTATCTCACCAGAGAAGCCTATAATCCCTGATGACAATATCAGGTTCATGAATTACTCGAAAGATGCTGTCAGGTTTCTATGGTCATTCGGCGACGGTTCAACGTCTGATGCATTTGAGCCGGAGCATAAATACCAGAAATTTGCCGGCTATAACGTCAGCCTGGTGGCGTGGTCGGACCATGGTTGTGCTGACACGCTGACCCTGCCTGATGCCTTCGCTGGTTCAGGTGCATATATAAACTTCCCTAATGCTTTCATACCTAATCAGGATGGTCCGACAGGCGGATCTTACTCCGCTAAAAGTGATGAGAATGCCCAGGTATTTCACCCGGTTACTACAGGAGTCACCGAGTACCAGCTCAGGATTTTCAGCAAGAGAGGAATACTCATCTTCGAAAGCAATGATATAAATACCGGATGGGATGGTTATCACAAGGGACAGTTATGTGAACCAGGTGTTTACATCTGGAAGGTAAGGGGTACCTTCAGGAGTGGTGAACCATTCGTCAAGATGGGTGACGTTACTTTGCTCAGGCAATAATTATCATTTTATTTTTCAGGCTTACCCGTTAATTTTCAGGCTGGTGGATTAGGAAAATACCAGTGTTTTCATTTGGAATGTTAATAAATTGACAGTTTATGAACCTTTTAGTTTAAAAATTCGTAGAACTGACAAGGATATTAAAATTCAATTGAGTATTTTCGTCAATAGTAACCATAGGGGATCAATATTGCTAAGAAGTCTAAAATACCTGGTAATTTTATTATCATTGGTGGCTGTCGATTTATATGGTCAGGATCCTACTTTTTCACAGTTTTACGCCAATCCGCTTTACCTGTCCCCCTCGTTTGCCGGAGCCACTGAAGACTACCGGTTTTCTCTTAACTACAGGAACCAGTGGCCTGCGGTTCCCGGAGTCTTTCATACCTATAGCATAGGGTTCGACAAGGCCATGCCTAATTTTAATTCGGGAATAGGGGTACTAGCCACGTACGATGTCGCGGGCTCAGGCGATCTTAGTACTACCAATATCGGGTTACTTTATTCTTACGACTTTAATATTAATAAAGAATGGCATGTAAGGCCAGGTGTAAACTTCAAGTTTAATTACCTGGGTTTGAATATATACAAGTTGATCTTTAACAGCCAGATAAGCGGATCGGGTACCACGCCTCCTGTCACACCTCCTCCCTTTGATAATGTTGCAGATGTTGACTTTGCCACCTCGGTTCTGGTATATAACGACAAAATATGGGGCGGCTTCACACTCGATCACCTGCTTACTCCTAAACAGTCGTTTTACGGGGAAAACTCTAAACTTCCGGTTAAATTCAATCTTTATGGTGGGGTTAGGGTTATTGGTCACAGCAGGTTGAGAAAGAAGATGATAGAGGCTCTGTCTATCGCGACGAATTTCCAGACACAGGGTCGTTTTTACCAGACAGATATCGGGCTTTATTACTACAAGAGTCCTCTTATCTTCGGGCTCTGGTACAGGGGTATACCGTTCATGACATCACAGGCTGGCGATGCGGTTATCGCACTGGTAGGATATAAAGTTGATAAGATTCATATCGGTTACAGCTACGACTTCACAATTTCAAACCTCATTTCTTCATCAGGAGGAGCTCACGAAATTTCTGTTGTATACGAGTTCAACAGTTTCACAACCGGAACAAGGAAGCGCATAAGAGCGATTCCGTGTCCGGAGTTCTGATTTTCAAGCCGCCTTCATTCTTTGTTCCATTTTGTCCCTATTTCGAATTAGTTGACTTAATTTGAATAGTTATTTTTTTATATTTGCGCCAGATAATAAATTAAAACACAAATAATGAAGAAACTAACTGTAGCCTTGTTTGCTGTACTCTTTCTCGCGGTAGTTGCTCTTTTCGTTTTACAGTTCACCGGAAAAGGTAACGGGAAAAAAGAATCTGGTAATAATGTCACATCCACCGCCCAGGGTATAGTTTATGTCAATATCGATTCAATAGTTTTCAATTTTGATATGTTCGCCGACAGGAGGGATGACCTTCTTTCGAAACAGAAGAATGCCGAAGCTGAACTTACCAACAAGGGAACGCAGTACGAGAGAGGTGTAAAGGACTATCAGGAGAAAGTGAGCAAGGGTCTGGTTACCCGTGCTACCGCTACCCAGATGGAACAGGCTCTGATGCAGCAGCAGCAGGAACTTGTTAGCCTCCGCGACAAGCTCCAGGGCGACCTGGTTGAAGAAGAACAGGTTATGAATCGCCAGGTTCTTGATTATATTACCAAATTCCTCGAGGAAAACAAGACAGAGTACAACTACCAGTTCATACTTGGTAAGAGTTTTGGAAGCGTATTGCTATATTCAGACAAGAGTCTGGATATCACTGATAAAGTGCTCGAGGCGCTGAACAAGAAATACCAGTCAGAGAAAAAATAACTCCTGATGGGATTCGCGTCCACGTGGCTTGAAAAAAGCAGTCTTTTCGAGGCACTTGTACCCGAACCACCTGATAGTGGAACAGGCATCATAATTGTTATACCATCTTATGATGAACCTGGGATAAACACGTTACTCGATTCTCTTGAAAAATGCACTCCCCCGCGTTGCGGAACCGAGGTAATTATTGTAATAAATGCCCCGTCTGGCGCGGGAGCGGAAAGCCTCAGGAACAACGAGGAGACTATTAAAAATATACAAAGCTGGAAGACAGTTCACCCGGACAGTCACTTCCAGCTTTTTCAGTAAGCATGGGCCATTAAGGTTATAAAAGTGGGGTATCAGCCTGTGAGAAAGCAGGGATGGATGAAGCACTGCGATTCAATCTCATCCAGAAACCTGAAGGCGTCATTGCATGTCTTGACGGTGACTGCACCGTTAGCACGATTACGCTTTTATCTTGCCGAGCAAACATTACAAAGACCTGACCGAGGAAAACGTGCTCCGGTTTTCTTTGAACACCCGGTGACGGGCGATCATTGCCAGGTAAGAACACGTCAATCCTGATGTACGAGCTTCATCTGAGAGTATTATAACTTAGCGCTCCGACGTCAGAGTTTGCGGATGTCTTTCATACAGTCGGTTCGTCGATGGCAATAAAGGCGTTACCTTGCCTGAAGTGCAGTGGGATGAACCGTAGGCAGGCAGGGGGAATTTCTATTTCGTTCAGAAGCTGGTGCCACTTGGCGAGATACTTCCGGGTTGAATTCCACTACAGTCTATCCTTCACCGAGAGCTTCGTTCAGGGTCCCTTTCGGAACCGGTGCCTCCGTTACAAAATTATTGGGATCAGAAGATAACACCTATTACACATATAACCCGCGTGCATTTGAAGACCTGGGTTCTTTATTCAACCTGCTACCCCGACTCTTCAATTGCAGTGCTGAAGAATTGGAAAACCTGAAAAACACTCTTTCGACGCCTGTTGCAGAATACCTTGTAAGCATTGATTGGATTGACAGGATAATGGAAATCCGGGAGAATACATCAACCTATCAGGCTTTTAAAAAGAGGTTTTTCGAATGGTTTAACATGTTCCGGATTGTAAAATTCCTGAATAACTCGCACAAAGCCCATTACTCTAAAATTGATTCGGTAACTGCAGCGATGAAGATAGCGAGTGAGATTATCAAGGAAACACCCCCTGACGATAATGTTAAACTGCTTGAATTGTTGAGAGAAATAGAACGGAAGACCTAGTCGCGGTTATCACGGAGTTTTCTTTCTTCCGAAGGAGTAATAACGAGGTAGAGATCCTCGTCTTTTCTTTTCATCCTGTATTGCTCCCTGGCAAACTTCTCGAGATTATTATTATCAGTTTTAAGTTCTTCCAGCTTCTTCTTATCCTCCTCTATCCTTTGCTGATAGTACTCACTGTCCTTTCTGAGCTTTCAATTCATCTGACCATACCTCTCTCAGGTTATTACCATCGAGAAGAAATATCCAGATGATAAACACCGAAAGGGTAACGAAAATACCTTTGTGCAAGTGGAGGAAGCTTTTCCGGACCATTTTAAACCTTAAGATTACTAGCATGAACTTAAAACTTTTTTTAAGCAACTAATGCATTCAAAGCTAATGAGTATTTTCAATATCATAATTATCTGTGAAAAACAGTTAATAATGAAAAGAAAATCACCATAAGGTTCGGTTGTGGAGTGGAGCGATTTGGCTATGGCGGTGCCAATAAGCCTGTCGTACCAGTCCCTTGGATTGCGATAGTAAAATGGGATCAGATAATCATTTCGGTTTCGTAATGATTCTCCTCGAATTCCGACGGACCGGCAGACTTGCTCCTTTAGGCAGAAAAATATACTCATAGTTGTACCAACCTTGCTTGAGTAACATGGAACACAGGTATTCAAGCCTTGCCTGCATCCCAGATCTCATCTCGTTTTCAGTTCGAACTGCCAGTTACTTCGCTCTCCCCAAACGTAGAGACGTCCTCCCCTGAGTTCATACATTGACGGCAGGGTAAAATATACCCTCACGTAATCGGCGTCGGTATCCATATTTCTGCCTTCCTGTACTGCCACGTAATACTTACCATTGAAATCCTGCCAGTAGAAATAGGGTTTTCCGGCCCTGTTTTCAGAGGGCATCAGGAAAACGTGATATATATCATCTTTAAAATCGATCATCCTTATGTATTCGGACTGATACCTGATACTCTTGATATCGAAATAACGAAATTCACTCCCGGCAAGGAAAATATTCTTTTCAGATAGTGAATTGTACCTGACTTCTCCCGAGCCCACGAAATCGGGATTCAAGTTCGTTTTAGCAGTTGTCCACTGACCATTCTGAAGTATTGAAGATGTTATTTCTCGATAAGGATCAACAACCCTGAGAGACGGGAATTTCACCGTAAAATTAACCTGTTGCCCGGTGTTGTAAAATGCCGCGATCTGGGGTCGAGTGACACCGGCATCGACTACAGCGAGATCCTCTGTAACCATGAAGCGCTTGATTACAAGAGGATTATCCGGGTCGTCCTGGCGGTAGACCTTGACTATATAGTTACCGGATACCTTCAGGGACACTCTTTCGTTAGGAAAACTGATTTTATAATGATAATAATTTATTTTTGTGCCAAAAGAGGGTTTATAATCTTCGATCTGGTTTTCTGTTATACCTGAGAGGTAATCGCTCGGGAATGCCGTTGATTCTCCCCAGTTCCTGTCGCATAGCAAGAAGGTATAATAGTAGATTTCAGGATCGTCCGATAACAGGTCGAAATGAAGAACAAGTTTTTCCTGGTTGGATAACTTGATAACCGGGTAAGATAGATTCCACCCCTCCCGGTATAACTGAACGCTCTTTATTCTCGGGTCAGCAACCTTTTCAGTGTATAAAGGTTGTTTCTGAGAATAAACACAGACAGGAAAAAGAAGCAATGCTAATAATGCAGGTAGATGTTTCGCCTGGATCAAATTCATGAATATTGTTTTCAATTGAACAATATTAATATAAAAATGTTATTTGAGTGATTTTAACCAATAATTGTGCCAGATAGGGTAAGTCTCGCCATGCATTGTTAAATAATTCACAGTAGATATATTTAATTCATTAATAATAAATGATTTAGGAGTATGCCAGTAAATTTCAAGCTTAAAAAAGGGTTTGATATAAGACTGAAGGGATCAGCTACCAAAGTTATTGCAGGGGATGTTAATTCAACATTGTTTGGATTACGCCCGGGTGATTTCCCTGGTTTGACCCCGAAACTGACAGTCAAACCCGGTGATCAGGTAAAGGCAGGTAGTCCGCTGTTTGCCAGCAAGGTGAGGCCGGAGATCACTTTCACATCACCAGTGAGTGGTGTCGTGAAGTCAATCAACAGGGGTGATCAGAGAAGAATACTTGAGGTAGTTGTTGAGAAGCAGGGCGAGGACTACATTGACTTTGGTAAAGATGACCCGGGGAAGTTAAAAAGACAGGAAATTATTGCAAGGATGCTCGTGTCAGGGCTATGGCCATCGGTACGCCAGAGGCCATATCATGTAATTGCCAACCCAAATGATACACCAAAATCAGTCTTCGTTTCAGGGTTTGATACTGCTCCTCTTGCGCCTGACCTGAACTTCGTGGCTGAGAACACTCCTCCAGGATATTTGAGGTCAGGGTTCCAGGTGCTTAATGCTCTCTCGGGAGGCAAGGTTCATCTGGTTCTGGATGGTAAGAGTACCCAATCCGCGACTCTTGCCGGCATAACCGGGGTGGAGATATCCTATTTCTCCGGACCACACCCGGCAGGGAACACTGGAGTTCATATTCACCACCTCGATCCAGTGAGCAAAGGAGAAGTAGTATGGTATGTTAACCTGCAGGATGTGGCAACAATCGGAAGGTTGTTTTGTGATGGTGTTTATCGTCCCGAGAGAATAATAGCTTTTACCGGATCGGAGGTCAGCGAACCGTCTTATTTCAGGGTTACATCAGGTGCGAGCATTGCCAATCTTGTCAGCGGAAGACTTAAAAGTGAAAACTGCAGGATAATCAGCGGGAATGTTCTGACCGGAACAGCAATATCTGCTGATGGATTTCTTGGCTACTATGATTCCCAGGTAACCGTGATCCCTGAAGGAAATTATCACGAGTTTTTCGGATGGATGATGCCGGGTGCCTCCAAGCATAGTTTTTCAAAAACCTTCCTCTCCGCTCTTGCCGGAAAGAAGGAATTCAGGCTTGACACTAACATGCACGGTGGCCACAGGGCATTCGTTATGACTGGACAATATGAAAAGGTTGTCCCGATGGACATACTGCCCATGCAATTGCTTAAGGCGATTATAGCAGAGGATATTGACAATATGGAGAACCTTGGAATTTACGAGGTAGCTGAAGAGGATCTGGCATTATGCGAGTATATATGTTCCTCGAAGATCGAGATCCAATCTGTTGTCAGGAAGGGTCTGGATTTGATGATGAAAGAGATGAACTAATCATTCTAATAATAAAATAATGAATTCTTTAAGGAAGAAGATAGACAGGTTAAAGCCTCATTTCATGGAAGGGGGAAGGTTCTCAAAGCTTCGCTCCGTCTTTGAAGGTTTCGAGACTTTCTTATTTGTACCTGACACTGTAACATCGAAAGGTTCACATATACGTGACAGTATTGATCTCAAGAGGACCATGACCGTGGTGATAGTTGCACTGATGCCGGCACTGATATTCGGTGCCTATAACACTGGTTTGCAACATTTCAGGGCGACGGGTATGGAAGGAAGTGTTTTGCAGTTATTCTGGTACGGTTTCGTTCGCATTTTGCCTTTGCTGGCTGTTTCATATATAACAGGGCTTGGAATCGAGTTTATTGCAGCCCAGATAAGGGGACACGAGATAAACGAGGGCTTTCTTGTTACAGGAATGCTTATCCCCCTGATAGTCCCGATCGATATACCCTTGTGGATGCTGTCAATTGCCACTGCCTTCGCTGTAATATTCGGTAAAGAAGTTTTTGGAGGCACGGGGATGAATATTTTCAACCCTGCACTCACGGCAAGGGCTTTTCTATTCTTCAGTTACCCCGGCTGGATGACAGGCGACAAGGTATGGATAGATGGACTGACCGCTGGGGCGAAGGTTGTTGACGGATTCTCGGGTGCTACTCCCCTTGGGTTGCTTGCCCAGGGGCAGACAAATATACCCTCCTTCATGGATATGTTCCTTGGAACCATCCCTGGGTCGGTAGGCGAAACCTCGACCCTCGCGATACTTATCGGGGCATTCATACTTATTGTAACAGGTATAGGGAGCTGGAAGATAATAGTCAGCGTGTTTGCCGGTGGATTAAGCATGGGCCTGCTGCTTAACGCGTTAGCCGTTAATCCTTACATGGAGCTCCCGTTCTACTATCATTTTGTGATGGGAGGATTCGCCTTCGGTGCTGTTTTCATGGCTACCGACCCGGTTACAGGAACTCATACAGAAAAAGGGAAGTGGATATATGGCTTCCTGATAGGTGTCCTCTCTATACTAATCAGGGTCATCAACCCGGCATATCCCGAGGGTGTTATGCTTGCCATTTTACTCATGAACCTCTTCGCGCCGCTTATCGACTATTACGTGATCCAGGGCAATATAAAGAGGAGACTACGCAGAGCAAAAGTTGCACTTAATAACAAAGCATGATGAGACACTTTACAAACCGATATATATTCATCTTTTCTACCGTCATGGTGGTCCTGGTAGCGGCTGTCCTGTCGATGGCAGCCACCATGCTTAAACCACAGCAGGAGCGTAACCTGGAGCTTGAAAAGAAAAAGAGCATTCTCGAATCGATAAACATTCCTGCTGACCGGAACAATGCCGAGAGTCTTTATGACAAGTACGTGAAGGAGACTTTCGTGCTTAATTCTGCCGGCGAAAGAATGCAAGATGTCAATGCCTTTAACGTCGAGCTCAAGGTGGAACAGAAGAAACCACTTGAGCAGCAATCCCTGCCAGTTTTCATGGCAACAGTCGATGACAGCTCGAGAGTGTTGATTATACCCCTTGAAGGGAAAGGCCTCTGGGGACCAATTTACGGATATGTTTCTCTAAAGGAGGATCTTAATACAGTCTACGGGATAACATTCGATCACAAGGGTGAAACCCCGGGGCTGGGTGCAGAGATAAACCAGACCTTCTTCGAGAGCCAGTTCATAGGCAAGAAGATCTTTGAAGGAGAGGACTTTGTTTCTGTCAAAGTATTGAAGAGCAATGAGAAGCCCGTGGAGGGTCACAGCGTTGACGCGATATCAGGAGGGACAATAACCAGCAAAGGTCTTGAAAGAATGCTTCACGACTGTATAATCAAGTATGTGGATTATTTAAAGAAAAACAGGAAATAAGATATGAGCACAAAGCAAAAAGAGCCGATGTTTTCGGCCAAGAACATGAAGCTTTTCACTGCTCCTCTGAGCAAGGAGAACCCGATAACGGTTCAGGTACTGGGTATCTGTTCCGCCCTGGCTGTTACAGTGAAGCTCAAGCCCGCAATAGTCATGGCACTATCAGTCACTATAGTAACTGCATTTTCCAATCTCGTGATTGCTGCCCTCAGGGAATATATACCGGACAGGATCAGGATTATCGTTCAGCTCGTTGTGATTGCAACGATGGTAATTATAGTCGACCAGTTACTCAAAGCCTATGCATTTGATGTAAGCAAGCAGCTCTCGGTATTCGTCGGGCTTATAATTACCAACTGCATCCTGATGGGTCGTCTCGAGGCATTCGCGATGGCAAACAAGCCATGGCCATCATTCATCGACGGTATGGGAAATGGAGCCGGTTACGGGATGATACTCATTATCGTCGCCTTTTTCAGGGAACTCCTGGGATCGGGTACTCTATTTGGTTACCCTGTAATGCAGAAACTTGGACTGTACAAGGCTGGCTACGAGAATAACGGGATGATGATCCTTCCGCCGATGGCACTTATACTTGTTGGAGTTATCATCTGGGCTCACAGGAGTTATAACAAGAATCTAATTGAACAGAAATAGCGGCAGAGTATGGAGAACCTATTAAATATTTTCATCAAGTCGATCTTTATCGACAACATGGTGTTCGCGTTCTTTCTTGGAATGTGTTCCTACCTTGCTGTATCGAAGAACGTAAAAACTGCACTTGGATTGGGTGTGGCAGTCGTCTTCGTGTTACTTATCACCGTTCCCGTGAACTTCCTTGTTGAACATTACGTACTTAAGCCGGGTGCTTTATCGTGGCTGGGAAAAGGCTTCGAGGATGTTGACCTGAGTTTTCTTACATTCATGGTATTCATAGCTGTTATCGCGGCCATCGTTCAATTAGTGGAAATGGTTGTGGAAAAATACAGCCCTTCGCTATACAACTCGCTTGGTATTTTCCTGCCACTTATTGCGGTTAACTGCGCGATACTTGGTGCGGCTCTTTTCATGCAGGAAAGGGAATACGAGAATGTACTCGAGGCAACTGTTTTCGGAGTAGGTTCCGGCATAGGCTGGATGCTAGCCATCGTGAGCATCGCCGCGATACGGGAACGTCTGAAATACAGTAATATCCCTGCCCCTCTGAAGGGCCTCGGTATAACTTTCATACTTACCGGCCTTATGGCCATAGCGTTCATGGGACTAATGGGTATTAAACTATAAAGCACACTTACATTATGATATTAGCTATTTCAACAGCCGTCACGGTATTATACAGCATAATAGTATTCCTGATAGTCATTATCTCGCTTGTTGCCCTACTTTTATTCGCCAAGGAAAAACTCACCCCTAAAGGCGCTGTAGTCCTGAGGATAAATGACAAGCAGATGGAAGTATCGCCGGGATCAAGCCTGCTAAGCACTCTCACGAACAACGGTGTATTTCTTCCGTCGGCGTGCGGGGGAGGCGGTACCTGTGGTATGTGCAAATGCCAGGTTGAGTCAGGTGGAGGATCGATACTACCAACTGAAACAGGTTTTTTCACTCGTAAAGAACAACAAAACAACTGGAGGCTGGGCTGCCAGGTGAAAGTCAAAGAAAGTCTTGTTATTAAGGTTCCGGAATCTGTACTGGGTATTAAAAAGTGGGATTGCGAGGTCGTCTCCAACAGGAACGTCGCAACCTTCATCAAGGAATTTGTCGTTCGACTGCCGGAAGGGGAGAACCTCGAATTTAAACCAGGCGAGTACATTCAGATAGATGTTCCAAAATACGAAGCCAGGTACAGTAGCTTTGATATCGGGGAACAGTATCGTGAAGACTGGGATAAATACAAGATGTGGGACCTGACAGGACGCAACTCCGAGGAGACTTTCAGGGCCTATTCGATGGCGAACTATCCTGCCGAAAAGAACCTTATCAAGCTGAATATCAGGATTGCAACTCCGCCATGGGATAATCAGAAAAAGCAGTTCATGAACGTTCCAGCCGGTATTTGTTCATCGTATATCTTCTCGCTCAAGCCAGGCGACAGGGTGAAGATTTCCGGTCCATATGGAGATTTTCACATCAAGGATACTAACGCGGAAATGGTTTATATCGGTGGTGGCGCCGGTATGGCACCGATGAGGTCACATATCTTCCATCTCTTCAAGACATTGAGGACAGGCAGAAAAGTAACATACTGGTACGGGGCGCGGTCACTCAGGGAGGTCTTTTACCTCGAGGAATTCAAGGCAATAGAGAAAGAGTTTCCGAACTTCTCATTTCACCTTGCCCTGTCAGAGCCACTGCCATCCGATAACTGGACTGGTCTGACTGGCTTCATTCATCAGGTTTTGCTTGACAATTATCTGTCGAAGCATGATACCCCGGAGGATATTGAATATTATTTC
>JAXLTU010000050.1:0-24220 GCA_046329885.1 Bacteroidales bacterium
TATTTCTGCGGACCTCCCGTGATGAATAACGCGGTCGTTAAAACATTACACGACCTTGGTGTTCCAAAAGAGAACATTGCTTTCGACGATTTCGGGATATAAAAAATGAGGCTGTCTCAATAATAAAAAGAGACAGCTTTCTTTTTTATAACCTGTTTACTTGATATTCTTAGATAACAAGGGATTTTTTAGGATAAAGAAAGAAAGTGGTTCACGCGACCCACTTCTTCAGGTTATGAGCAATAGCGATTAACCCTGTTTCTACCTCTACTTTCGCCATACCACGAAGATTAAATCGTTTGAAGCCCTTGTTGTGCTTGATATTTGCAAAGACGGGCTCTACATCGACAGGTCTTTTGCTCCTGTGATATAGTCCTTTCTCGCTGTTGAGCATCTGGTTAGCCTTGGCCTTGTATTTATTTAATTGATTATTAACCTCGAAGGTTCTGTTTCGAGTTTTCAGGCCACATTGTTGATTTAGTGAACACCCCTCGCAGTTAGCAGATTCGTAAATCAAATATGTCTGTTTGTACCCGTTCCCGGTAAAACGGTTTTTAACTCCAGCTTTTTTAATCACCTGTCCCGCCGGGCAGTTATAGCTATCATTTTCAACATCATATGGCATATTTTCAAGTCGGAATGGAGATTTTGCAACCTTTTTGCCCTGGTCCTTTTCAAAATAATTGTATTTCACGTATGCCTCTATTCCTTTTCTTTCCAGGATATTATAGTTCTCTTCTGACCCGTAACCGGCATCAGCGGTAAGTATCTCGGGATATATCCCATGTAGCTTCTTGAACTGCTCCAGGTGACTCTCGAGAGTGTTGGTGTCTGTCGGGTTTGAATGCAGGCTATAGGATAGAATAAATTGATTGTTAGTTGATACCTGGAGATTATACCCGGGCTTGAGCTGGCCGTTTCTCATGTGGTCCTCCTTCATCCTCATGAACGTTGCATCAGTGTCTGTCTTGCTGAAGGAGTTCCTGTTTCCTAGTATTCTTTCGTTATCCTGGTATCTCTCCAGGTTGCCTGGCCAGTTTTTACGAGCGTAATTGAGCTTTTGCTTCACTTCCTTGCTTATAGACTTGCCGCCCAGCGCCTGATCTATCTTGCTTATGGTCTCCCTTACCTTTTCAGGATCCACCGGGGTAAAATCAGTGGGCGTGTCATCCAGGGATTCCTCGAACGCTACCTTCTGGGTATATGACCATAGTTCTTCAAGCTGGTTCTCTATCCTGGCCCTGCTTGTCTTTATTGCCTTGCCCCACACGAATGTGTACCTGTTAGCGTTTGCCTCGATCTTCGTGCCGTCAACATATATCTCCTTCATGCTTACCTGTCCAGAATCAACCAGCATCAATACAACCTGGCTAAATATCTCCTTCAATGCATCTTTCAATTTCTCGCCACGGAATCGATTAAGCGTGTTGTGATCCGGACGGTTCATCCCACTTAACCACATGAAGTGAATATTCTCCTTCAGTGCTGCTTCCATCCTCCGACTGCTGTATATATTACACAAGTAACTATATACCATCACTTTAAGCAACATCCTCGGGTGATAACTCGAGGTCCCGCCACCTTTATATTGCTTTATTAACGCGCTGTCGTCGAGACTCTCGATAACCTGGTCCACTATCCTGACAGGATGGTTTGCTTCTATTAATTCATCCAGCGATGGCGGCAAAAGCATTAATTGCTTTTGATTATAACTCTTGAACACCGCCTTTAAATATTGTCTTTTCATACCTCTAATATATTTATAATGAGATATATATACAATATACCCGGGGTGTTAATATCAATATATTTATCAACAGAACTCTATTTGAAACGGCGGGGGGAAACCCGGAAAAGGTGCGAACCGCTCCTGTTTTTTGGAGCGGGAAATGGCATGGCGCAAATGGCGAAAAACAGGAACGGTTGTCTTTTCCGGACTCTTTTTCTTTGGTTACTTTCTTTTGGAGGAGCAAAAGAAAGTGACAATTAACAAAAAAAGGAGGGTGCCCTTTTGAGACACCCTCATTTTAATCTACGAGTGAATAATTATTTCTTTTCCTGAATTACAGCAGGTTTGAAAACGATATCCGCCACATCGGCTTTACCAAAGAACGATTTGGATGCTTTCTGGATATCCGCGACAGTCAGCTTCTTCAGAATCATCTCGTAATTTTTTGGATCGTTGACGTCTATCCCTGTATAATAATATGAATAGATTGCATTGCTCCAGTAATTATTATGAAGCTTTGATTCTTCACGGTTCTTTAACATGTTGCTAACCGCCTTGTCCAGATTCTCCTTGCTCGGGCCTGTCTTGATCATCTTGTCAAGTTCATTATAGATGATAGTCTTCAAAGTGTCGGCCCTTAGCGGGTCGCAATCGAACATAATTAGTCCGGATGCATTCTGATTCGGGAATTTCTGTGAAGACAAACTAACTGATACTCCATAGGTCCCGCCAGCTTCTTCTCTTACCTTTTCGGTAAACACGATATCAAGTATCCCATTCATTACCTTTAAGGCAAGGTTGTTGTAAGGGTTGTACTTCATGTCTGCAGAATGACTTATAAATACAGTCGATTTGGGAACAGTGAGTGGTATGCTGACTGATCTCCTGAAAAATCCTTTTGGCGGTCTTATCTTGTTATCAACACAGGTTTCTTTTCTCTGGCCGGATTTAATTGATCCGATATATTTCTCAACAAGAGGCTTAACCGTATTTTCCTCGACATTCCCGACTATGATGAAAATGAATTCTGATGCATTATTGAACCTGTCAGCATAGATCTTTTTTATCTTCTCAAGATCAACTTTTTCAAGCATCTGGGGAGTGAGGTTTATAGTTCTCGGGTTGAAATTCGTGAGGAAGAGTGACACGGAATCCTGCATAATTTTGCTTGGATCTTTCTCCATGTTTTTGATAAAAGCAGCATACCTGGCCATTATTGCGTTGTGCGCCTCAAGGTCAAAACGAGGTTTTTCGAATCTCAGGTATAGCAACTGGAGCATCGTTTCAAAATCCTTCGGAGTAGCAGTCCCGTTTATTGTCTCGGTTACCTCGCCAACGGATGGGGATACTGCAGCTTTCTTGCCAGCCATCATCTTCTGCAGTGTAACATTATCGAAGTCTCCAATGCCATACATGCCAATAAGGGCTGGCAGCATGGTAGCGCTCGGTAGCATATCAACATTGTACAAGGATGTTCCTCCCATGCTATATGCAGTAAGGATCACGTTATCCTTTTCATAATCTGCTTTTTTGAAAATGACCCTGGCATTGTTAGCAAGCGTCCATTCAACAGCACCGAATTGAGTTAAAGGAGTGGTCTTGATTATCCTCGATCCTGGCAGTTCACCTGAAATCAATGACTGAGCCAGGGCAGCGTCCTTGTACGGTTCAATCTGGGATGCCTTGACCT
The DNA here is from genome assembly GCA_046329885.1 of Bacteroidales bacterium. GTDB lineage: Bacteria > Bacteroidota > Bacteroidia > Bacteroidales > VadinHA17 > LD21. The sequence continues at coordinate 3,420 of JAXLTU010000050.1, forward strand.
TGTTAATTATTTCATTTACCCCTGCTTCAGTAAGATGGGTAATACCATCACCTTCCGGACCCTGGATAACAATTACCCTGTTCTCTTCCGAATACAGAGACTTGTAAAGTTCTGATATCTGATCAACGGTTATGCCAGGAAGGATGCTCTTGAGAAATTCAAAATCGTAGTCTATTGATGTAAGGGGCTCACTTGTGAGGAAATAGTCCTGGATGTCGGTAACATACGAATCGTTGCTAATCTTGTCTTTTTGCTTGTAATAATTTTCGTATGTAGTCAACAGGTTAGCCTTTGCCCTGTCTAATTCGCCCTGCGTGAAACCAGTACGTTTTGCCCTTTCAGCCTCTGTATAGATAGCAGTTAACGCTTTCGCTTCCTCGGCAGGGTTATTTGCAGAGGCAGTTATCGTAAGCGCGTCGACTTCCCTGACTAATCCGCCAAAATTAATTGAACCGGTAACAAAAGGTGGTGTGCCTTTTTGCAGAAGTTCGGATATTCTCGTTGCAAGCATGGAGTTCATCAGACGGACCATGAACTGTCTTTTCAGGTAGGCAACATCCTTCGTGGCTGGATTATCAGCTTTCCTTTTACCGTAAATTGTGATCGATGTTTGCGGGGCTTCCTTGTCGGTAGCGAGAACATACAGGGTTTCCTTATGAAATGGTACATCGAAGACTGGCCTTTGCTGCGGGTTCTCGACAGCGGCAAGTTTCGAGAACAGGTCCCTGACTTTCTTTTCCATTTCGTCAGCATTGAAGTCGCCAACTATTGCCACCGCCTGGAGATCTGTCCTGTACCAGTCGTGGTAGAAACTTCTTAAAGTATTGTAGCTGAAATTGTCGATAACGTTCAGGTCGCCGATAACATCTCTGACCGCGTATTTGGAATCTTTGAGAACAACTGGCAGCCATTTTTCCATCATCCTGAAGCTGGCGTTTCTTCTAGTTCTCCATTCTTCCCTTATAACGCCGCGTTCAGCGTCAATCTCTTTCTCCGTGAGACTCACGTAGTCTGACCAGTCATAAAGTATCAACAGGCATGTATCGAGTAGTCCCGGGGAATCGACGGGTACATCACTTAGGTTATACACTGTTTCATCGTGACCCGTGTAGGCATTAATATTATATCCAAAGGCCACGCCATGTTTTTCGAGTGAACTGATAATGGCTTTCCCGGGGAAATGTTCAGTGCCATTGAAAGCCATGTGCTCGAGGAAATGTGCCAACCCGTTCTGGTTATCATTCTCGAGAAGAGCACCGACATTCTGGATGAGATAAAAGCTTGCCCTTTTCTCGGGTTCTTTGTTCGATTTAATGAAGTAGGTTAACCCGTTGGCGAGTTTACCTGTTTTAATGGAAGGGTCGACAGGTATCTTACCTGCGCCATCAGTCTGAGAACTGACGTTACCTGGAAACAAAAATGCCAGGATTGTAAATAGAATTATTCCTGTTCTTTTCATGATAAAAATATTTAATGAATTGTTTATTGCACCAATATCCCGTCTCCTTCGGGGAACGGGTTAAAAAGTCAATTTTTAAATATTAAAATAGGCCGTGCAGCTCGGCGTTAATCTTGTCAATGACCTCGCTAAGGTGGTCCTTGTTATTTGGGAAGTTGTAATGGTCAGCCTCTACAATGAGAAGTTTCCCAAGCGTGTATGATTCAATCCAGGCTTCGTATCGTTCATTAAGTCGCTTTAGGTAATCAATCCTTATAGAACTTTCGTATTCGCGTCCTCTCTTCTGAATCTGGTTCACGAGTGTAGGAACCGATGCCCTGAGGTAGAGGAGGAGGTCAGGAGGCTGTATGAGAGAACTCATCAATTTGAACAAGCTGAAATAGTTTTCAAAGTCGCGGGTAGACATCAGACCCATCGAATGCAGGTTCGGAGCGAAAATATATGCATCCTCGTAAATCGTTCTGTCCTGAACAACTGTTTTTTCCGATTTTCTGATCTCGAGAATCTGGGAGAACCGGGAATTGAGAAAATAGATCTGCAGGTTGAAAGACCATCGTTGCATATCCTCGTAAAAGTCGTTAAGATAAGGGTTGTCGTCAACGTCCTCGTAATGAGGTGTCCACCCGTAATGTTTCGCCAGAAGGCCTGCCAGTGTAGTCTTCCCGGACCCAATATTTCCCGCAATCGCTATATGCATAAAAATCTCTTTTCGTTCAGAAGATAAAATTACTAAAAATAGATTTCGGATTCTGTCTTTGATTGAATAATCTGCAAACTATAAGTTGTGAATCACTTTTGATGAAAGCTAACCGGATTCCCGATCAAAGTAAATCACACATTCATCCCTGTTATCCCGTAAATCTCTTCGATAATAATCCTGTTATTTGATAACCTGGGAACCTTGTTCTGTCCGCCAAGTTTGTTTTTTTCACGCATCCAGTTGTAGAAAGTACCTCTCGGGAGCGACCTGACTATTGGCCTGACAAGGTTAAGATTCTTGTATCTTTTCGCCTCGTAGTCTGAATTCACAGACATGAGTGTCTTGTCGAGTATTGAAATGAATTTCTCGATGTCGTCGGGTGTCCTTTCAAACTCTATAAGCCATTCATGGGTACCCTTTGAAGAGGTGCCCGTGAATACTGGTCCGGCCGTGTATTCAGCAATAAGAGCACCGGTCTCGTTACATGCCGCCTCAAGGGCTTTCTCGGCATTGTCAATTATGACTTCTTCACCAAAAGCGTTTATGAAATGTTTTGTCCTTCCGGTTATAATGAATTTGTGCGGATACAAAGATGTGAATTGGATTGTATCACCGATCATGTATCTCCATAATCCCCCGTTGGTTGATATGACGACGGCATAACTGGTGTTGAGTTCAACCTCACCGATTGTAAGTGCCGCCGGGTTATCCGTTCCAAGCTGACACGAGGGAATAAATTCAAAGAAGATTCCCAGGTCAAGCATGAGAAGCATGTCGGGTGAGGAGGGATCGTCCTGCAGACCGAAGAAACCTTCTGAAGCATTATAGGTCTCCATGTATTGCATTTTCTGACCCTTGATAAAATGCCTGAACTGCTCCCTGTATGGTGCGAAACTTATGCCACCATGAAAGAAAACTTCCAGGTTCGGCCAGACATCGTGAAGGTCAGATTTACCCGTTACTTCGAGGATCTGTTTTATGAGGACGAGGTACCAGGAAGGTACTCCTGAGATATTTGTTATATTCTCGTTGATTGTTATGTCGGTTATTTTCCCAAGTTTTTCCTCGAAGTCTTCTATCAGGGCTATTTCAGGTTTTGGTGTCCGGAAAAGATTCACCCAGTAAGGTGCATTTTCGATGAGGATTGCAGAAAGATCGCCATAAAGTGAATTGTTGCTAAAGCTGTTTATCCTGTGACTCCCGCCGAGTATGAGGCCTTTTCCTGAAAACAGTCTTGAATCTGGCCTGTTGCAAGTGTACACGGCGATGACATCTTTTGCCCCCCTGTAGTGGCAATCCTCGAGGGAATCGTTTGTGACTGGGATGAACTTGCTCTTTGTATTGGTTGTGCCAGATGATTTGGCGAACCATTTCGTTTCTCCCGGCCATAATATATTCTTCTCTCCCTGGCGTAACCTTTCAACATGCGGGATAATATCCTCGTAAGTCTGTATCCTGACTCTTTTCTGGTAGTCAGTTATGGACTTGATCGATCCATAGTCGTGGTTTTCTCCCCATTCTGTTGAAGAAGCTCTCGAAAGGAGTTTGAACAGAACTGTTTCCTGTGTTCCTGACGGATCGCGTCGAAAGCTGTCTATCTGGTTGAGACGCCAGGTATTGAGCTTGTTGATTATTGGTTGCAGAACCGCCATTTTTCAAGGGGAATTATGGTATAAATATAGGCAAAAAACAAGATGACAGGAATGAACAAGGTTGTATCCGGTACCAACCTGTTTCAAGAAAATACTTCACGAAGGATATCAATGGATTTGATCTTCTTAAGTCCGGGGAGGTGAGTCGAATAGTATTTTACAAGAGCCTCGAGGACGTCATTTCTCGCGGCCCCGGTTAAGGGGATCTTGTTCATGTCGTCCCAGGAGGTATTAAAAAACAAGGCAAGAATTTCCGAGGTGTTCTTTTCAAGGAACAGTGAATGGGATGGTCTGAGAGGCATGAACTTCCCGTTAAGGAGATCGAAGAAAATATCCTCTTCGTTCATTCTCTGACCCGGTTCAATGCCGATATAACTGCACAAGGCGCAAAGGAAGGCTATATGAAAATTTGAATACCCTTCTTTCCTGCTGTCAAAGTACATTATGGAATCCTTTATGAATCCGAACAATTCTTCCTGTGGTGTTTCTTCCCTCAAGACCGAGTTAAGAAATTCTGACAGGAAAATCGCCATGCTGCTCTTGATAATATTGACGTGTATATCGCCTGGAGCGTAGGCCACGCTGAATTCCTTGACCGACTGCACCGATCTGGTTTGCCTGTAATAGAAAACGACCTCTATAATGGAAAGTGGTTGCAGGTAGACATTGTGTTTCCCCGCTTTCCTGTTTCTCACACCTTTAATTAAAAGAGACAGGCGTCCGAACCTGCCTGTGAAAGCCTGAACTATAACACCAGTGTCAGTGAATTTGACCTGGTGCAGGATAATAGCAGTACTTTTTTCTATCATTATCAGGCTTTTTTCAAAAATAGAAAATTGTACTGTCAATAGTGATCATCACTTTAATGATAATGGGATAATTTGTATATTTACTCATCAACGAGGTGAATATGATTTCAACGGATAACGAGGAACTGGTAAGGAGAATAGCGAAACTGGCAAAGCAGAACCAGGAGCTCGAGGAGCATATCAAGAAACTGGAAAAACAGAATGAGAAGCTTTCACGCGACGTTGAGAAATACAAGGCTCTTTCTGAAAAATCACCGGTAACAGGGGACAAGGAAGACAAGGATGCCGAGAGAAGGGAGAAGTCGCTCAAGTTCAACATGGCCACGGTGCTTTTCGCCGATATCCATGGTTTCTCCAAACTTGTGGAAGGCATGGAATCTTCCGCGATAATGGATGAACTGGATGACATTCTCATACATTTCGACGAGATAGTTTCCAAATACAAGATCGAGAAAATTCATACCATTGGTGATACTTACATGTGCGCTGGTGGTATCCCCGTAAAAAACATTACCAACCCGATAGATGTTGTAATGGCAGCCATGGAGATGAAAAATTTCCTCGAGAATTACGAGTTGGGCAAAAGAGGCAAGGAAGAAAGAATCTGGGATCTGAAGGTTGGTATTCACACCGGGCCTGTCACGGCAACTATCACCGGGAAGAAGAAAATAAATTATGACATCAAGGGAGATACTGTAAATACCGCGAGCAGGATAGAAGCTGTTTCAGAGAAGGGGTCAATACTTATTTCGGTAATGACCTATGAACTTGTCAAGGAGTTTTTTGACTGCGAGTATTTCGGTAAACTTCCGGTGAAGTACAAGGGAGACCTCCAGATGTACGAGGTGAAAGGTCTCAAGCCGGAGTTTTCGGTGAATGGTGATGGACATAGCCCGAATGAGGCTTTCAGGATAAAATTTGGACTTATACAGTTTACAGATATACAGGAGATTATTCTTGACAAACTGGAAAAGGAACTACCGTCGTACCTGTTTTATCATAACGTGAAGCATACTGTTGATGTAGTGACGGAAGTTGAACTGATAGGTTGGGCAGAAGGTTGTTCAGATGAGGAGATTCTTCTTCTTAAAACAGCGGGACTATTTCATGACGCCGGGCATACCGTTGCTTATGATAATCACGAGTACCATGGAACAGTCCTTGTTCGTCAGATGCTGCCAGCTTTCGGTTACACGACGCCACAGATAGACAGGATTTGTGAAATAATAATGGCGACCAAATTGCCACCGGTTCCAAAAAATCTGCTCGAAGAAATAATCTGCGATTCTGATCTCGATTACCTGGGGAGAAGTGATTTCATTCCCGTCTCAAATACATTATACGAGGAGCTGAAAGCCCAGAACAAGATGGGTTCGCTGAACGACTGGAACAAGATTCAGGTCAAATTTATTTCCGGTCACCAGTACTTTACAAAAACAGCAAGGAGTCTCAGGGAAGTCAATAAACAACTCCAGATAGAAAGGATACAAAGCCTGATTACCGGTTGATATTACTTTATTACCAGCATCTTGGTAACAATGGAACTTGTACCATCCTCGCTGGCGCAGAAGACCAGATAAACACCTGTCGAGACTCGTTCACCATTGTAGGTGCGTAAATCCCAGGTTGCCTGCCCACCATCCGAGACAGTTGAATAAACAAGATTCCCGCTTATATCAGTGATCTTCACGGAAGTGTTTCTCATTAGTCCGGTTATTGTCACGTTCCCATTATATGATTCTCTCACGGGGTTTGGGAAAGTATATACATTCCTGAAACCGGCGTCGCCATCGGTGGCATTGCCCCTGAAGGAAATTATCCCGAGGGCCGTGGCGAACCATACTTCTCCAGAATTACCGTCTACAGATACTCCAACAACTGTATTTGAAAGCAAGGGACTGTTTTCCTCGTTAAAGTTGCTGATCTTCTGTGTACCATCTGCTGACAGGAGGTAGGCCCCGCTGCTGAATGTGCCAAGCCATTTCCGATTGCCGCCATCGATGGCTATCGAGGTAATTATCTCCGTCCCCAGCATATAATCCGCCAGACCCGTGCCATCGTCACGCGGGACCTTCACCCTGAATGCCCTGGGATCGGAATCAAATATTCTTCCTGGGTTATAGTATATTGCAGGTCCCTGATCCGTTCCAACCCATATATTACCATCGAGGTCCTCTGCCAATGAATAGACATTGGAGATGATCTTGTCGTCAGTATCCTTTATGAGCATTTGCTTATACCTGTCGTCGGTAAAAATGTCGGGTGTTTTGTTGTCGTCAAGAACGAAAATGCCATAACCCCTTGGCAGGACAACCCATTTATATCCATTCGACGCGACGATAATATCTCCGATGGTAGGGGCTTCAATAGTAACTGGGTTAACAATCCAGGTGCCGTCAGGCTTGAGTACTTTGATACTTCCATTTACGCCAGTCTGTGTTATCCAGAGGTTTCGGCTCTTGTCCATTGCGATACCACAGATTCTCGAGTAGGGTTTGTCTGGAATTATTGTTTCGAGAGGGGAATTTGAATCGTCATACTTATTTTTCAAGGTATTATTCTCGTATTCAAGCAGGCCGGAACCCCAGGTTGTGACCCAGTAGTGATCATTGTCAAGCGCATCGGGCAAAACCCTCATGGCATCCCAGACAGTGTATGATAATTCAGTATGCCAGGAGTTATTTTCTTGTGAAGCAACCTGGAATGGCCTCCATTGGTTATTCCAGGCATTGTCAACTGCCCCGGCCGTGAAATATGTTTTACCATTACGACTCGTGACACTGATGACATTATCCGAGTAGGGTCCGGGAAGATTAAGCCTGATGAACTCGGTCATGTTTTTGCCCCTGATGAGACCACTGCTTTTATCGGCAATCCAGATATCTGTACCGTCTGAAACAGAATGCACGAAATCGACTGTTCCCGGGTTATAGCTTGTTATCGCCCTGGTGAGTATTCCGCTATTGTTAAAAAACCTGATCATTCCCCTGGATGTCACAGTAAATCCTTCAGGTGAAGAATCGATGTAGTTATTAAATATCCCAAGTTGCCATGATAACAAGGCCCTGGTCCCGCTCTCGATAATGAAAAGGCTGTCACCTGCACCATTAGTTTCTGCACGATTGAGAAATACACTTCCCCCCTTGAAAATAACGGCATTAAACCTTCCGGTCGGTGCGGGATTGCAATCGAAAATATGCCAGTTCCCGTAATAGGATAACCCCTGGTTGGCAGCGGAGGCCGCGTAAAGGCCGAGGCTGGTTGCAGCAATTACATCTGTTTCACTGAATGCAATGTCAAACACTTCAGCAGTCTCATCGGGAGTTCCTGGTTTCCACGTGTCAAAAATTTCTTTCTTATCAAGGTCAATAATAACAATACCGAAGCTGGTTGCCAGGTAAGCGTATTTCCCCCTTGTAATGATCCGGTAAATCTCCTTTTTCCCCGCGATATATTTTCGCTTTATGTCAGGTATATTATATATGGTGTTGCTTTGCATTATGTCAACATTTGTCGATGCATAAGCGATAATCAGGCAGTTCTTGTCAGCCGACCATCCTATATTACTTATTGAAGTTTCTGAAAGTCCCTGAACCCTGCTTATTTTTCTGAGTTCTTCATATTGTTTGTCGAAAACAGTTATTGAGCTTCCGGCATTAGCAAATACCTGCCCGGAAGAGAGAGCTATTGAACGTGCTGTATAACCGGAAAGGTGGTCGGACCACGACCCGACAGGTGACTGACCGTGTAAATAATATTGGATTGCAAGAGAGAATAATATCAGGATGTATTTTCTCATTATTTATTTAAGCCGCGTTTAAGACCGGAAGACTTTATTCTAACGTTGCAAGGAACTCCTTTAGTCTGATAAAAGCTCTCGCGCGATGTGATATCTTGTTCTTTTCATCAAGGTTCATTTCGGCGAATGTTTTGTCGTGGCCATCAGGTAAGAAAACAGGATCGTAACCGAAACCGCTGCCTCCCCTTCTTTCATTGATTATCGTTCCCTCCACTTTCCCCTCGAAAAGATACTCTTTGCCATTCAAAATCAGTGCAATGATTGTCCGGAACCTTGCTCTCCTATCGGGTTTGTCTGCCAGGAGAGCCAGGACCTTATCGATATTTGCCTCGAAATCTCTACTGTCTCCGGCGAATCTTGCCGAGTGCACTCCCGGTTTTCCATCAAGAGCAAATATCTCGAGACCGGTATCGTCGGCGAAAACATTCTTGCCGGTTGAAGAATGAATATAGCCTGCCTTGAAAACAGCGTTTTCTTCAAGTGTAGGGTAATCCTCGGGGATTTCTTCTGTCAGGCCTATTTCATCAAGAGATAGAAGTGTGAATGAATCGCCCAGCAGATGGCTTATTTCCTGTAATTTATGTTTGTTATTTGTTGCAAATACCAATTCCATGCTCTTCGTACTTGGGAGGTGTAAAAGTACTTAAAAAAGAGAAACCTTTTGACCTGTATTATATAAGTAGTACATTTGGGGAATTATCATGCAGACTAAAGTATGCCCGGTTTGACATCGTCGCGTTTTCCCCTGGTATTTATTCTATTGTTTGTTGCATGCGGAATGCTCGCCGGGAATACCGTAATACCGTCTATCGAGAGTATTAGCGTGGGTTACGATACTGTAATTTATTATTCAGGTCAGAAGCTGGATCCGGTGCCGGGGAAATAAAGGATATAGTACTGAAGCGCAACGATAATCATATTGTTTTCCAGTTATCGGAGAATGATTCCTGTGAATACAGGTATTTGTTATCGGGGTTCGGTAATAGATGGACAGCCTGGAAGAAAAGCGGATTCAAGGAATATACCAATCTTCCGGCCGGCAGGTATTTTATGAAAATTCAGTTCAGGATTAATGGCGGACAGGAGAAGGATCTTGATGCTGTAAACATCAGAATTTTGCCAAGGTGGTACCTGTCGGGTTTTGCATTGATTATTTATTTTGTTTTCGTGATATTGTTCTCGTGGTTCATTTACGAGCTCATGAAATATCGATTCGCCAGGACGCAATATATGCTTGAGCAGATCATTAATTCGAGGACAGAGGATTTGATAAGAGAGAAGGAGAAGACAGAGAACCTTTTGTCGAATGTTTTGCCGAAGAACACGGCTGACGAGATTATGTCGAAGGGCAAGGCAGCCAAGATCAAGTATAACTTCGTAACGGTGCTTTTCTCAGATATCCAGGGTTTCACGAAGATTGCCGAGGAGATGAACCCGGAAGTACTGATTGACGAACTGGACAAGTTCTTTTTCCATTTTGATTCTGTAGTTGAGAAATACGGGATCGAAAAGATAAAGACAATCGGAGATGCTTACATGTGTGCCGGTGGAATACCTGAAAAGAACAGGACTAATCCCGTGGAGGTAATTCTTGCCGCTTTGGAAATGAAGCAGTACATGTCGAGACTGAAGGCTGCATCGGAGATCTCGGGGATGAAGTATTGGGATATCCGGATCGGGATCCATACAGGCACTGTAGTTGCCGGTGTTGTCGGGCACAAGAAACTCACTTACGATATCTGGGGCGATACGGTTAATACTGCCAGCAGGATGGAATCGTCGGGTGAAGCAGGCAAGATTAATATTTCGGGAACCACTTACGAGTTTGTCAAGGAGTTTTTCATATGCGAGCATCGGGGGAAAATGCCCGTGAAGTACAAGGGAGAACTGGACATGTATTTCGTCGAAGGAATAGTTGATGAGCTTCGTGACGAGGATAATGGTCCTAATCACAGGTTCATACTTAAGATGCAAAAACTTAAGTTACAGGACATTGAAGAATATGTCCTCAAGATGTACGAGGAAGAAGCTCCACCTAACCTTTATTTCCATAATTCAGCAGTTGTAAGAAACCTGTGCACCCAGGTAGATCTTCTGGCTAACGCCGAGGGATTGAATGATGAAGATTATGTTCCCCTGAGGATAGCTTCGATGTTCCTTTATACAGGTTTTATCACGGAATATGATAAACCTGGTGATGCCTCGTGCGTGCTTGTTGAAGATACCCTGCCAAGGTATGGTTTTGGAAGGGATGTAATTGAACAGGTCAGGTTGTTGATTAACAATTCTTTTGCCGGGAGAACCGATTCCAAGAATGAAAAAATTCTTCACGACGCGAGGTATGATTACCTTGGAAGAGTGGATTATTCTCGCCTGACAGAAAGATTGTTGAAGGAGGAGACAGAGTACGGCAAGGTATCTGACAGGAAGAACTGGATAAAAGATCAGAAGAAGCTCATTGAAGATCATGAATTTCATACTCCTACCGCGAGGTTAATGAGGAGCATCGATGCAGCGGATCAGCTCGCCGCGCTTGAGGATCTTGCACTTGGTCTCAAATAGAAAAAATCATTTGTCTATTAATATTAAAAGGTTACATTTGATTGCCTAAAACAGTTGCTTTTTATGGAAAATATCGACTGGAAAAATCTACCTTTTGGATATCACAAGACAGACTATAACGTAAGGAGTCATTACAAGAATGGTAAATGGAGCCCGCTGGAGGTTTCCTCTTCGGAATATATTGATATTCATATCGCTGCTACTGGTCTGCACTATGGTCAGGAAGCATTCGAGGGATTGAAAGCCTACATGGGGAAAGACGGGAAAATACGTCTGTTCAGGTGGAATGAGAATGCCAAACGCATGCATCTATCTGCATTGGGTATTCACATGGCACCTGTACCGGAGGACATGTTCAGGGAAGCACTATTAAAAGTTGTCAGCCTGAACAGCAAATACGTGCCACCATACGGGTCAGGTGCTTCACTTTACGTTAGGCCATTGCTTTACGGGAGTGGTGCTGAGGTAGGTGTTAAACCCGCCAACGAATATACTTTTATCGTATTCGTAACCCCGGTAGGACCTTATTTCAAAGAAGGAGTAAAACCTGTAAGCATGCTTATAAGCAGGGATGTTGACAGGGCAGCACCGAAGGGCACTGGAATATACAAGATCGGGGGCAATTATGCCGCCAGTCTCCGTGCTATCATGTCTGCAAAGGACCTGGGTTATTCAAATACTATTTTCCTTGATGCAAAAGAGAAATTGTATATTGATGAATGCGGCCCTGCTAATTTCTTTGGGATAAAGAATAACACATACGTCACACCCAAGTCAGAGTCAATACTTAACTCGATTACAAACATGAGTCTTTTGCAGATCGCGAAAGATCTTGGGATGAAGACTGAAAGGCGCCAGGTTCCCGTTACAGAATTAGCCGAGTTTGATGAGGTCGGAGCCTGTGGAACAGCTGCTGTTATTAGCCCGATCTCTAAAATATTCGATCCAGGTGATAACAGGGTTTACGAGTATTGCCGTGACGGCAATCCCGGACCAGTTACCATGAAACTATACAACAGGCTTACTGCACTTCAATATGGTGACGAGCCGGACACACACGGCTGGATGACCATTATCGACTGAAACTGAGTTTCAGGCTGACGCTTACGGCGTAACATTAAATAATTTACCTTTTATTTAATGATTTCCATATTGTTGACTATTTTTGGGGTCAAATTACAACAGGGTGAAGAGGCGGGAGCAATCATTTTCCAAGACAAGGCTAAGAAGTTCATATGTCACGCTGGTTGTGAGTATTTCACTCGTTCTGTTTTTGCTTGGTGTGCTGGGATTAGTTCTTATTAATGCCAGGGGACTCTCGGATTATTTCAGGGAGAGTCTGTCTTTCTCGCTTATACTTTCAGATGATTCAAAGGAGGCTGACATACGAATGCTGCAAAAAGATCTCGATGCCAAGACCTATGTCAAGGCTACCGAGTACATTTCGAAAGATATGGCCGCCGCGAAACTAAAAGAGGATCTTGGAGAAAATTTCGTGGATTTTCTCGGGTACAATCCCCTGAGTCCTTCAATAGATGTTTACCTGAAAGCAGATTATACCCGGTCGGACAGTATTGCAAAAATTGAAAAATATGTAATGGGTTATCCATTCGTGAAAGAAGTGTATTACCAGGAATCCCTGCTCTACCTCATTAATGAAAATGTCAGGAAGATCAGCCTGTTTCTCCTTGTAATAAGTTCCTTCCTTTTCCTGATAGCCCTGACTATAATTAATAATACCATTCGATTGAGCATTTATTCGAAACGGTTTTTAATCAGGACTATGCAACTGGTAGGGGCAACACGATCATTTATAAGAAGACCATTCCTGGTAAGAAGTATTTTTCATGGACTTGTATCGGCATTGATAGCCATGATTCTGTTGTTAGGTCTCGTGTACATGACCGAGAAAGAATTCCTTCTTATTGTAACTTATCATAGTCTGGATATGCTACTCCTGCTTGGGGTTGCGTTGATATTAACCGGGATTATGATCACCGTTGTCTCAACATTTTTCTCTGTAAACCGTTATTTGAGTATTTCCGAAGATCAATTATACTATTGAAAATATGGCAACAAAAACCGAGAATAAGCCAAAGACCAATTTTGCACTTGGACCAGAGAACTACAAACTCCTCGCGATTGGCTTTGTAATTATAGTAATTGGTTTTCTGCTCATGATGGGCGGGAAATCAGACAGTCCTGAAAAATTCAGTGAAAAGATATTCAGTTTCAGGAGAATAACACTTGCCCCCGTTATCGTGCTGGCGGGTTTCGTGTTCGAGATATGGGCAATCATGAAGAAACCCAAAAACAGCGGGGAATAAATAATCTGAAAATTTATGAACTGGTTTGAAGCAATGGTCCTGGGGCTCGTACAGGGCCTTACAGAGTTTTTACCTGTTAGTAGTTCAGGTCATCTTGAACTAGGCAAACATCTTTTCGGAATAAACGCCGATGCGAACTTCTACTTCTCGGTTGCCGTTCATGGGGCGACAGTGTTAAGTACCCTCGTTGTTCTCTGGAAAGAGATCGTCATCCTTTTAAAAGGCAGCCTCATCTTCAAGATGAATGAGGAAACATCTTACGTGCTCAAGATTATAGTTTCGATGATACCAGTTGGTATTGCCGGGATTTTCATGAATGAGATAGCGAAAACATTCTTCGCTGGTAACATGATTTCCCTGGGTATCGAGTTTCTGGTGACTGCCTTATTGCTGTTCATACCTGCCTTTATCAAACCTCGCGAGAAACCAATCAGCTTTCTGGATTCTTTTATAATAGGTATAGCGCAGATGATAGCTGTTTTACCTGGTGTTTCAAGATCTGGTGCGACTATAGCGACAGGACTAATGCTTGGTAACAGGAAGTCAGACATAGCGAAGTTTTCTTTCCTGATGGTCCTGGTTCCGGTTATAGGTGCTAACCTGATGGAAATGCGGTCAGGAGATTTTTCGACCGAGGGAACATCATTCTATGTTATTGCCCTGGGTTTCGTGACTGCTTTTATTTCCGGGTACTTTGCCTGTAAATGGATGATAAGTCTTGTCAAAAAAGGGAGCCTGACTGCTTTCGCTGTTTATTGCGTTGCCATCGGTATCTTCTCAATCTTACTTGGATTAAATGTATTCTGAGAAATTGACAATCTTCGAGGAAGGTCAGGTCCTGCTTTTCGACAAGCCGCAGGGCTGGACTTCATTTGACCTTGTCAACAAGATCAGGATAATGATCAGATCGGAGTTGGGAATTAAAAAGATAAAGGTTGGTCATGCCGGGACGCTTGATCCACTGGCCACCGGACTGATGATACTCCTCACCGGTAGGGCGACAAGAAGGACGGATGAATTCAAGGATTCGGACAAGGAATATGTCGCCAGTTTTTACCTGGGGAAAACAACGCCATCCTTTGACCTCGAGACTGAAACGAACGGGACTTACCCGACAGATCACATCACAAGGGAACTTGTTGAAGAAAAACTCGGGCTGTTCAGGGGAGAGCAAATGCAGGTACCCCCGGCATTTTCCGCCAAGTTTGTTGATGGCAGGAGGGCTTACAAGTTCGCCAGAAAGGGTGACAATATAGAACTGGAACCAGTGAAGGTCAACATTAAGGAGCTTGAACTTGTCGGCTTTAATATGCCTGAAGTGACGGTGAGAGTACTTTGTTCGAAGGGAACTTATATAAGATCGCTTGCAAGAGACCTGGGTATTGCCCTTGGAAGCGGGGCTTATGTTTCATCGCTAGTTAGAACAGCAATAGGTACTTACAGGCTTGATGACTCTATGACATTAGAAAAATTCAACTTTTTTTTAAAACAAACGAAACAAACCTGATGTTTTTACGTAAAACGGGTTCGTTAAATTTCCTAATTAATAAAATATGAAATTATCACAATTCAGGTACAACCTGCCGCAGGAGTTGATAGCGCTCTACCCTTCAGACAACAGGGATGAGTCGAGGTTATTTGTAGTGAACAGGAAGACAGGTGAATTTGAGCACAGGGTTTTCAAGGATATAGTCGAGTACTTCAGGGAAAGTGATGTTCTTGTCTTTAACAATACAAAGGTTTTTCCTGCCAGGTTATATGGAAACAAGGAAAAGACGGGTGCCGAGATAGAAGTTTTCCTTTTGAGGGAATTGAACAGGGAGCAGAGGTTATGGGACGTGCTTGTTGATCCGGCGAGAAAGATCAGGATAGGCAACAAACTTTATTTTGGAGAAGATGATCTTCTTGTTGCCGAGGTGATCGATAATACCACATCTCGTGGCAGGACTCTCAGGTTCCTTTATGATGGCACTTACGAGGAGTTCAAGAAGACCTTATATGGTCTTGGAGAGACTCCGCTTCCAAAGTTCATAAACAGGAAGGTTGAACCGGAAGATAACGAGAGGTACCAGACTATCTTTGCCAAGCACGAGGGGGCTGTTGCAGCACCGACAGCAGGTTTGCATTTCAGCAGGGAGTTGCTGAAAAAGCTTGAGATAGTTGGAGTCGAGTTTGCTGAAATAACATTACATGTCGGGCTTGGCAATTTCAGGAGCGTGGATGTTGAGGATCTGACGAAGCACAAGGTCGATTCGGAAAGGATCAAGATAACCGACGAAGCCGCTAATATAGTTAACAAGGCCAAGGATGAAAAAAATCGTGTCTGCGCGGTGGGAACAACCGTCGTCAGAACACTCGAGAGTTCCGTTTCCACGGCTGGTCATCTGAAACCATTTGATGGGTGGACCAACAAGTTTATTTTCCCACCTTACGAGTTCAAGGTTCCTGATATGATGATCAGCAACTTTCATCTGCCTTATTCAACTCTCCTGATGATGGTCTCTGCCTTTGCTGGCTACGAGCTTCTGTTCGATGCTTACAAGACCGCTGTCAAGGAAAAGTACAGGTTTGGAACATATGGTGATGCCATGCTGATAATCTGAACTGTGAAAGACTTTTTTAAAAACGTCCTGAAAACCAGGGCGTTTTTTGTTAATTACTTGCACGAGCTGTTAATATGTAGTATATACCTCCACTAAAAATAATACTATCTTTAGCTTGATTTGATGGTTGTATAATGCAACCAAGCAATACTTAAGCTAGTCTTGAAACAAGACAGGCTTTAGTCCGTTTAAGTATATGACGGATTGGTAAAAATAGGATGGTGGTTCTGGTCGGCTTTAGAAATAATGCTAGTGTCGATCAGGAATTTTTTATATTTTATTGTATAGAATTTGTTGTATAATAAAGAAAATACAAAGTCATTCTTTCTGATTCCGGTAATCCTGGTTCTTATAAATGTTTTTTCAACTCTTTCACTTTTTGCCCAAACTAATACTGGCCCAGGTGGTGTTGGAAATTCAACAAATAACCTTCTCTGGCTGAGGGCTGATTATGGGACCTCAACTACCACTAATGGATCTCCGATAAATAGCTGGCTTGATTATTCAGGTAACGCCATGAATGCAGTTCAAGCTATTGGGAACAGGCAACCAAGGTATGTTTCAAATTCCACTAATGGAAGACCGGCTGTTTTGTTCAATAATGCAATTGATGCTAATTATGATTACCTGAATCTGGCCTCCGGCTTTTCAGATTTTTCAGGCGGGCTATCAATTTTTGTTGTTACCAGACCAGTTAACCCGGTAAGCTGGGATAACTACATAAACCTCGATCTCAGCTCAAGCCCTGAAAATGAAAACATAGGTCTCAACAGGTATAGTAATCTAGATCATTTAATCTATGAAGTAACATCGGGTGGAGCTTCAGATGGCTACCTTATTGCCTATAACGTCATTGATGATAACGCTTACCAGATTTTTTCTGTCAGGCAACTAGCGGGTACTCCAGGAGGAACAACACAGGCACGATTATACGAAAATAACGTCTCGATCACTGCCTCAGGCACTGTAACTGTTCCTTCAATAGTAACAAGAGACCTTAACTATATTGCACTTGATAGTTGGGGCTCCGGTCAGATGAATGGTGAGATCGCGGAAATAATTGTTTTTAATTCACAACTTAATCAGGCTCAGCATTACATAATCAATAATTACCTGAGTTCCAAATACGGCATTTCTCTCGGTGGTAATGATTATTATTCTCATGATGCCTCCCATAGTTACGATGTTGCAGGTATTGGGCAAAACGCCGCTGGATCAAATCATACTAGTGCTACTTCTGGTCGGATTTTTACTGTGTCTGGTCCAACCGGTTTGGGCAGTGGTGAGTACCTCTTATTTGGACATAATAACGGATCAATCGGTTCTTGGACCAGTACAGAATCGCCAGGAAGCGGCATAATGCGAGTAGCCAGGGAATGGCGATTCGATGAGACCGGTGATGTGGGTAATATAACAATTACCATTGACGCATCTTACCTGCCAGCCTTACCAGATGCATGTGGCAGATATGTTTTACTTGAAGATGCCAATGGTGATTTCAGCTCGGGAGCAACAGGACACCTTCTAACAAATACTAGTGGGTCATTATACTCAGTTACAATCGGGTCTACTGATAATAACTATTATGCTATTGGTATTTATACAGCCCCATCTGCTCTTATTTCACCTGATCCTGCAGAGATATGCAGCGGCGGTACACTTAGTATGGATGGCGGTCCATCAGGTGGATCTGGAGTTTATACATCACATTCCTGGACTGGAAGCACTGGACCATTAAGCGCTACTAATACTCAGAATCCTTCTTTCTCAACTGCAACTCCAGGGAATTATAATCTGACCTATACTGTGACTGACTCTCATGGTTGCACCGGTTCAGATAATATTACTGTTACAGTTACAACTTCTCCAGTAGGGCCAACACTGGCAACTAAATCTCCCAATCAGGCCCTGGTTTGTGATAATCAGCAAGTATCAGCAACCTTTATCCCGGGATCTGGAGGTGTTGGATGTACAGATATTTTCCAATATAGTTATGATGGATCTGGGAGCTGGACTACGTATAATCCGAGCGATCTTATTAATTGTACCGGTCATTCTTTTGTAGAAATTCGGGGTCATAGAGCGGGGTGTACTTCAGGTTCGGGTTGTTCATCGACCCCCTGGACAGTTTTGTCATCATGGTCTGTAACTGCAGGACCTGCTGTTACCTTCGGATACAATTTCCAGAAAACTTTAACTATAGATGGATCAAAAATCACGGGCACACACTATAACTTTCCGGTACTTATTCACCTTGTGGATATTAACCTGAGAGATAATGTCCAGAATCCCAATGGTTTTGATATAATCTTTTCAGATGGAAATTATAACAGGTTAAGGCACGATATTGAAAGTTATAATCCTTCCACCGGGGAGCTTTTAGCCTGGGTGCAACTTCCAGTCGTTTCCACCGGTACAAATTCCCAAATTCGGATGTTTTATGGGAATTCGCAAATTACCACCAGCCAGTCATCAACTTCAACTTGGAGTTCAGGATTTGCTGGAGTCTACCATCTCAATAGTACCTATAATGACGCTACAACATCAGGTAATAATGGAACAAACAATAATACGGCGTTTATTGGTGGTCGTATCGGTAATGGCATAAGTTTCGACGCAACTGATGATTACGTCTCCATCGGCACAAATAACTGGTCTTCTGCTTCCGGAACTATTGAAGCATGGATAAACAGTGCCGGAGTTACGGGCACTGATTACATATTTGGGCATTCCACCATCCCTGCATATAATAACAGACTTCAATTATATTGTTTAGCACCAGGAAATGAATTGAATCTAGGAATTGGAGGTAACCATACACAATATACAAGCATAGTTCCTTTTACTGCAGGAACCTGGTATCATATAGCGCTAACCTGGGATGGATCAACCTATAGGGTCTATGTTAACGGGACTCCCCAGACACCAGGTGCTTACGTCCTACTATCTACTCTTAATTCTATTGCTGATATTGGCAATAACGGAAATCCTTCAGATAGGACAGAAGGATGGAACGGAAGAATTGATGAGGTCAGGATTTCTAATACTGTTCGTTCATCCGGTTGGATTCAAACAGCTTATAGTAATCAAAATAATCCCTCTGGATTTTTACTTAGTACCTCTGCACAATCTGTTAACTCATTATACGATTATACCGTTTGCGAAAACACTGGTGCAAGTTACTCTGTCCCATCTGTTGCCGGATGGAACTACAACTGGAATGTCACCGGTGGTTCAGTGTCTGGTTCCGGTAATTCTGTTACAGTAAACTGGGGAACCTTTGGCGCTGGAACCATTTCACTTACTATTACGGATGGATCAAGTTGTGTTAACTCTTCACAAGTATACAATGTAGTTATTAACCCATCACCTACACCTGCAATTGGTGGTAATACTACAGTCTGCCCGAACAAGACTAACGAGAATTACAGCACTGCAAATATTGTAGGACATACATATTCATGGAGCGTGACCGGAGGAACAATTGCATCCGGTCAGAACACGAACCAGATAACTGTAAACTGGGGAGCGGGACCAGCAGGTACTGTCTCAGTTACCGAGACCATTACAGCCACAGGTTGCTCAGCCAGTGCAAACGCTAATATTTTAATCGCTGATGCGGTTCTACCAACAATTACCTGCCCGGGAGCTCAATCACGAAATACGAGTCCCGGCCTGTGCGCCTATACAGTATCGGGTACCGAGTTTGACCCGACTGCGTATGCTGATAACTGTGGAGTGGCGAGCGTCACAAATAATTTCAATTCTTCTTCAACCCTGGCAGGCGCAAACATACCTGCTGGTGTCAATAGTATAATATGGACCGTTACTGATGTTAATGGGAATTCAAATACTTGCACAGTAACAATTACCGTAACAGATAATCAGAACCCGACCATCACCTGCCCGGCCAACGTTGTTACGACAACCTCGGCAGACGGAGCGGGTAACTGCACGACGACAGCGGTACTGGGATCACCAACCACGGCAGACAACTGTGGAGTGGCGAGCGTCATAGCCCAGGTGGCAGGAGCGACGATCAACCCGGCGACCTACGCGTTCCCGGTTGGAGTGACGACGGTAACATGGATAGTAACAGATAATAACGGCAGGACAGCCAACTGCACCCAGACTGTAACTGTAACCGATGACGAGAACCCGACCATCACCTGCCCGGCTAACGTTGTGACGACAACCTCGGCAGACGGAACGGGCAACTGCACGACGACAGCGGTGCTTGGAGTACCAACCACGGCAGACAACTGTGGAGTGGCGAGCGTCATAGCCCAGGTAGCAGGAGCGACGATCAACCCGGCAACCTACGCGTTCCCGGTAGGAGTAACAACAGTAACGTGGATAATAACGGGAGGACAGCCAACTGCACGCAGACGGTAACTGTCACCGATGACGAGAACCCGACCATCACCTGCCCGGCCAACGTTGTGACGACAACCTCGGCAGACGCCACGGGCAACTGCACCACGACAGCGGTACTGGGAGTACCAACCACGGCAGACAACTGTGGAGTGGCGAGCGTCATCGCCCAGGTAGCAGGAGCAACGATCAACCCGGCAACCTACGCGTTCCCGGTTGGAGTGACGACGGTAACGTGGATAGTAACGGACAATAACGGGAGGACAGCCAACTGCACGCAGACGGTAACTGTCACCGATGACGAGAACCCGACCATCACCTGCCCGGCCAACGTTGTTACGACAACCTCGGCAGACGCCACGGGTAACTGCACGACGACAGCGGTGCTGGGAGTACCAACCACGGCAGATAACTGTGGAGTGGCGAGCGTCATAGCCCAAGTGGCAGGAGCGACGATCAACCCGGCAACCTACGCGTTCCCGGTTGGAGTGACGACGGTAACGTGGATAGTAACGG
>JAXLTU010000051.1:0-21061 GCA_046329885.1 Bacteroidales bacterium
GAACTCATTATCGGCGACCGCCAGACGGGTAAAACGGCTATCGCCATTGACACTATTATCAACCAGAAGACCAACTTCGAAAAAGGCAAACCTGTTTATTGCATCTATGTTGCCGTTGGTCAGAAAGGTTCGACCGTAGCCAACATCGCTTCGATACTCGAGACACACGGGGCAATGAAATATACCGTAATCGTGGTTGCAACGGCCTCCGACCCTGCAGCTTCGCAGTTCTACGCGCCGTTTGCAGGAGCCGCTATAGGCGAGTTCTTCCGCGACACCGGCCGCGATGCCCTCATCATATATGACGACCTCTCGAAACAGGCTGTTTCCTACAGGGAAGTATCTCTGCTTCTCCGCCGTCCGCCTGGACGTGAAGCTTTCCCTGGTGATGTTTTTTACCTGCACTCACGCTTACTCGAGAGAGCAGCCAAGGTCATCGATTCAGATGTCGTTGCAAAACAGATGAACGACCTGCCGCAATCGATAAAGCACCTCGTGAAAGGTGGCGGTTCTCTTACCGCGCTGCCAATTATCGAGACTCAGGCAGGTGACGTATCGGCATACATCCCGACAAACGTTATCTCGATCACCGACGGCCAGATCTTCCTCGAGTCGAACCTGTTCAACGCGGGTGTGAGACCTGCTATTAACGTTGGTATATCCGTATCGAGGGTCGGGGGTAATGCCCAGATCAAGGCCATGAAGAAGATTGCCGGTACACTCAAGGTCGACCAGGCCCAGTACCGTGAACTCGAGGCTTTCTCGAAGTTCGGATCGGACCTCGACGCCACCACTCTGTCTATACTTGACAAGGGTTCCAAAAACGTGGAGATCCTCAAGCAGGGTCAGTACGCGCCGGTACCGGTTGAAAAGCAGATCGCGATCATTTATTGCGGCACAAGAGGCCTGCTTAGAGATGTTCCTGTCGACAAGATAAGAAGATTCGAAAGTGAATTTATCGAGTATCTCGAGCTCAAGCACAGCAACGTGCTCGACGGCCTGAGAGAAGGTAATCTTACAAGCGAGATAACCGATACACTCGATAAGGTGGCTGCTGAAATAACACTTAGGTTTAAACTCTGATCACTCGCTGGAGTGTAATTGACAGAACAATAATTGTCGGATGGCGAATCTTAAAACGATAAGAATCAGGATCTCCTCCGTGAAGTCAACACGGCAGATCACCTCGGCTATGAAGATGGTGTCTGCCGCCAAGCTCAGGAAGGCGCAGGACAAGATAGTGCGTCTGCGCCCTTACGCTGGCAAGCTTCACGAGATCCTTGTCGGGCTCACCCAGAGCCTGTCAGACCTCGAGGAAGGTAATGTTTACGGCAGAAAATCAGATCCCGAAAAAGTACTGGTCGTCGTCGTGACTTCTAACAAGGGACTTTGCGGCGGCTTCAATGCAAACGTTATCAGGGAGACACGAAGGACGATTGCCGAGAAGTACAATCAACAGTACAGGAAAGGGAACCTGTGGTTTTTGGCTATCGGCAGGAAAGGTCACGACTTTCTCAAGAAACAAAAGCTCAATATTCTCGAGGAACATAATCATCTTCTCAACGAGCTGACTTTCGATAACGTCTCGGAAGTGGCCTCGAAAGTGATGGAGTATTTCGTCTCGGGCAAATTCGACAGGGTGGATATCATCTACAACCAGTTCAAAAACGCCGCTGTTCAGAACCTGACCAACGAGGCTTTCCTCCCCGTGGAGAATGTCCAGCAGGGAAAGAAAGCGGTAACACCGGTCGATTATATTTACGAACCCACGAGGGAAGAGATAGTCAGGGAGCTGATCCCCAAGTCGTTGAAGATCCAGTTTTACAGGGCTGTTCTCGACTCTTTCGTTGCCGAACATGGTGCCAGGATGACAGCCATGCACAAGGCAACAGATAATGCAACACAGCTAATAAGGGACCTTACCCTACAGTATAACAAGGCACGCCAGGCCTCCATCACCAGCCAGATACTTGAAGTTGTCAGCGGTGCCGAGGCTCTGAAGGGATAGTAATGCAGCCACGGTTGCAGTAGCTAATTTTATAAATCTGAATGTATACTCAGTCAAAACTTAAAGAGTTAGTTGACAGGGCAATAGTAAATCTTTCTTTTTCCGAGGAAGGGGAAAGACTCACCCTGCCCGTGAAATATATACTCTCGATGAGCGGCAAGAGATTAAGGCCCGTCCTTTCTCTGATGTGCTGCAATCTTTATCGCGACAAGATAGATTACGCCATTATACCATCAACGGGCCTCGAGGTGTTTCATAACTTCACTCTCGTTCATGACGACATAATGGACCAGGCCCCGATCAGGCGCAACTTCCCGACTGTTCACGTGAAATGGAACCTCAACCAGGCCATTTTATCCGGAGACGTCATGGCTTTCATATCGAACGAGTGTTTCCTCCAGTCACCAACAGCCCAGCTGCATGACGTTCTCCGCGCCTTCAACAAGGCTGCCATAGAAGTGTGTATCGGCCAGCAGCTCGACATGGATTTCGAAAAGGCTAAAATGGTCTCGGAAGAACAATACCTGAGGATGATCGAGCTGAAGACAGCCATGTTGCTGGCAGCCTCGGCAAAGGTGGGGGCCATACTTGGTGAAGCACCGGCAAAGGACGTGGACAACCTTTACGAATTCGGGAGAAACCTGGGACTCGCCTTCCAGATCCAGGATGATCTTCTTGATGCTTATGGCGACACGAGGATCTTCGGGAAAACGGCTGGCGGCGATATTGTTGCCAACAAAAAGACCTTCCTGTTCGTGAAGGCCATCGAAGCTGCCAGCGGCCCAACCCTGAAGAAGCTGAAAACACTCTTTTCAACAACCGATACTGATCCCGGCGAGAAAATAAAATCGGTGATGGAGATCTATGATTCTCTGAAGATCAAATCCATCACCGAGGATCTTGCAAACGAGTATCTCGAAACGGCTTCCGGTTTTCTCAAAAAGGTAAAGACCGGCAACGATCGCAAAGCTGAGCTCCTATCCCTGGTTCAGTCACAGGTTGGGAGAACTCGCTAGGTCAGATTCCCGGGTTCTCGTTTTTAGCCAGCCACTGCAGGTTGATAAGCACACCGGCGTTCAGCATGAACTGACCATACTTGCTTAATACATATTTTGCCTCGAGGAACAGGTCTATCTGTTCAGTCATTTTCATGTAAGAGCCAACGCCAAGGTTAAGACCGAAAGCATTATCGTTTTCAACCGACTTGTAAGTGGTCGGCGCGGTACCAGAGTATTTCGTGACATACTTCAACCGGCCGTACATAACGTCAAGCCCTGCCAGTGCGAAAAACTCGAACTGATCGAGCGAGTTGAAGACATAATGGGCGTTCAGGTCGAACATCATCGTCGTCAGGGTCGACTTGTTCGTGATATCAAAGTTCGTGCTCTTCTCGAAGGTGGGGATGAAGAAGGTGAACGACGGTGAAATGTGGAACGGCAGGTTAAGTTCATAGATTCCCTTGGCGAAAATATTTAACGGGAAGCTCTTGGTGTAGCTGTACTGCTGGTCGTGAAAATGATACCCGGTCGAGTAGCCAAGTCCACCTCCGAACTTCGTGAACTGCGCGTTTACACTCACCGCGAAGGCGAGCATGATGATAATGATAGTTGTTCTTTTCATATCTGTTGTAGTTAGTTCCCTCGGTTTAAACCATGAAATTAAGAAAAAGCAACGAAATGACTATCAAAAAGCACCTTACTTTTTCTTTCCTCGCTCTTCTTTTACCTGTGGAAAAATGAGGGTCAAAAAATGTTAACTTTTCAATCAGGTATACAAAAATTATTAAATTTGTATCTTCTGGTAAAATGATTTAAAAAAACTAATTCTATGTCAACCAACACCGGCTTAATAAGCCAGATTATAGGACCTGTTGTCGATGTCACCTTCGAGAAGCAGGGGACACAAATGCCCGAGATTTATGATGCTCTCGAGATCAAGAGAGATGATGGTACGGTACTGGTAGTTGAATGCCAGCAGCATATAGGCGAAAACACTGTCAGGACCATCGCGATGGACTCGACAGACGGTCTCCGCAGGGGAATGGAAGTTGTTGCCACCGGTTCGCCGATAGTGATGCCTATCGGGGAGCAGATCAAGGGTCGCCTGATGAACGTCACCGGCGAAGCCATTGACGGCATCGGTTATCTCGACAAAAAAGGTGGTTATCCTATTCACCGTACGCCCCCGGCTTACGAGGATCTGTCAACTGATAAAGAGGTTCTTTATACCGGTATCAAGGTTATTGACCTTATCGAGCCTTACTCGAGAGGTGGAAAGATCGGCTTGTTCGGTGGTGCCGGCGTGGGAAAGACTGTCGTTATTCTCGAGCTTATAAACAACATAGCCAAGGCTTATTCAGGTCTGTCAGTTTTTGCAGGCGTGGGTGAAAGGACAAGGGAAGGAAACGACCTTCTCAGGGACATGCTTGAAGCAGGCGTCATAACATACGGTAAAGAGTTTCTCGAGAGCATGGAGAAAGGTGGATGGGACCTGTCGAAGGTCGATACCGAGGCCCTCAAGGAATCTAAGCTTGCCCTGGTGTTCGGCCAGATGAACGAACCCCCGGGAGCACGTGCAAGGGTGGCTCTTTCAGGACTGTCAGTCGCTGAACATTTCAGGGATGGTGATGGCAAGAGCGGCGGAAGGGATATCCTCTTCTTCATGGATAACGTGTTCAGGTTCACGCAGGCAGGTTCAGAGGTTTCCGCTCTTCTCGGGAGGATGCCTTCGGCAGTAGGTTACCAGCCTACCCTTGCCACCGAGATGGGCGTGATGCAGGAAAGGATCACATCCACACGCCACGGTTCTATTACATCAGTCCAGGCCGTCTACGTGCCAGCTGACGACCTCACCGACCCGGCTCCTGCAACAACATTCGCTCACCTCGACGCCACGACGGTTCTTAGCAGGAAGATATCGGAACTTGGTATCTACCCGGCAGTTGACCCGCTCGACTCAACTTCAAGGATACTCACACCCGATATAGTAGGTGCTGAACATTATAACTGCGCACAGAGAGTCAAGGAGATACTCCAGAGATACAATGAACTCCAGGATATTATCGCCATCCTCGGTATGGATGAATTATCAGAGGAAGACAAGCTCGTTGTTCACAGGGCCAGGAGAGTTCAGAGGTTCCTGTCACAGCCATTCTCCGTTGCCTCCCAGTTTACCGGCATCCCCGGGAAGCTAGTGTCGATTGAAGACACCATCAAGGGCTTTAACATGATAATTGACGGGAAGGTAGACCAGTATCCCGAGGCAGCATTCATGCTAGTCGGTACCATCGAAGATGCTATCGAGAAGGGTGAAAAACTGCTTGCCCAGACAAGATAAGACCGATGAAGATAGAGATCATTACTCCTGACCGCAAGGTCTACGAAGGTGACATTAAATCTGTCAGGGTTCCCGGCAGCAAAGGCTCTTTCCAGGTTCTCAAGGACCACGCTCCTGTCGTTTCAACTCTCGAACAGGGCCCGGTGATTATTGTCGATTCGCAGGGCAGCGAGAAGAAATACACCATCAGCAGCGGTGTCATTGAAGTAAAGGTCAACAAGATTATACTGCTTGCTGAATCGGTAAAGGAAGAAGTCTGACATGACTCCCGACGAGTTCAGAAAACACGCTCACGAGCTGGTTGAATGGATGGCCGGCTACATGGAGAATGTCGGGAGCTATCCGGTAAAATCGAAGGTTACACCAGGTTCGGTGTTTAACAGGCTGCCGGCTTCACCGCCGATGCAGCCTGAACCGTTTTCTGCCTTCTTCGACGATTTCAACAATATCATAATGCCCGGGATCACTCACTGGCAATCACCTAATTTCTTTGCCTATTTCCCGGCCAACAGCAGTCCCCCATCTGTTCTTGCCGAGATGCTTACCGCCACTCTCGCCTCGCAGTGCATGATCTGGGAGACCTCGCCGGCGGCTGCCGAACTCGAGGAGCGTGTGATGAACTGGCTCCGCGACATAATCGGTCTTCCCGGTAACTTCGAGGGCGTGATACAGGACACTGCCTCCACGGCAACGCTGGCTGCCATAATTACAGCCCGAGAAAAAGCCACAGGCTTCGTCGTCAACGAGAATGGCTACTCGGGTAACCCTTTCCTAAGGATCTACTGCTCGGAACAGACTCATTCTTCCGTCGACAAAGCCGTGAAGATCGCCGGACTCGGTAAGAAAAGTCTCGTGAAGGTAGGCGTCAATGCCGACTACTCAATGAACACTGAAAAGCTTGCCCTGGCAATAGAGGAAGATATAAAGAAAGGCTACAAACCCTGCTGTGTAATCGCTACACTTGGAACGACAAGCACCACCGCCATCGACCCTCTCCGTGCTGTTGGAGAGATTTGCAACAGGCATGGAATATGGCTTCATGTGGACGCCGCCCTCGCGGGTACGGCACTCGTACTGCCAGAGTTCCAATGGATGCTCGACGGCAGCGAGTATATTGACAGCCTCGTTTTCAACCCTCATAAATGGATGTTCACTAATTTCGACTGCACTGCCTACTTCGTGAAGGATGCAGCCACCCTGATCAGGACATTCGAGGTGCTGCCCGAATACCTGAAGACCAGGACGAGGGGCAAGGTAAACGATTACCGCGACTGGGGTATTCCATTGGGACGACGTTTCAGGGCCCTGAAGCTCTGGTGCGTGATAAGGATGTACGGGGTAGAAGGTATCAGGGAAAAGATCCGGAGCCATATCCGTCTCGCCTCGGACCTCGCGGAAACGATTCAGAATGAGGCCGGTTTCGAGGTGCTGGCTCCCGTGCCGCTTAACACTGTTTGTTTCAGGTATAAACCCGCCGGAAAGGATGACGAAACGCTAAACAGCCTCAACGAGGAACTTAATCACAGGCTGAACGATTCTGGCAAGATCTACCTCACGCACACGAAGCTGAATGGCATCTATACACTCAGGATGGTCATCGGTCAGACCAATGTTACCGGCGAACATGTCAGTGCCGCGTGGGAATTGATAAAAGACACGGCAGCTGCTCTAAAGATCTGACCTCGATGGTCTTTTCGATCCGATCCTCATCCCGTATATATCTACCCTGAAAACCATTTCCAGGAAGGGTGATGAATGCATGTCTCGCCATGCTGCCTGCACGCCACCGGTAAGCATGAAGGGAACACGAAGGAGATGAAAATCAGATAACAATTCGAAGCCGTACGAATGAAGATCTTCCGAATACCTGTGGTCCTCCGTCCCCGAGGAGGTATATATTAAAGTGTTTCTGACCCTGGCGTAATCGGCAAATATTCCCCCCCTGATCCTCTTTATATAAATCACTCCGGGTAATGCAAGATCGGGATAAAACAGCGGCATCTGGTAGTCGGCAGAGACAGACCTTACTTCCTCTGAATAAATGTTCTTGTAGCTTCTCGGGAAGCTGGCCCTGTTAAAAAGCAATCTGTATCTGGCGGTTTTCTGCTTCTCGTAATCAAACCTGAACCGGAGACTGTGATTCCTCAGCAGCCCGGGGAAATAAAGAACGGTACGCATGGTGGAAAGGTTGCCGTAGTATTCCTTGTCGAAGGGATACCAGGTGAAATTATAATCAAGTATCTGAGCCCAGCGGGGATTAAGGTCGCGGTAGGCTGACTTGTGATAATTCGAGAAAAATAACCTTGTAGTAAGTTCCGTCCGCCCGTAATCGTATACACTTGTCGATCTGTTGTAAAGGTACCTGTTGAGGTAATCCCACGTGAATGATGGCTGGAAGTATTGCGAAAACCTTCCCGTGGAGAATTCAAGAGGAATGTATGCATGAGTCCTGAATCTGAAGGAGGGCTTTATAACAGACGGATCTGGGTCAGACTGCGAAGGTTTTGTAACATAGGGCGAACCCCCGTTATCAATGCTTGTTTCGATTACTGGATACCAGCCTTTCCAGGTGAGCTTCGTGTGAAAGATGTGTTCCCTGTTTGCACTGTACTCGTACCCGACTGTCGTTATGAGAGTGCTGAGGTTATTCTGCGACATTATGGTAACACCCGGGCGCAACGATGAAGGATCAGACTGTATGGCATCCAGATCGGCATATACAGGCATCCAGCTGTGAACGGCAAGGGGATGCAATATTTTCCTGTAGGGTTCAACAGCGTACTCTTTTTCGCCCCTGGTTTCTGGCGATTCGGCGATGTTGAATTTCCCGGCAAGGAAAAATGACGAGTGCACATCATCAGCCTCTGCCGGTTTTGTAATGTCCGCGATTACCAGCCTGTCGCCATTAAGGGTGTAGTCGGTGCAAATCAGCCTGTTTCCAATAAAGCAGAAATCTGTTGTACCGAATCTCGAACTGGTTAAGAGAAAATGTTTTCCCCCGGGTGTCTGCAGCCAGATATTATCGGTGCCGGATGCCGATCCTATGTAAAACAGCGAGTCATTCCTCACGAAGGCCTGTTGCAGGTCCTCGGCAGACGGCTCTTTTAACGTGGTCCATTCAGACTTTTCCCTGTTGAACTTCACTATTCCTTCCCCGCCTTCCGATAATGTTATAAGGACCACTTCGCGGCTGTCGTCTGTCCATACCGGCCTCTGCGGGTACCAGTTGCCCGGGACAGCTGAGCGAGCCAGCTGCTGACCGTTCCAGGCATCGATAATCACAATGAAATTATCTCCCCCGACAGTGCTTTCCGAGGCCGCTATATACGATCCGTCGGGAGAGATCGCTGCCGACATCATCCTCGAAAAATGGGTGAGCTGTCTTACCGTCCCCGATTTAATATCCATCATCATTATGACCGAATAATCGCGGTTCACCCACCTCGGGTCGGGACGTGTCTCAACCCATGCAAGCTTCCCTCCTCCACCAGTTAGCACCCATGGATACATGTTTCCCGGGACGTGTATTTTCTTCTCCCTGCCGGTCTTCAGATCGGTCATCACGAAGCAGGCAGGAGATGAAAGCGAGGTCTTTATCGAGACTATGCTGTCGCGGCCAACCGCGACGGGCGAGTGGTAGTTCGTGTATTCTTTGTTGTCTTGCCTGCTGATCACAGAGTATCCCGGCGATTTGGTCTCTTCATTTTTCCATATTACTGCCAGCGAGTCAAATGTCTCCCTGAATAATCCGCCCTTCATCATTCCTGTCGACGAGTGAAGGCTGATATTGACAGGTATGATTGTGAAAGGGTAATTCCCTGAATAACTCATCGCCTTGTTCCAGGTCGGCATACCGTACTTGTATTTTGACCATGCGACAACCTGGTAACCGAACCTGTAATGATCGGGGGTGAAGTCGCGGTACGACCCGTTGAGCATCTTGTCGTAGTTGTACATGCTTCCCCTTTCAGCTGCAATTGCTTTCAGCTGTTTCTGGAAAGACGGCACTCTTCCCCTGCCCGAGTTAGAGAGGACGGTCTCGGAGAACACCGCGTCGCCTTCCATGTACCACAATGGCAGCAAGGCTGCCGCGGCGCCGGCAACATGTTCCCCGAAGACTACGGAAAGGGTTTTCGTGAAGCCGGTCTGCAGTGCATACATCTGCATCACGTGTCCAAGCTCGTGAAGGGCCAGCTGCCTGCTGTTATCGAGGGGTATGGATCCCTGCTCGGGTGTCGGATAGAGCTCCATCCTCCTTGGTGCCCAGGCCACGTAGCCATTGGAGAAGGTGGTGTAATTGTGTATTATAACCGGGATGTTGATCTTTTTCACTGTGAAGAGGCGCCCCAGCTTGTCGGCGGCTGCTTCGAGCTCGCCGGTGAAATGTATGGCTTCCCTGGTGTAAGATTCCGGGAAGATGACACGGAACCTGCCGGTCCTGATCTGTTTCCACCTCAGCGAGGCAGGATCCTCGCCCGTGTCGTAATACTGGCCCCTGGCAATCGTGAAGAAAAAGAAAAGAAACATGAAAGATGCTAGGAGCCTGGAACTCATAAACAGATTTTTCTCAAAAGTAGAAAAAAACCCTGGCATTAATGCCAGGGTCATGTTAGATGCTATGGAGATCTGTATAAAGAGCACCTTCTTCCCCCCTGCCTCCGCGGTCGCTCCGGCAGGCAAGTGCGCTCTGAGCCCTGTGCCCTGAGCCCTGCGCTCTGAGCCCTGCGCCCCGTGCTCCGTGCCCCCTGCCTCCGCTATCGCTCCGGCAGGCAAGTGTGCCCCGCGCTTCTTCCTTCTTCCCAACCTTTGTTTCCTGTTTGTGGATGACTAAACGAAAAATTCAGTATTTTCGTCACCTGATCGCTAAAAACGATCATTATCTGAAAATTATAGACCATGAAAAGGTACAGGTTAATCAACAACATCACCGGCTGGGTGGTTTTCATTATCGCCGCTATCACTTATCTCATGACGATAGAGCCAACCGCCAGCCTGTGGGACTGCGGGGAATTCATTGCATCGGGCTACAAGCTTGAAGTTGGCCACCCGCCGGGAAACGCCGTCTTCATGATAATGGCAAGGTTCTTCACCCTGTTTGCCGGTGGCAACGTGGCGAAGGTAGCGGCCATGGTTAACGCCATGTCGGCCCTCGTCAGCGCCTTCACTATTCTCTTCCTCTTCTGGACGATCACCCATCTTGCCAGGAAGATACTCGCTGCCAGCAGCGAGGCTTTTTCAACTGGCAGGCTGATAGCCATAATGGGCGCCGGTGTTGTTGGCGCTCTCGCTTACACGTTCTCCGATTCATTCTGGTTCTCCGCCGTCGAGGGAGAGGTATATGCCTCATCTTCACTTTTCACCGCGCTGGTTTTCTGGGCAATACTCAAGTGGGAAGACGTCGCCGATGAACCACACAGTAACAGGTGGCTCATACTGATCGCCTTCCTCATGGGATTATCGATTGGCGTTCACCTTCTTAACCTGCTTGCCCTGCCGGCAATCGTACTTGTCTATTACTTCAGGAAATATACATTCACCTGGAAGGGCTTCCTCATCTCCACGGGTTTATCTCTCGTCATGCTGGGATTGATCCTCTACGGGATTATTCCTGGAATGGTTATCATATCCTCCAAGTTCGACTACCTCTTCGTTAACAAGTTCGGTCTCCCGGTTAACTCGGGGATGGTCTTTCACGTGTTGCTGGTGGCTGTCTTCTTCGTTCTTGCAGTCAGATCCACGCTTCGCAACGATAAACCAACCACGACAGCTGTCCTTTCCGCGCTGGCTCTTGCCCTCAGCGGTATATGGGTGGTCTCGGGCTCGGGCTTCCTGAATATTATAATTCTGGCCGGCGTGGCAGGCTTCGCGTGGTATATCACCTTGCGCGACAAGGCCATACTCAACATGGTGCTTACAACCGTCACGGTCATACTTATTGGTTACTCTTCAACAGCAATAGTAGTCATCCGCTCATCGGCCAACACGCCTCTAGACGAGAACAATCCTGAAAACCCGTATAACCTCCTTTACTTCCTCAACAGGGAACAGTATGGCCAGAGGCCTCTTTTCAAGGGAGCCTACTTCAATGCCCCGATAAAAGAGTACAAGGAAGGGAAACCAAAGTACACCGTAGTTAACGGCAAGTATGAAGTGACTTCTCACGATATAGAAAGAGTCTATGACGAGCGTTTCGAGACTATCTTCCCCAGGATGTGGAGCGACCAGCCCGAGCACGAGGAGCCTTACAAGCAGTGGTCGAGGATGAAGGGTGTGCCCGTTCAGGTCGTCGACCCTTCGACAGGCGAGAAGAAAACCGTGAGGAAACCAACCTTCGGTGAGAACCTCAGGTTCATGTTCTCGTACCAGCTCGACTACATGTATTTCAGGTATTTCATGTGGAACTTCTCGGGAAGGCAAAACGATATACAGGGCTTCGGCGGATCGGTCAACGGCAACTGGATAACCGGCCTCGATTTCCTCGACAAGATGAGAATCGGTTCATCAGACATGCCTGCCGACATGAAGAATGATCCTTCGAGAAACGTCTATTTCCTCCTGCCATTCATACTTGGAGTTATCGGCATGCTCTACCAGCTCAACCGCGACACGAAGAACTGGTGGATCATCCTGCTGCTGTTCATAATGACAGGTCTCGCGATAGTGTTCTACCTTAACCAGTACCCGAGCCAGCCGAGGGAAAGGGATTATGCATACGCCGGTTCCTTCTATTTCTTCGCCGTCTGGATCGGTCTGGGTGTTCTGGCTTTCTTCGAGTGGATCTCGAAACTGGTCAGTGAGAAAATTGCCGCTCCTGCAGCAAGCGTTCTCTGCCTCTTTGCTGTTCCGGTGATAATGGGAACACAGAACTGGGACGATCACGACCGTTCAGGAAGATACCTGGCGAGGGATGTGGCGTCGAACTACCTTAACTCGTGCGCGAAAGACGCGATACTTTTCACTAACGGCGATAACGATACCTTCCCTCTCTGGTACGCCCAGGAGGTCGAAAAGGTAAGGACCGACGTGAGGGTCTGTAACCTCATGCTGCTTAATACAGACTGGTATGTTGACCAGATGAAGAGACGCACCTACGAATCGGCACCGCTGCCACTGTCTCTTCCCCAGAAAAAATATTACGACGGGGTAAATAACCAGGTTTATATATACGAGAAAACAAAGGATGCTGTCGATATTGAAACGGTCCTCAAATGGGTGATGAGCGAGAATCCCGATACCAAGCTCCGTCTTGCCAACAACGAGGTGCTCGATGCAATTCCTTCCAGGACAATCAGGATCCCTGTCGACAAGGAGAAGGTGCTGGCTTCCGGGACTGTCAGGCCGGAAGATGCTGACAAGATCGTGCCCTATATCGACATCAGGCTTAAGGGCAGTGCAATTATGAAGAGCCAGCTCATCATACTGGACATACTTGCCAACAACAAGTGGGAGAGACCGATCTATTTCGTTACCGGTTATCACAACGACGCGATGGGACTCGAGGAGTATTTCCAGCTCGAGGGTGTTGCCTACAGGCTGGTGCCGATAAGGTCGCAGAACAACTCGTGGCTCGACTATGGCAGAGTTGACACTGACATCCTTTACGAGAACATGATGAAAAAATTCTCTTGGAGGGGTGCCCCTGAACCAGGTGTAAATATCGATTATAATCACCGTAGAACGATTATGGTGGTCAAGGCAAGGTACAACTACTCCAGGCTGGCAAAAGCGCTTGCAGGCGAAGGAAAGAACGAAAAAGCGAAGGAAGTTCTTGACTATTGCATGAAGACCTTCCCGGTTAGCAAGATCTCGTACGACATGTTCATACCGGATATAGCCGAGGGTTACTTTGCAGCCGGCGATACCACCCAGGCTCTGCAGCTCACCAGGTCGGCCAACGACTACTACTTCGAGAAGCTCGACTACTACATGAAACAGGATCCTTCCATACTGGCTTCAGCCGAATACGAGGTCCAGACAGCCTTCCAGATCATATCAAGAACAGGAGCGGCATGCGAAACCGGTCGCCAGGATGCAGAGGCGAAGAAGATAAGCCTTAAACTGAGGGAATACTACGACAGGTACGTGAAGCTGTTGCAGCCGGGAAAAACAAACTGATCAAAGAGAATATTCAGAATAACTGACAGCCGGTTTGAGGTATTTCTCGAGAAGCGAATGAAGCTTGTCGGGAAATACCGGCTTCAGAACATACTCGTTACAACCGGCAATGAGAGCTTCCTTCCTTGTCTGATCAGAGAAATATGCAGTTATCATCAGCACGGGCGTGCACTTGTTTTCCTTGCGGAATGCTTTAACACAGTCGATACCGTTCACGAAGGGAATAAGGAAATCGATCATCACGAGATCGATGTTGGAACTGCTTTTTGCTATGAATTCGGTGAACTGTCTGCCGTTTGAAAATACCTGAACCTGCGCGCCTGAATTCTGAAGCACTGTCTGGTAATATCTTACCGATGGCACGTCGTCCTCGACTATAATTATCTTTTTATTCTCCAGATCGTTATTTGAAAAACCAAGGCTCATTTATCAGACGTATTAACTAACATAAAAGTACGACAACTATATCCAACACTTGTCCCGATCGTTTACAGTTATTAACATTTTTTCAACACAACTTGTTCGGGACTGTTAAATCTCAATTTGCAAACTAAAATAAAAATTCGCAATTTCGTGTTATCTAAATCATTTACCATGTCAACAAGATTGAAAATGTTAAGGATCCCGGCCATAATAGCTGGCATACTATTGTTTGCAAACACACTGGCTGCCCAGAACGTCTTTACAAACTCGACAAGGGCCCTTTATATTTTCGACCTCGTTGCAAAATACGTGAACTTCGGGCCGGAGTTTGCCGACTCGGCCTCCTTCAAGATAGGCGTTCTCGTTGGCGATTACGATCTCATCAAGGAGATGAACAGCCTGGCGATGACCAGGCAGAGGATCCAGGACAAGCCGGTGAGAATAATGGGTTTCAGGAAGCTCGAGAGCCTCGCTCATACCCAGGTGCTGTACGTGAACAAGGAGTCGGGCTTCGACCTCGACAAGGTGAAGAAAATGATAGCCGGCAAAAGAACCATGCTGGTCACGGAAGGCTACGAGTTCAGGGAGTCGATGATAAACTTCATTGTAGTCGACGGGCTCCCACAATA
This sequence comes from Bacteroidales bacterium, assembly GCA_046329885.1. Lineage (GTDB taxonomy): Bacteria > Bacteroidota > Bacteroidia > Bacteroidales > VadinHA17 > LD21. The sequence continues at coordinate 14,512 of JAXLTU010000051.1, forward strand.
CGACATAAACGAGGATTATATAAAGCAGGAAGGAATGTCGGTACCCCAGACTTTCCTGATGAGTGCCATCAAGACAAAAGAAGACTGGCAGAATCTTTTCGAGCTGGCGAGCAAGCAGATTGAAGCACAGAAGGAAACTATAAGGATACAGTTATCAACAATTGACGCCCAGAGACAGGAGATTCTCAAGCAGAAGGCTCTGCTCGACAGTCTAGATAAAGCCATCGCTGCTAAGGAAAAAGCCCTCGCTGAAAAGCAGAAGGTTCTCAACTACCAGGTAATCCAGATCTCGAGACAACAGGGTGAGATCTCGACGCAGAGACAAACAATACTGGCCCAGCAGGCCGAGGTGAAGGTCCAGCAGGACACCCTCGCCGTGCAAAAACAGAAGATAGGTGTTCAGCTCTCTCAGATAGATGAGCAGCTGAAGATGATTAACGAGCAGGAGGGAAAGATCAAGATACAACTCGCCACCCTCGAGAAGCAGAAGATGATAATCTACTTCGTCATCTTTGCCCTTCTCCTGGTTGGGATCCTCGCCTACTATATCTACAGGAGCTACAAGATCAAGAAGGAGGCAAACATAGTCCTCGAGGAGAAGAACAGGACCATTTCGGCACAGAAGGACAAGATCGAGAAGCAGCGTGACGAGGTTGCCGCGCAGCGTGACCAGATAGCGTACCAGAAGAAGCATATAACCGACAGTATCATGTACGCGAAGAGGATCCAGACTGCCCTTCTTCCTTCTCTCGAACTCTTCAGCGACAGGCTCGAGCACTTCGTACTGTACAAACCGCTCGCGATAGTCAGCGGTGACTTCTACTGGGTCAGCTCGAAAGATAATGTCCAGGTAATAATCGCCGCCGACTGTACCGGTCATGGCGTGCCGGGTGCTTTCATGAGCATGCTTGGCGTGTCGATGCTCAACGAGCTCGTCAATGGCAAGGGTATCACCGCACCCGACCAGCTCATCGAGCAGCTGAGGCAGGGAGTCATCAAATCGCTCAAGCAGGTTGTCGACGAGGATACCGTGAAGGATGGTATGGACATGTCGATATGCACAATCGATTTCAACCAGAATGTCATGTGGTTCGCCGCGGCCAATAACCCGCTCTACCTTGTCAGGAACGGTGAGCTGATGCATTACAGGGCCGACAAGATGCCCGTGGCCATCCATTACAAGATGCAGCCGTTCACCCTCCACAAGATAGACCTGCAGAAGGGCGATGCATTCTATATCCTTTCAGATGGTTATTGTGATCAGTTTGGTGGACCGAACGAGAAGAAATTCATGTCGGCTCAGCTCAAGGAGAAACTGGTGGAACATTACGCGAAGCCAATGCTTGAACAGGGAGCCATCTACGATAACATATTCGAGACCTGGAAGGGAGATAACCCGCAGGTAGACGATGTTCTGCTGATTGGTGTCCGCTACTAGCGGCACTCGACCTTCGTGATCCTGCCGGTTACCGGGTTCGTCACGGTGGGATTGGCCAGCTTGAATGAACTGAGAGCCAGGTCGCAATACTGTGTCTCACCTGTCGAGCTCACCTCGGTTCCATTTGCTTCTCTCGTGACTATCTTGCAGTACTGGCAGTCCTTCTGGCACGATGTAAACGATACCGACATCAGGATGAACGCAGCGGCAAAGAGCAAAATTTTCTTCTTCATAATCCCTTATTTTCAATTCAAATATACAAATTCCCGGAGATTGATTCCCTTCCACCTGTCTCCGTCAAAATAAACTGCATTTTACCAGTCCTCACCTGCATTCAACCTTTGTCACGAGCGGCCCCGAGTAGATTGGCGGCACAGCTTCTTTCTGCAAGAGATCCTGCCCGCAGTACTCAGCTTCCGGTCCCTCGTTCGTCACCTGGCCGTTCTCGTAAGTCACTGACCTGCAAAACTTGCAGTTCTGGAATAACGACTCGCACGATGTGAACGAGATTGCCGTGAGTAACAGGAAGGCAGCAAAAATCACTTTCTTTTTCATCGGTAATAATTTCTTCCCAAATATAAATAAAACACCTGTTCGCGACTTCCATTTACCTGACGCTATTCTAACGCCGGCGGTTGCCCCGTTGTTACATTTTTTTGACGAACGGCGGAAAATAACTTTTATTTCATGCAGCAAATCAGTCTTCTGCCAGTCATTGAATCAGGAATGAAAATATTGTTAAATTGCAAAAAATTAGTGTCATGGAAGAGTTAAGAATGAAAAAGCACGTGTCGGTCGTGGGAGGTTTGCAGATCGGCTTTGGGATCTTCTGGTTGCTCGTGGCGATCTTCCTTTTCTTCGTCCTGAGCTTTGTAAAGGGAGCTGCTGGTGATGAAGACGAGATTGGCCGCCAGGTTCTGAACCTTGTCAGTCTCATACTGCCCGGGTTCATCGGTTTCCTCGCCGTGCTTGGTATAATAGGTGGCGTCGGCCTCCTGTCATACAAGCAGTGGGGAAGGATAATGGTCATTATCGTGGCAGGTCTGGGCTGCCTTAACATCCCGATAGGTACCCTCGTCGGTGTCTATTCAATATGGGTTTTGATGCAGGACGACACGATGAAGCTTTTCGAGAAACAATAATATATCAGGAATGATTAATTTTGTCCCGCCCTCGTGGCGGGATTTTTTATTTTAAACAGATATGAGCGAAGACAACAAGATCATCTTTTCGATGCACAGGGTGGGCAAGGTATTCCCCCCTCACAGACAGGTACTGAAAGACATTTCACTCTCTTTCTTCCTTGGAGCCAAGATAGGTATAATCGGTCTCAACGGTTCAGGTAAGTCGACTCTCCTGAAGATCATTGCCGGCCTTGAAAAAGAATACCAGGGCGAGGTAGTGTTCAGCCCTGGTTACACTGTCGGCCACCTGTCGCAGGACCCGCTAATCGACGAGAACCGCACGGTGCGCGAGATTGTTGAAGAGGGCGTCATGGAAACCATGTCAATTATAAAGGAATACGAGGCTATAAACAACAGCTTCGGTGATCCGGAGGTCTACGAGAATCCAGACAAGATGCAGCAGCTGATGGACCGCCAGTCGGTGTTGCAGGAAAAGATCGATTATCACGATGGCTGGAACATAGAGCACAAGCTCGAAAGGGCCATGGATGCGCTCAGGTGCCCCGATCCCTCCGCCAGCGTCAGCGTCCTTTCCGGTGGTGAGAGAAGAAGGGTGGCCCTCTGCAGGCTCCTTCTCCGCGAACCGGATGTTCTCCTCCTCGATGAACCGACCAACCACCTCGATGCCGAATCGATACAGTGGCTCGAGACCCACCTCCAGCAATACAAGGGTACCGTCATCTGCATAACACACGACAGGTACTTCCTCGATAACGTCGCGGGATGGATCCTTGAACTCGACAGGGGCGAGGGAATACCCTGGAAAGGGAACTACTCGTCGTGGCTCGACCAGAAAGCCAAACGTCTCGAGGCAGAAGAAAAAGGTAACGTGAAGAGGAAGAAGATACTTGAACGCGAGCTCGAGTGGGTAAGGATGTCTCCCAAGGCCCGTCACGCCAAATCAAAAGCCCGTCTGGGCGCCTACGAGAACCTTCTCAACCAGGATGTGAAAGCCAAGGAGGAGAAACTCGAGATCTTCATCCCGAACGGTCCCCGCCTGGGCGAGAAAGTTATAAAAGCCACGAAGGTGGCCAAGTCATTTGGCGACAAACTGCTCTTCGACGACCTGGAATTCAACCTCCCTCCAAACGGCATAGTAGGTGTTATCGGGCCCAATGGAGCAGGGAAAACAACCCTGTTCAGGATGATAATGAAACAGGAAAATCCTTCTGCCGGAAGTTTCGAGATCGGCGACACGGTGACCCTTGGTTACGTCGACCAGGCACACGAGGCCATCGATCCTCAGAAGACTGTTTACCAGGTCATATCAGGAGGCCAGGACGAGATACTTGTAGGGAACAGGCTCGTCAATGCCCGGGCCTACGTTGCCAGGTTCAACTTCACCGGGGCCGACCAGGAAAAGAAATGCGCCGTGCTCTCGGGTGGTGAAAGGAACAGGCTGCATCTTGCACTGACAATCAAGTCCGGGGCAAACGTGCTGCTTCTCGACGAACCCACTAACGATATTGATGTAAATACCCTGAGGGCTCTCGAGGAAGGTCTCGAGATGTTTGCCGGTTGTGCCGTGATCATTTCACACGACAGGTGGTTCCTCGACAGGGTGGCAACACATATACTTGCCTTCGAGGGCGACTCGCGGGTGGTATGGTTCGAGGGAACCTACTCCGACTACATGGAGAACTACCGCAAACGGGTCAATAACGCCGCTCCCGTCAGGATCAAATATCGCAAACTTGTAGGTTAAAGCGTGGCCAGTCTTTTCTCGGTAAGCTCGGCGACCTCCCCGCTGTGAGACCTCTTGTTATTCCCGAGATCGGTGAAAGACGCGTCGCGGAGGCGTGCCGCCACTTCACCGGCACAGTTATTCCCGTGAAGCTTGTCGCCCGATACTCCAATGACCAGGACAGGCACATCTATCCCTGCCAGCGAGCTGCTTATCTGGTAACCCGTCAGACCAACAAGGGCAGAAGCCAGCTTCTTCGGATCGGCCGAGTCGAGAACCCTTGTCAGTATCGTGTACATCTCGTAGTCGCCACCTGTGTCTATCCTGAATAACCTGAAGTATAGCTTGATAAGCGGTTTAATAACCGGGTAGGTCCACCAGAGATATTTCGCGATGAAAAGGCCGAAAGGACCCACGTGGAAGTTACACGAGGGCTCCGCCATAACAAGCAGCCTGGGCTTCACCGTCAATATGCCTCCGAACGACTCGGCTGCTGCCATGGCACCGAGTGAATATCCTGCAAGGATGTATTCGTTTTCCTTCATCCCCAGCTCCCTGACTGCCATCGAAATGTCCGAGGCTATGTCCTTCATCGTGAATGAAGATCCTTCCTTTATCCTGCTCGATTTCTTTTCCCTTGTCTCAACGAAGTGAAGGGTGTGTCCGGAAGTCATCCCCTTCAGCACCCCGCTGAAATTCTCCATCACCGAAGCCAGTCCGGGTATGAACACCACGGGCAGACTGCCGTTGGCCGCGGCATTAGTGAAAGTGACGCAATTGAGAACAGTGCCTTCCCCGTTTTCCAGCCTTCTCTCGCTCACCTGGCATCCGGCCGCGCAATGCATCGTGTAATCAGTGATGCCCTTCTTCCTGTTCATTAATAATTGTTAGCTGGCTTCAAATATAGGAAAGTAGATTAGAATTACAATTTGTAATTTAGTCATCTGAAAAATATAATCTCATGATTATCAGGATAAAGTTTCTTCTCGTCATTCTCTTTCTCGGTTTCGCCCCGGTCCATCCCCAGCAGGTCGAGACAGTGGTGCAGTCGGGTCATTACGACATGGTTACTGCAGTCTGTTACAGTCCCGATGGCAGCCTCGTCTTCACGGGCAGCAACGATAAGACTGTAATACTATGGCGCCGGTCCGATGGCAGGCAGATGCGATCATACCAGGGTGCTCCCTCGGGAATCTCTTTCGTAACTGTCGACAAGCCGATGAGGTACCTGCTTGGCATCACAGATAACGGTTACCTGATGGTCTGGGAGCTCAACTCGGGAAAACTGCTGAGGAAGTCAAGGCCGGAGAAAGACAGGTATACCTGCGCTGCCTTCAGTCCCGACGGTATGAGGCTGGCGACCGGGACTGAAAAATCAGGCATCATGATATTGGATGTTTCGACCTGGGAAAAGACCGGCTCGGCTAAAGTAATTCCCGGCCAGACATATTTCGACAAGGATTTTGAATATCCCGAATCGAAAAGTGTCAGGTGGAGCACTGACGGGAAATACCTCCTGGCCGGGGTCTCAGATAATACCGCCATCATCTTTGACGGTACAGCCTATACCGAGATAAGGAAATACAAGAAGATCAATTCATCGTGCTCCGGCTGTCTCACCGAGGCTGTCATTACCTCCGACAACAAGCTCGTAATAACAGCTTCGTCCGATACCCTTAAGGTTTTTGACAGGGAATCAGGCAGGCTGGTGAAAAGGCTTTTCGGGAAGGGCGGATCACCTGAATCACTTACTATCAGTCCCGATAACAGGTACGTCGGCGCGATCGAATATGGTACCGCGGAGATCTGGGACCTTTCGACAGGAAAGCTGGTAAACGAATCGGGAGATTACAGCGAAAACCAGGTCAAATCTATTGCTATTTCCCCTGACGGGAAGGAATACCTGGCGGGAACGGAGAAGCGATTCTCCGATATTATCCGGATTGACCCGGGAAAGACCATGCTTTCATTAAGAGGCTACCTCAACCAGACCGACGAGAAGATACTCAAGGATCAATACATGTACTGGGCCGGTATGGTCAATGTAACCAGGCTCAGTCCCGATGGAAGGCTCATAGCTGTCGGCAGGAGCGGCAATAACGCCAGGCTGATCGATTTCGCCACGGGCAAGGTCTTCAGGACACTCAGGGGTCACAAGGCCATGGTCCTGAGCCTCTGTTTCAGTCCCGATGGTAAGTATCTCGCTACCGGCGGCATTGACGGCAGGGCAATAGTGTGCGAAGT
>JAXLTU010000052.1:0-19168 GCA_046329885.1 Bacteroidales bacterium
GGACATCCGGCTGACACATTCATGAAAGAAAACAGGGAGCTCGGGAAGGTGATCAACAGTCTCGGGATATTGCTCGCGCAAGCTTCAAATTTAAAACAGAACGAAGTGAAGGGTTGGCTCATAAGCGTTCACACCCTTTTTAACAGCCTGATGGATGTTGACAAGCATTACAGGAGGAAAGAATACCTTTTGTTTCCCTTCCTTGAAAAATATGGTATCACTGGCCCGCCCAAGGTAATGTGGGGAAAACACGATGAGATCAGGCAACTCCTGAAAGCATCCATTGAAGCAATCAGCCTCAAGGAAGATGTTACTACACAGGAAGTTGTCAGCATTACCGAACTGCTTCTCATTCCTGCAACCAGAGGTGTCGACGACATGATAGCAAAGGAAGAAGAGATTCTCCTGCCAATGTGTCTCGACAAACTATCTGATGAGGAATGGTACTCGATATATCTTCAGACAATCGAATTTGGATACTGTCTTTATGATCCGTCTGATGAATGGAAACCAGAAAACGTGGTTGCCGGTGAAGTTAAATATAACACTGGTTCAACTATCGGACTTCAAACAGGCAGTTTCAATCTGGACGAACTGGAGGCTATTTTCAGAACTCTCCCAGTTGACCTCACCTTCGTTGACAGGGACGACAAGGTCAAGTTTTTCAGCCTGGGACCTGACAGGATCTTCACGCGAAACAGGGCGATACTCGGACGCGACGTGAGAATGTGCCACCCTCCGGGAAGCGTGCATGTTGTTGAACAGATCCTCGCTGACTTCAAGAGCGGCTCTCAAAATAATGCTGCTTTCTGGATTAATATGAAAGGAAGGTTCATATACATTGAATACTTTGCGATCAGGGGAAAGGATGGGGAATACCTCGGGACCATCGAATTCACGCAGGATCTGACAGGTTTGAGAAGTCTGGAGGGAGAACAAAGACTCCTTGCTTACAACAAAAAAGCATGAAAATGGGAAAAACTGAACTTCAAATATCCCCGAAGACCAAAGTAGGCGAATTGCTCGAAGCTTACCCGGCTCTCGAGGAAACTCTCGTGAGCATGTCACCTTCTTTTGAAAAGCTGCGGAACCCCGTCTTGAGGAGGACTGTGGCCAGGGTGGCTACGCTGGCCCAGGTTGCAATAGTCGGCGGGATCAAGGTCGAGGAACTTGTGAAACGCCTGCGCCAGGAAGCCGGATTGAAAGAGACCGTTATTTACAATACAGACCAGGAATTTTCAGATTTATCAAGGCCAGGATGGCTCGAAGAGGGAAAAATCATCAGAACATACAACGCTATAGATGAGATAAACTCCGGGGAAAGTCCCATGGCATCCATTATGTCAATCGTGACCAGCATGAAAGCCGGGGAAATATTCGAATTCCAGACACCATTTGTTCCAGCACCGGTAATTGATCTGCTGAAATCAAGGGGATTCAAAGTATTTACTTCCAGGGAGGGAGAGATCTTCAGAAATTTTGTTTGCAGGCAGTAATTCGGACCCCGTTTCTTAACACCTTACTGGCCCGTTAAGGCTGTTAATTATTAGCAGCCTCATAAACTATTATAAACCAGTACAAAAAAATGCGAATACACTTTGTTATTAACAAAATATCATTATATTCGCATCTGTTATCAACAGTTTATTAACACCAATCATGCCTTACCGTCGACTGCCCAACACTGATGCTGCCCGAATCAGAGCTATGAAGAGAGCCCTTGAAACAGGCAGGGAACTACCTCCTAACAAAATGGCCTTCTCATCAAAGAATCTCGTTCTCCTGCAGAGATTCCTCACTATCTACGAACACAACATCCAGTTGCAGAAACAATCATTGCTCGCCCAGAACAAGAAAAGCCGCGATTACAGCGAGATAGTCCGGAAAGCAAGGCTCTATCTCACTCATTTCGTCAGAGTAATGAACATGGCAGTATACCGTGGCGAACTGCCCGCCGAGACAAGAGCTTACTTTGGCCTGGCAACCAATGATTCTTCAGTACCTTCCTTCAATACCGAAAATGAATTGCTGAGCTGGGGAAAGAGAATAATCGAAGGTGAAGAATTCAGGATAAAGAAAGGAGGTAGTCCGATAACAAATCCAACAATAGCTGTCGTTAAAGTAAGGTTCGAACATTTTATCGATGCTCTCAATTATTACCAGACAATAAACAAGAAAACTCTTGATTATTCCAGGAAGATACAGGACCTGCGGAAAGAAGCCGATGACCTCATCCTGAACATATGGAACGAGGTGGAAAGTTTCTTCGCTAATCTGCCGGAAAAAGAGAAGAGAGAGAAATGTGAGAATTACGGTCTTGTTTACTTTTTCAGGAAAGGGGAACTTCAGTCTGACCCCTCCTCCGAGGAAATTGTGATTATAAAAAGTGATCTCACTCAGTCACTGCCTGTATCAGGAAGGTCGTAATAGCGCCTGATCATAAATAATATAAGCGAAATAAGAATTATACCCACGACAGGGAATTGCATTCCTGTAGGTTCATGGTTATTCATGATAGTGATGATCTCGTTGCTGTTTTTCCCGTAAAGAGAAACAACCGGAACAAGGTTATTACAAAAATGTGCTATTACTGGAAGCCAAATATTCCCGCTCCATAAAAAAAGGTAACCGAAGATTAGTCCAAGAAGCATGCGAGGGAGAAAACCCAGGAACTGAAAGTGAATAAAACTGAATACAAAAGCAGCAATCCAGACTGAAAGGTGAGCTGATTGCACGTTGTTAACAAGAAACCTTTGCAGGAATCCCCTGAAAAACAATTCTTCACTCAACGAAGGCAGCAGTGCAACAATAAACACGCACAGCATCAGACCGGGTATCCCGGAAGAAGTCATTAACACGGATGAGATTGACGAGGCTTCTCTTTCGACCGCGATTATCTTTTTGTAAATACCGGGAAAGAACCCTCCCGACACTATTTGCATATTCAGTTTAGCAACATACGCCACAAGCGGCAAAACGAGAATAGCCAGTACTATGACAGCGGATATTATTCTAATCCCGGGAAATGCTTTGGAATAACCATGTTTCCCATTCATGGCGGTAACATAACGTGTTATAAGCAAAGCCGGAACCAGGAAAATAAAAAGATCCTGGGTAACCTGAACAAACCTGAGATAACCAGCCTGATTCTCTGTAAATACTCCTTCCCCAATCTGGTTCATCTCACCAGGACTGATGTTAAAAAGAAATCTGCCAGTCATCGAGGTTAACAATAATAGAATGATCCCTGTACCCAGTATCATACTGATAAGTAGAAGCTGTAGTGCCAGAGGTTTTTGCCAGATGTGCCGTGTCTCGCTACCGGTTCCGGTCATTTTATTATTTTTGCGCCAAAGTTAGGCATTGAAAATTAAGTTCGCCGAAATTGAAAATAGATAACATAATTTTGAGGGAGCGGCCCTTGTTTCTCGCGCCGATGGAGGACATTACAGACCCATCCTTCAGGCACCTGTGCAAGATGATGGGTGCAGATTTCATGTATACCGAATTCATTTCGTCAGACGGGCTAATAAGAGACGGGGAAAAGAGCGTCCGCAAGCTTAACATTTACGATATTGAACGACCCATCGGGATCCAGTTATATGGTCACCTCGTCGATGCGATGGTCGAAGCCGCACACATTGCTGAAGCCGCATCCCCGGAATTAATCGATATCAATTTCGGGTGCCCGGTTAAAAAGATAGCAAACAGGGGAGCCGGGTCAGGCATGTTCAAGAACATTCCCCTGATGATCGAGATGACTGAAGCCATTGTAAAAGCGGTCAGACTGCCCGTCACAGTAAAAACAAGGCTCGGCTGGGACGAGAACAGCAAAGTTATCGTTGATGTCGCGGAAAGGCTCCAGGATACCGGCATCAAGGCGATCACGATTCATGGCAGAACGAGGGCTCAGCTTTACAAGGGGGTTGCAGACTGGACACTGATAGGAGAAGTAAAGAATAACCCGAGAATGCATATTCCGGTAATCGGCAACGGGGATATAGACAACCCGGTGAAGGCCAAAGAGATGTTTGACAAATATGGTGCCGATGCCATAATGATAGGGAGAGCAACCGTTGGCAGACCATGGATTTTTCGTGAAGTAAGGCATTACCTCGACACAGGTGAATTGTTGCAGGAACCGACCATTAGCGAAAAAGCAGATATTGCCCTTCAGCACCTCGACCAGTCACTCGCGCACAAGGAGGGTAAACGGGCAATATTTGAATTAAGACGGCACCTCTCGAATTACTTCAAAGGTATTCCACATTTCAGGGAAACAAGGCTCCGTCTGCTGACAACCACCGAACCGGCGGAGATCAGGGAAATAATTGAGGAAACGAAGAACAGGTGGGGAGATTTCAGAAGTGAAGATAAGAGCTCCGTTTACACGGTCTGACCATTGATCCCTTCTCTTGTCAATTTCCTCCAGATGACGGAAAAGTCTTTCCATCCATAAATCATTTTCATCACCAGGATGTATAATAGTGATAAAACGAACAGGGAGATAAAATCGCTCCAGGGATAAATTGAAATCTGTTCGAAAACAGCCGGAGTCTGGAGAGCCGAGGAACTGTTAGTAACCATAATGCTCAGGAAAGCATTGTTCGCGGCATGTGTCCCGACGGCAATCTCGATGCCATCATCAAGCACTGTAAGTATACCGAATAGCAGTCCGAACATCACGTATTGGGGCATCATGGTAAAGAATCCATATGCCTTGACCTCCGGGTTCCAGGAATGAAGTATCCCGAATAGAATTGAAGTAATAAGCAGAGGAAACAACATCCCCGAGTATAGGCCATAAATAGCTTTAAAAAACGCGGTTTTTGGCTTCTTCATGCCTGGAATAGACAACGCCTGCAACAGATAACCCCTGAAAATGACCTCTTCAAATCCAGCCTGAAAAGGTATTAATACAAGTGTAATTATAACAAGAAGAACGAGTGTTGGTCCAGTATTATTGATCCTGAAATTATCTGGCTGCAGTATCGTGGAAGCGACAAGGAAAATTATCGAAAACATGAGCCAAACGAACGCTGCAGTCAAGATCCTGCTCCATCGTATCGTTCCCGTCCCGTTGAAAACCTGCGCTACTGTCCTGCCATGAAGAGGCTTGATTAGCAGGAAAAATGCAACAAGTCCGGCAGCGAAAGGGAAAAGCATCATTAACAGGGTAATATTCGGGCTATATCCCAGCAGCGACAGGTTATTCGGATCACTTGCCAGTGAGTTAATTGCATTTGGATCGGAAAACATTTTGAGAACATACCCGATTAAAAGTGGGATAGCACCAACTGTATTAATCGCAATCACAATTGCCACAAGCATAACCAGATATCGCCACAGGCTATTGCGTCCGGTGGCTGCTATTTCAACATGATTCATGTTAGTTATTTTAAAATTCCGACCCGATCCTTTTCGGATAATCGATTGAATAATGCAGCCCGATACTCTCTCGCCTGTTACGAGCCAGCTTGATAATTATATATCCTACATTAATTATGTTTCTCAGCTCGCAAATCTTTTGCGAGATAAGTGACTTCTTGTAAAGACTTTCGGTCTCTTTAAAAATGATCTCGAGTCGAGTGAGAGCTCTTTCTAAACGAAGATCAGATCTCACTATTCCCACGTAGTTACTCATTATCATCTGTACTTCCTTGTAGCTCTGTGTGATGAGAACCATTTCCTCGAGATGTGTTGTGCCCTTGTAATCCCAGTCTGGTATCTTCTCCTCGAAAACATGCTTGCCAAGCTCCTTGATCGCGTGAATAGCGGCCCTGTGAGAGTAAACAGCTGCTTCGATGAGCGAGTTGGAAGCAAGCCTGTTCGCCCCGTGCAGTCCTGTTGATGAAACCTCGCCGACAGCATACAACCTGTTTATGCTGCTCTGACCGTCCATATCAACCTTTATGCCACCGCAGCAATAATGAACCGCTGGCACTACCGGTATCATGTCGCGGGTTATATCAATACCTCTTGAAAGGCAATGCTCATATATATTCGGGAAATGACTTTTCAGTCCATCCCGGTCGAGGTGAGTGCAATCGAGCCAAACGTGGTCATCTCCCCATATCTTCATCTCGTTATCAATTGCCCTCGACACTATATCCCTGGGAGCCAGAGACCCCCGGCTATCGTAACGGTTCATGAACTTTTCACCGGCAATATTCTTCAGAACGGCACCATATCCCCTAAGCGCTTCAGTAATAAGAAATGATGGTCTTCTCTCGGGGTCGTAAAGTGAAGTGGGATGAAACTGGATGAACTCCATGTTTTCTATCACACCTTTGGCCCGGTAAACCATTGCAACGCCATCGCCAGTAGCAATCTCGGGATTGGTTGTAGTAAGGTACACGCAGCCCATCCCTCCCGTTGCCATGACTGTAACCTTGGAGAGGAAGGTTATCACCCTCGGGTTTACGAGATCAGCGACATAAGCCCCGAAACATTTTATATCGGGATGGTTCTTTTTTATCTCGACTCCCAGGTGGTGTTGTGTCAATATCTCTATTGCGAAATGATTCTCGAAGATCTCTATGTTGGGGTTATTCCTTACCCTGTCGGTAAGTACCTTCTGAATCGCCTCCCCCGTGTTGTCTTTGTGATGAAGTATCCTGAACTCAGTGTGCCCGCCTTCCTTGGCCAGATCATAACGACCATCATCCTTCTTGTCGAATGAAACACCAAGCTGAATCAACTCTTTAATCCTCTCCGGGGCTTCATGAACGACCATCCTGACGACCTCCTCGTTACAGAATCCATCCCCGGCAACAAGCGTGTCCCTTATGTGCTTTTCAAAATTATCAGGTTCTGCAAAGACCGCCGCGATGCCACCCTGGGCATAACGGGTATTTGACTCCTCCAGCGTGCTCTTCGTCACAATGCTGACTTTCCCGTGCTTTGAAGCCTCCAGGGCGAACATCAAACCGGCTATGCCTGAACCTATCACAAGAAAATCCGTTCTCTTCTTCATCTCGTGTCATTTTCAAAAGGACTGTAAAGATACAAATTGATTCAACGCGATCGAAAGCCTTATCCATCTTGATTCACACGTTGTTTAACATAAGATTTTAGATTACTTTTGCCTTCCTGTTTAATGAATAAAAGAATACTATGGCACTGGAAGATGTTTTCAAGAAGCTTGTTTCACATTGTAAGGAGTATGGATACGTGTTCCCATCATCGGAGATTTATGACGGGCTAAGCGCCGTTTATGATTACGGTCAGTACGGGGCCGAGCTGAAGAATAACATAAAGAAATACTGGTGGGACAGCATGGTGCTGTTGCACGATAACGTCGTTGGTATAGACTCGGCGATTTTCATGCACCCTACAATATGGAAAGCATCCGGGCATGTTGACGCGTTCAACGATCCTCTCATCGACAACAAGGATTCCAAGAAGAGATATCGTGCTGACGTTCTTATTGAAGAGCACATTGCCAGGATCGAGGAAAAGATAAACAAGGAAGTCGAAAAGGCAAGGGAGAAATTCGGCGCCACTTTCGACGAGAAGATGTTCAGGGCAACGAACCAGCGGGTGCTTGCGAACCAGACAAAGATAGATGAGATTCATTCAAGGTTTGCAAAAGCACTCAATGACTCCAACCTGGCCGAGCTTAAGCAGATCATTCTCGACAACGAGATCGTCTGCCCGATCTCTGGCTCAAGAAACTGGACAGATGTCAGACAGTTCAACCTGATGTTCTCTACCGAGTTGGGCTCAACCTCCGATGGCGCCATGAAGATTTACCTGCGTCCCGAGACCGCCCAGGGAATCTTTGTCAACTTCCTGAATGTTCAGAAAACAGGCAGGATGAAGGTGCCTTTTGGTATCGCTCAGATTGGCAAGGCTTTCAGGAACGAGATAGTAGCACGCCAGTTCATTTTCAGGATGAGAGAGTTTGAACAGATGGAGATGCAGTTCTTCGTCCAGCCCGGCACGGAGCTTGATTGGTTTGCCAAATGGAAGGAAGCAAGGATGAAATGGCACCAGGCTCTTGGTTTCGGTGCTGAAAATTATCGTTTCCACGACCACGAGAAACTCGCCCATTATGCTAATGCCGCATCAGATATCGAGTACAAGTTCCCCTTTGGATTCAAGGAAGTTGAAGGCATTCATTCCCGGACCGACTTTGATCTCAAGCAACACCAGGAATACAGTGGTAAGAAGATGCAGTACTTCGATCCTGAAAAGAACGAGTCTTACATTCCATATGTTATAGAGACCTCCATAGGAGTCGACAGGATGTTCCTCCAGGTAATTTCTGCATCATATCACGAGGAAGAACTAGTAAAGGAAGATGGTACACGCGACACGAGGGTCGTTCTTCGCCTGCCGGCCAACCTGGCCCCGGTGAAACTGGCTGTCATGCCACTCGTTAAGAAGGATGGTCTCCCTGAAATAGCTGAAAAAATAGTTGAGGATCTCAAGTTTGATTTCAATTGCCAGTACGACGAGAAAGACTCGATCGGAAGAAGATACAGGCGTCAGGACGCTATCGGTACCCCGTATTGTATTACTATAGACCACCAGACAGTACAGGACCAGACAGTAACACTCCGTTACCGCGACACCATGGTCCAGGAGAGAGTAGCCATCAGCAGCCTTAAAGGTTTAATTGCCGAAAAGGTCAGTATAAGGGAATTGTTGAAAAAGCTTTAAAGGCTTTAACGGCTCTAAAGGCTTTAGATGCGCTGGATTTCATTTTTGATTAGTAAAATTATCACGGAAAATCAAGGGTGAAAAAGGAACCATAAATACCGAAAAATATGGCTCATCCGTGGAAAGATCTGATTGTGTGGCAAAAAGCCCACGAACTAGTTCTCGAGACCTACAGGCTAAGTGAAAAGTTCCCTGAGTCGGAAAGGTTTGGTCTATCGCAACAAACTAGACGTGCAGCAACATCAGTAGTTTCGAATATTGTTGAAGGCAAGTCAAAAAGGACAGACAAGGAATTTAAAACATTCCTTTTCAATTCAAGGGGTTCATTGGAGGAGCTTCGTTACCAGATTTTTTTGGCAAGCCAACTGAAATATATAGAGGAGTCAGACCTGGAGTATTTTGAAAACAAAGCGAAAAATGTGAGCTTCCTGTTGAATAGACTAATTAACAGTGTTGAAAAATGAACACTAAATATTCGAACATACCTATTTCACAATCTGATTCAGAAGATTCTCAGTTGATGACTGCCATTACAGCCCCTAATGCCTCTACAGCCCCTAAAGCACTCAATTTAAAAACAGTACTAATTATAACTTACTATTGGCCTCCCAGTGGCGGAGCCGGGGTTCAGAGGTGGCTGAAGTTCGCGAAGTATTTACCAGGTCATGGCTGGAAACCGGTTGTGCTCACGGTCGATCCCTTGTATGCCGCTTACCCTGTTACTGATGATACGCTCGCCAGGGACATTCCTGAAACGACTGAGGTTATCAGGACAAAGGCTGTTGACTGGTTCCGTCTTTTGAAGAGGGGTAAATCGAAAGTTCCGACGGCGGGTTTCGCCAATGACTCTAACGACTCGCTTAAGAATAAAATAATCAGGTTCACGAGAGGCAACCTGTTTATCCCGGACCCGAGGAGAGGATGGAATGGTTACGCTTACAAGGAGGCATGCAGGCTGATAGTGAAACACGATATCAAACACGTAATAACAACCAGTCCACCACATTCAACCCAGCTCGTGGGACTTAGGCTCAAAAAGAGGTTCCCTTCAATAAAATGGATTGTTGATTTAAGAGATCCCTGGACCGATATATACTATTACAACAAGTTTTATCATACGCTGCCGGCGAGGCTGATAGACAGCTGTTATGAGAAAACCGTCCTGAAAAAAGCAGACAGGATAATTACAGTTGGCAGGACACTTGAAAAATCCTTTATTGATAAAGTTCCCGGGATTAAAGGAAAAACAATCGTGCTTACCAACGGGTTTGACCCTGATGACTTCAGAACTTTCCAGTCAAAAAATCCTGAATCTCTTACAATAGTCTACACCGGGACCTTGTCTGAAATGTATCCTGTTGATGGCTTTCTTTCAGCAATTGCAAAAAGAAAAAGTAAAGGTCTTGCTACCAGATTCCGGATGGTTGGAATAATCCCTGTGGCAATCAGGCAAAAAATAACTGGTATACTAGGTAATGAAAACTGTGATTTCATAGGCTATTGCAGTCACGAGGACTCACTCGGTTTTCTTGAAGACGCTTCCGCTCTGTTGCTTATAATCCCTGATCACAAGAGCAACGGGAGCATAATAACCGGGAAGCTCTTCGAGTATCTTGCAACAGGTAAACCCGTGATTTGTCTCGGGCCCGCTGAAGGAGACGCTTCTGAAATATTGAATGAAACTAAACAGGGTAAAAATTTCAGTTACGATGACAAGGATGGGATAGAATTGTATCTGGAAAACCTCCCTGCCGGACTTGTTTCAGGTAAAATGACTGCAGAAAAGTACTCGCGAAATTTTCTAACCGGGTTGCTTTCTGAAGTTCTTGAAACCTGAAGCGCGTTAAGTTTTATCATCGACTGACAGATAGCCTTCTTCACTTATGATTACCTTTGAAAAATCTTCAAACATATATTGCCAATGAAGATATTAATGCTACTTGAGAATAATTTCAGGAACGACCCCCGGGTCAATAAAGAGATATTGTCGCTTCACAAGGGGGGACATGTTATTATTCTCGCGGCAATAAGCATGGATGGAGAACAATCTGTCGAGGAAAAACCGTGGGGTAAGCTTTATATAAAACCAATTAGCCGCCTGGTTTGGAAATCGTCAGTAGGGGCACTTAGATTCCCGATGTATTTCAATTTCTGGAGAAATTATCTTGCCCATATATGCAAGACGGAAATACCTGACTGCATTCACGTTAACGATCTTCCACTCGCGCGTGTTGGTATGGAATTCAGCAATAAGCACTCTGCCCCGCTCGTGATTGATCTGCACGAGAACTGGCCTTCACTTGTGGAGATATCAAAACACACGAATACTATTGTCGGAAGGCTTCTTTCACCTGTCAGCCTTTGGAGAAAATACGAGAAAGAATCAACTTCTGGTGCAAATGCAGTGATCACTGTTGTCGGGGAAATGAAGGAGAGGATCAGCAAACTGGGAGTTGATAAAGACAAAATTATCGTCCTCCAGAATACACCCTATTCAACAACTGTTGCAGACACCAGGACAATTGAAATGAGGACTGTTTTCACAATAATATACGCCGGGGGAATTACTTATCATCGCGGTCTTGATGTTGTAATCAGGGGTCTGAAGATACTGCCTGAAGATCTGCCATTGAGGTTATTGATTGTTGGGGATGGTTCATACACGGGAGCATTGAAACAGTTATCAGCAGAACTTGAAATTGAAAAGAAAATTGAATTCACGGGTAGGCTTCCAAGGGCGGAGGTTGACAGGCTTTTAGCTAACTGTGACCTTGCATTAATCCCGCATATAAGGTCAGAACAGAGTGATAACTCATCGCCCAATAAATTGTTTGAATACATGGCGGCAGGTATACCGGTACTGTCATCCGATTGCATCTCTGTTAAAAGGGTCATTGAAGAAACCGGGTGTGGCTTGACGTATAGGGCGGATTCTCCCGATGATTTTGCCAAAATAGTGGAATCACTTGTTGCCAATAAGAAACTTCTTGAGGAATATTCTTCCAACGGCAGGAAAGCTGTTTCAACTAGATTCAACTGGGAAGAAGGAGAAAAGGAACTGCTCGCTCTTTATTCATCGCTCGAAGAAAAGAAATAATTGCGAGGTTTAACTTCATACCGGTATCTTTGAATAATTTTTAAGACGATCAACATTGAAAGGCAATTAATGAAGGGATACCTGAATAATAAGCAGATCCGTTACATTCTTTTCCACCTGGGCCAACACCTTGACCTGCATAATGGGATACAGGAAAAATTCGTGTTCATACCCGACACCAATGAATCCACAGGTTTCGCTGATTCGATTGTCTTTCCATTAAGCTCCAGTGAAATTAATACAGGGGAGATAATGTCAGTCGACGACATCCCGATCCTTTTCCCCGTATCCACCGAACGAACTTTTTACAGGATGGAAGGTTCAAGCCTCGTGTTTAATCACGATCTCCTGAAATCTGCATTCTACCTTCTTTCTGGTTACCAGGAACGTAAAGTTCCTTCGATTGACAAATTGGGCCGGTTCGATTTCGGCAATTCAATACAGCACAAACTCGGCTTCACATCAAAGCCAATTGTAAATTACTATTTCAAAATCATTTCGGACGGTATTTTGGAATATTGCAGGCTTCATAATATCAATATTAAAGAAAGACACGAGCCTGGAAGTTTCTTCTTCACCCTGACTCATGATGTTGACAGGATTAGATACTATACAATAAACACTTTTGTTTACCAGATTAAGCAGTTTGCCGGTTTAGCCGGGAGAAACAAGCCGGCTGGATTTTACCTCAAGGAAAGCCTGAGCACCCTTGCTGGCATACTCCTGAAAAAACAAGACAATGATCCATACTGGAATTTCAGGGAGCTGCTGGATCTGGAGAGAAAACTGGGTATCAGATCAACCTGGTTCATGCTACCCCGGGATGTGAAACACACCGATTCGTATTACAATCTTTCAGACAAGAGGATAAAGGAATTGACGCTACTGATTAGGGAAGACGGCCACGAGATTGCATTGCATGGCACCGTGAGATCTCACAGATCTGCAACAGCCATGAGAGAAATTCGTGAGAAATTCAGTTCTGCATTCGGCTTCAAACCGTCAGGAATCAGGCAACACCGGCTCATGTGGGAACATCCTCAAACAGCACTTATTCATGCTGAAACGGGATTCATTTATGATTCTACCCTTGGATTTGCACAACATGAAGGCTTCAGAAATTCTTACTGCAATCCTTTCAGATTGTATGATTTCGAAAAGGACGAAATGCTACCGGTCTGGGAAATTCCCCTCACGGTGATGGATGCGACCCTTTTCTATTACAGGAAGCTTGGACTTCAACAGGCAAGGGAGAACATAATAAACATAATAGAGGAAGTCAGGCGCTTTAACGGTATATTTAACCTGTTATGGCACAACAGTTATTTTGACGAAAAGGATGTCCCGGGTATAACTGAATTTTATGTTAA
Organism: Bacteroidales bacterium; assembly: GCA_046329885.1. GTDB lineage: Bacteria > Bacteroidota > Bacteroidia > Bacteroidales > VadinHA17 > LD21. The sequence continues at coordinate 13,135 of JAXLTU010000052.1, forward strand.
TCTTCTTAATGGAATCAAGGAAATGAACCCGTCAATAAATACCTGCTCCGGGTTGGTTAATTCAATGATATAGGAAGGACTCTATGGACAGAGATGAAATATTCAGGTTAGTGAAGAAAGCTCCGGTACTGTACAAAGACAAGGAGATAATCAATATTTGCCGTGATAAGAAGGTTCTGGATGTCGGGTGTGCCGGGCAGGATTTCAGTGTTGATGATCCGGCCTGGATGCATGGACAGATCAGCAAAGTTGCCCGGGAACTTATTGGGGTTGACATCAATATCCCCAAGATTCAAATGATTAATGAAAAGGGATTCAAGGTATTAACACCAGAAAAGCTAAGTGAATCAGGATCTCTTTTCGACATCGTTACGATGGCCGACGTAATCGAACATGTCAATGATCCGGTAACTTTTCTGAGTTTCTACTCGGGGTTTTTGAAAGAAGGTGGCAGGATAGTAATTACCACGCCTAACGCGCATGGCATCAGAAACTTTACCAGCATCATAATAAGAAACAACTATTCCGTTAATCCGGAACACACTTTCTGGTTCTGTCCTAAAACCATGCTTGAAGTGGCTGAAAGGGCTGGTTTGAGATTCAGTGAATTCTGCTGGCTGAACGAGTATTTTACAATTAAGGATATGCCTGGATTGAAGAACAGGTCGATCTTTCTTTTCAACCGTATGATGAAAAGACTCAGATCAAATTTCTCTCCGAACTTCATGATTATTCTTGAAAAATGAAAGATCCTGAAAGTCTGAGGCAGATTTATAACGAGAGGTACTCGACGGGGGGATCAAGATGGACCACCGAAGATCCCGTGAGATGCGCCGAGACGGTAAGGTGGGTAATAAGAAGGGCGGGAATAACCAGACAAAATGGGCTCACGGTACTTGACGTGGGTTGCGGAACCGGTTATTACACGAGTGCATTCAGTAAAGCCGGTTTTAAAGCCACCGGCCTGGATTATTCCGAAGTTGCAATAGCGAAATCAAAGACCATACATAAGGATTGTGATTTTATTCATGGAGATGGCTTCAACCCTCCTTCGGATAAATTTTATGATCTTGTTTTCTGCAGGGGATTCAGCGGGGCAAATACTCACGATCTGCAATTCGTCGCTGAATGGATAAACAAGTATATACAAATACTCAACCCGGGTGGAGTCGTGGTTTTATCCTACTCAACGGACCTGAGTGGTAAAGAAGCAGAAAATGAAACAGTGAACTGGACCCTTGAAGAAATGACCAGTCTGTCGAAACGTGTCAAGGCAGGATTAACAAGCATGAGCTTTTACTACAGGAAGGGCATTCTGTCAAGGTCTTATAACTTGTTGAGGACCATGCTCAGAGGGAAAAGGAACAAAGAGTATTTTTACATGATGTTTTCAAAAGAAAAATGAGAGCAGGTATATTTACATCGCGCCAGCTTAAACCGCTCCATCCGAGGCTCGGATCGATGACAAAATTTCTCGGGGATAATGGCTTGCCTTATGAAATAGTACCCTCCGTAAGGCACTCGATTCTCAGCCGTATAAACTGGATCTCCTTATTCTTTTTCGATAACTATTCGGTTTGCAGGCTCAGGAATAAAATTTCCGCCTTCGACACTATAATTATTCACGACATGAAACTGCTGCCACTTGCCAGGGCGGCCAGGGCGGAAGGGAAAGTGGTGATATACGAAACCCTTGATAATAATGTCAGCCTCAGGCTTTATCAGCTCGAAAAACGTTTCCCGTTTTTTAAATTCTTCCACAATCACATACTTGAACATTTCACCGGGAAGGAGAAGAATATCGTTTCAAATTATTGCGATAAAGTAATAGTGAACTCCAAAGCACTTGAGGAATACTTCGGACCAGGCGCTGTGATTGCATATTACTATTCATCCTTCGAGGACCTTGCTGTTTTTAATAATCCGTCGTTGCCACCGGCATTAATTTACCTGGGTGATTTTTCGTCTGAAAAAGGGGCTGATCAGGTTCTTGCACTCCGGGAAAGGTTATCTGTGCCCTTGCATATATACGGATCGATTAGTTCACCCGGGATACTTGAGCTAATAAAGAAGTCACCACTCATAAGCTATACTCCAAGATTATCGCACGTCGAACTAAGATCAGAACTTGAAAGACTGATGGGCTGTAATTTTCTTGTTGGGACCAGCTTCATCAAATCAATTCATTACAGTTATGCCACCCAGGAAGCAAACAAGGACATCGATTACCTGGCCATGGGGATACCTCTTGTAGGAAATCACAGGAAGCCAACCGGTGAGAAAATAATGGCAGGTTGTGGTGTATTTCATGATGATGCACAGGGTCTGGACAGGCTTGTCAGGGATGAAGAATACCGGAAACTTGTTTCTGGTAATTGCAGGATGTATTATTCCGCAAATTATTCCTGGGAACATTATAGAAATAGCCTGGAGAGAGTATTTTTGCATGGCAATAAATAGGAGGTAATGCTAGGCCAGATAAAAAAAATATTCCGAAGCAGCGCGATTTACGGTATCGGGCAAATAGCTCCAAAGCTGGTTGGATTGATCCTCGTGCCGGTTTTGACCAACCCGGCCTACCTTTCCCCTGACGATTATGGTAAACTGAGTCTTCTTGAAGCATCTTCAATGTTGCTTATCGCGCTCTTTGGTTTCGGATTCAACTACGCGCTCGAAAGATGGTATTGGGATAAGGCTTACATAAACAAACGCAAAGAGATCTTCTTCACGCTGATAGTCGCAACTATCGTGCTTACTTCTCTTTTATGGGGTTTCTTATCAATGTTTTCCGGCAGCATCTCTGTTCTGCTAACAGACAGGGAGAACTGGCAAAGAATGCTAAATCTTCTATTCCTGGCTTCAGCACTTGAAAGTCTTGTTTTTCTGCCTACAACTATACTCAGGCTCGAAGAAAAACCCGGCTTGTTTGTCACCTCGAATATTTTCAGGTTCGTTATCTATCTGCTATTCACCTTATACTTCCTGATTATTAAAAAAACAGGACTGGAAGGCATTTACGAGGCCAGGGTACTTAGTCAGCTGGCAATTATACTTGTCCTTATTATACCGGTATTCAAGAGGATAACCCCGAAACTTGAATTATCGGCACTGAAAGAAATGGCAGTTTTCCGTCTGCCACTGGTTCTGTCAACAGTCTCGTATATCATATTTAATATTACCGACAGGTTTTCACTAAGGATACTCAGCAACAGCACATTCACCGATGTTGGAAAGTACAGCCTCTCCTACTCTATTGTTAACTCGGTGAAGGTGCTTGTCTTGTCTTCTGTCTGGCTTTCTTTAAGACCAATGATATACCAGATGATGGATACCGACGGGAATAAGCGCTTCTACTCGAAGGTCATGAAATACATGTCTTTTGGAGTGGTACTCATGTTGTTGATAGTTACTGTTTTTGGCCAGGAGATAATCAGGGTTCTTGCCAAGAGCAGTATATTTTACAATTCCTTTTATATACTTCCCATTCTCGCTGTTGCCCTCATCTTCGACACCCTCAAGGATATAACTCAATCTATTGGGCTTACGATAAACAAAAAAACCGGTATCATTGCCGTCACCATGGTAATCTCGACAATAATAAATATCGGTTTGAACATTTTACTTATACCGCGTCTGGATATTTACGGCGCCGGGTTATCAACCACCATTTCACAGCTATTCTTCTTCCTTGTAACATACTTTTATTCACAGAAGCATTACCCTATTCCCTACGAGATCGGCCGTATAGCCACCATGGTGATAGTGTTCATGATTCTTGGTGCCGGATCGTTGCTTCTCAGGGACATGGATCTGCTAATAAGGATTCCCCTTAAAATTATCATAGTCGCAGCTTTCCCAGTCATTTTATTTGTCCTGAAATTTTACGAGGACATAGAAATAACACGCATCCGGCAGTTGATAACGAGGATATGGCACCCATCCGAATGGATGAAATTGATCAAAGGTTAACTGCTATTCCGGCATAATGGATATTTTTGTAAGTTCCCATTAATTAAAAGTCAAACAGTCCGATGGATAAAAAGACACTCCAGAAAGTATTGCCACACCTGGCAGCAATAATAGTATTCCTTGTAATAACAGCCATTTTCTTCTTTCCGGTTCTGGAAGGCAAGGTTCTTCACACAAACGATGGAACAGTAGCCAGGAATGCATCAAAGGAGATACAGGATTTTCGCGACAATACAGGAAAAGAGCCGTTATGGACCAACTCGATGTTCAGTGGTATGCCTGCTTATCTTATTTCGACTAAATACCCTGGCAATCTGGTTAAACACATCGACAACATCCTGAGGATAATCAAGATGCCGATTTCAGCCATCCTGATTACCATGCTGGGGTTCTATGTACTCCTCCTGATGTTCAGGGTCAATCCATGGCTTTCCATAGCAGGGGCAATTGCATACGGTTTGTCGACATATTTCATATTCATCCTGGCAGCGGGTCATAATACGAAAGCGATCGCCCTGGCTTACATGGCTCCAATGATCGGTTCCGTTTACTACACCTACAGGCAGGATGCTTTAAAAGGCATCTTGCTTACTACGTTATTCCTCGCCCTGCAGATCACGGCTAATCACCCGCAGATAACATATTACTCCTTTATCTGTCTTCTCATCTTCGTGATCGCCGAACTTGTTTTCAGCATTAAACAAAATGAGCTCAAGCGATTCATCCAAAGATCAGCTCTTCTAGTTATACCTGTTGTTCTTGCAATTGGCATGAATTTCGGGTCGCTTTACACGACATATGAATATGGCAAGTACTCGATCAGGGGTAAATCAGATCTTGTAACGAACCAGAAACAGGAAAAAGGGCTTGATATTGATTACGCGACTAGATGGAGTTATGGGGTTGATGAGACTATGACCCTGCTAATCCCGGGATTCAAGGGTGGTGGAAATATACCATTCAGCCGAAACTCCGAGACAGTAACAGCACTGAGGAAAAACAATGCGGGTCAATATGCAAACCAGTTTTCCCAGTACTGGGGAACCCAGCCATCGACTGATGGACCCGTTTACGTGGGTGCAATAATCGTCTTCCTCTTCATACTGGGATTATTCCTTGTGAAAGGCCCGGAGAAATGGTGGCTACTTGTTGCAACAATTTTATCGATTATGCTGGCCTGGGGCAAAAACTTCCTGCCTCTTACTAACCTGTTCATGGATTATTTTCCAGGTTATAACAAGTTCAGGGCGGTAACAATGACTCTCGTGATAGCGGAGTTTTGCATGCCATTGCTCGGGGTACTGGCTCTAAGGGAGATCTTCAGTAACAATATAGGAAGGAAAGAGCTTTTCAGGGGGTTAAAATATTCATTGGGGATAACTGGCGGCCTGGCCCTTCTTTTCCTTGCTTTTCCAGGTCTTGCAGGATCATTCCTGGCTCCATACGAAACCGGACAATATCCTGCATGGCTCGAGACCGCGCTGAAAAATGACAGGATGTCTTTACTTCGTGGCGATGCTTTCAGGTCTCTTTTCCTCATCGCGGCTAGTGGAGCTGTAATACTAGGCTTCCATTATGAAAAACTTAAAAAGGAATACGCCTTTCTGATTCTTGGTGTTCTCTTCCTTGGAGACATGTTTCTTATTGACAAGAGATATCTCAATTCGGAAAAGTTTGAAACACCTGCTGCCATAAAGAAATCGGCAGAAGCAACCAAAGCCGATCAGAAAATCCTGGAAGACAAAGGATATTACAGGGTATTTAACCTAACCGTGTCAGTCTTCAATGATGCTTCAACTTCCCAGTATCACAAGTCAATAGGTGGTTATCATGGTGCCAAGCTGAGAAGGTACCAGGAGCTGATTGACAGCGCTATTATTGATGATTACATTTCGCTTGGAACAGCAATGTCAGCAGCAAAAACCTACGATGACATAAAGCCAGCTCTTTCAAAGCTTTTGTCAAACAACGCGCTGAACATGCTTAACACGAAATACTTCATACTTCACCCTGATATGGACCCGGTCGTGAACCCGAATGCTCTTGGGAATGCCTGGTTCGTCGA
>JAXLTU010000053.1:0-17621 GCA_046329885.1 Bacteroidales bacterium
TTGCATGTACCCCCTGTTCAAGAAGGGTATCGGTTCTCTTTATTACCAGGATAATCTGAATCTCTTCGATCAGATAATTGTTACCAAGCCGCTAACTGAGAAAAGTTATACCAGCTACAGGTACTATACTGCAAGAGTATTTAACAAGTCATTCCTGGTTCAGCAGGACGGGCAATACAAGGATTACCCGTTAAGGACCTATGTGGGCACTACATGGACTGGAGGTTACAGCGATCACTTTCCTGTTTACATAATGATCGTGAAGGAGAAGAAATAGCTACCTGAGAACCAGCTTCACCGGTCTGTGATCGGATACTTCGGTGAAGTACTCGGCGTAGCATGGATCAGGTTTCAGAACGACCGTGGTGTCGATCTTTCCAAAAAGCTCATTTGTTACGAGCATGTGGTCAATATGGCTGGGGTAGGAGGGGTAGGACCACCAGAGCTGTGATCCTTTTGCAATTGCCATGTCGGCAAACCTGTAATCTGATGGGTTCGCGATGAAATTGTAAAATACGTTCGTTGATGCAGACGTACCAGATATCTCGTCATTATAATCACCAAGGACTATTACAGGATCATTTTTATGATTCGCGTTGATATAGGAATCGAGTTTGAGAGCCGCATCCTGCCTCCTTGCCTCATTATCAGATCCACCACAACATTTAAGGTGAACATTTATCAGGTAGGTGCCTATATTGAGGGAACGATGTTTCAAATATACTTCAAATGGTGCTCTAGGAAATGCGTAAGAATCATTCGTTAGTATCAGTTTCGTTTTCGAATCGTCAATTGAGATTTCAGAAGTCTTGAAGACAAAGGCAAGATTATAAACATCATTAAGTTCGGGGTAGAAGCGACCATCCCAGCCATCGAGCTCATCGAGAAGCTGATTGAAACCAGCCTCGGTTGCCACTTCCTGGATGGCAACGATGTCAGCATCAGCCTGGGAGATGAGTTTGCTGACTGCCACAACACTCTGGTAACCATCTTTTGGAAACCCATGCAGGTTTATTGTTAATATTTCGAGAGATGAACCAGTGCCCGCGGTAATACAATTGCTGAAATCGATTGAATTTCCGGGAGCAGGTGGCTCCGGTGTTTTCCGGCATCCTCCCTGGAAGATCAGCAAGGATATTACCATTAATGATATAGTCGTTTTCCTGAGTGTCATAAGCCCGAAGGGGATTGCAAAGGTGCAAAAAGATATCCTTGAAAACAAAAAAAGGGGCCAAGCAGCCCCTTTTCCTATGAGGAAGAAATTTTATGATTTTACAAATCTTCTCACAACCTTACCGGTTGGAGTAGAAATCTTCAGGAAGTAGATACCTTTCCTGAGACTGCTGACATTAATCCTGGCCTCATCAAGTACATCTTCGTTATACCTGAGAACAACCTTACCAGTCACGTCAAGTATTTCAATTCCGTTTACTTCAGGCAGGTTGCGTATGTTCAGCTCTGATACTGCCGGTACGGGATAAATTGTGATACCTTTTTCCCTGGTTTTGTCGATGCCTGTCAGATCGGAGAAATCGGCTACGGTCCGGCTCAGTATCTGCGGGGTGGTGGTGAACACACCGGCAAGACCAGTCAGATCGAGGTGATTCACGGGAATTATAGTTCCGATAATATTACTTTCATCTGCCTTGAATGTCCTGAACTGGAGAGTATTCGTCCCGTCAGTAAGCGTGTAGTTTGTAGAGGCGGCGAACTGTGCCGTGCCATCGGCACCCTGGAACCACACGTTAGTTATCTTCACCAGTCTCGATTCCCACGTGGCGAAAGCGGCGAGATACTCGGTCATTGTCATCGAAGGAACGGTGACAGTGTTACCCGTTGAAACAACGGTAACAGATGCTTTCTTGGGTACTATCTGTATCAGCCCGCTGTAAAGACCAAGCTGGCCTTCCAGACCTGTTATCTTGTCACCCACGTTGAGTGTCGTTGTAATGACAGCCGAGGCATCATCAATCAAAATACCGGCAGTTGCGTCCTGCATATATTTCTGATACCTGCTTGCTGCGGATGGTTTAACGAAAGTTATTACCGCTTCGCCATCGTATCTTACAATTGCCCCTGCAGGATGTGATCTGACACCGGCGAGCGTTGTGGCAGTTGCAATTACAGTGAAGGCAGCATTGCTCGAGTCTGTGGCCAGGTTCGTTACACCCGTCAGACGGATTACGTAAGCTGTCCCGTATTCAGCATTTGGACCAACGGTAACGTTTAGTTCACCATCGTTTGCAGTACCAGCATCGAGAGTTATCCAGGTATAGGTGCCGGTTTCATCCGGAGCCCATACTTCAACCTTTACAAGTTCCCCTGGTGCAAAGTTCGTCGAAGTCCAGGTAATAGTCTTTATTTCACCCGAGTACATCGTTTCACCTCCATTGGGATAGGTGACCGTGATTGTTGGAGTGACAGCTGAAATAGTTGTGAAAGTTGCACTTTGCAAAGTAGATTCAATACCAAGTTTATCTTCAACTGCTCCAACAGAAATATAATAGACCTGGCTTTCTGACAATGCGGTTGCAGGGGTAAGGGTGATGATCTTCTTATCTGCATCTATTGTAGCAGTAAATGTAACGGCTTCACCTGATGAGTTTGTTTTTTTGAATGCTACAAGAGAAGCTAGATCAGAGTTGGTAAGTTCAGAACCATCTGTTTTCCTGACAGGTTCATCAAAATATATCTTTGGAAGAGTTGCGGTAGCAACACCTGTGGCATTATTGGCAGGATCAAAGGCTGCAATTGGAGCAAGATTATCGACCGGTGTAACATCAGCATAGGTCTGACCAACACGTATTTCATCAATTTCAGCCTTGGGTGTTGCGGCATTGTTTCTTATGCAGATCGAGGCAAATGATGCAAATGTTCCTGTCCCTGATGAATTTGTTACTGCACCGGAAGGTTCGGTTCCTCCAAGAGTCGCAGGGTTAACCCAAAGGGATGCAACAGTAGGTGAGACACTCCTGTCGTACTTAACAACAACCAGGTATGTATTACCGAAGACAAGATCCTCAGCCCATTCTGTATAGGTTGGAGTGCCACTTGATGTATTCTGTATTAAAAATCTGAAATTTACACCACTATTTACCATTTTTACACCAAGCCTACCACCAAAAACAGTAACTGCTGCTCCAGAGGTAGCTCCAAAGTGCATAAAATAATCCCCTCCAGTGTTTGTAACCGGGCTGTTATCAACTATTTTCACAAGGGCAGAATAATACATAACGTTACCGGTGTTCGAGGTAAATCCCCTGTTAATGTCCCTTGATGTCAGGTTCGCATTACCAAATGTATAAGCTTTGTTTCCCTGGGAATTTAGAAGACCAGTATAGTTCAAACTCGATTGAAGGACATCAATTGTTGTCGTCTGCCCTGCTGAAACATTATGAGTTGTCCAGTTGTTTGATGAAGTTCCTGCCGCCCCGTTACCTCCAAGGTAGCCTGGTACTGTGTAATCAAAATTCTCGTATAGAATAACCTGGGCGTTTACAGAGAAACTGCAGGCGAGAAGGATTAGCGGTAAGATGTTTTTGAGTAGAATTTTATTCATATTATTAGTGTTTTGTTTTCCCTTTTTCGATTGACTAATATCGATAAATCTGCCAATAAACACAAATTAATACCTTGTTTTAACAAAAATTTAATGAACAGGCATTGGTTAATTTGTTGAAAAGCAACTAAATGTCGTGAGGCCATGTCGATTTTTATTTTATGCGCCCGGCTCATTTGCCCGAGTGTTCAAAAAAACTAACTTCGTGCAAAATATTTAGTTATTAACCTGAAAATGAACAACCGTGAAAACCATTTTTAAATTCATGCTGGTGGCTATGGCTTTAATAACCATTACCCTGGGCTGTTCCAAAAAGCCCGTGCTCGATAAATCAAACCCGTTCTTCTCCGAGTATAACACACCGTTCTCGGTACCTCCATTCGAGAAGATAATGGCAAAACATTATGTTCCCGCGTTCGAGGAAGGTCTTAAACAAGCCCGTGAAGAGCTTAATCAGCTCGTCTCCGTCAAGGATGAACCCACATTTGATAATACTGTTGCCGCTCTCGATAAGCTTGGTAAACTCCTGAACAATGTATCTCTTGTTTTTTATTCACAGTCGCAGGCAAACACGAATGACTCATTGCGCAAGATTGATCTTGATATGTCACCTAAGCTGACTGAATTCCAGGATGAGATAAACCTGAATCCAGTCCTTTTCGGCAGGGTGAAATCCGTATACGAGAACCAGGATAAATTCAACCTTACCGCCGAGCAGAAATTTTACCTCGAGAATCTATATAAAGGATTCGTGAGAAATGGTGCCAACCTGGGAAAGGCTGATCAGGATACTCTCAAGTCTCTGAACCAGAAGCTGACAGTTCTGTCTATTAAATTCGGACAGAATGTACAGGCGGAGAATAATAACTACAAACTTTATATAACCAGGAAAGAAGATCTTGCCGGTCTTCCCGAGACTGTCATTTCTGCAGCGGCAGATCAGGCCAAGGCTGCAGGGTTTGAAGGCAAATGGGCTTTTACACCTCAGCGCCCCAGCACTTTCCCTTCTTTACTTTTGCCGAGAATCGTGAAAAGAGAAAGGAATTATATAATGGTTATCTCATGAGAGGTAATAACGGTAATGAGAACGATAATAACAAGGTACTGGCCGAGATAGTTAAACTCAGGGTAGAAAGGGCAAAAACTATTGGGTTATCGCGATCATGCCTCCATCGTGCTCGAACCCAGGATGGCAAAGAACCCTGAAAATGTTCTTAAACTCCTGAACAGCCTGTGGGAAAAAGCAATTCCTGTTGCCGTGAAGGAAAGGAACGAGATGCAGAAGACGTTGACAGGGAGAAAAAAGGTGAAATTGAATCGGACTGGTGGTATTATTCCGAGAACTAAGGAAGGAGAAATATGATCTTGACGACAGTGAACTGAGACCATACTTCAAGCTTGAAAATGTACGTGACGGTCTGTTTAGCGTTGCCAATAAGCTGTTCGGTATCACTATTACCCCCATTACAGCGCCTCTTCCCCATCCCGAGGCCCAGGCTTACGAGGTAAAGGACACGAATAACGCTCATCTTGGTGTGCTCTACATGGATTTTCACCCGAGAGACAGCAAGCAACAGGGTGCATGGTGTGGCGCTTACAGGAGTCACTACATCGAGAATGGGAAGGAAGTAACACCGGTGGTCACAACAGTCTTCAATTTCACGAGGCCAACAGGTGATACCCCGGCCCTCCTTAGCCTCGAGGAAGTATCTACAATGTTCCACGAGTTTGGTCATGCACTTGATGGATTGTTCAACAAGAGCACGTATAACAAGACTTTCATAGCATGGGATTTCGTGGAACTCCCATCGCAGATCATGGAACACTGGTGCACGGAACCAGAAGTACTTAACATGTACGCGAAACATTATATCACGGGCGAACCGATTCCTGCCAAACTGGTTCAGAAAATCAAAAACAGCGGTTACTTTAACCAGGGCTTTGAAACAGTCGAGTACCTGGCAGCATCTCTTCTTGATATTAACTACCATACACAGGTAGCTCCCGCTATAGTTGACGTGCAGTCATTTGAAAAGGATTACTTCAGCAAAGCAGGACTTATTCCTGAAATAGAATCGAGGTATCGCAGTACTTATTTCCTTCACATTGCCGGAGGATACGATGCCGGGTATTATAGCTACATATGGGCAGCCGTGCTTGATAATGATGCTTACGAGGCATTCAGGGAAAAAGGCATCTTTGATGCTGCCACTGCCAGGTCGCTTAGAAAGAATATTCTCGAGAGGAACGGGACCATGGACCCTATGCAGATGTTTGTTAATTTCAGGGGACGCGAGCCGGTTATCGAACCACTACTTAAAAACAGGGGACTGCTTCAGTAAAACACTTATATTTTATAGCAATTTGAAGAGGTGTCAGAATATGGCACCTCTTCTTGTTTCGAGGTCAGCTGTTTCGATTTTAACCCTTCATTATATAGGCTGTAAAAGGAAAAGCCGAGGCGGTTATTTCGCCCCGGCTTTATTATATCTGTCAGAATATTTTGATATCAACAATTAACAGATGTAAATTAAAACATCTGTTTCTTTACTTCCTCGAGTGATATTCCAAGAATCTTCCTGCTTATCATGTCCATCACATCGTTGTTACCCTTAACATGGATTGTAGTCTGAACATGTTTTATTATTTCACCCGGTTTAAGAGCTGCGCCTGGAGAAGATGTTTCAAGCTCGTAGAATGGTCCCATCTGGGATCCATCTTCAAGCGGTCCGTCATTATAAGAATTGAATGCATCACCTGAATACGGTTTATCCTGTATTTCCCATGCAGAGTTAACATAATCTGTAATTCCTTCGGGGAGTTCACAGAATAACAGGGTTAAAACATTATTGCCGAAGTCATAGCTTCCCATAACACCATTTGTCCTGAGTGGAGGAATGCCGATCTTACCACGACTTTTGCCGTCTGCCCTGAACAGTATGTGTTCTCCCTGGACCTTAAGCCTGTCGCCAGCGATCTTGCCGAAATAGTTGTCGTTGACAATCACACCAAGACTTGACTCGTCTCCTTTCTTAACAGGTATTATCACAACAACTGATGGGGAAGGAGTGAACATCCCGAGCATCCAGATTGACAGCAGACCGCTTTTTTTCTCCCACTGCAACTTCCCGTTATTCGACAAGGTGTTCTCGGATCTGTAAGCCACACTCTTTGTTTCCCCGGGTTTGCTACCCAGCAGCCTGTTTATCTCGTTTTCCGAAAGAAGTGTTACTTTCCTCTCTATGCCAAGGTCAAATCTTGTTCCACTGTAGTTCTCGATGCTGCATTCGTGAACGAAAGTGACCGAGGTGTCGGTGCGGGAAGCTATTACATAAGGATCTGTATCGATAAATGAGGGCGTCTGCCATTTATCGTATACGAAAGGGTCACCCTTCCTGAAGAAGATAGAGTACTGACCTCCTTCCGGTCCCAGCCATAACCTTTCTTCACCTCCAAAGGCATTGATGTGAGCCTGCTTGACTGCAGACCCGATAAGTCCCTTATTGATCCAGCCGAAACTCGATCCCTGGTCTCCTTCCGCCGTGCTTGTCATAACTCTTCCCTGCCAGCCCGGAGCCAGCAACAAGGCTGAACTGCCACGTGCAAGTTCAATTATTTCGACATGTGCCTGCAGAAAGTCTTTATCCGATTTGTAAGTCCCGGTGGTCTCTTTTGTCATGGTATCAGTTGTTTTCTCTTTTTTTGAATTGCCTTGCCCGCACGAAAGCAGGATGGCTGGCAGAAGTATAATAGCAATAGCGTGCTTCATTTTTCTGAATGAATTAAATCAGATATGAAAATACAAAATTTGGTGAATTGTCAGATATTCCGACTGATTATTACCACGAGGTTTTCCCTCGTAATTGGTTTGGCAAGATAATCATCGAATCCAGCTTCAAGTATCCTCTTTTCATCGCCTGCCATCGCGTAAGCAGTCTGTGCAACTATTTTAAGTCCCGGTCTTATCTTCCTGATCTCCCTCATCGCGGAATAGCCATCCATTACCGGCATCTTAAGATCCATGAGCACGAGATCTATCTTTTCAGTACCCTTGCAAATATCAACCGCCTCAATCCCGTTCTCGGCTTTCAATACCGTTGTGCCAAGTCGTTCCAGCAACTTTTCAAGAACAAGAAGATTATACCGCTGGTCCTCGACCAGCAGAATCGTCAATTCCTTAATCCTATTATCAATATTGGCAGTAACCATCGCTTTTACAGGCAGATTATGGTGACTTTCCAGACTCTCTTTTTATTGTATGCAGCAAACTCATAGCAAAAATAGAAATAAATTAAAGTAAACCAGTTGTTTGAAAAAAAAAATGTCTAAATATCCCGGTAATATTTAGAAATGTTACTCCACTTTCAATGGGTGGATTACCGATACCCGCTGTGGTGCTCTAAACGGGTCAGGTTATTAACCTTAAAAATTTATTATTTTCGGGGCATGATTTCATTTTGTGGTATTACACCGGGGGAACTTGAAGCAATTATCGGGCAACATGGTTATACTACTGAGCAAGCTAAAAAGGTAACCAGCAGGTTTTATCGTTCCGGAATTCATTCCTTCGATGAGATGCAGGGCATCCCCATTACTCTTATCAGACAACTTGTCGATACCTTTAATAATGGTCTTCCCGTGATACGAAAAGTGAGCAAGTCATCAGACGGGTCGGTTAAATACTTGTACAGGTCTGATCGTGGTCTGGAATTTGAATCAGTATTTATTCCTGACGGGAAGCGCAACACGGTCTGTGTTTCCAGTCAGTGTGGATGCAAGATTGGATGTCCGTTTTGCCTAACGGGTAGCATGGGTTTCAAGGGAGATCTTTCAGCCGGCGAAATAGTAGCTCAGGTCCTTAGCCTTCCAGATTATCATCAGAAGGTAACTAACATAGTCTTCATGGGTATGGGAGAGCCCATGGATAATCTCCAGGAAGTATTGAAGGCCGGTAAGGATTTTTACATCAGAATGGGGCTGGCAATTGGTACCGTAACATAACAGTGTCGACAGCAGGTCCGACACAAAACCAGTGACCTTGTTTTTGAAAACACGTTACAATCTGACAATAAGCTTATTTTCGCCTTTCCCGAGGAGAGAAGAGAAATGATTCCTCTGAAAGATGCCAATCCGGTTAGTTCTATAATCGAACTTGTCAGGAAGAGTCAAGACAAGCGCAGGCGGTATTCGTTTGCCTATGTTATGATTGAAGGTATTAATGATACGATCGTCACCTTGATGGTCTGAAGGAGCTTGTGGTTTGCCCCGATCAGATAAATCTGCTGCCGTATCATGGTACTTCCATGAATGGCTGGCAGTCATCAAAAACCTGAAAGGATGCTTTACTTCTCAAGCATGAATTAGTCATATCCGGAATATCTCAAGGCTTCCGTCAGGAGACTGGCGGACTGACATCTCGGCCGCCTGCGGTTTGCTGGCAACAGGGAAAGAGGATTAGTTTTCCTTTTTCAATACCCGGGAATACGTGCTCGTCGATAGCCTGCGCAGTTTTGATCCAGTCGCTTTTTACCCTGACAGCTTCAAAGCCCAGCTTTATTGAAAAGCTCTATACTGATGTTGTTTGCCAGGATATTGCAGTATAGTTGGTGTAACATCAGGGTGTTGAAACACACCCATCAGGCAATGCAGAGCCATGGAAGCATAACCTTTTTCCTTTGTAGTTCTCATCGGCGATAAGATACCAAGACCCGCCTCTTTGTGAAAAGCATCAAAGTCGAAGATATCAATTGTAATCGAGAAGGTCTTGCCTGCTTTTATATGATCGATCATCAGCCTGAGCTGGCCGGTTATGATAAATGTTCTTGTGCGAATTCTATGTATCTTTTCAGGTGAACCTCGAGAGTGTCAGCGTGTTACTAACGATCCGCATTTGGTTATTGTTTTCCCAGTTATAGAGTAGCCCAGGTCCTCCGGCTCCACTGCTCTTAACTTGATATCCTTGTATTTCATTTCGTGACTTTCTTGATAAAGATATCGTCATATTCCTTCCTCCGGAGTTCAGCTTTCCACGACGCTGCTTCTTCGCGGTGGCAAATGCCTTGTAGTGTAACGATAGAATTTATCGGCATCATTGTAAATAACCTTGATGTCGTTAATCCTCTTGAAGTAACTTATGTATCAACTGGCTTGTGCAGGGCCATAACCTGGACAGTATAATAGAGACAGTTGTATCACTATCGTTGATGCCTACGTCGCCGAGCTTGAAGTCCTTCACCAGGATTGATGAATCGATAGCGGCGACTGTGGGAATAAGGTTGAGGTCTATCTTGTCGTAAACGATTGTTGAATCTTTTCTTTAGCACCATCAAACCCGATGGTTGTGGCGATATCGTCAGGCTTGAGCAGTGTGTCGCGTACCTGGGTCAGGTAGTCGGGTCCAGTGAAAATCACTTTGAAATCATCGGGGTTGACTGAAAAGCTATACTCCCCTGTCTCTCTTGCAGGGAATGATGTCTGAAGCGTGTCTCCCTTCGTTTTTGACACGAGGTAAACGAGGAATCTCTTGTCAGGTTTTTGTATGCTGTCGTCGAGTGCAACAGTTCCTTTTATCTCGAATACAACGTCGATGGCGGCAGCACCGAACCCGAGGTAGTAAATATCCCGTTTCTTGTACTCTGTCGACATAGAGTAATAAGCGTTAATACCGTTATTGAAAGGCTCGTAAAAGCGGTCATCATCGGTCGAGCTGACAGGGAAACCAATGTTCTCGGGCGTTTTCCAGTCATCGCCTGATCTGACAGACTTGTATACATCGTATCCACCCATTGAATTATGACCTTCGGAGCTGAAAAACAAAATGCTGTCATTCTTTGAAATGAATGGAGTCTCCTCGTTGAACGCGGAGTTTATTGTTTTACCAAGATTGACGGCTTCACCCCATTCGCCTGCTGCATCTTTAGTCGAGACATAAATATCAAGACCACCCGATCCACCATCCCTGTTTGAAGGTGAAGTAAAGCTTGTTGCCATCAAACGAGACGCGGCGTGCGACCAGTTAGTTCTCGTGTTTATGTTTTTGTTCAGTTTTTGAATAGAGTCCACTTTTCATCCTTCAGGGTAGAAGTGTAAATGTTACCGTCATAATTATCCACTTTATACAGGAATAATACGGTCCCGTCACTATTGAGGGAGCATGTTGAACAATCCTCACCTGCCTTGAGCTCGTTTGTTATTTCAATGGGTGGCTGCCATTTGCCTCTTTCCCTTTTCGAGTAGAATATTGCATTCGAGAGACCCCTTCTTTCAGTGTAAACTATCGTGTTCCCGTCAAAACTAACCGCGGGGTTCTCGTTTAAAGATCCCATGCAGAAATCGTCGGGTAGCTTGGTTTTTTGCAGGTTAAGTGGTTTGGACTGGAAGTCGATTGCATTTTTGCACGCGCTAATCTGCTGATCAATGAAGCCAATGTTTTCAAGAGCGTTCTTGTCCTTGTTTTCGCCGGCAAGCTTCTGGAAAGCAAGGAAGGTATTCATTGCTTTATCCAGTTCATTATTGATCATGTATGCTTTCCCAAGGTAAAAATACGCGTCGAGAGGAGCTCTTTTTTCCTTGAGCTGCGTGGGTTTCGCATCGAAGCTGGCATTTTTCACAGCTTTTTCAAGATATTCTATTGCCTTTGTCTTTTCATCCGGGATGTTAAGGTAGCAAGTGCCGATCTTGTAAAGAATATTTGCATTATCGGGCTGGAAGGATTCAATCGAGAGGTATAAAGGGTTGGCCAGTTCGTACTCACCATAAAGGTAATACGATTCAGCCTGGGCGAACATTTCCTTTACCTCTTTCACGGATTGTGCTGATACTGTCGTGGCAAGCACTGTCAGCAGAATAAGCACCAACATCATCCGGGTCATTTTTTCCCTGATCTCGACCATCATAAGCAATTTAAATAATTAATAATCTTTCAGGCCAGTCGTAACTATTTGATAGTAATCTTGTAAATATCCTTATCACCAAAACCCTCGTTGTCCTTTTGCAGGGAAATGAATCCTGTTTTGCCGTTGCCGGTGGGCATGAAGAAGATATTGTCATCTGGTGTGTTTATCGGGTAGCCAAGATTAACAGGCTTCGACCAGATACCACTTGACTGTTTGTCCGATCTGAAAATGTCATATCCACCCATGCTGTTATGATCCTGGGACGCGAAGAAAATAGTCTTCCCGTTATTAAGCAGGAAGGGTCTGTCCTCGTTGAATACCGAGTTGAGCTCGGGTCCCATGTTAACTGCTGGTCCCCAATCCCCATCCTCTTTTTTCGAGATGTAAAGGTCGAGGCCACCCGTTCCCCCTGGTCTGTCCGATGCGAAAACAAGCCAATTGCCATCTTCACTTATGCAACCGTGCGATTCCCAGTATTTGGTATTGATGTTCTTGTTAAGCTTGGTTATTGGTGACCAGTTTTTACCATCCCAGTTACTGGTCCACAGGTCGCTGTTGAAATCATCATCCTTTGAAAGATACATTACCTTACCATCAGCCGAAAGGCAGGAGATATAGAGGTCGCCGTCAGATCTCAATTCCTCTATAATGTTAGCCGGTGTGGTCCACTTGTTATTAACCATCCTGGTTATCATAACGGCATCATAGAATTTTTCAGATACCATGAAAACAAATGTTTTGCCATCTGCTGATATGACCGGGTTGAAATTGGCTTTGGCATTATTGAACGGATCACCCATGTTCTCGAGGGTGAAATCGACAGGATTCTCTATGAGCCTGGCTGCATTCTCACATACTTTTATCTCGTGATCAACGAACTCCAGGTCCTCTTTTTCGTCAGGGAGCAGGGTTTCCCGGTATTTTCCAAATGCATCCTTCGCTTTGTCAAACTGGTAATTGACCCTGTAGGCATTCCCAAGCTCGAAGAGGGCATCATAAGGAGCGGCAACCTGTGTTATGGTTCCTTCCTTGTGTCGCGATGACATGTTTCTCGAAGCGGTCTCGAGATATGATATAGAGAGATTCTTTTTACCCTCTATGTTAAGGTAACATACCCCGGCCTTGAATGCCAGATTTGCATTATCAGGAAGCTGGCTGCAAAGGGAAAGATAGAGAGGCAGAGCATCCTTGTAGTCTCCTTTCATGAAAAAATAATCAGCCTCGAGATAGGTGTCCTGGAGTGATTTGATCTCCTGCGAGAACGTAACCAGCCCGACCACCAGAAGGAATGCCGTCGTTACTATCGTTTTCTTCATGTTGTCAATTTTTATTATCCTCTTTTTTCCTCCTCCTCCTGAAGAAAATAATGAAGAAGAACACAATACCCGCACCCAGTACTATCCAGACAGGGATCAGTTTCGATTTTTCCCTGACCGGGATGTTGGCCTTTATAAGCTCGGGTGACAGGTCTTTGGATGCGATCATGGAGCCCAGAGCCTTGAATAGCTGTTCGTCAGTGTAATAACCCTTGTTCCTGTTCTTTAGCAGGTACAGGATAAGGTCCCTCGGGCTATTGATTCTTTCTTTCTTCAGATCGAGCGAACGAAGCCATGAAGCGAATGGCTCATCTGCAAAAGAAGCAAGCTCGTCGCGGTAGATATTCACATCTGTTCCTGGCGTGACGGTAACCGCGACAAGAAGATCAGCCAGTTCCTTATCA
Source organism: Bacteroidales bacterium (assembly GCA_046329885.1). Taxonomy (GTDB): domain Bacteria; phylum Bacteroidota; class Bacteroidia; order Bacteroidales; family VadinHA17; genus LD21. Next base: position 13,175 of record JAXLTU010000053.1, read on the forward strand.
GTTATTCCCTGTTTGATGGCTTCCTCGTAGAATCTGGAGAGCCATTTGCCAAGGTCTGATCTGCCCGCCTGATCAGCCGCGGCAATAGCCTGGTCTATCTGGGCCTTTTTCGCCGACAGATCGCTGAAAGACTGAATCTTGTTCCTGACTACCGGAATACCCGTGTCATTACCGGCAAGTATATCAGCCGCAATCCTGTCGAGATCCTCTGGTTTGATCCGCCCGGCAGACTTGTCCGAGATGTACTTCTGCAATGCGCTCCAGGTACGGATTCCGGCTTCGTTTATATCAAGCCCCTTCAGTATCTCGTGAAGCTCACCATAGGTCTTTGATTCAAGCAGGTCGACTGCCGTCTGTGTTAAAATATTGTTGGTTACAGCTACCTTGAGAGCAAGTTTGTCAATTTCTGATGCCGCGATATTATTCTTGGCGGCTTCATTCTTGAGGAAATTGAGGTAGTCATCAACATTCCCGAATTTTTCCTTGCCAGGTTCTGATTTCTCTATAACATTTTTGAGATCACCGTCAGACAGGTTCTTGATCATTTCAGCGAAGGCTGCAATCTGTTTGTCGGCTATGACCTTTTTGTATTCAGGTCTCACAACTTTCTCGTCAACAACTATTTTTCTCCTTGTTACAATTATTTCGGAAGTGGTGGTGTTATTAAACCTGTCCCTGAGAGTGAATACAAGCCTGTTGACACCTGTAAGTGGCACGAATTTGTAGACGAAAACAGAGTCTTTAACCACGAAATTCTGCGTTTTAACCAGGTTCTGGTCCAGCCAGTGTTCTACAGAAAGAATGGAGTTCGGTTCAGTTTTAAGCGGGAAGGCAATTGTATCACCCTTAACAACGGAGAAGTTCATCCTGTTGCCAACATTGAATTCGGCGCTGAAATCGGCCTTTGGCAGTATGGTGCCTGGCAGCTGAAAACTATCCCTGGGGCTATTGAACGCGAGATCGAGGTCCTTCTTGATCGTTTCTGCACCTCTTGCCTCGTAAGCAAGCGTGTATTCTCCCTGTGGAAGTTCAAACTTGTATTCCCCGGTTTTAGGATCTGAATATACCACTACTATGGCATTCATGTCCTTTCTGTCGAGGGCGCTGACTTTCACGCTTTCACTGAACGCGTCAATAAGATCCTTAACCTGAACTATCCCCCTGATGTAGAATTTCCTGGGATGATCTTTCGAGAATATTTCGATCCTGTAAATATCCGATAGGCCGTATCCTGAACTGTCTATCAGTGCGAAGTATCCGGTGTACCCGTCTTTTGTCGGGTTAAAGAAGATGTCATCATCTGTGCCGTTCAAAGGGTAACCAACATTTAATGGTGCTGACCATTTCCCGTTATCCAGAAGGGTGGAGTAGAAGATGTCGTATCCACCCATGTTGAAATGCCCCCTGGAACTGAAAAACAATGTTTTATTATCTTTTCCAAGGAAAGGAGTTTCCTCGTTATACGGCGTGTTTATCTCCGGTCCCAGGTTCCTTGCAGGTCCCCAGTTTCCCGAACTGTCCCTGTCTGAAACGAAAATATCGAGTCCGCCAATGGTACCTTTCCTGTTGGATGTGAAATATAGCTTCTTGCCGTCGTGTGAGATGGTGGCATGGGATTCCCAGAATTTCGTGTTGATATTCTCGTTCAGCTGTTCAAGCTGGGTCCACGTGTCATCATTCTTCCTCCGTGTAACAAAAATATTCCCATCATAGTCTTCACCTGCCCTGTAGATGTAAAGTTCCCTTCCGTCATCAGAGAGAGAAGTGGCATAATTCTGGTTTTCAAAACCAAGACCCAGGTAAGGAATTATGTTAACCGGGGTTGTCCATTTGTCACCGACTTTTTTCGTGAAATAAAGAGCTTCCTGGAAAGGTTCAGATTTGTTAAATACCATCACCGTCTCGTCGCCCGAAACAACGGGGTTCATATCCGCGTACCTGTCATTTATCACGCTGCCAAGATTTTCCTTCTTGACGAAGAGGGGAACCTTCATAAGTTCCTTGGCATTCCTGCATGACTGGATCTGCTGGTCGACAATAGAAGTGTCGTAAATCTCCGCGTCGAGATTCTTCTTGAACATGTTATAAGTGGCAAGCGCTTTATCGAGTTCGTTGTTTATACGATAGGCGTTCGCCAGGTAATAGTATGCATCGTATGGAGCCCTTGTTTCCTTGTATCTGCCTTCCTTGTATTTTGGATTTATATTCTTGACGGCAGCTTCAAGATAACTGATGGCTTCCTGCTTTCTCCCGGGGATGTTTATAAGACACTGACCTATCCTGTACTTGTAATTGTCATTCTTCGGGTTCACTCTTAACAGCAACTCGTAGAGAGGCAGTGCATCCTTGTATTCTTCATACAGCACAAAGGTTTCAGCCCAGTAAAATCGCTCCTTCAATTCGCCCTTTAGCTGCGGGAAGATTTTAACATTCACACATACTATTAAAACGAATACCAACAGAACACGTCTCATGTCTATAATTATTTCATTTTCACATCGCACTAATATAGCAGAAAAAAAAGAAAAAGCCGGGGTTGAGCCACGGCTTTTTATCAAACAGATTGATTTTTTTGTCAATAAGTAAGACTTGTTCAGCTAAATTCTTTCTGTTATTTAGATAACAAATACTAAAATTTAAATCAGCCCGGGGGCATAATTTTGCAATATTTCCTTCACCCTGTGAAGAAATTTGCCGGCAAGTGCGCCATCGATAACCCTGTGATCGTAGCTCAGCGATAAGATCATTACATGCCTTATCGCTATCACATCACCTTCAGGCGTTTCTATAACTGCCGGGGTCTTTCTTACAGCACCCGTGCCAAGTATCGCGGCCTGGGGCTGGTTGATGATCGGGGTCCCGGCAAGGTTATCATAAGTCCCAAAGTTGGTGATTGTAAAAGTACCACCAGTTATCTCGTCGGGTTTCAACTTGTTCACCCTGGCCCTTCCCGCCAGATCATTTACAGCTTTTGCCAGACCAGTAAGACTTTTCTCGTTCGCATTCCTGATAACAGGTACAATAAGATTACCATCGGGCAGGGCTGTTGCCATACCAATGTTGATGTTCTTCCTGATTATTATCCTGGTCCCGTCAACTGAAATATTTATCATCGGGAATTCAGCCAGTGCCCTGGCAGCTGCATCAATAAATACCGGTGTGAGTGTGAGTTTCTGACCCTCGCGTGCAAGGAACTTTTCCTTGATACTGTTTCTCCATAATACCAGCTTTGTTACATCCGCATCGATGAACGAGGTGACGTGAGGCGATGTCCTTTTAGACATCACCATGTGCTCTGATATAAGTTTCCTTACCCTGTCCATCTCAATAACCTGATCCTCCCCCGAGGTGATTATTGCTTTACCCGTTACCCCGGTAATGGCCGAAGGTGAAGATTCTATAATGATCTCTTTTTCAGCAGGTTTTGATTTTCTGACGGAAATATAAGCGGATATATCATCCCTGGTAATTCTCCCGTCCATCCCGGTTCCGGTAATTGTATCGAGTTCAAGGTGACTAATGCCTTCAGATGCTGCTATGCTTCTTACAAGTGGTGAAAGGAATTTTCCTGAAGGTGTCCGGCTTTTAATATTACCGGAAAGTTCCCTGATTGATTCCTCTTCACGCTTAGTCTCTGATACTTCATCCCTCACGAGTTTCACTTCCTTCTCAACCTTTTCAGGTTCTGATGTTTTGTATTCCTTGTTATCTTCGACTATGGCAATAACTTCTCCCACTTTAGGAACAGATCCCTCCCTGGCGACAATAGTAACAATAGTTCCGGCAACAGGGGATGGAACCTCTGTATCAACCTTATCTGTTGCAACTTCTGCTATGGGATCTTCCTCCCTTACTATGCTTCCTTCCTTTACAAGCCATTTATTTACTGTTGCCTCAATAACACCTTCTCCCATCGCCGGCAAAACAATATTGAAACGAGCCATTTCTATTTCCTTTTTTTATTATTCAGTAGAATAACAACAAACAAGGTGGATTGTTTGATAAGTGATAATCAATTAGCCGGAAAATGCTGAAAAAGAAATGCTTTGGCCGCGATAAGGAGCAGGGTCCTGTCAGAGATTAATTGAATTGCTCCCGATGAGGAGGTTATCGCCGGGACTGGCAATTTTCATTACCACATTCTGACCGGACACCTGGTGCATATTACTTATGATCTGTGATGCTGATAGACAATCTGCAGAGAAAATTATCTCGTGGACCTTGTTTACCCTCACTATCTCGGCTAACTGCCATATGTTGCCAAGCACTTCAGGGGTCAGATCATTTTCGCTCAGGCTGACCCTGCCCCTGATATTGACCCTTTTCCTGATTCTGCCCAGCATTCCTGTTATCCCGGCAAAACTCCTGCTGTCACTCACGATAATTGTCTTTCGCGTCCTGCTGAAAGGGTTTCGGGCGATATTGTTTCCCACGAGCGAAAACACTA
>JAXLTU010000054.1:0-17495 GCA_046329885.1 Bacteroidales bacterium
TCGGTGATGCCGGGATTAACAGCAAAGTGTCTGAAGGATTCTGGGATTGCATCAAAGATCTGATGCAGAAAGAATTCAAGGAGGGCAGGTTTACCGAAGGACTGTCAGAAGGCATAAAACTTTCAGGTAAACAGCTTAAGACTCATTTCCCGCATATGAGTGATGATAAGAATGAATTGAGTGATGAGATTTCTTTTGATAACCCTGAAAATACAGAAAAATGAAAAGGACAGGACTTTTTATAATATTCATTATCTCGCTCCTGACCTTTTCTCCTGAAATAAAGGCTGGCAACCAGGATATACCTGATAAGCCGGTAAGCAGGGGTCTGGTTTTCGATTTCGCAGGGATTCTGATGCGTCCCGAGGAAATGTCACTCGAGATGAAGCTTGTTGCATTCAGCGATTCAACTACTACCCAGATAGCTATCGTGATAGTACCAGATCTGGCCGGCTACGATCCATCTGATTACGCCCAGAGACTTGGAGAGAAATGGGGTATTGGCGTGCGAGGCAAAAATAATGGTGTACTCGTTCTTCTCAAACCTAAAACCGCCCAGTCGAATGGGGAGGCTTTCATAACAGCTGGATATGGTCTCGAGGGTGCATTGCCCGATCTTGCCTGCAAGGATATCGTTGAAAATGAAATGATACCTGCATTCAAGGAGGGTGATTACTATAAAGGACTTGACAAGGCAACAACAGTCATAATGGGATTGGTAAGAGGAGAATTTTCTGCCGATCAGTACATGAAAAAATCAAAGAAGGATGATGTGCTGAAAGCAATCCCGGCAGGTGTTATATTTCTTATTTTGCTGATCTTCATTATAATTTCCAAAGCTGGAAATTCAAATCATAATAACATGAGCAGGGGAGGCGGATTGCCTTTCTGGGTGCTTCTTTCAATGATGAACTCTGGCCGTAACTCACATGGCGGAAGCTGGGGCGGATTTTCAGGCGGAGGTGGCTTTGGCGGTGGCGGAGGTGGATTCGGCGGGTTCGGAGGAGGTAGCTTTGGCGGAGGCGGAGCCGGCGGAAGCTGGTAACTCACGTTACTTACATAATACAGAAATGGCCGTCAGGATAATCCCGGATGGCCATTTCTTATTTTAGCCTTCGGTATTCACCCACACATTTTGCCTGTTTACCAACTTTCAGATTTTTTCTGCAATTAATACACCTCTTTTACGCTATTTAGCAACCGGATAACTTGTTTGTGCCTGCCCGTTCAGGTATTAATAACCGGTTAATTATAATAGAAAAAATGGTTCTATAATGGCAGAAAACCTTGATATATCAGGAATCAGTTTCCTCAACTTAGCGGGTATCCTGGAACAGCAAATTATCCTTGATTCCTTGGTTAAACAGAATATAAAGAAAAGTTTGCCCTGATTCTATTCAATATCCCTTCCCGACACGTACCTTCTCCATTTATCGATAGTGATACTCATATCGTCAGGTAAATCAGAATCGAATGCCAGTCTCTTCCTTGTAACAGGATGATCGAACGCCAGTGATTTGGCATGAAGAGCCTGGCGGGGCAGTGTCTCGAAACAATTGCGTATAAACTGCTGGTATTTAGTGAATGTTGTTCCCTTTAGAATTTTATCACCACCGTATTCGGAGTCATTGAACAGGGGATGCTTTATATAGCTGAAATGTACCCGTATCTGGTGAGTCCTTCCGGTTTCCAGTTTGCATTCCACGAGCGACACGTACCCGAGGTTCTCAAGTACCTTGTAATGAGTAACAGCGTGTTTACCCTGGCTGCCGTCGGGGAAGACATGCATGATCTTCCTGTCCTTCGGGTTACGGCCAACATGACCTGTAATTGTCCCTTCCGGCGGGTCAGGCACTCCCCATACCAATGCAATGTATTTCCTGTCAGTTGTTCTGTCAAAGAACTGCTTCGCGAGCCTGTTATGGGCAAGTTCGTTTTTTGCGATCACGAGGATCCCCGAGGTATCCTTGTCGATCCTGTGCACCAGCCCTGGCCTTTGTTCGCCGCTGCTGAAGAGCGGCAGATCCCGGAAATGGTACATTAATGCATTGACAAGAGTCCCGGTGTAATTACCATAAGCCGGATGCACAACCATTCCCGGTGCCTTGTTCACAACCACCAGATCATCATCCTCGTAAACGATTTTAACAGGTATGTTTTCAGGAATGAGTTCTATCTCGCGGGGGGGATTTGGTAGGACTATCTGTATTATGTCCCCGGGCTTCACCTTGTAGTTTGGTTTAACGGGCAGATTGTTAACGAGTATGTTCCCTGCATTTGCCGCACCCTGTACCCTGCTTCTGCTGGTATCTTCCATCCTGGCAGTAAGGTACTTGTCAATTCTCAGCAACGACTGGCCGGCATCGACCTTGAACCTGAAATGCTCGTACAATTCCTGCTGTTCCCCGATTTCCTCTTCTGCCATCTTATCTTTTTGAAATAATGAACTTGCCCGTGCCTGTCAACCTTTTACCGGATATAATTCTCATGAAATAAATTCCTGATCCTAACCTGCTTACATCAATTGACTCGCTGTATTCAGTTTTCATTACCTGCCTGCCCTGCAGATCGTAAATGAGTATCTCGGTGTATTGTCCAGGTTGATCCAGCCCTGACTGGATGTTAATTATGTCACTGGCAGGATTAGGCCAAAATCTGAGTTCCTTCCTGGCAGTTTCATTGTCGTTTATACCGACAGTATTAATAGGAGGTCCAAAGACTGGTCTGATCATTACAGTACCCGGGGCCTGCGAGTTAAACCAGTTCCCGTTTAACCAGTACTTCAGGTGACCGCTGTTAGGTGTGTTTGCATCAAATCCCGCGTTCAGGTAAGTTTCTGTCACCTGCTTCCATCCCACGTGGAAGTCTCCAAAGATTGGCACTGGTGTCTTGAGAACATAAGTATGGAACCCGCTAACCGCGTTTCCAGGGATGACAACTTCGTCTTCACCTGAATATAGAACTGTCCCGGGAGTTCCATCCTCGTCGTCCCAGACCATGAGGGTGAATGCCCGCTGGTTTGAGTTCAGGTAGGAATCGTTGAAGGATATGCTTACAGCCCTAAGTGTGTCGAGAATGTAAGACCTGTACCTGCAAGCCACCATCGCGTTTCTCGATCCAAGCCCGTTTATTCCATAGCCTCCTTCGGCTGACCCGTCATCATACGCGAAATACCGACCGAATCGCTGGTAATAAGTGATTGTATCGTTTTTCTTGTAATCGAAAGCATCAGTTGTCAGGAATCCCTTTACAAGGAATAGAGCTGAATCGGGATTATCCGTGCTGAAAGTATAAAGAAGAGTGGCCTTGTAATTAATGTTAGTTGCCGGTTCTATATTAGTGGCACCTGCAGAAAAATCGTGGACCAGGGTCCCCTTGTAAACATCTTTGATTTCGAAGTTCCTGGTAACGTTTCGGACTATAGCGTCATTATTCCTGTAGTTGATGGTTATGAAAGGGCCCATCTCTGAAAGGAAGACCTGCTTGAAATGTTTCAGGGGCATTGCCTCGTGAGTCTTCAGGACTGATCTTACAGGAAGAGTGAAAGCTACATCGGCGGGTATGGTATCTGACTGGTTCCTGAATCGGCCGATCCTGACGTAATCGATATTCCAGTTATCAGAACTGCCCGCCATGGATGGATCGGTTGTTGCCGAGCTGAGACTGGCGTAGTTCGAGAACCTGAATCTGAACCCCTTGCGTAGAAATCGACTATTCTGAATCTTTAATATTACCGCTTTGAACCCGTTTGTAGTGTTACCTGGGGCTTTCCAGACCGAGTACCATTTTGAATCGGAGGGGGAATAAAACGACAGGGAAAGGCTGTCCCTTTCCTCCGGTTGGTCGCCGGTGCCACCTGATTCATAAAAAAAGCTCATGTAAATATCATCACTGGCGGGATAGCTCATGTTAATGGGTCTCGAGGTGAGAACATCTGCCGCGAAAACATTTGATGTGGCTGTCTCGTACAGCCTTCCATCCTGATCAAGAGCATCGAAAGTTGCAATACCGGCGCTCCTTTGTTTAACTGAAAAGGTATTATTAATAAAAACGTACTTGTCAGACCAGAGTGTCTGTACCGGGTAAACCGAACTTCCGGAGAAATCATCAAAAAAAGGCAGATCGATAGTGTCGTTGATACTAATTCCCTTGAGACGGCCAGTTCTTTCCCATTCAGATTTAACCAGCCTGTTGGAAGATAGTCCCGTGATTAACTCCTGCGCGGCTGATCGCTCTATGGTGATCAATGCAATAGAATATAGCAGGAGTTTCTTCAGCATGTCAGAATCTGTTTACCTGTTGGTTTCCAATTGTTTTAAAGTATCCGGAAGCGCCACGCTGGTGGAATCAGACTTTATCATTGTCGAGTCGACTGTTAGCCAGATGTAAATCGATGATCCCAGCTGCAGTGTCGCATCTTCCCTGAACTCTGGGATCTGCTTGAATACAAAGGCTCTTGAGGAATCTTCACTTGTAAGCACCGAGCTGTCGAAGATATATGTACCAAGATTGAGTGATGATGATATGAGGCTGTTTTTAGCCCTTTCGAGCTCCATTCCTTTCAGATCGGGTACGGGTGTTCTCTCGTTGCTTAATCCCCTCCCAAGAACAAGGTCAACCACGGAGCCCTTCTGAAGCGAGTCGCCCGGGTTCAGTTCCTTGCCGTTGTGAAGGTGCCGAATTACAAGATCGACCGAAAGGTCAGGAATGTAACGGAGCTGACCTGTTTCGAGACCAGCGGTCTTCAGCATTGCATCTGCCTGCCTTATCGGTAGCCCAACTATGTCGGGAACTGCAACCATTTCGGGACTGAAGGCGTTAAGTGTTATCATTATCCTTCTCCATTTCTTGACCTTGAATCCGGGTTTCGGGTTCTGTTCAGCCACGCAGCCTCTCCCGACAACCGTCGTGTAGATAGAATCAACTACCTGGAACCTGAGTTTGTTCTTCCTGGCCAGCTTACGCGCGTCTTCAATCTGCATACCGTACAGATCCGGTACCGGTCTTGATTGTCCATGCCGGGTGTAGATGTTCATCCAGATGAGCAAAACAATTACTATGCATACCGCTCCTATTACAGCGATGCCAAGATTCTTAACAAATACCTTGCTTAGAAGGAAATCCTTTAGGCTCATAAAACGACAAGATCATAATTACTAACGCAAATGTAACGATAAAATTATAATCCCGGCAGCCATGAAATCAGCGATGGGCTTACCACCTTCGGATAATATTATAAAGGGTATCTCTTTCAACAGGGCTGAAGCCGGCTTCTTTAACGAGACGACATATATCATCTGTAGTCATTGCGGGAGTCTCCTCTTCCGATCCAGCCATGGTGTAGATCTTAGTGGTATCATCTATTGTTCCATCCATGTCATCAGCTCCAAATGACAGGCTTATCTGCGCCACGTCGCGGCCTATCATTGGCCAGTAAGCCTTGATGTGCTGGAAGTTGTCGAGATAAATCCTCGTGACAGCGTAATTCTTCAGGTCTTCAAGCATGTTTACTTCGCCAAGGTAGTCCATACTGTTATTCGCCTTCTTGAATTTGAGAGGGATGAAAGCGTTGAATCCACCAGTCCTGTCCTGCAACTGCCTTAGTAGTTCCAGATGATCTATACGGTGTGCGTAAGTCTCGACATGACCATAAAGGATTGTTGCATTTGATGCTATCCCAAGGCCATGAGCGGTCTCGTGTATGTTTAGCCATTGAGCTGAAGAGGTCTTGTCGTTGCAGATGTGTTTTCTTATCTCCTCGTCGAAGATCTCGGCCCCTCCACCCGGGATCGAACCCAGACCGTTGTCCCTGAGCATTTTCAGACCATCGCTTATTGAATAACCTGCCCTGGTAATCATATAATCGAGCTCGATAGCGGAAAAAGCCTTGATGTGCAGGGATGGCCTGTGTTCTTTTATTCGATTTAAAAGAGTGGCGTAATAATGTATGTCATGACCGGGATGAACCCCTCCAACAATGTGTACTTCAGTTACATCTTTGCCGTCAAAGCGTTTGACAATATCAAGCATCTGTTCAATGCTGTATTCCCAGCTCTCCGGATCTCCTTCCGGTTTGTGATATGAACAAAACCTGCAATTGAAGACGCATTTGTTAGTAGGTTCAATATGAAAATTCCTGTTGAAATAAACCAGGTCGCCATTCTTGCTTCTTCTTACCGTTCCAGCCAGTATGCCCAGCAATGGCAGGGTTGCATTCCTGTAAAGTATCAGACCTTCGTCTGGTGTTATTCTTTCTCCTGAAAGCACCTTGTCGGATATACGTCTAAGTTCAGGATCACTTGTTGTTTCGTGTATCAGGTTCATGTCGATTCTTTCTTGTGCAAATTTATACAGATTAACCCCGCCGAAGCATCCAATATGACAAATAAAAGACAGATCATTTATCGAGCGGGGTGTATTATAATAAAAAAGGTGTTCCGGTCCGGAACACCTTTGCAGGTTATCAAGTATTAATTACTTCAATTTAAGTTCTGTGGAAACAGTAAGTTTCTTCCTGCCTTTAGCCCTGCGGGCTGAAAGTACTCTCCTGCCATTAGGAGTTGACATCCTTTCCCTGAAACCATGCTTGTTCGCTCTTTTCCTTCTAGACGGTTGATATGTCCTTTTCATCTTTCCCGTTTTTAAATATTATCGTCCTCAATTGAGATTGCAAAGGTAGTATTATTTTGGAAATTCAAAACATGAAGCCTGTTTTTTTTATTTCACGCCGGGGATATGGACTATCTGTTTGGTTTCGAAAAAGGGCTCATCGTAAAAATCGCTTATGTTCCAAACGGTTGGTCTGACGGCAAGTGGCTTTGTCTCTGCCTCTATATCACCTCCCTTGAGGTAAATGATCCCGTTAGCCAGGCTGTTACCAGACGCCCCGGATAACTTCCCGCGGGTCATGTGCACGAAAGCCGGAAGAGATGTTACAGCGCGGCTTACAATAAAATCGTACCTGCCCGGGTGATCTTCCACCCTCGACCAGACCGGATTAACGTTTTTTATATCAAGGGTTTTAACAACTTCACTGACGACCATTATTTTTTTTCTAATCGAATCGAGCAGGGTGAAGCTGCATTCCGGGAAAAAAATTGCCAGCGGGATACCGGGGAATCCACCACCAGTGCCAACATCAATTATAGTGGTGCTTTTATTGAAAGTTATGATTTTCGCTATGGAAAGGGAATGCAAAACATGATGTACAGTGAAATTTTCGAAGTCCTTTCTGGAAATGACGTTAATTCTCTCGTTCCAGTAGGAATACACATCCTTTAGCCCGGAGAATTGCCGTACCTGGTTGTCATCAAGATGCGGGAAATATTTAAGAACAAGGTCGGACATTACCTGGTCCCGGTTTTATTCAGGATGTTAAATAACAGGCTTTTAGCCCTGAACAGTTGTGCCTTGACAGTTCCAATGGGTATTTTAAGCTCGGCCGATATCTCCTCGTAAGAGTATTCCTTGAAGTACCTCAGGTCAATGAGCCTCCTGTATCGTGGTTTGAGCTGGTTCACAACCTCCCTGAGTGCCATTATTTTCTGGTGGTTGATGAGCGATTCTTCAGGGTCGGGAGTGTCCGACTGGATATTCATCTTGTAAAGATCCCCATCCTCGTCCTGGCCGTGGTCTACAATAGACGGGGATGATTGCTTTTTCCTGATGAAGTCGATACAGTTGTTAGTTGCTATCTTGAAGAGCCAGGTGCTGAAGGCGAAATTGGGAGTATAAGAATCAAGACTCCTGAACGCCTTGCCAAATGCTTCAATTGTAAGATCTTCGGCGTCTGCCGAGTTGCTGACCATCTTGAGCATCATGAAGTAAATAGAATCACGATACCTGTTAAGCAGGGTAGCGAAAGCTTTTTCGTTACCTCCTTTAGCCTGCTCAACAAGAACCAGGTCGTGCCTGGCTTTCTCAGATAATTCGTTACTTACTTCCATCCTGCGTTGCCCGGTCTGTTACCGAAATTTCCTAAATATAACGCCGAGTTAATTAACGGTGAAAAGATATCGAAAATTAGCGAAAGGTGGATGAGTTTGTTCTCATTTAGTCTTTTTTGTATCATAACAACAATGTAATGATATAAAATAACCCGCAGGAGGAACAGCCCGAGAGTGACCTGCCAGAGATATCCGCTGGCAAAAAGGATAATAGCCGCGGCATAGAAAATCAGCCGCGATGCCGGTTCTGATACTAGAAGCGCCTTGTCGCGCGCTTTGTAATAACGTGCTGTCGTGAAATGACGTCTTTTTTGCTTTACCCATTCTCCAACGCTATTAGCCGGTACCGACCTGGTGTGAGTCTCGTGCGTGAATTCAACCTTCGTGTCAGGTCCCTTCGCGATACTGTTTACAAACAGGTCATCATCACCGGAAAGTATGTTGTAGAAGGGACCAAAGCCCTTGTTCGCGAAAAAAACAGATTTCCTGTAAGCAAGATTCCTTCCAACACCCATGTAAGGTACCCCCCTGATAGCCATACCGAGATACTGCATGGCGATAAACATGCTGTCGTATCTAATCAGGCTGTTTAAAAGACCCTTGCCGGCAGTGTACCCGCCATAACCGAGAACGAAGGCAGTCTCGTCGCCGAAATGGGATACTATCCCTTTGAGCCATTTGTCCGATACGGGTTTGCAATCAGCATCAGTGAAAACAAGTATTTCATTCCTGGCTGCCTTGATCCCGATGAACTGTGCAAATTTCTTGTTATGTGTGAAGCGCGGATCTTTCGTTATGTTGGAAACATGAAGTTTAGGATACCTTGGCAGCAACTCCCCAAGCACCTCGTCGGAACTGTCCTCTGAACAATCGTTAACAACGATCACCTCGAAATCGGGATAATCCTGTTCAAGTATGGCAGGCAGATGTTTCCTGAGATTTTCAGCTTCATTCCTCGCGCATATGATGACTGAAACACCACCGCTGAAACTTTCTTTCCTGTCTGGTCTGTAGATAACCGGCGCGAGGTAAAACCATAAATAATACCCCAGTTGAACCGCGAGGGCAGTGGCAAACATTATAAAGACAACGAGCATGAAAATATTATTGCCGGAACTCATCCCAGTTTAGATTTCCGGCAATATTGGAAAGATAATTGTAATGGCAAAAGATAGTTTTCAACAATGATTGCCAATATGAGAACAGGAGTTAAAATTTTAGATTTTATTTTATGGTGTGAATGGAGATAAGTTACCTTTGTGCATCTCCGGAAAGATTAATTTATGTTCAGGATAACAGGAAGAGACAAGGGAAGCTCGGCAAGGGCAGGAGTTTTGAAGACGGATCATGGCGACATCCTGACCCCGGTATTCATGCCAGTGGGGACAGGCGCCACGGTGAAGGGTGTGTTGCAAAGAGACCTCGCGGAAGATGTGAATGCAAGGATCATTCTGGGGAATACGTACCATTTATACCTGAGGCCGGGGATGGAACTGATGAAGGCCGCTGGCGGATTACACAGGTTCATGGGATGGAACAGGGCATTGCTTACTGACAGCGGGGGTTACCAGGTATTTTCTTTGAACGCGATCAGGAAAATAACACACGAAGGTGTCAGGTTCTCCTCGCACATTGATGGATCGAAGCATCTTTTCACGCCGGAAAACACAATTGATATCCAGAGGATAATTGGGGCCGATATAATGATGGCCTTCGATGAGTGTGCCCCATGGCCATGCGAGTATAAATATGCTGAAAAGTCAATGAAACTGACGCACCAGTGGCTTGACAGGGCGGTCGCCAGGTACCGTGAGACAGAACCACTGTGGGGGCATAACCAGCTGCTCTTCCCCATCGTCCAGGGGAGCACTTTTGACGACCTCAGGAAACAATCTGCAGAGAAAATTGCCTCGACGGGCCTCGAGGGGATGGCAATAGGTGGCCTTTCCGTCGGAGAGCCGGCAGAGGAGATGTACCGGATAATAGAAATCGTTAATGCAATACTGCCTGATGATAAACCACGTTATCTGATGGGAGTGGGCACGCCTGAAAACTTGCTCGAGGGTATTGCAAGGGGAATTGACATGTTCGATTGCGTGATGCCAACCCGCAATGGCAGAAACGGGATGATCTTCACCAGCAACGGCGTTATAAACATAAGGAATAAGAAATGGGCTGACGACTTTAGTCCGATCGATCAGGAATGCAATGCCCAGGTAAGTAAATCATTCTCGAAAGCTTACCTTCGACATCTCGTTATCTCGGGCGAAATGCTCGGGGCGCAGATCGCGAGCATGCATAACCTTGCTTTTTATACCGGGCTCGTGAGTGAAGCCAGACAGAAAATTGAAGAAGGTGAATTTGATACATGGAAGGAATCAAAGATAAAAAGAGTTTCAGCGAGATTGTAGATAGCCTGAGAATAAGGATTATCGATCGATACATAATCCGGAAGTTCCTCGGTACTTTCTTCTTTTCTCTATTGCTCATCATGACTATCGCCGTCGTTTTCGATTTTGCGGAAAAGATCGATGATTTCATGGAGAAAGAGGCTCCGCTCAGGGCTATCGTTTTCGATTATTACCTGAATTTCATTCCTTATTTCGCGATGCTCTTTTCACCACTCTTCGTGTTTATCTCGGTTATCTTCTTCACCTCGAAGATGGCCGTTAACACCGAGATAATTGCAATACTGAACAGCGGGATGAGTTTCAGGAGGATGATGTGGCCGTATTTCATCTCCGCGGTGGCCATTGCCATCTTCACGTTCACGCTTACTAACTTCGTGATACCACATTCCAACCTTGTGATTATCGATTTCAAGGAAAAATACTATCGATCCTCTCACCTTAAACGGGGGCTTGTGATAGATTTTCACAGGCAGGTCTATAAAAACGTCAATTCATATATAGAAAAATATAATCCTGAAACACAGACAGGTACTAATTTCAGCCTCGAGAAGTTCAATGATGACGGCCAGCTGGTATCGAAGCTGATGGCCAGCAGGATAACCTGGGACACTGCCCTGCGAAAATGGAGCGCTTGGACCTATTATATAAGGGATATCAATGGAGACGAGGAGAAAATTACCAAGGGTCTGCGCATAGATACCGCCCTTACTGTTACCCCGAAAGATTTTTCGAGGGATCCTGACTATGTCGGCACAATGACTTACGGGGAATTGAACGATTATATAAAACTGCTGCGCATGCAGGGCTCTGATGAGCTCAAACTGTTTCTAATAGAAAAGCAACGGCGGTTTTCAAACCCGTTTGCGGTCTTCATCCTGACACTGATAGGGGTTTCGCTGTCATCACAGAAGGTGAGGGGAGGCATCGGTATGAAGATCGGAATTGGCCTTGGCCTTAGTTTCTCATATATCCTGTTCATGCAATTTGCATCACAATTTTCATTAAAAGGAAACCTGAACCCGACTCTCGCTCTCTGGATTCCCAATATAATTTATTCCATCATTGGTTTTTACCTGTACAGGATAGCGCCAAAATAAGGTTTCAACTTTCGTGACAGGGCCGGGGTGCTTTTAATCAGTAAGTTAGCTTGGTAATTGAAAGGTATTAGTGGTTAGTAAACACACATGATAAAAGTATTTCTTTTAGTAAAACTTATTCTTTAACATTGTAGCCTTTTAAATCTTACAGGGAAAGAAATATTAAATAAAGAGGACACTATGGCACTTGACAAGAAAATAAAGGAGCTTCACGAGAAGCGTGAAAAGATTCTGCTCGGGGGCGGTGAACAAGCCATCGAGAAGCAGAAGGCGATGGGAAAGCGTACCGCCAGGGAGCGCATAATGGCATTGCTTGATGAGGGATCGTTTAATGAATATGACCTGTTCGTGGAGCATGATGCCCGCGATTTCGACATGGATAAAAAATCGTTGCCATCAGACGGAGTTATTATTGGCACTGGCACAATCTACGGGGCACCCGTCGCTATTTTCGCCCAGGATTTCACCGTGGCCGGTGGTTCACTGGGTCTGATGCACTCGCGCAAGATTACCAAGATCATGGACCATGCCCTCAAGATGAGAATGCCCCTGATCGGTATTAATGACTCGGGAGGTGCAAGAATACAGGAAGGTGTTAACTCGCTGGCAGGTTATGGTGAGATTTTCTTCAGGAACACGATTTCGAGTGGTGTCATTCCACAATTGTCAGTCATCCTTGGTCCCTGCGCCGGTGGTGCAGTCTATTCACCAGCTCTTACCGACTTCGTATTCGTGGTTGATAATATATCCAAGATGTTCATCACCGGACCGGAAGTTATTAAGACCGTGCTTGGTGAGGAAATATCGATGGAAGACCTTGGTGGAGCCAGGGTTCACAGCGAGGTTACAGGTAACGCGCATTTCTTCTCGATGAACGAGGACGAATGTTTCGACCAGATCAAGAAGCTTATAACTTTTATCCCGTGGAATAACTCGAGAAAAGCCAGAAGTTTCGAACCTGCCGAGCCCCTCGCCGATTTTAATATTGAAAAGGTGGTCCCGGGCGATCCAACAATGCCTTATGATGTGAAAGATGTTATAAGATGCATAGTTGATAATTCAGATTTCTTCGAGATTCAGGAGCTTTACGCGAAGAATATCGTGATTGGTTTTGGTCGAATAGGCGGCCGCACTATAGGTTTTGTTGCCAACCAGCCGGTGGAAATGGCAGGTGTTCTTGATGTCGATTCATCAGATAAGGCAGCCAGGTTTATCAGGTACTGCGACGCTTTTAATATCCCGATTGTAACACTCGTCGACCTACCGGGTTACCTTCCTGGAGTTGACCAGGAACATGCCGGTGTTATAAGGCATGGCGCCAAGGTCCTGTACGCTTACTCTGAAGCAACCGTTCCCAAAATAACCGTTATACTGAGAAAAGCATACGGTGGCGGTTACATTGCCATGGGCTCGCGTCACCTCAGGGCAGACTTCGTTTACGCTTGGCCTTCAGCCGAGATCGCTGTAATGGGTCCCGAAGGTGCTGCAAATATTATCTTCAGAAAGGAAATTACAACAGCTCCAAATCCTGAAGAAATGAGGCAGAAGAAAATCCAGGAATACAAGGATAAATTTGCAAATCCTTACGTTGCAGCTTCACGCGGTTATGTCGACGCGGTAATTGAACCATCCGAGACCAGGAAGATCCTTCTTCACTCGATCGAAGTGTCTGAAAACAAGGAAGTGCAAATGCCAGCCAAAAAACACGGCCTACCTCCTTTCTGATTTTGAAAAGTACATGCTATGAAGAAATTTGATAATCTCGGTACCTTAAATATCAACTCGACTCTTTATCACACCAGGCTCGGGGCGAAGTACCTTAAAAGAAAACCTTACAAACCTGCAGACCCGGGACTGGTTCTGTCATTCATACCAGGAACGATAATAGATATCTTCGTAAGCGAGGGACAGAAGGTTGAAAAGGGTGATGAACTGCTGATCCTTGATGCAATGAAGATGCAAAACCGCTTGAAATCGGAGATTGCAGGTACTGTGGAATCTATTACGGTGAAGAAGGGTGACAGGGTGGCAAAGGGACATCTCCTGCTGAAGATAACCCCGGCTCTATAACAGCCCCGAGTAGATAATATAATTTTTCAGACCGGGGGAGATTGATGGTTTTCCCCGGTAAATACCATATATCGTTGAGCCGCTGCCTGACATTGACGCGTATACAGCGCCAGCGTCATAGAGTGCTTTCTTGATATCCGCGAGCCCGGGATGAAGCGGGAATATTGTCTCCTCGAAATCATTTTTCATCGAGTCTTTCCAGTTATCAATACCTGAACTGTAAACCGCGGAAAGATCTGATCCGTCGCGGTATGGTCTGCATCCACTGTAAGCTTCTGCCGTGCTGATGTTTATTTCCGGCTTAACGAGTACTAACCACAAGGTCTCATCAAGCTTATTCACGGGTGTCAGCAACTCACCTCTTCCTTTTGCCAGCGATGGTTCACTCCTGACAAAAAAAGTGCAGTCACTACCAAGCCTGGAGGCTTTCTCTTCAAGAATCTTCATCTCTAACCCAAGGGAGAAATACCGGTTCAGTGTTTTCAGCATCGAACTGGCATCGGACGAGCCACCTCCAAGTCCGGCACCAGACGGAATTCCTTTCAGAAGGATGATCTCGAGCGGAGGTATATCGGCACTTTCCCTGATACTATTCAATGCCTTTATCACAAGATTGCTTTCAAAAGGAACCTGTTCCGATACACCTGCCATCACTATCGTATCCATTTTTTTGCCATCGGTGCGCACCCTGAACTCGAGGGCATCTGACAGGCATACCGGGTAGAAGATGGTCTCGATGTCGTGAAACCCATCTTCCCTTTTTCCGGTGATCCTCAGACCTATGTTGATCTTTGCCCTCGGGAACGTTATCATGCAATAATTATTTGTGGTAAAAATACCATATAGAACCGAATAAGAGCTCTTAATTCTTTTTTTTAGATTTTCAACAAGTTTTAAACAAATCATGTTTGTAATAAAACCTGCAGGGAGGCAGATCGTGACTGCTCTAATTGATACCTTTGGCGATACCGTGAAGAGATGACGGAATTAAGCTAATATTCAATAGATCAATACAATATAGTAGATGGCAAAACAAAGACCTATGGCCCAGAATATAATTACCCAGTTGCCGGATCTGGGTAAGGTTCCACCCCAGGCTATAGATATGGAGGAAGCAGTACTTGGTGCCGTGATGCTTGAAAAAGAGGCCGTGATCACGACTCTTGATATACTCAGGCCGGAATCTTTTTACAAAGATGCGCATCAGAAAATTTTCAGGGCAATAGGTGATCTTTCGTCCCGCGATTTTGCCGTGGACCTTTATACCGTAACCGAGGAGCTGAGAGCCACTGGTTTGCTTGAAAGCGTTGGGGGGCCGGTATATTTGTCGCAGCTCACTTCGAAAGTTGTGTCTGCTGCTCATGTTGATTTTCACGCGAGAATTGTCGCCCAGAAGTATATTCAAAGGGAACTGATAAGGGTTTCGACAGAGATCCAGACCCGTTCTTTCGATGACACCTACGATATAACTGATCTTCTCGATTTTTCCGAGGATGCAATATTCCAGATCGCTGAAGGAAGTATCAAGCGGGAGGTGGCTCCCATAAACGAGGTAATCAAGGAGGCCATCCACGAGATAGAGGAGGCTGGTAAACGGGAAGACGCCCTTGTAGGTATACCTTCAGGATTCACCAAGCTTGACAGGCTGACATCAGGCTGGCAAAAGGCCGAGCTTGTTATCGTGGCAGCCCGTCCCTCGATGGGAAAAACTGCCTTCGCCCTTACCATGGCTCGTAACATGGCAATAGATCACGGGAAGAAAATAGCAATATTCTCCCTCGAGATGTCGTCAATTCAGCTCGTTAACAGGTTAATCATTTCCGAAACGGACCTTCCCGGGGACAAGATCAAGAACGGGAGATTAACGGAGGATGAATGGAAACAGCTCGATTCGAGGATCAAAAAGCTTGTAGCAGCACCAATTTTCA
The DNA here is from genome assembly GCA_046329885.1 of Bacteroidales bacterium. Lineage (GTDB taxonomy): Bacteria > Bacteroidota > Bacteroidia > Bacteroidales > VadinHA17 > LD21. Next base: position 15,453 of record JAXLTU010000054.1, read on the forward strand.
TTGACGATACACCAGCTATCACAATAACCGAACTAAGGGCAAAATGCAGGCGGTTAATGGCTCAGCATAAGCTCGACCTTGTAATAATTGACTACCTGCAGCTGATGACCGGTCCAAGCAATTCGGGTAGCAGGGAGCAGGAAGTCAGTAACATATCGAGATCGCTAAAAAGTATTGCAAAGGAACTCAACGTTCCGGTTATTGCACTTTCGCAGCTTAACAGATCCGCTGAACTGAGAGGCGGTCTGAAGAAACCACAGCTTTCCGACCTCAGGGAATCGGGCGCCATTGAACAAGACGCCGATATGGTTGTCTTCATTCACAGGCAGGATAAATTCGGGATCCAGACCTTCGAGGATGGAACTTCAACAAAAGGTATTGCAGAAATCATATTGGCGAAAAACCGTAACGGACCTGTCGATGACGTCAGGGTGAGATTCAGGGAAGAGAAGGCCCAGTTCGTGGATATCGAGGATTTTGATATCGATCCAGGCTTCGACTCATCATCGGCCAGGCAGAGCGTGACCTTTGGTTCCAAGATGAATAATGACAGTCATCTCAGAAGCCTGGGAGGGGGATTTGATGATGAGGGTGCCGACTACTCTGAACCACCTTTCGCGTGATGCTTATAAAACAAACGCCGGTGCTGAACATGAACACCGGCGTTTTTTCTTCTTAATTGCCTATCTTCAGTATAAGCCTGAACCCGGCACTGCTGAAATTAAAGTTGTCGAATCCGGCATACACTCCCGCTTCTCCAAGGAGGAAAACTTCGCTGATGCTGTATCCAATCTCGGTATAGGCAGTATTATACCTCGACCATAGCCACGAGGCGCTGAGATTTTCCCTCATCAATGTGTTGCTCAATACCGGGAGAAGCTTAACAAGCAGATATGGTGTCGTGAACTTGCAGTGAAACTCGGTGTAATACTCGGGCGTGCTTAGGCTGTAAAACCTGGGCAACATGAATGCATCGTCGTAATCGTTGAAGAGGAGAGTCAGCGGTTGCGAATTGAAATGATTGAAGTCAATAAAGGAAAGATTCTCTTTATTGAATACATATCCGGTTCTGAAATTCCACCTCAGGCTTGAGAATGCCCCGATGCTTTTTCTCTGGGAAGCTTCAAATCTTATTTTGTCGAAATGCGTGTATCCTCCATCGCTTCCGGATAACCTGTTCATCCCGTGTTTCCACTGCAGGCTGAACGTCGGGTAGTCAGAGCCCTGCGGAATTTTAGTACCTTTCTGGATCATGAATTTCTGACGCGGAATATATATCAGCCGGGCGGTAAATTCAACATGTGTCTGGTCTTCAAGCTGATAATAAGCAAAATATGGATTAACAAGATATGGATTAACAGGAGTATTGCCGGTATATTGCCTCTTGGTTCTGCCAATAAAGGCAAAATCGGTATTATTATCCAGTATCCTCCTGTCCTCGTAACCAGCGCTTAATTCAGCCCTTAAACCATTCACAAGCTCCCTTCCAATACCTGTGGTTACAAATCTGTTGTCGTATAGCTTGAGATAGTTATTCCTCATCAACAACGATGTGAACATATTCAAAACCGGGCTTATCCCGCCTGCATTGCTTATATCACGGCTCATCATCCCCGCCCTGACGTACAATCTTGTCGGATCGGCTGACGGGATTGTATATTGCATGTTTATTCTCCACATCAACGTGTTTCTTGAAAAGGCGTATCTGAGTTCAGGACTAATATCGAGAGATCCCTTTTCAAATTTCTTGTACAGGGAGAAGTTTATCCCGTAAGTAAAACCATCAACTGTATTGAAACCGAAGTTCCTGATCTTCATGAGCCCCCCGAAATAGAACCGGGTGCCCGACGTGTCTGCCCAGGTATGGCCGTAACCGATAACTCTCAGGGCCGATAAAAACTTCCTGGAATTGGAGACCGGTTTCGCTAACGTGTCACCGGTCTCTTTCTTTATCTTCAGGACCCCTGCTATCGAGTCTGAAACATGGATGCTCCTGACCTCGTTCTCTGAAAGTGGTATCGGTCTTATCTCAGCCCAGAAAGT
>JAXLTU010000055.1:0-17239 GCA_046329885.1 Bacteroidales bacterium
GTAAGATTTTCTCCGAAGTATATGATAAGGAACTCGCGGACCTCCATCTTTCAAAACTGGATGAATGCCTCGAAAAGCAAAAACTCGTGAATTATAATTTTGGTCATAACCAGGATGGGCAATTCCAATACTTCGAGGCGAGGTTCGTCCCTTTCATGAAAGATAAAGCTCTCAGGTTCGTACGAGACTTCACTGAAGAATACTTAAAAGATCTGCAGATAAGAAAACTCTCGCTCGCCATTGACCAGAGCCCTGTTACTGTTGTTATAACAAATCTTTCAGGCGATATCGAGTATGTAAACCCGGCCTTCCTCGAGGTTACCGGGTATTCACTTGAAGAGGTAATCGGTAAAAACCCCAGGATACTTCAATCTGGATCAACTGACAAACGTGTTTATGAAGATCTTTGGAATACGATAATTGCAGGTGATAAATGGACAGGTGAACTTCTGAACAAAAAGAAAAACGGTGATCTGTTTTATGAAAGCGTCTCTATTTCTCCGTTACACGACCAGGATGGCAGATTGTTGAGTTACCTTGCCGTTAAGCAGGATATAACTCACAAAAAGAAAATAGAGGAGGAGATCAGGGAACTTAATGCAAATCTCGAGAAGAAGATCAGGGAAAGGACCGCCGAGCTGGCCGAAATCAACACGTCACTCGTGAATGAAATTAATTTCAGGGTGAAAGTGGAAGGGGCATTGAATGAGAAGACTACAGAACTCGAGAACTTTTTTTCGGTTGCCCTCGATCTCTTGTGTATTGCAGATATGACCGGGCATTTCCTCAAGCTTAACAAAGCCTGGGAATCAATACTCGGTTACACTATCGATGACCTGGAGAACAAACTCTTCCTTGAATTCGTTCATCCAGATGATCTGCAACCGACACTTGATGCCATGGCTCAGCTAAGCATGGATAATCCGATTCTGAGGTTCACTAACAGGTACAGGACCAGGGAAGGTAAATACAAGCATATTGAATGGCATAGTGTACCAGTTGGAGACAAGATCTACGCGGCCGCGAGGGATGTAACAGAGAGAAAACGTACCGAGGAGTTTGAAATTGAACTCCTTCAGCTTTCAACAAAACTAACAGGCATCCCGGTTTCTGAAATTCCGTCTGCTCTGGCCATGGCACTTGAAAAAATCGGACAGTTCATGGAAGCTGACCGGGCTGTCATTTTTGAAATAAATGATACTGCCGGAACGATGTCGATGACTTATGAATGGTATTCAGAAGGCGTTAGCTCACAGATGAGTGTTGCCCGCGATGTTGATATTTCAACTATGCCGATGTGGTTCAGAACCTTGCGCGATCACAAGAATGTGATTATAAATGATGTTTTCGCCCTGTGTGATGAATGGATTGCAGAACGCGAAGCCCTGATGCCGATTGGAAACATGTCATACCTGGCAATCCCCATGTTCGTGGGAAATAATCTTATCGGTTATAGCGGTCTTGTAAAAAAAGAGGAAACTAAATGTTACACCGATGCAGAGCTAAATATATTAAGTATATGGAATAGCCTGCTAACCAGTCTTATCAATAATAAGGAAACTGGTGCCCTGCTTGAAAACATGAGGGTGAATTTTGAAACCTTCTTCAATACGATAGACGATTTTCTATGGGTGGTTGACATGCAGGGCAGGATTATCCACACCAATAAAACTGCTGTCGACAGGCTCGGGTATACCGAGGAGGAGTTCTATTACAAACCAGTTATCGAAGTCCACAAGGGTGACAGGGAGGAAGAGGCACGAGGCTTCATCAATGGCATGCTTAAAGGAACTGTAGATACATGCACAGTACCTCTGACCGCGAGGGAGGGTAAGCTGATACCCGTGGAAACTCGTGTTAAAAGAGGTTTGTGGAACGGGACTCAAGCCATCTTCGGAGTTAGCAAGGATATTTCCAATGTCCAGCTCTCCGAGCAAAAGTTCTCCATGGCCTTCCGGTATAGTTCTGCCATGATGGCGATTTCAGAGCTGGATTCCGGAAAGTATGTTGATGTAAATAATGCTTTCATGGAAGTTCTTGGTTATGAAAAGGATGAGCTTATCGGGAGAACAAATGTCGAACTTGGTCTTTTTACTGATCCGGGCTTAAGAACCAGGATCGCGGAAGGTCTGACCAGGGGAGAGGTTGTACGTGACCTCGAGATCGAAATTAAACGAAAGGATGACACTTACAGAGCCGGACTGCTTTCTGCCGACGTTATTTTCATTGGTGATAGGAAATGCATGCTGACTGTAACGAGCGATATTACAGAACGCAAGAAAGTCGAGGAAGAGATTCGTAAGGCAAGGACCGAGGCTGAACAGGCAAACAGGACGAAGAGTGATTTCCTTGCAAACATGAGTCACGAGATCCGGACTCCGATGAATGCAATTCTCGGGTACTCTGAACTTTTGGCCTCCCTTGTAAAAGAACAGACACAGAAAGACTACCTCGAGTCTATCAAGTCGAGCGGCAGAACCCTTCTTACTCTTATTAATGACATTCTTGACCTCTCGAAGATCGAGGCCGGGAAGCTCGAACTTGAAATGGATTTTATCGAGACTGTTACTTTCTTTCAGGAATTCGAAAGGATCTTCGCCTTCAAAACCAACGAGAAAGGACTCAATTTCATAACCGAAGTGTCTTCAGGCACACCTGCTTTTGTATATATAGACGGGGTGAGGTTGAGACAGGTGATACTCAATCTGGTTGGTAACGCGGTGAAATTCACGAACAAGGGTTCAATTACTCTGAGTGTCTTCAGCGAGAACAGGAAGGAAGTAAAATATCCTGACGGGAAATCGGAAGAAATGGTCGACCTGGTAATTGAAGTTTCCGACACTGGCATAGGGATACCCGAAGATTACCTTGGAGAGATATTCGGCTCCTTTATCCAGGTTAAAACAAAAATGAGCCAGGGTGGAACAGGTCTTGGTCTTGCAATATCCAGGAAGCTTGTTCAACTCATGGACGGGGATATAACAGTCAGGTCGAAACAGGGAGTCGGGAGTACCTTTACCGTGAGGATCTCAGGGATCCCGTTCCTTTCAAGTTACCAGTCAACCCGGGCCGTTTTTTCAATTGACCCCAACCTGGTGGAATTCGAGAAGGCAACAATCCTCGTTGTGGATGATGTAGACGAGAACCGGAAATTCATAAGGGATGTTATTAAAAACACTAACCTCGAAGTATTCGAGGCTGCAAGCGGTTTCTCGGCACTGGAACTCCTGAAAACAGTTGTACCTGACCTGATTATTACAGACATCAGGATGCCAGGCATGGACGGGTTTGAGCTTCTTGACGAGATAAAGTCAATAAAGAAGCTAGAACATATCCCCGTTGTTGCTTACTCGGCATCCGTGATGAAGGACCAGAGGGAGAGAATTCATACAAGCAAATTTGCGGGACTTCTCATAAAACCTGTAAGGATTGCTGAACTCTACGTGGAACTCACGAATAACCTCAGGTATACCATACTCGATAACGGATCGCACGGAAACGGGCTCGCTGAAAAGGATTATACTGAAGATATTATTAACAAGGAGGAAATGATGAAGAGTCTCGAGGGTCCATTATGTGAAAAATGGAAGGGCTTCGAAGTCAGGCAACCCCTGGGCGAGATCAAGGATTTCAGCAAAGCAGTAAGGGATCTTGGTGAAAAGCATAATTGCAAATCGGTAAAAGACTTTGGTAATGAACTCCATGAAGCAGCCGTGAGCTTCAACATTGAAAAAGTTCTCAAGTTGATAAAAAGGTACGGTGATATTGTCAAAAACCTGAAATAATAAGCATATGGAAACCACTTCAGCAGAAATTGGTAAGACCCAGTCAATACTTATTGTTGACGACAACCCGCAGAACCTCCAGGTACTAGGGAGACTATTACAGGAACGTAATTACGAGATCGAATTCGCCACTAACGGTGTTACAGCTCTCGACTGGCTCAATTCAAGAATGTTTGACCTGATACTACTTGATATAAACATGCCGGAAATGGATGGCTTCGAGGTATGCAGGAGAATAAGGGCTGATGAAAGGATGAACAGGATGCCAGTGATCTTTCTTTCAGCAGATAATGACCGCGAAAGCATACTAAAGGGATTTGAACTGGGTGGCCAGGATTATGTCACCAAGCCTTTCGACAGCAGGGAACTTATTGTCAGGGTACGGACGCACATTTCTTTGAAAGAATCACTGGAGGAACTTGAAAGGTTAAACAAATCGCTCGAAGATAAAGTGAGAGAAAGGACACAGCAGTTGAGGGTCGCGAACGGGAAACTCGAGGAGATGAACAATCAGCTCATGGAACTGGATAATGCCAAATCAGAATTCCTTAGCCTCATCAGTCACGAGATCAGAACCCCGCTCAACGGTATAATTCTTCCGGTAGAAATGCTTCGCGAGACTGTTGCCCCGGATGAGATAAGGGAGTTAGTCGGGATTCTTGATGATTCAGTAAGCCGGTTGGAACATTTTGCCACGAACGCGCTACTTCTTACACGATTGAAAACACGGCCCAACGAGATTAACAGACGTAAAACGAACCTGGCCTCTCTGATTGAAAAAGCAATAGAACAGGAACAGCAAACAATATCACTTAAAAATCTGAATTTAAGGAAAAAGCAATTTGAAAACTCACGCGAGATTGAAGCTGAGGAAGATCTGCTGCTAAAAGGCATATGTTGCATTATTGATAATGCCGTTGTTTTTTCCCCGACAAACGGGATTATTGAAATTCAGATAAAGCAAGATGACTCAAAGATTATAGTCGAAATTTCTGATTCCGGTCACGGCTTCCTAAGGGAGATACTCGATAAAGGAGCGAGCACTTTCTCGAGGGGTAGCGATTACCGCGATAAAGCAACCGGTATCGGTATTCCGCTTGCAGGTATGATCCTCTCGGCCCACGGGGGTGAACTCTCGTTGAATAACCGCCAGGAAGGCGGCGCGATGGTTCGCCTCATTTTACCGGCCTGACTCATTTCCCCGGCTTCCGCGATTGCCGGCCCACGCGTGTTTTGTCATTGACTTTTCCGGTTACAAAATTAATGGTATGAAAACTATGGCCAGGTTTTTGCTTCTGATTGCCCTCCTCTTGTTTACGGGTCTCTTTAGCCTTGTAACAGGACAGGTAAAGATTACCGATGGGAATGTATTGACTATTGATCCAAACTCCCTTGTTGAAATGGAGAGCAGTAACAAGGGTCTGCTTATACCCAGGATACCGCTAAACAATCTTGGATTGCCAGCTCCTCTGTCAGCCCCGGTGCCTACAGGGATGCTCGTTTACAGTTCCGGTGGCTTGGTGCCTGACGGGTTCTATTTCTGGAACGGTTCATCCTGGTCGGGATTGAGGAATATATTAAGTTCTATTGTCCGAATCTCCGATACCACACTTGGCAGGTCTGTAGATCTGGTTTACGCTAAAAACGATATAACCATCACCCTCCCTTCCATATCAGCCGCGGACGAAGGCCTTGAAATAACAGTCAAACACGCTGGCACTCATACGGATCTTATCCGGGTTACCGGTTTCGGTTCACAAAAAATAGACGATGTTGATACTGTAAACCTGCTACCTAACTGGGGCAGGACCTTCGTTGTACATAATAGCAACTGGATAATACGGGAAAGGAACAGGAACCTGGAAGATATCCTTGACGTTGGTCCAAATTCAACATTCAAGAATGTGCAGGAGGCGATAGATTTCCTTAACGAACACATGGACTGCGATAAAACCATCAGGATAAGCAGCGATCCCCAGGACATCAGCTCAACAATGATTATTGACTTGCCCTATTCACTCACTATCGAAGGCACAAGCTATGGATCGGGAGTCTTCCGCGCCTCCACGGGACTAACTGGCCACCCCATGTTCAGATGCGTTAGTGAAGCATATTTCAAGATGCTCGTTTTTGATGCCACAACACTGTCTAATTATGGCACTCAACCAGGCGAGGATGCAATAAGACTAGTGGGGCAGGATAATTACCACGAGATTAAGGACGCTTCCTTCGATGGGTTTTATAATTCAATTGTTGATTCAACAAATTGTGAATTATGGCTCTTCGAATGCGATATCGCGAACGCCCATTCAAATGGAGTGCTACTTCACAGCCCAGGCAGCGGAGGCAATGTTAAAATATCCGAGACGGATTTTGTTAATTGCCACACGGGTGTTAATCTATCGTCCGGGACCGGATCCGAATTCCAGCTGATGTCGGGTTTTTTTACAAACAGCGCCGGACAGACTTGCGTACTGTACAATCCTTTATCATATTCATTTCTTGAACTGGTTATCACGAACAACTCGTGGAATTATGTTGGTGATGGCATCTCGGGGTTTGACTTCACCAGGTCGGACGGCAGGGACTCGAAAGCAATTATAGAGAATAATGCAATGGCCCTTGACAGCAGCCCTCATTCAATAATGAGTGTTGTAGATAATTCACTTACAACAACATGTGTAAATTCAAATTCGTGGTACCTGGTAAACCTGACTGTGAATTCTTTCATTAATACCAATTTTTCACGATCCGGAAGTCGACTTACCTACCTGCTCTACCCGTACCATGGATATCGTGGTCCATATATCAGGTAATGTCTCTGCACGAAGCAACGCAACCGTATTACAATTACTATGGCCCATTGTTAAAAATGGCAACACCTCGGTGAGATATGGCGAAACAGCTTTAAGGATTACAACCTCTAACCAACCGTTTCAGTATTCGACCGTCGTGTACCTCGAGGATATTAAAAAGGACGATTACCTGGAACTTTATTGTTCCGCGAACTCTTCCTCGACTGTTTTGACTTTTCAGGACTATAATGCCTTTATAGTTTCACATTAAAAATCATGACCATGGAAGCTGAAGATTTTTTCCCGGAGGGTAATAGCCGGAGCGATTCTTTCTCGCACCTGGCTTTGATTCTGCTTATTTTTGTTTTGGAGGCGAGTGAAGCTTTTGGCCAGAACACGGTTGTTCAGTCTGGAACTTCCTTGTCTGCGACCGGTGGGACAATTATCATTTCAGGAACTTTGCTTAATAACGGCAATTTTGTCAATAGCGATGATAACGTTTTTCTTCAAGGTTCTTCTGCAACAATTAGTGGTACCACGCCGGCTGTTTTTGAAGACCTTACGGTGGCTACAGGATGTATTGCTTCAATCTCTACCCCGGGTCAGCGTGTGAAAGGTATTGTCCTTTGTAATGGTACTCTAAACTCTAACGGTAATATCATTCTCGCGTCGTCTGCAGAAGGGACCGCTTCAATTGATGGACGGGGTACAGGTGAGGTAACCGGGAACGTCGTGATGGAACGCTATCTGCCATCCTTTTTCGGCTACAGGTATATTTCCTCACCTTTCCAGGCAGCAACTGTTGGTGAGCTCGCCGATGATATTGATCTATCATCTTCACAGACTCTTGTTTACAGGTATGACGAGAACAGAACTATTACTGGTTGGGTTTCATACAAGGCAGCGGGTAACGCTTTATTGCCAATGAACGGTTACGCGGTTAATTTTGGTTCTTCCAGTTCTCCCGGTGTCTTCGATATTGCAGGGGTGGTAAACAATTCTCCTGTTACGATGAACCTTTATAATCATAATTACACGTATACCAGGGGGTATACACTCGTCGGGAATCCTTATCCATCGCCAATTGACTGGGACGCATCAACTGGTTGGATCAGGACGAACATAGATAATGCCATATATCTTTTCAGAAACAGCACCGACAAACAATATTCCGGGGTCTATTCTTCATATATTTCCGGCGTGTCGAGTGACGGAAATGCCTCTCGTTTTATCCCGTCAATGCAGGGATTTTTTGTTCATGTTACAGACGGCTCCTTCCCTGTGACAGGGACACTTGCAATGAATAATAACGTCAGGGTAACAGACCAGGCTCAACCTTTTCTTAAATCAACCGGGAAAGGGGTAACATCACTTTTAAGGCTTGTGGCCAATTACACTGAAAATGCACTCTCGTCCGACCCGCTTGTTATCTATTGCGATCATAAATCGACATTGTCATTCGACAGCAGGTATGATGCGCTCAAGCTATATAACACTGATCCAGAAGTGGTCAGTTTTTATTCCTGTACAGAAAATGGCATAAAGGTTTCAATAAATGCTATTCCTTTTTCAGATACAATACCTTTCATCAGACTGGGAATCAAGACCTCCAAAAACGGCAATGTATCTATAGCCATTAAAGATATAACCGGTCTTTACGGGTGTGAAACGATCTACTTGACAGATAAAGTCAGTGGAAAAACTGTCCTGTTGACCTGTGGAACCCAGTTTGAGGTTTACCTGCTTGCCGGTGAGTATAATGACAGGTTCGTAATTAACATACCACAGGTTGCCACCTTGGTCGATGATGGGGAAAGAGTGGCTGAGGTCTTCACGATAAGACAACAGGACTCGAACCTGGAAGTTGATATTAATGAGCTTGATCAAACTGGTTCCCTGTTAATAATAACCAATATTTCAGGGCAGATCCTGGTAAACATGGAAATTTCTTACCCGGGCCATTTTGACATACCGGCCCCTGCGAAAGCCGGTGTTTATATAACAAGCTTTGTTTCGGGTGACAAAAGAGTGTCGAAAAAACTTATAATAAGGGAGTAATGTTACATGGCGGCTGCAAGTGGTCTGAATACCAAGATAAGAATAACGCAGGAAAGGTAGTTAATCGAGAATGAAGTATTTTTTGTTATATGATGAAAATGAGATATATAGCAAGGGGATTGCCGGGGAACCACGAGTAATATTCCTTCTGTTATTAAAACTGCTAAATAGCTATTGTTAAAGGACGGAAATTCTGGTAAAAATGATGTAAATTATAATTTGTTTCTCATGGTATTGGATTGTATGGCAATAATGAGGTAAGGTTCTTATTGTCAGGATGTAAGCTTTTTGTTGTTTCCTTTCGGATTTAAGGCAAATACTAAATGATGACATTCAATGCATCACGGTTGAGGGATGAGATTAAAATACTGCCTGGATTAATTTCCAGGATAATGGCTTTTTCTGTTATAGCAATTGGAATAATTGTTTTATTAGGCAGGGCTGTCGCTTCAAATGACCTTGCCACTCTTTGGCTTGGTGGTGAGGGTATGAAAACAGAAACGGCAACCTGTTTGTTGCTGGCGGGTTTTTCGATTCTCATCCTGCAGAATGGAAGGGTAGGTTGGGTGATTATAGCAAGAGTATTCTCAACAGTAATTCTATTTACCGGACTAGTTACTTATTTCTTTTTTATCAGGAAGTTATTTTTTGAAGCAGAGCAGGAAAGACTCGAGTTTTCCGGTTTGTTTACCTTATTCAGGTATTTCAGTTTCAGATCGTTCAGTCTCATTGCCATAGGGACTATCCTCCTGCTTGTAAGTATTGACGGCAAAAGGTTCAGATTACTTGCAATTATTTTATCAAGTATTATTCTCGCTATCTCGGGTTTCGGGATTATTGAATTATTGATGAAACAGAGTGATCTTTTAGAGATCATGTTTGTTGGTCAGGCTTATGTCACCCCGGTATCAGTTTTCCTGGCAATAATTGGGGTTTTCTTGTCTGTAATCCGGGTTGGTAATAAAGGAGTTCAGATTGAGGATACGATAATTGCCGGAATCATTTTATTCATTGTTGTGGCAATCATAACTGCTTTCCTGTCCAACTCGAGATTAACGAGTCTCAAGTTATCGCGATTTGATCTTGAGAACTCCTTTACAAGACGTGCTGATATTAGTTCAATACTGACATCCACACTCGATCTGCAGGCAGCTAACAGGGAATATATCCTTAACGGAGACAGCACTTCATTGAAGGAATACAAAGCAATAAATGATGAATTGAATTTACTTGTCAACAGGATTGCAAATGATATTTATTTAAAGGAGCACTATAACAAAAACATCTTGGATCTGAGTAAGCTTGTTACTTCAAGGATCTCTTTTGCAGATTCATTGAACACGTTGAGAAATGATGGGAAATCGAGGGAGGCCATGCTTTTAATACCTGAAGGTAAGAAGATTACAGAAAAAATCAGGGTACTGATCAGGGCATTAAAGAAATCAGAACTTGATGGTTTAATCAAGATAAGAGATCTACAGATCTCGGAAGAAACACGCATTTACAAGCTTGGACTATTAAATTTCCTGATACAAATAATTCTTATCTCAGGAGTTTTTATCGTTGTGCGATGGAACCTGAAACTACGCAAAGAAAAAATAACGGATGCCACCATTGAGAAAGCTATTCTTGAAAAGAGTATACTGGAGAAGTCGGTGTCGGTTGAAAAAGGAGAGGAGAGATTCAGGTCAACTCTTGAAAACATGATAGAAGGCTGCCAGATAATTGACTTTAATTACCGGTATATTTTTGTAAACGAGGTTGCTGCTACCCAGGCGAGAATGAAAAGAAGCAGGCTGGAAGGGAGGGTTATGACAAATATTTTCCCGGGTATAGAGCAAACACCTATGTTCATGCTTCTGAAGAGGTGTATGCAGGAAAGGATAGCTGCTGAAATAGATAATCTTTTCGAGTACCACGATAAAACGACCTCCTGGTTCAGGTTGAAAATGATACCAGTACCAGAAGGTTTGTTTATAATGTCTAATGATATAACCGAGCTCAGGCGAGTAGAGGAAAAGATTAGAGAAAGCGAAGCACAATACAGGTACCTTTTCGAAAATAACCCGGTTCCCATGTGGATCTATGATCTCGAGACCTGGAATTTTATCGAGGTAAATGAAGCCGCGGTTGAAAAGTATGGTTATTCAAAGGAAAGATTTCTATCTATGAATCTTAAAGATATTCGACCTCCTGAAGAAATTGAAGCACTGACCAGGAATATAAAAGGGACTGATAGTAAACTTGCTTTTTCAGGTCCTTGGCGGCATATTAAATCTGATGGAACGGTAATATATGTTGAGATTCTTTCTCACTCTATCAATTTTAAAAACAAGGAAGCCCGACTTGTACTGGCTTATGACATAACTGATAAACACGAAACAGATCAGAAGCTGAAGGTAACAATGAACAGGTTAGATGTTGCCACGAAATCGGCCGGCATAGGTATTTGGGATTGGGATATTCCCGGAAACCAGATCGTGTGGGACGAACAGATGTATCGTCTCTACGGGAGGGAGAATGACGGGAAACTATCTTCTTACGAGATATGGATATCCTCGCTTCATCCCGACGATCGAGAACTGAGTGATGAAATGAGCCGAAAGGCCCTGGCTGGTGAAAAGGATTATGATACCTCCTTCCGTGTTGTCTGGCCTGATGGCTCGGTTCATTTGTTGAAGGCCAATGCAAGGGTCTTCCGGAATGAAAGGGGAGCTCCGGTACATATGATCGGGGTTAATTATGATATTACTAAAAGGGAACCAGGCACTCCCATTTAAGGTAAAGGGATTTTAAATATGCTTTGGCATTGAAGCATATGGATCATTAAGGGATGTTTCGTAAACATGGTTTATTAAAAGTGGACGAAAAAGCAAAAGACAAGATGTTGACCGATACACTGAAGAAGCAAATTGAATATCTTCAGGATAGTCTTGGGAAGGAGCAGGAGTCAGGCTTCATGTTCCGCAAGGTATTTGAGAATTCACCTTACGGGATGGTAATGGTGAACAGCAGCTTCAGGTTCATAAGAGTTAATAAATCATTTTGTAGTTTAATCGGGTATTCTGAAGATGAACTTCTTGAGTTAGGTTTTCCTGATATCACGTTCAGGGATGATCTTGAAAGCAATATTTCAGAAGTACGTCGTCTGATGAAAGGAGAGCTGCCCGTTTTTAATACCGAAAAGAGATACATCAGGAAAAACGGGGAGATCACCTGGTGCTTTCTAACTGTTACAAGCATTAATGACCAGGCGGGAAACCATCTTTTTAACCTGGCAATTATTGAGGATATTTCGGAAAGAAAGAGGGCTGAACAACAATTGCGGAACCTGACACGACTCAATAGCCTGGTTAGTCACCTCGGTAATATTATTATTAAAGCCACATCTAAAAATGATCTTTTCAACAGAGCCTGCGAGGTTGCAGTTAAGTATGGTGAATTCCAGATGGCCTGGATAGGTATGCTTGATAAATCAACCGGCAATGTTAATCCCGTGGCCTCATCAGGAATTGATGCTGGTGATTGGCCACTTCCTGTTCCGAATATCTTCAGTGAGGAGCAGAAGACCGGTTTAGTACAGGAAGCATTCAGGTTGTCTGAAACAGTAACAACTCATAGCCTGGTTGATGACAAAAGGATGTCTTACATAGGCACGGTTTTTAAGAAACTTGGATTTCATTCCTCAGCTGTCATCCCGCTCCGGGAGTTTGGTGACATGGTCGGGGTTATTGTCCTGATAAGCAAAGATAAAGACTTCTTTGGCAGAACGGAACAACTTGAACTACTCGGGGATCTGGAAAAGAACCTGTCATACGCCCTTGATAACCTCGAACGCGAAAGGCTAAAATCTCAATGGGTGAACGCTTTTGAGCACTGTGCTCATGGTATTGCCATTGGAGTACCCGGGGATAATTACCTACTTACATGCAATCCTGCCTTTGCCAGGCTGATTGGTATGACCGTGAAAGAAGCTGAGAACAGGCTTATCAAGGATTTTTATGCTCCTGATGAGGTTCAGAAAGTACTCGCATGGATAGAAGAAGCCGATTATAAAGGAAAAATCACCTATGAGTCGCGGATGGTTCGTAAAGACGGATCGTTGTATGATGTGCAGATGGACCTGGTAAGCGTTAAAGACAGTAATGGGAAGGTGTTGTATCGTGTTGCAACCCAGCAGGATATCAGCCAAAGAAAAAGAATGGAGGAGGAACTTCGCAAGAGCACGGAGCGCTTTACACAGATCGTGGAACAAAGCCAGACCGTGGTTTGGGAGATTGATGCCAGTGGTCTCTATACTTATATCAGCCCCGTCGCTGAAAAAGTATGGGGTACAAACCTGAAAGAACTTGTTGGACTAAAACATTATTATGATATCCATCCGGCAAAAGGCAGAGATTCTTTCAGGGCAGCTACCCTCGAGGTGATTAAAAGGGGAGATAGTTTCTTTAACCTGCCAAACCCGATTGAAAGACCTGATGGCAGAATAATCTGGGTGGCAACAAACGGGATAGCCGTTCGCGATTCAAATCATTTCGTGATAGGTTACAGGGGCGCTGATAACGACATAACAGAACTCAAGGATGCCCAGGATTCACTTAACCTGGCACAAAAGATTGCTGGTATGGGTAGCTGGGAATATGATCTAAACAATAACCTTATAAAATGGTCAGACAATCTTTATAAAATCTATGACCTTGACGAGTCAGAGGAAATAACCTACGAGAAATACCTCGCGATGATACATCCTGACGACAGGGGTAAGGTTGAGGAAGGATTTAAGATTTTGCTGGATCAGAAGAACCCAGTCTCGATTGATTTAAGGATCATTTCCCCTGATGGTAAGATGAAATGGTTACAAAATAATATTGTACCCGTTTTCAGGAACGAGAAACTGGTTGCCTTGCATGGGGTCAATATAGATATAAGTTCCCAGAAGGAAAGGGAAGCCATTATCCAGGAACAGAAGGATACACTTAATGGAATAATAAACTCACTTCCGGACTTGTTCTTCATTTTTGACAGGGAAGGTAAATATCTCGATGTATTCTGCTCGAATAAAGGTTCATTATTGATGCCAAAAGAGGAAATTATTGGCAGGAAGATAACAGAGATTTTTGATGAAGAGATGGCGGGAATGCACATGTCGCACATTGCTGAAGCAATTAAAAAGAAGCAGATCATAACTTACGAATACCCCGTGAGAATTGGCGATGAAGTAAGTTACTGGGAAGCTCGTTTGTCTCCTATTGATGATAACAGGATTGTTGCTGTATCAAGAGACATAACACATAAGGTAAAATCGGATGCTGAACTGAAAAGGCTTTCTGTTGCGATTGAACAAAGTCCCGTGGCTGTTATTATTACAGATTTGAATACAAATATCGTTTACGTTAATCCTGCATTTACTGAAACAACCGGATTCACCTGGTTTGAAATTACCGGCAAGAACATTAAGCAGGTAAAAAGCGGTTTTTCTTCACAGCAGACCTACAACAAGATAGTCGAAACTGTAAAATCTGGTAAAGAATGGAGTGGAGAATTGTTACATAAAAAGAAAAATGGCGAGAACTACTGGGATAGCCTGTCAGCTTCACCAATCTACGATGAAAAGGGCATGATGTCGAACCTCCTGGTCGTTTCCCAGGATATTACCGAAAGGAAGGCAACTGAGAGGAGGATAATCGAACTTAACACCAGTCTCGAAAGACGGATTTCAGAACGCACAATCGAACTGGCCGAGACCAACAGAAACCTTCTTTCGGAGGTGGAGGAAAGGAGGAAAATTGAAATTGAGCTGGAAAATGCCAGGAAAGAAGCCGAGAACGCCAACAGGGCGAAAAGCGAGTTTCTTGCCAATATGAGCCACGAGATAAGAACCCCGATGAACGCGATAATTGGTTATTCTGAATTGTTGGGATCCATGATTAGTGACACCAATCAGAGAGACTATCTTAAATCTATTAAATCGAGTGGTGAAACTCTTCTTACTTTGATAAATGACATTCTCGATTTGTCTAAAATAGAAGCAGGCAAGCTAGACCTTGATCCGGAGTTCGTCAGGAGCTATAATTTCTTTCACGATTTTGAAAGGATATTTGCATTCAAGACATCGGAAAAGGGGATTCGTTTTGCTACTAAATTAAGCCCGGATCTTCCTCCTTTCATTTTTATTGATGATGTCCGGCTGAGGCAGGTTATTTTAAACCTTCTCAGCAACGCGGTCAAATTCACTGAAAAGGGCAGCGTTGAACTTGATGTCACTACTAAATACGGTCCCAAGACAATGATAACCGGAGGGAATAAAACCTGCGAACTTGAAATCAGGGTGACTGATACTGGTATTGGTATACCTGAAGAATCTCAAAGCAAGATATTTAACTCCTTCTACCAGGTTAAAGGGAAGATGAGCCATGAGGGTACTGGTCTTGGTCTTGCAATTTCCCAGAGGCTTGTTCAGATGATGAATGGAACGATTTCATTTGAATCAGTAGCCGGCAAGGGTACGACATTTATCGTCAGATTACCAATGGTTCAATTCACTGAAGATTACGCGATGGAATCAGGCGCTGTAGCAATAAATCCAGATTTTGTAGTATTTGAGAAGTCAACAATTCTGGTTGTAGATGATATTCAGGAAAACAGGGATGTCATTTCAGACATCCTTGGCAGAACCAGTATAGTATGCATGCAGGCAAGAGGAGGGGAGGAAGCATTAAAAATACTCGAAAACAACGGGATTGATCTGATCATAACTGATATCAAAATGCCGGAGATGGACGGATTTGAATTCCTTAAACTCATCAGATCAAACCCGAAAACAAAGGACATACCTGTAATCGCCTATTCGGCACAGGTAATGAAACAGCAAAAAGAAGAAATTCTTCAGCAGCATTTTGCAGGTCTTCTTACCAAACCTGTCAGGATATCTGATCTTTATGTTGTCCTGACAAGCCATCTTAAATTCAGTGAAAGCACGCCGGACATAGAAAGTCTGGAACAATCTATAAATATTCAGGATACGAGGGAACCCGGGGTACTCCTTTCGTCAATGAAGGGTGAGTTGTTGATGCGATGGCAGAAGTACGGGGTAAGGCAGCCAATAAGCGAGATTAAGCAGTTTGGCAGAGACCTGAAAGAAACGGGAGAGAAGCATTCATTTAAGCCTTTGATCGATCTGGGAAATTCGTTGTCAGATGCCGCGGATTCATTCAATATAGAAGGCATCCTGAGGCTGCTGGGCACTTATCCTGAGCTTATTATTAACCTTGAAAAGGCTTTCCCGGGATAAAAAAAACTATGGCTAGAAGAAACAGTTTCATAAAAATCTGGTAAAGATAAGGTAATATACAAAATGACTCTTCTATTATCAAAACTGCAAAACCTCATACTGTGGAAAAATCAAAGATTTTGATTGTTGACGACAATGTTAAGAACCTGCAGGTTCTTGGTGGCTTCCTTCAGAACGAAGGTTTCGTGGTCGAGTTCGCTCTCGATGGAAAATCAGGGCTTGAATGGATAGATAAGAAAGATTTTGACCTGGTTCTTCTCGATATAATGATGCCCGAGATGGATGGGTACGAGGTTTGTACTATTATCAAGTCCGATCCTTACCGTAAGGATCTGCCGGTAATTTTTATCACGGCAAAAACAGACCACGAGAGTATCATAAAGGGATTTGAAACAGGTGCAGTCGATTATATAACCAAGCCATTTATCCAGAGCGAACTGTTCGCAAGGGTAAGAACTCACATAGAGATAAAACGTTCGCGCGACCGGTTGGCTGAATATCTCAAGGAGATCGAGGAGAAAAGCCGGAATATACGTGCCAGTATTGAATACGCCAAGAATATACAGGATGCCCTGCTCAGGACCTCGGAAGCTTTCAATGACATACTTCCTGAACATTTTATTTTGTTTCAGCCCAAAGATATCGTTAGCGGTGATTTCTACTGGTTTACCTGCGTCGATAATCTTGTCATCATAGCTGTTATGGATTGCACGGGGCACGGGGTACCGGGAGCCCTGATGAGCACACTTGGAGTGGCCTTTCTTAACGAGACCGTTCTTGGCGAAAGAATATTAAGGCCTGATATGATACTTGAATCCATAAGGAGAAAACTGATCCGTTCACTGGGCCAGAAGGGTTACCTGGGTACCATCAAGGATGGAATTGAAGGTTCAGTGATTTGCTTCGACATGTTAATGAAACAGGTTCATTTTTCTGCATCATTCAATCCACTTATTCATATTCACGACGGGATACTGGATGAGATTAAGGCTGATCGTATACCTATTGGTTATTTTGACAAGGAGGTTGATTTCACGAACAACACCATCAATCTTGGAGGAGATGATTTTGTTTACCTCTTCACCGATGGATTCATTGACCAGTTCGGCGGACCTTCCTCGAAGAGATATATGATAAGGCGGTTCAAGGATTTATTGCTTGAGAACCACGAACTTCCCCTCGTGGAACAAAAGAACAAACTCCTTGCCGCGCTCGAGGAATGGAAAGCGGGTCATGAACAAACAGATGATATACTGGTGCTGGGGATTAGGCTTAAGTCGTGATCCTCACTTCTGGTCGGCGAGCTTAAT